>CAWUJV010000044.1:0-39339 GCA_963922845.1 uncultured Alteromonas sp.
TCGATGGATTGTTGATGCCTTGTATCCCCAAACTCCTGATATTCAATACCTAGTTCATGGGTTTGGCTGACGCCCAAATACTTGCTAACCGTCTTCAAGTAAGGCCCTAAATGGTTCATGTGCTCACGTGATTGACCGGGGCCAAAACCAAATTCACCTACAGACGTTAACAACAATAAGGACTTTCCGGACATGATGGGCTCTAACGGGGTATCACCGCGATTTAGATCAAAACTAAACGTCTTGTTAACTCGAATAACCTGATCAATCCACGCTTTGAGAGATGCGGGTACACTGTAATTGTACATGGGGGTAGCAATGACAATAATATCCGCTTGATCCAGTTCATCAATTAGCGTGTTAGATAAGGATAATAATGAATTTTGTTCATCTGTTCTTTGGTTCTCATCTGTAAAGGCGGCGGCAATCCACGCTTCCGAGATCAGGGCCGGTGGTGTTGTACCTACGTCTCGGTGAATAAAGACATCACTTGGTCTTACTGCCAACCATCGGTTATTAAATTCCTCACCTAACGCCCTAGTCAGAGAACGGGTTTGTCTAGCACTCGCGTCAATATGCAGTATTGTGGCCATTTGGTATCTCCGTGCATCACTGTTTACATGAGGCGAATTATTGGAACTAATGACATTTTTGACAAATGGTAAAAAAACACCTATACATGAAATTTTTGCATCTAAGGTGCGGTGTGTTTTCTCATTTGCCACAACTTAATCAAGTACGAGGTTTCGAAGCAGCGGCTCGCCTTGGTAGCTTTAAAGCGGCCGGACAGGAGCTTAACTTGTCGCCGACCGCTATCTCTCATCAGATAAGTAATTTGGAAGATAAGCTTGGCGTTGCGCTATTTGAGAGAAAAATACGGCAAGTCGTTCTTACTGAAGAGGGGAGACGATTGGCCCTTGCGGTATTTCAGGCATTTAACACCTTATCCCAAACGCTTGATGACATCTCACGTATTCAATCGGTATTGCGAGTTTCGACAACAAATTCGTTTGCGTCTTTGTGGCTAGTCCCGCATTTAGCTGATTTCTATCGGCAGTATCCTGATATACAAGTAGAAATAAGTACGTCTGATCGGTTGGTGGATATCGCACGCGACCGCAATGTTGATATTGCGGTGCGGTATGCTGAAACACCTCATGTGAGTCCACAGTCCTCTAAGCTTGTGACCGAACATTTCGGTGCTTATGCGACACAGACGTATTTAGACAACAATCCTAATTTAGAAGAGATGACATTAATCGAAACGCATTGGCAAAACCAAGCACTGCCCCCGATGACATGGTCTCAGCATTTTTCGCACCGCGTTGCAACAATGCCTACGGCTATCAAATTTGACCAAGAGCAACATGCAATACAAGCTGCCTTGGCGGGCCAAGGTGTGGTGCTGATGAGCTCGGTTCTGGCGGATATGGCCATTGGTCAAAAATGGTTGGTGTCACTCGGCGAGGATTATGTGTTACCTGGATTTACCTATAGCATCATTACTTCTCCTCATTCTGGATACCAACGTAAAACAGAAGCATTTAAACAATGGTTGATGACCTCTTTCGAGGGAATGAGAGGAGAATAACCCGTGGAATTGGATTTATCGGTAGTTACCCAGCCCGACGAAATCTTTGATTTTTTAGTCGAACGATTTGGGTTTCCCGATTTATACGGTAGCGGCTGGTATGCAATGTCAGAACTTGTGTTTTACGACCCAATGAATAGGATTCCTGAAAAGGTTTACGTCAAAAACATCGATTCGCTCAAGGCGCTGAGCCCTGAGTTACATCGAGGGTTCGTTCAATGGTTAAGTGAATTTCCCGCTGGCGTCATTGTCGTCTTATGTTAACTAGGCAATGACGCGATTAGTCTGATGTTACGCCACATTCAGCTCGACATGATAGCCGGCGTATTTTCGGATGTTGATCACGCGATCGCCGTCCAGCAACCAATATTGACCTTTAATACCTTGTAGCACACCGTCAAATTCAGGCGTTTTATCTAAGTTAATTGACTTAATTTTTTCGGGATATTGTTCAACAGGGTAGGCAATATCAATGGCTGGCGTGTCGAGTCTTGTGAAGGCTTGAATCCCTTTTTCTTGTGCCAACGTCTCTAACTCTGGTTGAATCAAGTCCAGTAACTCCTCGCGTTTTGCCACTAAGTCTTGTTCTGTTATGACGCCTTTGAGCATAGTGCGCCAATTGGTCTTGTCACCGATATGCTGCTTACATAACATTTCCACTTTGCCGCTAGTAAGACGATCGGGTACGCGAAGCATGGCAATCGCTTGTGTGGCACCTTGATCTATCCAGCGGCTTGAAACGCCATCCGTCACGTGGCGCGTAATCCCGACTTTCAAATTTCCAGTATTAGAAATATAGACGAAATGATCGCTCAAACAATGGGTTTCTCCCCATTCTGGCTCGCGGCAGGTACCTTCGTTGTAGTGACAAAGCTCTGGCTTGATGATGCAACTGTCACACTGGGCAAGGGTAATTAGACAGCGATAGCAATAGCCTTGATTAAAGCTTTTTTTCGTTTTGGCGTTGCAATGTGTACACCGTATTTCATTGTCGAAACTAAGGTTGATTGATTTACCGATAAGCGCATTTATATCAATTGCTTGATCGCCTAAGTTCAAACCGTATTGAGCAACGTTGTTGCTATCAACGGCGACCGACATCTTGTGAAGTTTGCCTGAGTATAGTGTCATGATTGTGGTCTTTCTTTATATTATTGTCGCGCCGCGGTACGGGGGCGCCCAGTTATTTTTGCCTGTTTTCTATGTGGTGTGGGACGCAGAAAAAAGGCGACGTATTAATCGCTCAACTCACCTCTAAGGTTAGCGGTTAGCTGTTGTTTGAGCTGGTCGAAATCAAGGTTCTTACTCAATAAGTAATGCAATTTAGCAAGGGCTGCCTCTGGTGTCATATCACTACCTGACAGCACGCCAGCCTCTTGTAAACTATGGCCTGTAGCATAACCACCCATGTTGACCCGGCCGCGCATGCACTGGGTACAATTTAAAATTGGGATATGTCGGTTTTGTGCATAGGCCAATTGCGCTAATAATTCAGGGTGCTGAGGTGCGTTACCCACACCATAGCTGAGTAAAATGAGGGCATTAACGGGTTGTTGGAGCGTATTTTTAATGACCTCTGCCGCTATGCCCGGATATAGACTCACTAAGCCTATTGGTTGAGCGCTGACGGGACTAACGGTCAAAGGCCGCTCAGACGGTTTGGCGAGCTCTCCGGCAACTAATCGAATATTGATTCCAGCTTCGAGCAGAGGAGGGTAGTTAGGGGAATCAAAGGCATTAAAACCATCAGCGTCGACTTTTCGACTGCGGTTACCCCTAAGTAGTTTGTTGTTAAAAAACAGCGATACCTCTGCAATGGGATAATTGGCCGCAACATACAAGGCGTTGAGCAGGTTTACCTGCCCATCTGAACGAAGCTCCGCTAGTGGTATTTGTGACCCTGTAACGATCACTGGCTTACTTAAGTTCTCCAACATGAAGCTCAGTGCTGAAGCGGTATATGCCATTGTGTCCGTACCATGTAGGATAATGAATCCATCATAGTCATCGTAGTGCTCTGCAATATCGTCTGCAATGCGCTGCCAATCACTTGGGTTCATATCCGATGAGTCGATTAAGTTGTCGTACTCATGAATGGTAAAATGAGGCATTTCCGGGCGATTGAATTCTGGCATTTTAGCGAGTGTTGCAGTCAAGAAGCCGGCTGCCGGGACATACCCTTGGTCAGAAGGCTTCATACCAATCGTACCACCCGTATAGGCAATATAAATGTGTTTACGCATGAGGTTACCTGATTATTATATCTGCATGTGAACGATAAATAGGGTGTTCTACCGCATTGAACACATGACAGGATAGGCTTTTGCCCGCCATTCTACTATTATTCTGCTGTCACACAATCCAACCACTTGAAAAAGCATTAGAAACCTTTAGTAACAAGGTACGCTGACGCACAGTTAACGTTTTCTGTAAGCTTTAGGTTGGACATAATCATAAAATAACGACTAGGACAGTTATGAAAAAGCATCTCATCGCAATAGCAGTCTCAATGGCCGCGGCGTCTCTATTTGGTTGCAATACCGCCACTGAAACTACGCAATCAGTCGAAGCGCAAGCGCCACAGCAAACAGAAGCGCAAAAGCTCAAACAAATTACTGACGAATACTTTAACGAGACGATGGAGCGCAACCCCATCTACGCTACGTTTGTTGGAATGAGTGAGTTTAACGACCGATTCAGTGAGCCTTTGAGCGCAGAATCACTCCAAAGCCAAATCGATTTTGAGAAAAAATATCAAGCAAAAATAGCCGAAGTAGATGCAAGTCAACTCGATGGTCAAGATTGGATCACCTATGAAATTTTCAAATACGATCGCGCTCATAATTTAGATGGAATGCAATACGGTGGTGAGTTTGTTCCGCTATCCCAAATGGGAGGGGCACATACTTATTTTGCGATGCTAGGATCGGGTCAGTCTGCGCAGCCGTTTAACACAGTCGAAGACTACGACAAATTTATGAAGCGTGCCAAGGGATTCGCCGAATATATGGATAGCACCATTACCTACATGAAAAAAGGGATCGAGAATGGTGTGGTGCTACCGACGCCCATCGCTGAAAAAGTCTTGCCTCAGTTGGCTGCTCACGCTGTTGAAGATGTAACGGCGAGTGTGTTTTATGGCCCTGTAGCCATGTTGGTGGAAAATACTGAAATCAGTGAAGATGATAAAGCGCGTCTTACGGCAGATATGACAAGTACAATCGAGACGGTCATCATTCCGGCTTATCA
The DNA here is from genome assembly GCA_963922845.1 of uncultured Alteromonas sp. GTDB lineage: Bacteria > Pseudomonadota > Gammaproteobacteria > Enterobacterales > Alteromonadaceae > Alteromonas. The sequence goes on from CAWUJV010000044.1 coordinate 4,841, forward strand.
ACGTGTTCATGATTTCATGCAGGAAGAGTATTTATCGAAAACCCGTGACACTGTTGGTTTATCCGCGTTACCTAACGGCAAGGCATGGTATGAGTATCAAATTCAGGAGCATACGACGCTTCCTTTAAGTGCAGACGACATACATGAGTTTGGTCAGCGTGAAGTGGCGCGCATTTTAGATGAAATGAACAAAGTGCGTGAAGAAGTCGAATTTGAAGGCGACTTATCGGCCTTTTTTGAACACCTTCGCACGGACGATCAGTTTTACTTTGAAACGTCTGAGGAAGTCATTGAAGCTTATACAAAAATCAAAGAAAAAATTGATGCACGTGTACCACAGTTGTTTGAAGTATTCCCCAAAGCGGATTATATCGTAAAAGCGGTAGAACCATATAGAGCGGCGTCGGCTGCGGGTGCAAGTTATCAATCGCCGGCACCAGATGGCTCCCGCCCTGGTATTTTTTACATCAACACCCATAACCTGAAAGCACAGCCGAAGTTTCTTATGGAAACACTAAGTGTGCACGAAGCCGCACCAGGCCATCACTTTCAAATAGCTATTCAGCAAGAAGTTACGGGCTTACCAGAATTCCGCAAATTTGGCGGTTATACCGTCTTTGCCGAAGGTTGGGCGCTATACGCAGAAAGTCTTGGTAAAGAAATGGGCTTATTTACCGACCCTTATATGTGGTACGGCCGACTTGCCGATGAGCAATTAAGGGCGATGCGACTAGTCGTCGACACTGGCCTTCATGCTAAGGGATGGACTAGAGAGCAGGCTATTCAGTTTATGCTTGATAACTCGTCTATGGCCGAAAGCGATGTAGTAGCTGAAGTCGAGCGTTATATTTCTATGCCGGGTCAAGCTGTGTCTTACAAAGTAGGCGAGCGTCATATTCGCCAGTTGCGAGAGCAAGCGGCGGCGAAGTTAGGCGATAAGTTCGACATCCGTAAGTTCCACACTGAAGTTTTGACGGATGGATCTTTGCCAATGCCTATTTTGAGTGAAAAAGTAGCCCGTTGGATGCAGCAACAAGGCGCCTAGCTGAGTCATGTTATAGAGTAGTAAAGCCGAAGGCCCGCTGTAATAGCGGGCCTTTTTGTTGTTATTGTGCAAATCTGTTAGCCTTTTATTTATCCGAGTATTCAGGAAGAAGACCCGATGCCATTTAAGCTCAATCACTATGCTCAACCGATAAAAACTAACGTCAAGAGTTTCGCCGAAGTTGCATTATTAGAATTAAGCATATGTGTTATTTGTGGCGCATTTGCCTACGTGAGTTACGGTGTCATTATTCAATTGTTTTTGTCTTGCCTGATCATCTCAATCGTTTGTTTTTTCTTAACTGTTTTTAATATATTTCAGTTCATGCGACTGAGAGCGATGCCTGATGATAAAGACACTGACAAGGTTTGAAACATGTTGCTGCTTTACAGCACGCAAAGACTCATGCACGATAGAGCGATGAACAGATTCAGTACATTTTCTACCAATGTCATTATTATCATCATTCCATAGGAATGGTGGGATTTGGTATGTGCTAATCAAAACCCGCCCTGGAGGCGGGTTTTTCGTTTCTGGGGCAGTCCAATAAACGGTAGGTATGACTATGCAAAAAATAGCAGTATTTGGAAAGCCTGGCAGCGGAAAATCGAGATTAGCTAAACGTTTGGCAGTGAAAATGGGTATTGAATATTGCCCAATAGATGAAATGCATTACAAAGCTAATGGCGACCAGTTGAGCAAAGCTGAATTTGGCCAGAAGCACGAATCTGCATTGGCCAAGCCTCAGTGGATTATGGATGGGTTGGGTACTCTCTCGTCTTTCGAAGCGAGAATACAGGCGGCTGACACGCTAATTTATATCGATTTACCCTATCGAGTTAGCTACTGGTTTGTAGTTAAACGATTTATTAAAGGGCTGTTTGTCACGCCTGATGGGTGGCCCAAAGGTAGCTCTATCGTTAAAGGTACCATTGCGAGCTTTCAATTTTTAAAGCTCTCGAAAACGTTTTGGAACCAAGCATTTACTGAAAAATTACTGGCAATGCAAGGCACCAAAAACGTCTTCATAATCAAAACCCGCAAACAACTCGACGACTTTAATCTTAAATAGCCCCTTATTAACGAGTGATCATGTGGTACTGTTAGTTTGTTAAGTTGAGGAAGGAATACCAATCTGCATAGATAAATGTCTATGCAATCTCCTTTCGGGCGTGGCCTTCGAGCTAACTGACGGTGTTACTTCTATTCCCTGTAGCACACGAAGGCTTCATGGCACTGCCTTGCCATCTAGCTCGAATACTCACGCTGAGCGAACATTTATCTATGCGGATTGGTATAAAAGGATAGTTGATGAAAAAGCTGATGATTAGCAGTGTAGTGTCGATTCTAACAACGTCTGCATGTCTTGGTTTTGTTGGCTTAGGGATCTACTTTGGTTGGTTTAAGTCGCCGATAGCCGCTCCAAAAGACAATGCGGCATTTATGGCTGCAGTGTCGTCGAAAATACAAGATCAAACACGAGGGAACGCTATTGTTGTCTTGCTTCAAAACTGGCAAACGGTTGATGAATACAGTTATTCAACGGACAAGCCGGTCAACAGTCAAACCTTGTTTCAAATGGCTTCTGTGAGTAAGTGGGTAACCACATGGGGAATTTTGAATCTTGTTGAACGCGGCGAACTCAATTTAGACAAACCCGTCAGTGAATACTTAACGCGATGGTCGTTACCGCAAAGTCAGTTTAATGACCAGGTTACGATCAGACGCTTGCTTCAACATAGTGCAGGGCTTGGTGATGGTTTGGGCTATATGGGGTTTGATACCGCCGATGAGGTACAAACCATCGAAGCATCATTGACCAAAGCGTTAGATGCAGCGCCGGGTACACTGGGTGAAACCAGGGTTACAGTAGCGCCGGGTACTGATTACAAATATTCAGGAGGCGGATTTTCTATACTGCAACTGGTGATAGAAGACGTCAGTGGTAAAAGCTTCAACGAGTTCATGTCTGAAGCCGTGTTCATTCCATTGGGGATGCATTCTGCGACCTTCAAGCTGAACCACGAAGACCCCCGTCTTGCCCAAACTTTTAATGAGCAAGGACAACTGTCAAACCATTATTATTACAGTGCGCTAGCGGCCGCTTCTTTGTATGCCTCTGCCGATGATTTGGTTGCGTATATGCGTGCCAATTCAACATCTGTATTCGATAGTAATGCAAGTCGTTTATCTACCGATTCAAAGCGCATCATGCAAGATACGTTCGGGTCATTTATGGGGAAGGCGACCTATGGTACTGGGGCAGGAGTGTATGGACAAGACCAAAAGGGTAACTGGATTATTGGTCACGATGGCGGCAACCGACCTGCTATCAACACTACGGTCAGGATAAATACTTACTCGGGTGATGGCATTATCGTACTTAGTTCCGGGTCATTTAGTTTGGCGTCAGAAATTGGCAGTGAATGGGTTTATTGGCAATTCGGCACGCTGGACATCATGGCAGTGATTACGCCTGTGCGCCAGAACCTTACCTCTATTGGTGTTGGTGCTTTAGTGATACTTATTGTTAGCTTTGTTTTGACGTATCGTCGTTTACACTCAATGACCTAACTACAGAAATCAGCCAAAAGTCATACTGACTTCAGGTTATTCAAATTGTGCTCTTTTACATTATTGACTCGCTCAAAATCAATTGAGCGAGATTACTATTCAATTAATGATAAGAGACCATTATGTCTAACATTTTCAAAATCTTAATTGTTGCGGGCCTATGTATGCCGGTGACACTCCATGCACAAGAAACAATGAGCGTTGGTAAAACCCGTCACAGTCCGCTGCTCGACGGGACGTGTAGCGCCGATGAATGGTCTGATGCAACTAAGTTGACTTTGTCAGATGGTGTGTCGTTACTCCTGATGCAAAATGATCGTGCCTTTTTTGTTTGTGCAAAGGGGAAACCAGACGATTACACGGTGTTAGATATTTATATCAAACGCCCGCAAGTCGATACTATGCACAATCTCCATGCCTCTGCTCAACTATCGGAAAGTCGCTTTAATGGTAAAGAGTGGGGCGAGCCCAATCGTTGGAACCTAGTGGATTGGGGCGGATTTTGGGTACCCTATGCGGGCCAAACTGACTATGAGGAGGGCAAACGACCGAAATTTCTGAAAGGCTCAGATAGGGAAATTGTTATCTTAAAACGCAAGTTCGCCGCATCGCAATGGCTCATGATGTTTGGGGTAAGCGGGATTTATCAAGACGGTGAGTACGGAGGCGACGTTTCTTTTCCTGAAAAAGGGCGCAACACTGATGCGTCAACATGGTTAACGGTAGACCTCAGCAATTAAAAATAGTCGTTTGCTAAAGCAAAGTATTGTCGTTATTTATCGCATAAAATGCGCTGTAAGGGTGGCTAAATGGTGAACATGAGTGTCTAACGACAATTGTGAGTTAAACTACTAGCAGTAATCTTCATAGTGCAGTGTGCTTAACATTTCTGTCTAAAAAGGTTTTAATTAACCAAAACGTCATTGCTTCACTGTTTTTCTGACAACGTCATGTTTACGCATGGCGTTTTCTGTGAATATCACCAAGCATTTACAATCAGCAATACGCTTATTTTTAATTGAGATGATACGTCCATGGCAGAGTCAAAATACCTGATTCTATTCTTGAGCATTGTCTATCTGCCGCTGGTGGTAACCTATATATATCAGCGTAATCATTCAGATTATAAGCGATTCGAATGGAATCGATATAATGATTTAGCGGTAGGCGTGGCTATTGCTCTACTTGCGTTTTTAATACTGGCGAGGGTGTTAGCACCAAAATTTGTTTGGGCTATGAACGAAGGATGGCGTGGATACCGAGGAGCTGGGGAAATACAGTTTTGTTTTTCGTGGTTGATGGCGCTGCACTTATTGATTTTTCCTCATATCACTAAGCGCTCATATTGGGCTATCAACCCAACCGCTATACAACTTAACAATCGTTATGACACCACTATTGTTAGAATAGGTGGACTATTTTTGTTGTTATGGGTAATGCGAAATACGTGGGTTTTGATCGTGTCGTGACGTCTGGTTTAGCACATAGATTCTGAATGGATATCTCTGTTTTTAAAAATTCGCAAAAATGCCGAGCAGACTTAAATTCTTACTCGTAATTATAGAGTGATAGTTGAGAAAGATTTTCTGGTGTTCTAGAGTTAATATTAGTTGAAAAAAATTATAAAATTCATGCTATTGGGGATATTTATATCCGTCTCATTTGTTGGCTTTCTCTTTGGCGTCCAACACGGAGTGGACTATTCCCACGTTAAACTGGCATTTTACTTCCTATCTATCCCCATTTTAATCTTTCTCATTACTTTGTATCTCTTTTTTGTGGTTTGAGGCCCCCTCGCTTAATACACTATTCCTATCTAGCATTGGCAACGTTTTACAGTTCTTTTGCAGGTGGTGGTTTCGCTTTTTTGGTAAATCGTATCGGCGCACACGATAACGTAGTTCTAACTGGTCCTATTGTGACCATGCAACAACACTCGGGTTATCGTAGACCGAGTTTTTTCGTTGAGTTTCAAGATGGTGCAACGACGAAAATTTTAAAAGTTGAACTGACTAGCTATGAATACAATCGGCTGAGGGTTGGTGATATTTACACAGAAACAATGTATGTTGGATCGCTCGGATTATTGTATCGAGTGAAGCGTCAACAAGGTAATCCGCTTTGACCCAAAGTGAGATGCCAAAAAACTCTATTTTATAAACTGATTCAAGGATGAATTTAATGCACAACTTGTCAGTTATGCTTGTAGTCTTTCTTCTAGCATTGACTTCAACAGCTGTTTCCGCTCAAGGTAAATCTTCTCTTCCCAATGAAGCTGATATCGCTGCAATTTTATTCAATCGTATTAAAACCGCTATTGTAAATGAGATGAAGGTTGTGGATGCGATAAAATGCGAATTAACCGACCGCCGTTGCCTGTCTCAAGAACTATTGGAAAGATACAGAATAGACCAATGGGTACGCAATGAATTCAAGACTTTAATGTTATGCGAAGATTACGCCACTACGCATAAAACACATTGCCAAAATTCATTCATTGGCGTGATGGTCTTTTTCGTCGATCTTCCGAACACACGACGATTGAAAGAGGTAGTGAAAGTTCATGATTTTCCAATGTCACCGAAGTTTGATGCGGACGTTCAATTGAGCGCTTGGTTCATCGCACAACATTCCCAAACGATTATCGACGAAGGCGTTGCTTCTTGGGATGTAGATTTTGTTGAATCGATTTTGCCTGATATAAAGCGAGTTGTGGAGTTAGAACACCTTACACCGTGGCATTATGCTTCTATGTACGATCGGATTCTTGTAGCTCGAGGCTACCCTCAAAGCTACGGCACACAATATAGCTGCAAGAATGGTCGCGCTATAGTCGCCCCCATAGCTGAAGAAACTGGGTTATCCGCACGTCGAATAGAACTCGGAATGGAAAAATTTGACCGTCATAAATACGACGAACAGTGCAGACACTTCTAGTTGTACACTCTGTTTTATTCGTGTTGAGGTAAATTAATTCATCAAATGTCTGATTCATAAGTGGAGAGAACATCGAAGGGTATAATGACCAGAACAGAATTTTATATTTTGACAAAGGGATCAATTCAAGAAGCCATAGATAAGGCCAGCATTATGATTGGGCAAACCCTACCAAACGAAAATGTATCGCTCATTTCGTCGACATCGGTGCTTGCGAATGGGTGGGAAGATAGCTGTAATTTTCTCGTATCCCATATGTACCATGGTGAGAATGAAATAAAGCCGTGTGCTGATTTAGTGGTTCAAGATTTCAATGAAAACACGACTTTCTTCAAACTGTTTATTGCCGATTACAATCCGGGTCCTCTCGACCTTAATTGGAAAAATGGAGTAGGGCCTTACATCAAGGCGGTCAATCAAAATCTTTTACCAAAGACTAAGGTCTAGTTTTCAATCTACATAACGACGCTTTCACTTCGCTTAATCAAGCACTAGGAACCATCGAATATGCTCGCAGTTTGCAATACATATGGTCAAGCCCCATATCAAGGAATGAAAACCGAGATAGTTAAAGTAACAAGTGAATTTAATGCACTGACAATTGAACTAGATGTACTTTCAACACGGAAGTGCTTATCTGTTTACTTCGATAGCGTTATTGGCTACCGAACGCTTGAGGAGTCTGACCTATGGAACTTTTGGAATGACTACAATTTAAGTCAATCGTGGATTTACGAGGTGGTTTCTGGTGGTTGGTTCGATTTAGAAAATACACGTTCTGATTTTATGTCTGGAAAGGGCAACGTAGATGCCTACACGGAATATTTAATCATTGGTGTAGATTGGTGCGTAAATGTTGTTTCATCGAAACCGCCATTTATTAAAGTGTTTTAAGCGGATTCAGAATGGGTATTTGTTTTGAACCACTTTTTGATACAGACCACTTGAGGCTCTTTTTACAATTGCGAATGTTTGGTAACACTGCTTGCCAGATAGTTCTCGTTTAAACATGCCTGTTAATTTATGAAATCATTTAATTTTTCATCGTCAGCGTTCAAGGTTATCCCTAATGAGGATAAAAACATTAACCCTGGCGTGCTTGGAAAAGCGCTATCTAAGTGGATTGCCAACCAATTAAATCATTCTAAGTACGAGATATCTGAGGTTTTGGAAGAAGACTTTGGTTACTGCTTAATGGTAAAAAGAGAGCCATATTGGCTTTGGATAGGTTGTGCTGGATTCTCTGACTTTCAATACCCAGAAAATGGTTTGTCTGAAAAAGTGGCCGCACGGTTCCCTCTTGAGACTATCGAGTGGAGCGTTTGGGTGACTACCGAAAAAGGGTGGTTGAGTAGATTATTTAATAAGGATAATAGAGACGCAGAAGCAAAAGAACTCGAGGCTATCATAGTGAAAAAGCTCGAAGCGATTGACGTAAAGCCGCTATAGAAAATAAGCATCTCATAAATCAGGATAGAAATGACAACAATTACTTGCTATCGGCCACTGGGCGAAAAAGAGTTAAAACTGGTAGCGGCTTCAGGTTTTACGAAATGGCCTCCAAGATTGCCGGAGCAACCCATTTTTTATCCAGTGACAAATGAACAGTATGCGATTGAATTGACCAAGTGGAATATCACTGATTTTGGTGCAGGTTATGTGTCAAAATTTGACGTGAAAAAGGCGTTCATGGACCGATATCCAATTAAGTGTGTGGGCGCAAAAAGTCATACGGAATGGTGGGTTCCAGCCGAAGAACTCGAAGAGTTAAATCAAAATATTGTCGGAAAAATTGAAATAATAGGTGAGTATAGATAAGGCATACGAAATCTGTCCGTTTGGGCCCAGAGTAGGCTTAAGTTTTTGTCGCCTGTTTTTCTTTAAGTCCATAGTGAAATATGCGTAACCTTAAGGTTACTTTAATGATTGGGAGCTATCTGTTGTTTCGCAAACGCGTCAATGAGTGCTGTTTCTTTATAACGTTTACTTTGCGTTCCCAAAATCAATAGCCTAAATGTCGCCACACCTTGTGGGATGGCGTTTTGACACAGGACACAAAAAATCATGGGTGTGGGTTTGCCGCTGTTTGCAGCAAGTGCTTTGGCCGCAATTATCATTGTCGCTTGGTTATTTAATGGATACGGTGAAAAGCGAAGTAGAGTAAATATTGCGACTACTTTGCTTATTGCACTTTTCGCTTCATGGACGATGCTTTTGTCCTTTGGTGCATTTCATCCAATGGGCGCCTTGGGCATAGTCTCTGGTTTTGTTGTCTCAATTGTTGCTTGGTTCACCCCCGCGGTTTATCGCAGGTTTCACTCAGAATAAAAAGCGAATGCAATGGGTAAACACGTCTCAAATAGTTTTTCTGTAGTCACTCTTACGATTTTATACTGTTAAGTTCAATTCCATTTGGACATCGCATCTTTCGTAAGGCGAAGACACGCCTTCGATATGCTTGAACCCTAATTTTTCATATAAGCCTACTGCGGGCTTCAATGCACTGTTGCTCTCTAAGTAGAGTCGCTTAGCGCCAAGCAACCTCGCTCTTTCGATGGTTTTCTGTCCAAGCAAATAACCAATGCCTTTACCCTGAACTTTTGGAGAGACGGCCATTTTGGCAAGTTCATATGACGCCTTTTCCATTTTTATTAGCGCACACGATCCCACAGGTTCGCCTTTGTATAAGGCAATCAGAATAACGCCCTGTTGATTTAAGATATAAGTCTCTGGATTATCTAATGCATTGTAATCTGGCGCTTCTAACTGCCAATGTTGGCTGATCCAATCGATATTGAGTTGTCTGTATGCCGTGTGGTAAACCGGTGCATAATCAACAATCTGAATCTCATCCTTATTCTCGTATTCGTCAACGCGCTGACTGATAGGGCGAAACTGCAAGTGTCGGCTTGTCGTAGTCACGCATTGCCACAAATCTATGCCCGTTTCTTTGGTCAATTGCTGCATTGCTTGGTCAACCGCTAAACACTGCGCTTCCATGGCTGGAATCATCGACTTTGCTTTATTGTTGAGATCGATAAGCGTTACGCGAGAATCTTCTTCTGATTTGTTGCTGACAAGCAAACCGGCAGTATGCATTTCTTTGACTATTTTGCTTACCGACACGTGAGATTGATTGATGACTTTTGCGATGTTAACTACGGAATCTGAGCCCGTTGATGCCAACACATAAAATACGGGAAACCATTTTGGTTCTATGGCAAAACCAAATTTTTCGTAGGTATTGACGGCGTCATTTGATACTTGAGCGGCCAAATTACGCAACGCTGTGCCCAGTGCGATGTGACCCAATTCGTGATATGGCTTCATATTAAAAACTCCGTAACTAGTTACGGATATGCTAATGCTTAATAGTATCATGCGTCAACAAATTTAATTTTACTCAAGGTGTTCTGCCATGAGTTTGCCGCAATTGCGCCGCTCCATTGCCTTTTTGATGCAGCAAACTAATGGCATTGAGAGAGTGGGGAAGTATTGATGCATAGTCTGGTACAGAAGAGTTTGGTGGGCACAATAGAGCTATGGAGGTTTGGTGTAAAACAGGCTTACGCGTGTTTATTTGGTGCTTTCCTGCTTCTCATCATGATAGTGACGAGTTTTTGGTATCCCCTCGAAAGCGTGCATCGATACGATTTTATATTTATTGCCGCGGTTGTATTTCAACTAGTGATGCTTGTGTTTAAGTTAGAAACACTCAAAGAAACGTGGGTGATTTTTTCCTTTCACATAGTGGCAACGGTTATGGAGTTATTCAAAACGTCGCCGAATATTGGGTCTTGGTATTACCCTGAAGCTTACTATCTTGGTATTGCTAATGTTCCTTTGTTTACTGGATTCATGTATAGCGCAGTGGGGAGTTACATCGCCAGAGTATGGCGTTTGTTCGATTTTCGGTTTGAAGGTTATCCTCCCAAAGCTTGGACAGTGATCTTGGTGTGCTTGATTTATGCAAATTTTTTTACCCATCACTTTATGGTCGACCTTCGGTGGTGGTTGTTGCTGGGCGCGCTTCTTCTTTTTGGCCGTACAACCATATATTTCAAAGTGACAACACATTATCGAGCGATGCCCTTGTTGGTCGGTTGGGCGTTGGTTGCCTTGTTTATTTGGTTTGCAGAAAATATTGCCACTTATACGCATATTTGGGTCTACCCTAATCAAGGGGAAAAATGGCAGGTGGTGCCAATGACAAAATGGATTGCTTGGTTTTTACTGATGCAATTAAGTTTTGTATTGGTAAGTTTACTCAATACTGTTGATGAGCCATTGCCAACAAAAAAGCCATGACGAATGTCATGGCTTCTTATCAACAAATCATAAAGGCTACTTGACTTCTTCACCCGCAGCTTGGCGATCTGCATGATAGCTCGAACGCACCATCGGGCCACAGGCAGCATGAGAGAACCCAATAGTTTTAGCAAAGTTACCCAACTCATCGAATTCAGCTGGTGGAACGTAGCGTTTCACCGGGTAATGGTGGCGACTAGGCTGGAGGTATTGTCCCAATGTTAGCATATCCACATCATGGGCACGAAGGTCTTCCAGGACCTTTGAAATTTCCTCGTTAGTCTCTCCCATACCCATCATTAGACCGGATTTAGTCGGAATGTCAGGGTGTTGTGCTTTGAACTTTTTAAGCAGATCTAACGACCATTGGTAGTTTGCACCCGGACGACACTCACGATAGAGACGTGGAATCGTTTCTAGGTTGTGATTAAAGACGTCCGGTACCCCGTTTTTGAAAATTTCTAACGCTCTGTCCATACGGCCGCGGAAGTCGGGAACTAATACTTCAATGGTCGTAGTTGGGCTGTGTTCGCGAATCGCGTTGATGCAATCAACGAAGTGCTGTGCACCACCATCTCGAAGATCATCTCTGTCTACGGACGTGATAACCACATACTTAAGGTTCATCTCGGCGATAGTTTTTGCCAGCTTTTCAGGCTCTTCTGCGCTTGGAGGAAGAGGTTTACCATGTGCAACGTCACAGAACGGGCAACGGCGTGTACAGATGTCGCCCAGAATCATAAAGGTTGCTGTGCCGTGGTTGAAACACTCGGCTAGGTTAGGGCAACTTGCTTCCTCACACACTGAGTGCAAATTGTTCTTTCGCAACGTCTGCTTGATGTGGTCAACGCGTTCAGTCGTGCGTGGTAATTTGATTTTTATCCATTCTGGCTTGCGGAGCATTTCCTCTTTTTCAGTAGGAATGATAGTGACCGGAATGTGTTTTACTTTGTCCGCGTCACGAAGCTTTAAGCCTGCTTTTGGTCGTGGGTTACTCATCAAAGCCTTCTCTGTATTCTGTTTCGGTAATGTCTAATGCGTCTTTTAGTGTTGTTATTAGTGAATGTGACGCATCGTCCAATGTTGTTGGTCCACCGAGTCTTGCTGTATCAACCATTTCTAATTCGGAATAACCGCATGGGTTAATTCGAGAAAATGGCTCTAAATCCATATTGACGTTAAGAGCCAGACCATGAAAAGAGCAGCCTTTTCGGATACGAAGTCCTAAAGAGCATACTTTTTTATGGTCGACATAAACGCCTGGTGCATCTTTTCTGGGGTAGGCTTCTACGTCATACTGCCCAAGGCTGGCGACTACTGCGTCTTCAATAGCGGTGACGAGTTGTCTTACGCCTATCTTTTTACGCTTGATATCTAGCATCAGGTAAACGGTTAGTTGCCCGGGGCCATGATAAGTGACTTGGCCACCACGGTCTACTTGGACCACTGGGATGTCGCCCGGCATAAGAATATGTTCCGCTTTACCAGCTTGACCTTGTGTAAATACTGGCTGATGTTCAACTAGCCAGATTTCGTCTTGGGTCGTCTCATCTCGCGTATCAGTAAGATGTTGCATGGCTTGCCAAATAGGTTCATATGGCTGGCGTCCCAATTGTCTGATGATGACGTTTTGCATACTCACTTATAGAACGACTCTAACCAATTCTAACTTGGAAATCTCAGTGTAGATTTCTTCCATGTGTTCTTTACTGGTTACTTTGACTCTGAGTGAAAGAGAGTGAAAGTTGCCCTTCGAACTGGGTTTTATGGTTGGCGTATAGTCGCCAGGTGCTAACTCCTGCAGACGTGAAATGACTTGGTCAGGGAGATTGTCATCTGCTACGCCCATGATTTTAAATGTTTGAAACGTTGGGAACTCTAGAAGCTCATCAAAACGGGTATCCATCGAGATATCCTTGCTGGTGATTCGTATAAAAACGGCCAGATTGTATCAAATCTGGCCGTAACAACACAAAGGTTCTGGGGACTGGTGGCGTCTGGTTAGACAATTTACACTACAATTCTGTGTGAATCATAACAACAGTCCGCTCCTCTACTAAGGGTTAAATGGGGTCTTATCCTTCGAACCCAAGCTTAAGCATCATATAATCCATCGCGCGATCGAAAAAACCACCTTCTTTTACTTCATGCAATGTAACTAACGGATACTCTGCAACGTCCTCTCCATCCAGTTGAATAAAGAGTTTGCCTACGACTTGGCCTTTCGCTAGTGGCGCTTCGAGTTGCTCATCAAGTTCGAAATTAGCTTGAAGGTTCTTCGCTTGCCCACGTGGAATGGTAATTGGTGTTGCGACGTTGATGCCTAGATCAACTGTTTCTCTGTCGCCCATGTAAATACGGTGTGCGACAAAGCTTTCGCCAGCTTCATAGGGTGTGACCGTCTCATAAAAACGGAAACCGTATTTCAACAGTTTTTTGTTTTCTTCTTTTCTTGCTCGCTCGCTTTCTGTTCCCATTACGACCGATACCAATCGCATATCGCCTTGGGTGCCTGAGGTGATGAGGCTATAACCTGCGTCAGACGTGTGGCCTGTTTTGATGCCATCGACATTCAGGCTTTTGTCCCACAACAAACTATTGCGGTTGTACTGCTTAATTCCGTTGTAGGTAAATTCTTTCTCAGAGTATATTTTGTACATATCTGGCGTTTCATTGATCAACGCTTGAGAAAGTGTCGCCATATCTCGAGGGCTAGTGTAGTGGTCCGCATCGTGCAAACCGTGTGAGTTGACGAAGTGACTTGCTGTCAATCCCAACGCTTCTGCATGCGCATTCATCATGCTTGCAAACGCGCTTTCAGATCCCGCAATGTGCTCTGCCATTGCCACGCAAGCGTCATTACCTGATTGTACGACTATACCTCTTAGCAAGTCTTTCACTTTTACTTTAGTGCCAACCTCGATGAACATCTTCGACGAGTCTGGGAAATTTTTAGCCCAGGCGTTTTCCGATATCGTCACTTCATCTTCCAGACTGATGTTACCCGCTTGAAGCTCTTTGCCAATCACATAAACTGTCATGATCTTTGTTAAGCTGGCAGGCGCTAATTGCATATCAGCATTCTGCTCAGTGATGAGATGCCCTGTCTCGAAATCCATGAGCACGTAGCCTGACGCTGCAACGCTCGGTGGCGGAGGAATAACGACAGCGCTTTGCGCATTCGCACATGCGATAGACGCCGCTACGGCGAGTGCCCATCGACGGCATTGAGAAAGAAGAAACGGTTTAGCGCGTCTTGTTTTATTATGCATTTTATTACCGTGTTGAAGTGTTAACTGTGTTTCTTGTTAATGAATTCTAACGTAAGCCAATATGGATACCAAGGAAATACCGTATAGCGCCCTAGATTGGTTATCTGTCGATTATACTTAACGTGCAAACGATATTCATGTCGAGTAGCAGGCAACATTGAGTATGTGTCATTTATCTATTCGGGCTCGTATTTTTCAGGTGCCCAGTGGGTTCTTCATAATAGAGTGGATGAAAACAAATAAGTTCATCAATTATTTTAACTGGAAGGGTTACTCGGTCACCGTGTAGGCGCTGGGATAACCATTTTTCTTGAGATCATCTAACAACATTTTAGCCTTAAATTTGTCAGTCAGTGGTCCGAGTCGAAGCTTATAAATGTTATTTTCTTGCGGCAGCTCAGCCGGAACTTGGTACAGCGTGCTTAATACATTAGAGATAGACTGCGCACGTTCTAAATCACTTAACGCCGCTACCTGAATAAAAATGCCGTTTTCAGCGGGCATTTCAGGTACGGGTTCAGGTTCAATACCCATAAACCGTTCCCAACTAACCGTGGGATTGTTTCCAACGGTAACTTGTTGCGATTCATCAACGTAAATCACTTCTAATTTAACGGGAGCGGTGCCTTTACTGTGGTAGCCCAATTTTTTCGCCGCCGCATAGGACAGGTCAATGACGCGATTATCGTGAAAAGGTCCGCGATCATTAACACGTACAATAGCCGTTTTGCCATTGTCCAAGTTAGTTACCTTGACAAAGGAGGGTAAGGGGAGGGTTTTGTGTGCGGCTGTCATGGCAAACATGTCATAGGTTTCACCATTAGACGTTAAGTGCCCATGAAACTTTTGACCATACCAAGATGCGATGCCGGTTGTTACGTATCCCTTGCCAGTTCGTGCAGGGTAGTATCGCTTACCTAATACAGTGTAAGGCCGGTGATTGAGCTCGCGATAGGGTTCATATCGCGGTTGGGCGTCAGTCATATCTGGCTCAGAATAGACAAAATCGGGGGCAGAATCGGTAGAACGCGTATAACGACTCGTAGTTTGGCAAGCCGAAATGGCCAAACAAAACAACAGCACGATGAAAAGGTATCGTGGGATAATCATTAGCGCGACATTAATCTTTTTTGTGTACTTATTGACATCAGAATGCCAAAACCTGCCAACAATGTCACCATTGATGTCCCGCCATAACTGACTAAGGGGAGTGGCACACCAACGACTGGCAATAAACCAGATACCATCCCCATATTGACAAATACGTAGACGAAGAAGGTGAGAGTAATACTGCCTGCCAATAGTTTGCTGTAGGCATTTTGAGCGCGAACCGCAATCAATAGTCCCCGTGCAATGATAAAGGTATAGATGGCTAGCAAACCCAGCACACCTAGCAGACCAAATTCTTCGCTGAAGACGGCGAAAATAAAATCGGTGTGACGTTCTGGCAGAAATTCGAGTTGTGATTGGGTGCCTTGTAACCAGCCTTTACCCTCAATACCACCTGAACCAATCGCAATTTTCGACTGGATGATGTGGTAACCCGCGCCCAGTGGATCACTCTCTGGATTCAAAAACGTGATGACCCGTTGTTTTTGATACGCCTGCATCAAGAAAAACCACATAATAGGCAAAAATGCGCTGCCAAGTAGCGTCACAATGCCAATAAGCTTCCAGCTCATTCCAGCTAAAAATAATGCGAATATACCTGAACTGGCGACCAATAAAGACGTACCTAAATCGGGTTGTTTGGAAATCAGAACCGTGGGTACCGCCACCATCGCAAAACCAATTACAATCTGTAAAGTTCGAGGGGGCAATGTGAATTTACTGATATACCAAGCTACCATCATTGGCACGGCAAGTTTCATGATTTCAGATGGCTGAAATCGCACCACGTAAAGGTCGAGCCAGCGCTGTGCACCTTTTCCCATATCCCCAAATAGTAAAACTGCCACTAGCATCAGCAATCCCACTACATAGCCATAAACGGACAAGCGCCGATAAGCCATTGGTGGAATTTGGGCCATTACGAACATGACCGCTAAAGCGAGGCCAAGACGAATCAATTGACGTTGAATAAGGCCTGCATCCTGCCCGCCAGCAGAGTAAATTGTGACCAATCCCACGCCCATTAAGGTCAGTAAGCCAATCAATAAGATGCCATCAATATGCAGCCTTTGCAGGATAGAAGGTGACTGTTGTCTTAACGTATCATTCATCTGCGGCTTCACTTAATGCGGCTGTCGTTGGGGCTGTATTATCAAAATAAAAATCCATCATATTCCGCGCCATTGGTGCAGCGTTTGCTCCACCAAATCCCGCGTTTTCCAATACAATCGTGATGGTGACTTCAGGGTCGTCATAAGGGGCGAATCCCACATACATTGCGTTGTCCCGAAGACGTTCCGAGACGTTTTCAGCCTTGTATTTTTCATTTTGACCTACAGAGAACAACTGAGCGGTCCCGGTCTTACCTGCAGACACATAAGTGGCGCCAGAGAACGCCCGAAAACCGGAACCGTGGGGCTGATTGACGGTACCATGCATAGCCTGCAAGATGTTCTGCCAATTGGTTTCGTCTTTAATAGCTATCGGTTTGAGTGTCTTAGGCGGTTCTACGTCAACGCCTGTTTGCGTTTTAAACCCTAATAAAATTTGTGGTGCAATTTTTTGCCCAAAATTGATCAATGTATTAATGGATTGATTTAATTGCAGTGGCGTTGCCGTCCAGTAACTTTGACCAATGCCCACGGGAATCGTATCGCCAATGTACCAAGGTTGATTAAACCGAGCCCGCTTCCAGCCGCGACTTGGCATATTTGCACTCGACTCTTCATGAAGGTCGATACTGGTGTAGTCGCCAAAACCAAACTCGGTCATTGCTTCACTGATGCGATCAATACCCAGTCTATATGCTAAATCATAAAAGTAGGTATCACAGGATACCTCTATCGCTTTGGTTAAATTCACTTCGCCATGACCATACTTTTTCCAGTCGCGCCAAACGTGCGATACGTTTGGCAAAGTGTATTTGCCATCATCCATGACAGTATCGTCTAAAGTGGCTTCGCCACTTTCTAGACCAAGTAGGCCCAAATGAGGCTTAACGGTTGATGCTGGAGGGTATTGCCCTTGGGTTGCTCGATTGATTAGCGGCCGGTCTTCATTTTGAAGCGCATCATAATTTCTCTGGCTAATGCCATGAACAAACAAGTTAGGGTCATAACTTGGACTTGAGTACATGGCTAACACGCCACCAGTTTTCGGTGACGTGAGGACGATAGACCCGCGCTTGCCATCCAGTAGGGATTGAGCATGTTGCTGCAATTTGACATCAATATTGAGTACCAAATCTCGACCTGGGACAGGTGGGTCAACACTTAGTACGCGGATTACTCGCCCCTGATTGTTGACTTCGACTTGTTGGTAACCCACTTCACCGTGAAGGTATGCTTCGTGATATTTTTCAATGCCTAACTTGCCAATGTCGTGAGTCGCAGCGTAGTTGGCCTCTTGCCCGGCCTCGACTAATTTCTGCAAGTCTTTTTTGTTAATTTTGGCGACGTAACCTAGTACGTGGGTAAGGGTATCGGCATATGGGTAAAAACGTGCCAGCCTCGCTTCGATAGACACGCCTTTATATCGATGTTTTTGCGCTGAAAATAGGGCGACTTCTTGTTCTGTGAGCCGCGTCCGCAGGGCGACAGGTTTGAAACGTCGTTGACGTTTTAAATCTTTCCTAAAATCTTCAACCTCATCGTCAGATATTCCCATCAACGCTTGTAACTGCAGGAGTGTTTCGTCGAGGTCATCCACCTTTTCTGGTACGATTTCGAGGCTAAACACGGGCCGATTCTCCGCCAATAATACTCCGTTTCTATCGTAAATGAGCCCGCGGTTTGGTGCGATGGGTAAGACTTTGATCCGGTTGCCGTTAGAACGAGTTTGATAAGCGTCGTACTGCTTTACCTGAAGGACGTATAGGTTGCTCAGTACTATGCCCATTAATCCAACTACGATAAGCAAAGCAATTACACTGCGTCGGGCAAACAAGTTTGCCTCAGCGGTATGATCGCGAATGTTTTGTCGCTTGATGGGCACCTAGATTACTCCCTGTGGTACGGGTGATTTTGCGTGACAGACCATGCCCGGTAGAGACTTTCGGTAACGATGACGCGAACCAATGGATGGGGCAAGGTCAAAGGCGATAAAGACCAACGTTGTTCTGCTATGGCGCAACACTCAGGTGCCAACCCTTCGGGCCCACCAATAAGTAGACTGACATCACGACCGTCCATTTTCCAGTTGTCTAACTGTTTAGCAAGGGTAGGGGTATCCCAAGGTTTTCCCAATACTTCAAGCGTCACGATGCGATTACTCTTGTTAATCGCGGCTAACATCTGTTCGCCTTCTTTTTGCAAAATGCGTTTGATATCAGCATTTTTACCGCGCTTACCCGCAGGGATTTCGGTAAAAGAAACGGGCATGTCGCTGGGGAAGCGGCGAATAAATTCGTCAACGCCAGCACTTACCCAGCCAGGCATCTTGGTTCCAACGGCTACAATTTGTATGCGCACGGTTACACTATCCAACAGTCGGTGCACAGGTGACGTCAAGCCTCACGCAAGCGGCCCTGTGCTCATTATTTTCATATTGTTTGGGATTAACCCCAGAGCTTCTCTAATTGGTAGAAGTCTCTTGTTTCATCTTGCATCACATGTACGATAACATCGCCAAGGTCAACGAGTACCCATTCACCTGATTCTTTTCCTTCAACACTCAACACATCAATCCCTGTGTGTTTGGCTTCTAGCATGACGTTTTCCGCAATCGACACAACGTGTCGTTTCGAATTACCAGAGCAAATTACCATAGTATCAGTGATACTAGACTTGCCCTTTACATCAATTTCAATAACGTCTCGGCCTTTCATGTCATCGATTTTGTCGATCACAAACTGTTTGAGTTGTTGTTGCTCCAAAAGTTCTCCTAATAGATAAATTGTTCAGTCAATGTATAACTGATTCTGTCTTATATAGTTTAGTACGTTAGGCGCTAGCCACCTAGTCAACATCCTATTATTGTCGCAGGTTTCGGCATTCAATGCAGCTCTCAGTTGGGTAGAGGAAACATCAAAGCGTTCACTGTCTAGTCGATAGACCAAGCCATAAGGTCGCGACGCCAACAATCCTGCATTGTCGACTTGCGCGTGAGCGACCACTTGTTCGACGTGTGGATCCATGTGTTGTGAATTTGGGCGCTGATAAACAACTAAGTGCGCTAAATCCAGTAATGACTCCCACTGATACCAAGTGTGCAAGCTACTCAAACTATCGCCACCAATCAAAAAACAGATGGGGCGCTCAGGCATTGTTGCTCTGAATGCTTGAAGCGTGCGCATCGTATAATTGGGCGGTGGTAGTTGGGCTTCGATTGTATCGACGCTGATGTGCGTTTCCTGTTGGAGTGCAAGTTCGACCATCTTTGCTCGATGCGCAAAGCTCGCCCCTGTTGTGTTTTTATGCGGTGGCACGTGCGCAGGTATCATTGACACGGTCGCTTTATCAAACAAGGATAGTACGCGTTTAGCAATGTTGAGGTGTCCGAGGTGCACAGGGTTAAACGTGCCACCAAATAAAATCAGTGGAGCGACATTGCTGGTCATGCGTCAAACGCCTGAATACCGAGTAAAGGCACACCCATAAATAGGCAACACAGATGCGCAAGTTTAACATAAGGTTTAACCGGTACTGACTGCTTGAACGCGAGATCAGCAGCTTCTAGTTCGGATTGTATTGCAGCCAGCAAACTATCGTTTAATCGGTTCATCGCTGACTCATAGGCACTTTGGCGGTTTCGCCAAATACCAAATCGTTGCCACTGAATCGGTTGGCCCGTTTTTCTCAGCACCAGCAGGTTGCTCAGTGTTTTCCACTCTCGAATAAGCGCCCATATGATGATATTGGGCTCAATTCCTTCACTTTCTAAACGATACAAAATTTTAATGCAGCGTTTTGAGTCACCGGCCAACATAACGTCAATTAATTGAAACACATTGAACCGACTTTGGTCGACCAAGCTTGCTTCAAGTTTCTCTATGTCGAGTTGCTGAGATGGATAGAGAAGGGCAAGCTTCACCAACTCTTGATGCGCTGCCATCATGTTTCCCTCGCTGAAATCCATGATGAATTGGATTCCCGCATTATCCAACCTTACACCCTGTTGCTCGGCTTGTTGTCTCAACCAGGTGCTTAAAGCCTTGCCCTCAAGAGGGTAACAGAGCACAAACACACCAGCGGCATCCAACGCCTTAAACCACTTTGTTTTTTGTACGTCTTTACCTATTTTGGGGCCATGAATTAACAGCAGCGTATCTGGGGTGAGCGTAGGTGCCAGCTCAGTTAGGACCTTCGCACCCTCCGTGCCCGGCTTGCCTGTAGGTAACTCAAGTTCGATAAACTGTTGAGCGCTAAACAATGACATGCTTTGTGTCGCTTCAATCAGTTGTGACCATTGGAAATCACTGTCGGCAACCAATACGGTTCTCTCGTCGAAACCCAGTGACTTAGCTTTTGAACGTAACAGTTCTATTGTCTCAAACTTTTGTTGTGGCTCATCACCAAAGACGAGGTAACACTGAGACAGACCTGGTTTTAGTGAGTCGGCAAAACGGTTTGGATAGACTTGCATAGTTAATTTTCAGCGTAAGCCACGGTAGCTTGGTTCGACAACAAGCGAATGATACGGTCTGCTGCGTCAGCACGCATTTCGTCCAGCACAATGTTCAATTCCCGTGATTTTGCTAACACGCGATCGGGATCGTCCTGATACTCTCGTGCCACTTCAAATTGATGTTCGAAAGGTTCTTTATCCGGGAAAACAACAGTGTAACGAACCGAATAAATTAACTCGTATTCTGCTACCTGACCTGTTGGGAACACGGATAACAGGCGTCTGTCCAAGCTTTCGGGTGCTAAACTGATGAACACCGTATTCGCGTTGTGTTGCGCTTCGGCCTGAGAGGGTTGTAAGTCATAAACCGGTAACCGCTTATTCAAGGCTCTAGCCATCAATGAATGAGGGGCAGCCTGCACGGCGACGGTATTGATGTTCTGAGGCAGTACCTGACTGCCTCTCAGTTTAAAGCCACATCCGCTGACGATTATCGTCAGCGTCAGCAGTGCAATATACGCCGTTATACGCATTATTAGTTCGCTACTATGTTGACGAGTTTGCCCGGCACCACGATGACTTTACGGATCGTTTTTCCATCGGTATGCGTGGTAACGTTGTCGTTTGCCAGCGCCTGCGACTCGATGTCTTCTTTTGATGCGTCAGCCGCAACAGTAATTTTGGCGCGAACCTTACCATTGACTTGAACAATGATGAGTTTCTCATCTTCGACCAAGGCTTTTTGGTCCGCTACAGGCCAAGGCGTCGCTTCGATATCTTCGCTGTGCCCAAGCGCTCGCCATAACGTATGGCTAATGTGCGGCGTGATGGGGTTCAATAATTGCAATAGTGCTTCAACACCCTCGCGAACCAGTGCGATATCAGTATCACTGTCTTGCGGCGCTTTTTGCAGGTGGTTGAGCAATTCCATCGTCGCTGCTATCGCCGTATTAAAGGTTTGGCGGCGACCTAAATCGTCGGTGACCTTTTGGATTGTCTTGTGAATCTCACGACGCAAGGCCTGCTGATTTTTATTCAATGCTGATACATCAACAGCTGGTTTCTGGCCTTGTGCAATAACGTCTTGTGCGAGTTTCCATATACGACGAAGGAATCGATTTGCCCCTTCCACGCCAGAATCAACCCACTCTAGAGTTTGTTCTGGTGGAGCCGCAAACATAGTAAACAATCGAACCGTATCAGCACCGTATTTGTTGATGACTTCTTGAGGGTCGATGCCATTGTTCTTTGACTTTGACATCTTCGTCATTCCACCGTGTTCAACGGTTTCGTTTGTCGCGGTCAACCAGGCTTTTGTAATGCGTCCTTTGTCATCTTTTTCTACGCTGACTTCGGTAGGCGAGTACCATGTCTTTTTACCAGACTCGTCTTCAGTGAAGTAAGAGTCGGCAAGTACCATACCCTGACACAACAGGCGCTTATAGGGCTCGTCTGACTCCACTAAGCCTTCGTCACGAAGTAATTTATGAAAGAATCGCGAATACAATAAATGCAAGATAGCGTGCTCGATACCGCCGATGTATTGATCGACTGGCAACCAGTAGTTGGCTTGCGTCGGGTCTAACATACTGTCTTGATTTTGCGCACAGGTATATCTCGCGTAGTACCAAGACGATTCCATGAATGTATCAAACGTGTCGGTTTCTCGCAGTGCGTCTTGACCTTGATATTGGGTTTTGGCCCATTCGGGATCGGCTTTAATAGGTGAGGTGACGCCGTTCATTTGAACGTCTTCTGGCAACACCACAGGAAGTTGATCCGCAGGTACGGGAACAGACTCACCGTTTTCTAAATTCAACATTGGGATAGGTGCACCCCAATAACGCTGACGACTTACACCCCAATCACGAAGACGATAGTTGACCTTGCGTTCACCTTTGCCTATCTCCACGAGTTTGTCGGCAATTGCGTCAAACGCTGCTTGAAAAGCCAAGCCATTGAACTCGTCAGAATGAATCAAATTGCCTTTCTCGGTGTAGGCCGACTGAGTCAGATCACATTCATCGCCTTCATTGGCCGCGATAACTTGCTTAATAGGCAAATCGTATCGTTGCGCAAATTCCCAGTCGCGTTGGTCATGACCAGGTACCGCCATAACCGCGCCTGAGCCATAATCCATTAGTACAAAGTTAGCCACCCAAATAGCGACTTTTTCGCCCGTGAGTGGGTGAATAGCATAGAGACCAGTTGAACAACCTTTTTTCTCCATGGTCGCCAGTTCTGCTTCTGCAACTTTGGTGTTTTTGCATTCATCAATAAAAGCGGCAAGTTCTGGGTTTGAGCGCGCTGCAAACTCGGCAATCGGATGTTGCGCTGCAACACCGACATAGGTCACACCCATGAATGTGTCAGGGCGTGTGGTATAAACGGTGAGCTGAGTCTCATCACCCGCTTGCTCGGCTAGGTCGAACGTAATTTCCACCCCTTCCGAGCGGCCAATCCAATTCGCTTGCATTGCTCTGACTTGCTCGGGCCAGTCTTCAAGCTGCTCAAGATCTGACAACAACTCTTCGGCATAATCGGTGATTTTAATGAACCACTGTGGAATCTCTTTTTGTTCAACCACCGCGCCTGAACGCCAGCCTCGACCATCAATTACTTGTTCATTGGCAAGTACAGTTTGGTCGACCGGATCCCAGTTGACAGTCGAATTTTTCTTGTACACTAAGCCTTTTTCGTACAAACGCGTGAAAAACCATTGTTCCCAACGGTAGTAATCTGATTTACACGTAGTGACTTCTCTGTCCCAATCGTAACCAAATCCCAACGACTTGAGCTGGCCTTTCATGTAGTCGACGTTAGAGTAAGTCCACTTGGCGGGGGCGGTGTTATTGTTTATCGCTGCATTTTCAGCAGGCAAGCCGAACGCGTCCCAACCCATAGGTTGTAGAACGTTTTTACCTTGCATACGTTGAAAACGACTGATGACATCTCCGATTGTATAGTTTCTAACGTGTCCCATGTGGAGTCGACCACTTGGATAAGGAAACATCGAGAGACAGTAGAACTTCTCTTTTGACGCGTCGTCGGTCGCTTTAAATACTTGGTTGTCGTCCCAATGTTGTTGGACGCTTTGTTCTATTTCTTGTGGGTTGTACTGTGTATCGGCCATGAAAAAAGGGCTTCCGCAATGTATCTGTAATCTTTATGCGAGACGAGAAGGAAACACAAAAGCTCGTCTGCATGACGTTTAGCCCCATAGAATAACCTAGGGATGCAGCGGCAAACAACACGCTTTAAGCTTTTGTCTCGACTTTTTTGTGCTTAGTTAAGTGAATTGAGTGATGTGTGGTTAAAATACCATCATTTTTGATTGTTCAACGCTTCAACACGTTGTTTAAATCCATTGATTTGCATGCGTTGTACTGCATCTACAATCTCAGCTAACGGTGATACCTCGCCGTTGAAAATACCGTGGACGCTGTTGCGCATTATCACCTTAGTCACGCCATCAAGTTCAATAAATGAAAAGGTCAAAGCGCCTGACATACCCATATCTTGCAAAGGGCCTAATGCCCCTGTCATAGTAATTTTGTTGCCTGGATCGACAAATACAATGTGCATATGTTCTGCACTTTTTGCGCCTGCAGTTTCACAAAAACAACCTCCCGCTTGGGTATCGATACGAAACGTGCCTTCTTCGCCCCACCAACTGTGATCTTTGGGCCACCATTGATCAACTTGTGACACAAAAAGCTCGAATGCTTGGTTGGCGGAAATCGATACAGAGACCTCATTTTCAACGACAAAACCGATGTCGTTTGCACTGACCACTTTTGCCATTGAAGGTGATGACAGACCGAGAGTAAATAACAAAAAGAAGATGCTAAACGTATGTTTCATAAGTTGTCCTCACAATAGGTGGGATTACTTAAACACGATTTGACGATAACTTCTATGTTAAATAGCGTAAAACGAATGGAAAATGAGCAGTTGGATGCGATTGGTTTGACAGTAAAAACAAATCACGTTTCACTTGAGAAAACGCGAGTCGTAAATTTAACGACTACACTTTTACTATTGAGTAAATAGCGTACTGCTCGGTATGCAGTGATCATGGCTGCTAGGGGTTATCAACCTTCTATAACCGAGTTGAGACAGTCACCTGTTTCACCCAATATCGATGTGATGGGATAGCACATCTTCGCGACAAAAAAGGTTCATGATTGAATGCCTGACAATACAGTAATTTCTCCGCTAGCTGCCGACAAGCTGACGCCTAAAATCAACCGTAGAATTCTTAATGCGGCGCTAAAAGACGCGCAATCGATGGATGCCACATTCGTTGGGCAGGAAAGGGCGAGAGAAGCGCTGACGTTTGGTTTGGGTATCGATGCGCCAGGTTATAACCTTTACGTGATGGGCGAGCAGGCAACAGGTCGGTTTACGTTAGTAAAAGAGTACATCGAACATCACGTCAATGCACTGCCCACGCCCGATGACTTGTGTTACATCAACAATTTCGAAGAAGAGCGTGAGCCATATTTATTGCGACTTCACCCAGCCGAAGGCAGACAACTTCAAAAAGACATAGAGCATTTTATCGATGAACTTCTCGATACCTTTCCTGCAGCTTTTGATAACCCCGGATATCAACGTAAGAAAGCGGCAATCGAGCGAAGTTTCGAACAGCAGTATGACGCGGCAATAAATTCTGTTGAGGTGTTTGCGCAAGCTCATGATGTCGCCATGTACGAGGAAGCTGGCACGATTTCCTTTGCTCCGATCATCGAAGGTAAGCCGATTAGTGATACGGATTTTGCCAAGCTAGACGAGTCAAAACGAACGCATTTTTATGAGCTCATTGATGAGCTAGAAAATCGTCTAAGCGAGAGTTTGTTGTCGTTACCTGTATGGAAACGCCAATCGTCAGAAAAAGTGCGAGAACTCAACAAAGCGACAGCGGAAATTGGCATCAAGCCGCTTTTAAAATCCCTTGAGCACAAGTACGCGTCTGATTTGGGTGTCTTAAAATACCTAAGACAAATGCGCCCGCATGTCGTCAGCACTATCGTTACGCTATTGGCTGAAGACGCCAAAGAGGACAAGTTGGATGAAGCGGACAGACGTACGCTGTTTGAAGAACAGTTTCTACCCAATGTTGTCGCGGGGCATAGCGTCAATCAAGGCGCCCCAGTCGTTTATGAAGCCAATCCTACCTATCAAAATTTATTTGGCAAAATAGAATACACCAACATCCATGGTGCGGTTTATACCAATTACCGAATGATAAGGCCGGGAGCATTGCACAAAGCTAATGGCGGTTATCTGGTGTTGGATGTTGATCAGTTGCTTGAACAGCCATACGTGTGGGATGCGCTCAAACAAGCTATCAAATTTGGTCAACTGCGTATGGATTTTCCTC
The DNA here is from genome assembly GCA_963922845.1 of uncultured Alteromonas sp. Classification (GTDB taxonomy): domain Bacteria; phylum Pseudomonadota; class Gammaproteobacteria; order Enterobacterales; family Alteromonadaceae; genus Alteromonas. The sequence goes on from CAWUJV010000044.1 coordinate 31,038, forward strand.
AGCAAGACGTTGGCATGGTTAACGCCATTTCGCTTACGCCACAAGCGATTGACCTCAATGTCAAAGTCATTTTACTTGGTTCTCGCTCGTTGTATTACACATTGCAAGATTACGATGATGAATTTACAGAGTTGTTCCGAGTTTTGGTCGACTTTGATTTAGAAATTGGTGTCACAAACCAAACGCTCAAGGACTTTGTAGGACGCGTGCGCTCTCAACTCGCCACGTTGGGTATTGATAGTATTTCACCCAAAGCGATGCACCGACTGGTCGAATATTCATTACGGCGCGCTGAGCACCAAGAAAAGTTATCAGCACATTTTGCCGAGGTCATTGAACTGCTTCATGAAGCTCGCTATTTCTGTTTGGAGGATAGAAAGACTCAGCTGGATTACACCCATTTAGATAAGGCGTTGGAAGCGAAAAAACGCCGTACGGGCCGAGTTAGCCAAACCTTACTCAACGATATAAAAGAGGGCCAAGTCCTCATCGAAACCCACGGCCATGCGGTGGGGAAAGTTAACGGACTAACGGTGTTGGAAATTGGTGATATTGCCTTTGGCACCCCTGCGAGAATCACATCAACGGTCTACGCAGGGGCGAATGGGGTGGTTGATATAGAACGTGAAGTCGAGTTGGGGCAGCCAATTCATTCCAAAGGCGTCATGTTACTTACCGGCTACTTAGGTCACAAATATGCGCAGCATTTTCCATTGACGCTCAGTGCCAACATCGCTCTTGAGCAGTCTTATGGCCATATCGACGGCGATAGCGCGTCTCTTGGTGAACTCGTCGCGCTAATATCAGCGTTAACTGAAATCCCAGCAACACAATCACTTGCCGTGACAGGGTCGATAAACCAATACGGTGAGGTGCAGGCTGTCGGTGGGGTCAATGAAAAAATAGAAGGCTTTTTTGACTTGTGTGAACACCGCGGTCTAACAGGCAACCAGGGGGTGGTCATACCCCATTCCAATCAGATCCATCTAGTGCTTAACAACCGGGTAATTGAAGCGGTTAAAAAAGGCCTGTTTCATATCTACACCGCAAAGACGGTAGACGAAGCATTATCACTGTTGATGGAAAAGGAGGCGGGTTCGCTGAGCACTAAAGGTCGATATCCTAAAAATACCATCAATTACCACGCATTGAATCGTTTATATAATATCGCGATGATAGTGAACGGTGGTGAAGAGTAACCATAAAAAATGCCGAGTACATTACTCGGCATTGATTCGATAGCTTTATCTGCCGTTTTCTCTTACTTTGGCGGCATTCTCAAGGCGCCATCCAAACGTATTGTCTCGCCATTGATATAGTGATTGTCGACTAGGTGTAATGCAAGTTTAGCGAACTCTTCTGGTAAACCTAAGCGTTTAGGGAAGGGGACATTAGCGGATAATGCGTCTTGTACTTTTTCAGGCATAGCCAATAACATAGGTGTTCCCATCACGCCTGGCGCGATAGTGTTGACTCGAATTCCCAAGTTGCTCAGGTCCCGTGCCATAGGTAAGGTCAATCCAATGATTCCGCCTTTGCTGGCCGCATAGGCAGTTTGACCGATTTGACCTTCATAACCGGCAACCGATGCAGTATTAATTAAAATACCTCGTTGACCCGCATCATCAGGCGTATTGTTGGCCATCGCCGCTGCACTGAGTCTACAGACGTTAAAACTGCCGACTAAATTGATATCAATAGTGTTTTGAAAGCCAGAAAGTGGCGCGGGTTCGCCATCTCTATTAAGAAGCCTTGCAGCGGGTGCTATGCCTGCGCAATTGACCACCGCCGTTATTTGGTTGAAGCGTGTTAACGTCCCGTCAATAGCCTGCTGTACTTGGTCTTCATTACGGACATCTACTTGGAAAAATGCAGTGTGTTCATCACCGAGTTCTTTAACACGGACGGCACCTTGCTCGTCGTTCATGTCGAAAATGGCAACATTAAAACCAGCGTCACGGAATGCTATAGCAGTAGCGTGGCCTAAGCCAGAACAGCCACCAGTAATAATGGCAGTAGGGGAAGGGGTTTGCATCGTCAGATCCTTATCTTTTTTCCAATACTAAATCGAAGGATAAGGACCTGACAACGGCAAGCGTCAAATTACGTTGATAGCCAAAGCACTATTTTGGCAACTGAATTTTACGCTCTTCTGATGGACGGTAAATGATCAGGGTGTGACCAATAACCTGAAGTTTGGTTGAAGATGTTTCACGGACGATTGCGTCCATTATCAGTGCTTTCTCTTCGCGGTCGTCAGTGGGGACCTTTACTTTGATAAGTTCGTGGAACCCTAATGCGTTGTCTATCTCGGCGACAACACCTTCCGTTAACCCATTGGCACCTAACTGAACAATGGGTTTTAGCGGATGAGCAAGACCTTTGAGGAATTGCTTCTGTTTATTTGAAAGTTTCATTGAATAGTTTTTCTTACAATTTAAATGATTAATGCATCTTGAAATGCCGTATTCTAACGCCATCTTGTTAACAATCCTAATCCGATTGCACACTATTGCTAATTTTTTGTGCTATCGGCGATGGCATCATGACAAAAAAGTGGTAAACAGAATGCTTTTTTGCCGCTGATGGGTGGAATGAACATAATCAATTTGGTTTGCGTATACATCTATGTGAGTCGGAAATAATCGTTGATTACACCAATAACAGAAGTACGAGATTAACCCGTTATCAATGCACAACATGCATTGGCTAGACGGTCTAAAGTGTAGTAGTCTTAACGTAACGTTACTCGCTACTAGACGGATTTGGCGGGCGTAACCATTTTGTTGTGTGCTTTGTGAGCAGCAAGTGGCGAACGGCAAATAAGCGTTGGTTTTTACAGAGGTTTTTAGCATTGAGCGACATGGCAAAAAATTTAATTTTATGGCTCGTCATCGCAGTAGTACTGATGTCGGTGTTTCAGAGTTTCTCACCGGGAGAGTCTGCCAGAGCACAGACTGATTACACGACTTTCTTAAAGGAAGTGAATCAGGGCAATATTCGCGAGGTCCGGATTAACAGCGATGCTCGCGAGATTCGCGGTACCAAGCGAAGCGGTGAGACTTTCGTGACTTACATTCCTTATTTCGACGAAGCCCTCATTACTGATCTTGCGAAGAATGAAGTGAGAATGATAGGCGAGCCACCAGAGCAGCCTTCAATTCTAGCCAACATCTTCATTTCTTGGTTCCCAATGCTTCTGTTGATTGGTGTGTGGATTTTCTTTATGCGCCAAATGCAAGGCGGTGGCGGCCGTGGTGCGATGTCATTTGGCAAAAGCAAAGCCCGATTACTTGGTGAAGACCAGATAAAGACAACGTTTGCTGATGTTGCAGGTTGTGATGAAGCGAAGGAAGACGTAGCCGAGTTGGTAGACTTTCTGCGCGACCCGTCTAAGTTCCAAAAACTGGGCGGTAAAATTCCAAAAGGCGTACTCATGGTAGGTCCACCAGGAACGGGTAAAACGCTAATTGCTAAAGCGATTGCCGGTGAAGCAAAAGTACCTTTCTTCAGCATTTCGGGTTCTGACTTCGTTGAAATGTTTGTCGGTGTTGGTGCATCACGTGTACGAGACATGTTCGAGCAGGCGAAAAAGTCGGCGCCTTGCATCATCTTCATTGATGAGATTGATGCAGTAGGTCGTCAACGTGGTGCGGGCCTTGGTGGCGGTCATGATGAACGTGAACAAACACTAAACCAAATGTTGGTTGAAATGGACGGTTTTGAAGGCCATGAAGGTATCATTGTGATCGCTGCGACTAACCGTCCTGACGTTCTTGATCCAGCGCTTCTAAGACCTGGCCGTTTTGACCGCCAAGTTGTTGTCGGCTTACCTGACGTACGTGGTCGTGAGCAAATTCTTAAAGTGCATATTCGCAAAGTGCCAGTTGCTGATAACGTTGACCCGTCGGTCATCGCACGTGGCACCCCAGGATTCTCTGGTGCCGACTTGGCTAACCTTGTAAATGAAGCAGCATTGTTCGCGGCTCGTGCAAATAAACGCCTCGTTGCAATGGAAGAGTTTGAAAAAGCAAAAGACAAAATCATGATGGGCGCTGAGCGCAAGTCAATGGTGATGTCAGAAGAAGAGAAAACCAATACGGCTTACCACGAAGCGGGCCACGCTATTGTAGGTCGCTTGGTGCCAGAACACGACCCAGTGTACAAGGTGTCAATTATCCCTCGTGGCCGTGCCTTGGGTGTTACTATGTATTTGCCTGAGCAAGACAAGTACAGCCATAGTAAACAACAGCTAGAGAGCATGATTTCAAGCCTATACGGCGGTCGTATTGCGGAAGAGATCACGCTCGGTGAAGCAGGTGTGACCACAGGTGCGTCAAACGATATTGAGCGTGCATCAGATATTGCGAGAAAAATGGTTACCCAATGGGGTTTGTCTAACAAGATGGGGCCGCTGCTCTACGCAGAGGAAGAAGGCGAAGTGTTCTTGGGCCGTTCCTCTTCCAACTCAATTCGCATGTCTAACCAAACAGCGCTGGCGATTGATGAAGAAGTGAAAGACATTATTAATCGCAATTATCAACGTGCTGAGCAAATCCTCAAAGACAATATGGACATTCTTCACGCCATGAAGGATGCGCTAATGAAGTACGAGACGATCGATGCGCGCCAAATTGATGATTTGATGGAACGCAGACCCGTGCGGGAGCCTGCGGATTGGGATGATCGCAAACCGTCTGGTGGAAGCAAGCCTTCTGGTGGAGCTGCTGCTGAAGTCAAAGCTGATGTTAGCCCATCTAGTGATACGCCAAGTGGGTCAACAGGCGACCAACCGCACTAATTACGATTTAGATGTAACAAAGCGCCGCTTCTGCGGCGCTTTTTGTTAGTACGAAAATAACAATGAAAATCAGACAAACTACACTCGATTTATCTTCTCCCCGTGTTATGGGGATTCTCAATGTCACTCCCGATTCTTTCTCGGATGGTGGCAGTAACACCTGTGTCCAAACAGCCGTAGAAAATGCGTTATTAATGGTAGAGCAGGGCGCGACATTTATTGATATTGGGGGAGAGTCGACGCGACCGGGCGCCTCAGAAGTAACCTTGGAAGAGGAATTACGTCGTGTCGTACCCGTTATCGAAGCGATACGCAAACAGTCTGATGTGTATATCTCTGTCGATACCAGTAAACCAGAGGTGATGGAGCGCGCCGTTGAGGCAGGTGCTGACTTAATCAATGATGTGAGAGCGTTGGCATTACCCGGCGCATTGGCTGCAGCGTCAAGACTTGATGTCCCTGTTTGCTTGATGCATATGAAGGGCAAACCAAAAACGATGCAAGACGCGCCGATTTATAACAGTGTTGTCGAAGAGGTGTCAGCTTTTCTCAAAGACAGAGTAGATAAGTGTCTTGAAGCGGGTATTTCTAATGATCACATTTGTTTGGACCCAGGATTCGGCTTTGGTAAGACGCTAGACCACAATTACGAGTTATTAAACCAACTAGACGTACTTCATGCACTCGGCTATCCGCTTTTGGTGGGTATGTCACGAAAATCAATGATTGGTCAGTTGTTAAACCGAGATGTCGACCAACGACTAGCAGGCAGCGTAGCGCTTGCGACTGTTGCGGCGCAAAAAGGTGCGCAATTGATACGTGTACACGATGTACAAGAAACCGCAGATGCGGTTAAAATTATCAATAAGTTATTATCCGTATAAAAATGACACTAAGGGAAGCGTTATGAGTGAACGCAAATATTTTGGAACGGACGGTATCCGTGGCAAGGTAGGTGAGAGCGCAATCAATCCAGAATTTGTGACTAAATTAGGTTGGGCTGCAGGTAAAGTCCTCGCTGGACAGGGCACCAACAAAGTACTTATAGGTAAAGATACCCGCATTTCTGGGTATATGTTGGAATCGGCGTTAGAGGCGGGCTTATCTGCTGCTGGTATAAACATAGGATTGCTTGGCCCAATGCCAACCCCAGCTATCGCTTATTTGACTAAAACGTTCCGTTCGGAAGCGGGAATTGTTATTAGTGCTTCGCACAATCCTTATTATGATAACGGTATAAAGTTTTTCTCTGCGGACGGGTTTAAACTCGACGATGATATTGAGTTAGCCATTGAGAAAATGATGGACCAACCCATGACCTGTGTTGAATCAGACAAATTGGGTAAAGCGACGCGCATCAATGACGCAGCTGGTCGATACATCGAGTTTTGTAAAGGGACTTTCCCCTCAGACCTTTCATTGAAGGGCATCAAAATTGTCGTAGATTGTGCGCATGGCGCTACTTATCACATCGCGCCTAATGTATTGAGTGAACTTGGTGCAGAGGTTATCGAGATTGGTACATCTCCAGATGGGTTGAACATCAATCATCAAGTTGGTGCAACGTCAATGAAGGCTATTGTTGAAAAAGTCAAAGAAACAGGCGCTGATTTGGGCTTTGCGCTAGATGGTGACGGCGATAGGATTATGATGGTCGACCATTTAGGTAACGTGATTGATGGTGATCAGATTATTTACATCATCGCACGCGATGCGCTTAGAAGCGGTCGATTACAAGGCGGAGTTGTCGGTACCTTAATGAGCAACCTTGGTCTTGAGCTGGCGCTCAATAAGTTGGGTATTCCGTTCGCACGTAGCAAGGTTGGTGATCGTTATGTGATGGAACTGCTTCAGCAAAAAGGTTGGGTCATAGGGGGGGAAAACTCCGGCCACGTACTCAATCTCAATGCGGCATCGACTGGGGATGGTGTGGTTGCCGGTTTACAAGTATTAACCGCGATGTTAAGAACCGGCCTGTCATTGCATGATTTGGCAGATGGTTTTGATAAATTTCCTCAAACATTGATCAATGTACGTTATACCGAAGGTGCAGGTGCGCCATTGGAAAGTGAACAAGTGATTGAGGCAACAAAAGAAGCGGAAGCGGGGTTAGGTAAAAAAGGTCGAGTATTGCTACGTAAGAGCGGTACCGAACCTCTGATTAGGGTCATGGTCGAATCTGATGATGAGAAGGTTTCGCTCAAATGGGCGGAGTCAATCGCAGATGCTGTACGTAAAGTGGCCAGTTGATTACATTTTTGTGTAATTGCGCTTGTATATTGGATTAGGAATCGTTAATATCACGCCCGCTTTGATGCAGGGCTAAGGCAGTAAAGTGAGTAAAAATAAAAGACAGCCAATTGTGGCTGGCAACTGGAAAATGAATGGTTCAACCTCGTTAGCAAATGAGTTTGAACAAGGTCTTACACAGGTCGAGGGTGTTACGACAGTAATATGTCCGCCTGCGTTGTACATTTCCGCTTTTACTCAGCCAAATTTTGCATTGGGCGGGCAAGATGTCAGCCATTGTTATGACGGTGCGCATACCGGGGATACGTCGGTTCGCATGTTAAGCGAAGCTGGATGCCAGTATGTGATTGTGGGTCACTCTGAAAGACGAGATGATCACGGAGAGTCTAATACACTGGTTGCAGAGAAGGCCAAAAAGGCGTTATCTGCAGGCCTAATCCCAATCATCTGCGTCGGAGAATCGCTCCAGACCAGAGAAGCTGGTGAGGTCAATAGTTTTATTGACGCCCAGCTAAATGCTTTGACTGACGTGCTCTCTGTAGAAGAGCTATCGAAAAGCGTGATTGCATACGAGCCTATTTGGGCGATAGGTACAGGTGTTACTGCAACGCCTGAACAAGCTCAAGAAGTACACGAATTTATTCGACAGCGTTTAAACGATGTCGATAGTGCGCTAGCCGAGGGGATGCGAATTCTTTATGGTGGTAGCGTTAAGCCTGACAACGCAAAGGCATTGTTCGGTCAGGCTGATGTAGATGGTGGCCTCATAGGTGGTGCCAGCTTAAAAATGGAAGATTTTAAAATAATCTGCCAAGCGGCAGGTTAAAGAGGCATTATGATTTACGACGTACTTTTAATCGCATATCTGATCGTTGCGTTATTGTTGATTGGCTTCGTGCTAATTCAACAGGGCAAAGGTGCAGATATGGGCGCTTCTTTTGGCGCAGGCGGTTCAAACACGGTGTTTGGGTCTAGCGGTTCTGGCAATTTCATGACTCGCACTACAAGCATTTTGGCCGTATTATTCTTCGCGATTAGTTTGGGCTTAGGCAGCATGACTGCAAATCGCGATAAGCAGGGTGATGAGTGGGAAACACTTGAAGCACCCGTCGTCGAACAGGTTTTACCTGGTGACAGCGACGTTCCAGTAGCAGCGCCTTCTGAAGAAGAACCAGCGACGGACGTTCCTGACTAACAGTTTTCGCGGAAGTGGTGGAATTGGTAGACACGCCATCTTGAGGGGGTGGTGAG
>CAWUJV010000045.1:0-37898 GCA_963922845.1 uncultured Alteromonas sp.
GCCAACAGTTCTTGAGTTTTTTGTTCCATCAAAGCGATGTCACCTTTTGTCTCGACGTTCAGACGTATCACTGGTTCTGTATTTGACTTGCGTAAATTAAAGCGCCAATTTCCGAACTCTAAGCCAACACCGTCGGTGCTGTCGATAACCTCAGCTTTGGGCTCGTACTCAGCTAAGACACGAGCCAGTGCTGCATCAGCGTCTTTTAACTTGCTATTTATTTCACCAGAGGACGGGAATGCCGCGATCCGTTCGGCTACCATTGATGCCAAACTTTGCCCTGAAACAGACACGAGTTCAGCAACTAACAACCAAGGTATCATGCCAGAGTCACAATACGCAAAATCTCGGAAGTAATGGTGAGCGCTCATTTCCCCGCCATAGACGGCGTCTTCCGATCTCATTCTTTCTTTGATGAACGCATGACCCGTTTTAGATTTAATCGGTTGGCCGCCCTGCGTGTTCACAATATCTTCAGTGTTCCAATATACACGCGGGTCATAAATGATTTTTGCGTTGCGGTCTTTCGCAAGGAAAGCTTGTGCCAACAACCCTACAATATAGTAGCCCTCAATAAACTCCCCTTGTGCATCAAACAAGAAGCAACGGTCAAAATCACCGTCCCAAGCAATACCAAAATCAGCACCATGTTGTTGAACTGCATTGGCCGTATCTGCTCTGTTGTCGGGTAAAAGCGGGTTGGGAATACCATGTGGGAATGTGCCATCAGGTTCGTGATGAATTTTAATAAACTCAATGGGAACAGACTGAGCTTTGAGCGCCGTTTCAACGGCATCAAGTGCTTTACCTGCTGCACCGTTGCCGGCGTTGACAACAAGCTTGATAGGCTTGAAGTTGTTAACGTCAACATACGTCAACAGATGAGCAACGTATGCATCCATCGTGCTGATAACGTCGTATTGCGATGTCGCCAACAGTTTATCTACAGACACACTGGACTCGCCCTCGAGAAAAGCTTGGTCAGACACCTTTTCACCATATTGGCTAAGGCTTTGTGCCACTTGCTCTGACGACATAGCTTCAGCGGCGGCTTTAATGGCAAACAATCCCGTATCACCGCTGATCGGTACTGACTGGGCCTTTACCAATTTCATGCCGTTGTAATCAATCGGATTGTGACTCGCCGTTACCTCGATACCACCATCGACGCCAAGGTGCTTAGTCGCAAAATAGATTTCTTCCGTTCCAGCCATGCCAATATCGAGTACTTTGGCTCCAGCATCAATCATACCGGCACTAAGCGCAAGTTTCAGAGGTTCTGAAGTTAGGCGGACGTCTCCCCCAACTACCACTGACTTAGCATCTAGCTCTTTGACAAATGCATAACCAATTCGATACGCCACTGTCTCGTCTAACTGCTTGAGCAATTCTCCGCGGATATCGTACGCTTTAAAACAGGTTAAGGCAGTAATCGACATTATTTGCCTTCCTTGTTCGGTGTACGACCATAACGGTCTGAGAAGCGCACAATGTCATCTTCACCCAAATAGGCGCCGGATTGAACTTCAATCAGCTCTAATGGGATCTTACCCGGATTTTCTAGCGCGTGAACTTCACCAATAGGAATGTATACAGACTCATTCTCAGTAACCAGTTCGGTGCTTTCACCTATTGTTACGCTTGCTGTGCCAGAGACAACGATCCAGTGCTCGGCGCGGTGATGATGCATCTGAACCGATAGCTTTTCACCCGGCTTAACTGTGATGCGCTTAACTTGGAAGCGAGCGCCGTTATCAATAGAATCGTAACTTCCCCAAGGTCTGAAGACTTCTCGGTGGAATTCAAATTCTGGGCGCTTGTCAGCTTTCAGTTTGTTAACTACATTTTTGATGTTTTGCACTTTATCTTTGTGCGCCACCATTACGGCGTCTTTCGTTTCAACTACAACCACTTCGTCAAGACCAATCACAGAAATCAATCGTTCCTCTGCGTTGATGTAACTGTTGTTAACACCCTCAAGAATCGCGTCACCTACCACTACGTTACCGTTTTGGTCTTTATTGTCTGCCGTTTCCCATAAAGAAGACCAACTACCAACATCGGACCATCCGGCATCTAGCGGTACCATCGCCGCTTTGTCTGTTTGTTCCATTACAGCGTAGTCAATTGAATCATCACGACATTGTGCAAACACGTCAGGGTCAATACGAATAAAGTCTAAGTCGTTACACTCTGTATCAATCGCCGCTTTACACACTTCTAGGATATCAGGGGCGTGTTTCTCGAGTTCTTCGATGTAACGGCTTGCTTTAAACATAAACATGCCGCTATTCCAAAAATAATCGCCAGAGTCAACGTAGCCTTGGGCCGTCTCAAGGTTTGGTTTCTCAACAAATTGCGCCACGCTGAAACCATCACCAACCGACTCACCCGCTTTGATGTAGCCATAACCTGTATGAGCTTGGTCAGGCACAATACCAAACGTGACCAGGTTACCGGCTTCAGCAAGTTTTTGTGCTTTTTCGATAGCACCATGAAATTGCGCTTGCTGTTTGATCAGATGATCCGCGGCCAATACGAGCAACAACGGATCGTCGCCGTCTTTAAGGGCATGCAGTGCAGCAAGGGCGATGGCCGGAGCGGTGTTGCGTCCAACGGGTTCCAAGATAATGCCACCATGCTGCTCGTCAGCCACTCTCAATTGTTCAGCAACCAAAAAGCGATGCGCGTCATTGCAGATAATAATGGGCTTTTGAGACGATGTACCAGCTAATCGACCAATTGTGTCTTGCAGCATCGTGTTGTCAGACGCTAAAGATAAAAACTGCTTGGGCAATGCCGCTCTTGATTTAGGCCACAGCCGACTTCCTGCACCACCGGCTAGAATTACTGGTTTCATTGACTTTCCTATTATATCGGACTTCGCGCCCATCTGTATTTTCCTAATAAAATAGTAAACAACTGAGTCTATCCATTCAATGATTTATTAAGAAATTTGAGGGCAGAAGACCGAGTGAATATGCTCTTTATTGAACAGTTTATGTTCAATATGGGAGTTTTTGCTCGTGGCGTTGGCTTTGAGACAAAGCAATTCTTTGTGACCAATATCGCGCAGAACATAAACCAGCTTGCGATGGTACCTAGCAGCAGCGCTCATGCCTCAGCTCAAAACTCGTTAGAGTTTCTCGACAATAGACCTCGCAATGGGGAAAGCGCTCGTCGCAGCGGGTGATGGTGCGTTACCGACGTGCATTGACAACGGTGTATGTTCAAATTTGAAATCGTGTAACAGTTCACCATCATGGGTCATCGCTTGTGCACGAATACCGGCACGAAAAGGAAGAAACTCAGCGGCATTAAGTTCAGGGCAGTACTGCTTCACTCGCTTGGCATAATAGTGCTTGCTCAACGTCGCCATAGCCTCATGAGCAATATACTTACGATGCTTCAATAGTAGTTTCCATATGCCTTTGTTACCCAACGAATGTCGCCATTCTGCCGGATTTAATGATACGCCGGAGTAGGTTTCGCGCCCGATATTAAGTGTCGCATTGGGGCCAATTGTGGTGCTGCCATCAATCATCTTGGTAAGGTGAACCCCTAGAAAAGGCATGGTAGGGTCCGGCACCGGATAAATAAGATGAGACGTGAGCTGATTGTATTTATCTGGCAATCGATAATAGGTCCCTTTAAAGGGAATGATACGGAAATCCGGTTGCAGCCCTTGTTTTCGCATGAGCTTATCGGCGTATACGCCAGCACAGGCCACCATAAATCCAGCCTCAATCTTTAGGGGGTCGTCTTGCTGCCTTCCAGACACGACGACTTTGCCGGGAGACTCGGTAACCTCTAACACCTCAAAATGCGGAATAAAAGTGACATTGCCTTTGGCCTCGCACAGAAAAAGTAAGCAAGAGGTAATGCGACTGTAATCAGTTATCGCGGTTTGTTTAACCCTAAATCCCTCGGCGACCCGAATGGCAGGTTCCAATTGATTGATTTGCTCCCCCGTCAACAACTCAGGTGACAGATCGTTTGCTTGACACCTCTCCATAACATCTTGCATTGCCTCTCGTTCAGAGGCGTCGGCTGCTACAATGATTTTTCCGCATTGTTCGTACGGCAAATCATTTTCTTTACAAAATGAAATCGTCTGATCCAATCCAGCACGACAAAACTGTGCTTTTAAACTTCCTTTGGGGTAATAAACGCCTGCATGGATCACGCCTGAATTCCGACCGGTTTGATAACTAGCGGGTGATGGGCCTTTGTCTACAATCGCGATGGAACAATTGGGATACTTAAGCTTCAACTTATACGCTGTTGCTGCACCAATAATGCCCGCACCGACAATCAAATAGTCAAACGATTTATTCATCCCAAGTTTCCATTTCGTGTTCCGCGCTTTCATTATCCTAATACCCTTGCTGTTATTCCAAATAAATTTTGGGAATAGCACGCACTGGTATACCATTCGCCAGCATCTTTAATGCAAAAAACTTAATTTATTTTAACCAAAGTAACTACATGGCTGAAAAACAAAGATTTGGTGGACTCGCACGACTGTACGGGCAAGATGGGCTCACTACCCTACAAAATTTACATGTATGCATTGCAGGTATTGGCGGTGTGGGGACGTGGAGTGCAGAAGCGTTGGCTAGGAGTGGTGTGGGCCATATTACACTAATTGACCTAGATGATATTTGTGTCACCAATACCAATCGGCAAATTCACGCAATGACCAATACTGTCGGCCAAGCTAAAGTTGATGTCATGGCCGAACGAATTGCGCTAATCAATCCGGACTGCAAGGTCACGGTCATCGAAGATTTTGTCACCGACCAAACCGTAAAAGAGTACATCGTTCAAGACTATCACTCCGTTATTGACGCCACAGATAGTATTCGCGCCAAGGCTGAAATTGTCTATCATTGTAAGAGAAATAAAATTCACGTTGTGACCGTTGGTGGTGCTGGCGGGCAAATCGACCCCACTCAAGTGACAAAAGGTGATTTGGCCAAAACCATACAAGATCCGTTAGCAGCCAAATTACGCAACGAGCTCCGCAGAAACTATGGATTCAGCAAGAACCCAAAACGCCGCTTCGGTGTAGAGTGTATATACTCGACTGAGCAACTGCGCTACCCTCAACCGGACGGTTCGGTATGCCATAATAAATCTGCGATGGAGGACGGCACACGTCTCGATTGTGCAGGCGGATTTGGCGCAGTGGTGACGGTGACTGCCACATTTGGTATGTTTGCAGCAGCAAGCGTCATCAATAAACACACTAAATAACAAACGATAGTACAGATTTGAATGGGACTGCCGATATTCACAATAAGGGCAGCAAGACTAGGGACCACTATGCAACAACAAGAATTAGATACATTAATGACCGAAAGTGCCGCAGATGCCATCAGAACGTCTATGGAAGAGTTCTCAATTGAACTGGACTACTCTGCACAAAGCGTTGCATTGGTCGATGACTTGCTCTTGGCTTTTGTCGATAAATATCAAGATAAAGCGTTGGAAGATCAAGCGGTTTTCACGCTTTGCAATATATATGGTGCATACTTAGGTGAAACTTATAAGCGCGTTCACGATGGACAGTGGCGCTACGACAATTCTAACCCTGAGGCGCCTTTTGTGCTGCTTGATGTCGGTGAGCGTTCTTACGCTTTTGCCGGTATTTGCTATGAAAGATTGGTAAACGACAGTCAAATCAGTGTTAAGAACTATTTTGACCAAGCATTATCCCAACATACCCAATAGACCCGACGGTGACGCCCAGTCTACTGGGCGTCGCGCGACCAATCACTCAGCATTACCCTGATGTGTCTAGAACGTAACAGACACATAACGCCCATCACATTAAACAATATCGACACACCCACATAAGCTGAAAAGTGACCGTGACTTTTCGCACTGAGCATCACCAAATCGACCAACGAAAGACAAAATCCTAGCAATAATAGAGGTTTGAATAGTCTTAACCAAGCTACCCATTGTTTGGATAGAAGTGCATGGTGATACGACAGAAGCAATAGCGCGACGATGAAGGGCAATGCAAACGCTATCTTCTCCAACATTTCAACACCGTCGCGATACAACAACCCTAACAACACATCCGTTTGCTCAGGAAAAACAACAGACATTAAGACAAGAAACACATCTCGACAGCCCAGTAATATAAACCAATATAGCCACTTAGGCGGTTTCACTCTGCCTGATTCATCATAGCAGTGCAAAGGAAGGGGTAACATTAATACCTCGTAACAGCTAAGGTGCGAACGGAACTAAAACTCAAGTGAATATAGGTCTTCTAATCACAATGTAAACCCTTTAATGCGATATTATTTCCCCCTCCCCTCCAATCCCGTCTAATCTAAGTCAGACCCTGCGGCGTTTGATAAGAACAAAACATAAGAGCTATCTTCACTAATGTTACTTTGGTAATACCTCTCGTTAGCGCTCGCTTGACGAAGTGTTCGAATACCGGTTTTTTCAACCAGCAACAATCGTCTCCCTCTGTTTGTACCATAATGGATTATTGGCCAATTTAAATTATCGCCTACCAGTCGGTTATATTTGCTTTGCCAAGCAGTATAATCACTCTTGGGAACCGACAGTTCGCACCTTTGCGCCTCACAAGATAGTACTCCCTCTCGCTCTTTTCCCTTGAATAGCTCTTGAATATTCAGGTCGGCAGTTAGTGGTAAACGTTTGGCATTGTCTAGATATAAATTGGCTAGCGTAAACGCTAATTGATCAATCGACGCGATCCAACTTGCGTTGGACAGAATTGCGATACTTACTTCTTCTTCTGGGTAGAGAGCTAAAATAGAACGAGCGCCGGGTGTTGCCCCCGCGTGGTGATAAACTCGTCGATTTTCATGATCGTGGCTGATTCTCCAGCCGAATCCCACATTGTATTTTGCAGAGCCGACGACACGACCCTCATTGTCTGTGGATGGGGTGAATAACAGGTTAGACAATGTGGAGCCTGTTGGCGCCCTTTGTAATGTCATATCCCCAAAGGCAGCCAAGTCTTCTGCGGTGGCAATAAGCCCAGCCCCGAAAACGCTGTACGATTTTTCGCCATGACGAACGAGTTTGATCTTGCCTCCTGTAAACTCATACAGCGGCGATGCTTCAGAAGGAAGGCGATTAATGTCTTCGATCATCGGCGTTTTCTTTTTAGACCAACTGGCTAAAAACTCAGGGATTGCCAGTGCTAAAGGCGCATTGCTGAGCGCCTCATAAACTGCGCCAATTAAGGTGTAGCCATGGGTTGAATAATGATAATCATCACCTGGTTTACTCAATAACGCTCTCGATTTCAGTGTGACAAGGGCATCCATCGCCGACGTATAGTGAGTGTCATAAATGTCGTGGTCTTTTAGCTGATAATGGGGCATACCTGAAGTATGAGAGACCAATTGACGTAATGTAATATTGGCGTACCGTGAATCGATGTCAGGTATAAACTGTACAATAGGGCTATCGGGATTTAGTCTTCTTCGATCAATGATCGAAGCAAGCATAGTCGCACCAATGACTTTAGAAACACTTGCAAGGCGATAGAGCGTCTTGTCATTTGCTTTTTGACGCGCACGTCTATCGTTATAACCCGTGGTAACGGACGCCACAACATTGCCTTTATGCATTACGGCTACAGATAATGAAGGTACACCCGTCTTCTCTGTAAGTAACGTCAGTAACTCCGTCATCTGAGCCTGATACACGGCATTTATCGCCGTGGGTTTTGCTCGTGCGCCGTGACTAAAAACTAATACTAGACACAACCAACCAATACACCTTTTTAATCGCTTCATATTTTGCTCCTTTTTTCCGAGCATAAACATAAAACCTAAAAATCAGTTAGTTATGAAAGGTTACATTGGGTTATGTTTGGTTAGCCAGCGTTCTTAGCTCTTCCCATATTCCGTTACTCGCATGCTCTCTTTGCGTTTTATCTAGCGTTAACTTGTTCGAAGCTACCAACGATTTTATACCGAGTAAATGTGATTGAAGTACACCATCATGATTAACATCTTCGTCAAACGACAGTTGTGAAGTTCGTAATATTGTCGCCGTTGTTGGCTCAGCGATACTCAAGTTAACAACAGCCCCCTGGGGCGTTTCGATGACTTCAAAAAAGCTGATCAGAGCGGCTCTATCCTTGCGAGATTGCACTTGAATGGGCAGTGTCTCTTGTCTCGAAGATAACACTAATTGCAAAGAAGAGTCTGTCATTTGTGCCGTCAACATCGCAAACCATTGGGCGTATAGTTCTCGAGCCAACACGGGCATATTATTCACGTCGAGATTCGCCCACAACACGACGCGATTATTTATGCGACTTGAATCGTCGCTTTTTTGTGCACTGAAGATAAAGCCCGCGACGATGATTAACACACTAAGACCACTGACGAATGCACTGACGTTTAACCATGAAGGACGTGACAACGCCCACGTTTTAAAATGGAATACGGGTTTGTTGTGAGTAGGCGCTGATTTTTGAGCCTTGACGACAAGGCGATACCCTTTGCCCCTTACACTTTGGATCGAAACTGCGTCGATACTCGCCTGTGAAAGTGCTTTTCGCAGTACAAAAATTCGTTGCTTAAGCGTCTCTGAACTGACCACCGTGTTCCCCCACACGGCTTTTGTGATTGCTTCAGTCGGTACAATGCAATTCGCATGTGACGCTAGTACTTCAAAGAGCTTGAAGCTCAGAGGATTGAGTATAATTTCCTTGTTGCCAATCAACACGGAATGATTAATTTCATCCGCTGTATAAAAATCGTCGTGCGTCATAGTCATTGCGATCGAGCTGGGTGATAAACCGATAATAATAGTGACGGCCAATCTCGGCGACGTGGATGGGATATGTGGCTATGGATAGTCGATGAATCGAAATTCGTTGGGGATAGCTATCGTCTATCGTTAGCATAGCGATGGCAAATCCATTGTTTTGGACTACTCTGACGAGGTGGTCGAATATTAAAGCCTAAATCATCGTAGTAGATGAATTTCATCTTGCCCTACTGTATACTGCGCGCCGCTTTGTATCCCACTACATTTATCCATTGCATGAAGGCAACAGATGACCGTAAATCAATTTGACCCCAAACAGACCACCACGATGGAAACGCCGAAACGCGTCATCGAAGAACAGTCGATCATCGTCAAGCAATCGTTGAGCGACCACAAGGTTACTGGCAACCGTATCGGTTTTGTTAGCCTCGGCTGTCCCAAGAACCTTGTCGACTCTGAGCGTATTCTTACCCAGTTGAGAACGGAAGGCTATGATGTCGTTCCTACTTACAATGATGCGGATTTGGTTATTGTTAATACGTGCGGTTTCATCGACGCGGCGGTACAAGAATCACTGGACACCATCGGCGAAGCACTTAACGAGAATGGCAAAGTTATCGTTACCGGCTGTCTTGGTATAAAGGAAGACGAGATCCGAGAGGTACATCCAAACGTTTTGGCTATTACGGGTCCACACGCCTATGAAGCCGTAGTGGAACAAGTCCATGACCATTTACCCAAACCAGCACACAATCCGTTTCAACATTTGGTGCCCGATCACGGCATTAAACTTACGCCCCGTCATTACGCCTACTTAAAAATATCTGAGGGTTGTAATCACAGATGTACTTTCTGCATTATTCCTTCCATGCGAGGCGATTTGGTTAGCCGACCTGTAGGTGAAATTCTCGACGAAGCAAAGCGGTTACAAGCGGCTGGGGTCAAAGAATTACTCGTGATCTCCCAAGATACTAGTGCATACGGTGTCGATACAAAACACCGTACAGGCTTTTGGGATGGCATACCCGTTAAAGCGCATATGCAGCAATTATGTGAGAAGCTTGGCGAACTTGGCATGTGGGTCCGACTACATTATGTCTATCCCTATCCTCATGTAGACGACTTAATTGATTTAATGAATCAGGGCAAGGTCCTGCCCTACTTAGATATTCCATTTCAGCATGCAAACAAACGTATCTTGCGACTAATGAAGCGCCCGGGCAGTGCAGACCGTACCTTAGAGCGCATTAAAAAATGGCGTGAACAGTGCCCTGAACTCATCATTCGTTCAACTTTCATTGTTGGGTTTCCCGGCGAGACAGAAGAAGAATTCGAAGAATTGCTTTCCTTTATCCGCGAAGCGCAACTTGACCGCGTGGGCTGCTTTGCTTACTCGGATGTCGAAGGGGCTAAAGCCAATGAACTGCCGGATCCGCTTCCAGAAGCAGTAAAACAGCAACGACTGGCCCGTTTTATGGAAGTGCAAAGCGAAATCAGTGCCGCTAGGCTGAAAGATCGAATTGGTAAAGAATACCAAGTACTGATCGATAGTGTGGATGCTGAGGGTGCAACTGGTCGCTGTTATGCTGACGCGCCAGAAGTTGATGGTATCGTTCACTTAAATGGCGTATTTGACGTCAAGCCAGGTGATCTCGTATGGGCCGAAATCATCCATGCTAACGAGCATGATATTTGGGGTGTGTTGAGCGAAGAGCAGGATGACTAAGGTCTAAACAAATCGACATTATCGCTGGTGTCGTGGGCACCAGCGTTTTTCGTCGCACCGAACACAAATCCCTTCTTTGTCCCAAGCGCGTCAACGCGTGTTTTCGAACAGCTATTTGACCTACTGCTCAACATCGAGCGAAAACTATCTACCGTGATGCAAAGTTGGCTTCGTATCCAACGAGTGCTTTAACACCAAGGTCGCCAGTGGTGCCACTACCAAGGCAGATCATCACCATTGGCGTGCCAAAAAGCGCCAGAACAATCTAACGACAACGCCGCTATGCGCGAGCGCATGTTCTGTGCAGCTTGTTGTGCCGATATGTCGCCGTTACCATTGACCATATCGGTTTGTACAAATCCAGGATGCAATAGCAAAACGCTAATCCCTCTGTCTTTCAAATCTCTGGCTAAACTCACACCAGCAGCGTTCAGTGCGGCTTTAGACATTCTGTAGCCATAGTAGCCACCGGATGAGTTGTCTTCCATCGACCCCATACGACTTGTCACCAATACTACTTTTGAACCTTCGACCAATTGTGACTGCAACACCTGCGTAACCAATAACGGCGCCATGGCATTTACCCTAAACTGATAGTCGATGGTATTTGGGTCCCAATCTCCAACAGATTCATTGCCCAAAACACCCGCATTATTAATCAGTAAATCAATTACCACGCCGTTCAAAAGCTGATTTAAAGACTGAATGGTGTCGGGGTTAGCCATATCTATTTTATCAATGATTCTTGCACCCGTTTTATTCAACTCATCAGAACTGTTACGGCAAATCGCATAAACTGTCGCCCCCTGAGCAATGTATTGCTGAACAAGGGCTAGACCTATGCCTCTGTTTGCGCCACTCACAACAACATTCACAGTCTTACTCCTTGTCTAGTATTGCTAACAAATTAGCCAAATCCTCTGGCGTGTCTATGCCAACAGGTGGCGGTGCAACAGCTCGTTCGACGTGAATGCTATCGCCGTACCAAAGTGCACGTAATTGCTCGAGAGATTCAATAGTCTCTAATTCACTTGGGGTGTAACTGACATACCGTTTAATGTAGCCCGCGGTGTACGCATAAATACCAATGTGACGATGATAGTTTTCTAAATCGACCTTATCTGGTTTGCCATCCATCATGGTATCGCGTTCAAACGGCATGACTGAGCGAGAGAAATAAAGTGCTAATCCTGCGTTATTGGGCACCACTTTCACAATATTGGGGTTGAACAACTCATCTACGCTATCGATTGTCGTGCTCAGCGTCGCCATTGCGCTGCGACTCTGCGCCAAGTTTTTGGCTACTTGCCGTATATTCTGCGCAGGTATAAAAGGTTCATCGCCTTGAACATTAACAATAATCTCATCATCATCAATACGCATTGTTTCGATAACTTCAGCGAGCCTTTCCGTTCCAGAGTTATGTTTATCCGACGTCATGCAAACTAAGGCGGCGTCGCCAACCGCATCTGCGATTCTCTGATCATCTGTCGCGACGATCACGCGTTTCGCGCCAGCTTCTATGGCGCGGTCAATAACATGACAAATCATCGTTTTATCTTTGATCAACGCGAGCGGTTTTCCAATAAACCGACTAGAACCATATCGAGCAGGAATAATAACCGTATACGATACAGACATTATTTTAACGCTTCCAACTGCTCGAGAGATAACGTGTCTGCCTCTTCTTCAATCAGTGCTGGAATACCCTCTCGAATTGGAAAGCTCAGTCGGTCAAAACGACAAACCAATGCCTCTTGCTCTTTGACAAATTCCAACTTCCCTTTGCATACCGGACACGCAATTACGTCGAGTAGTTTTCTATCAAATGCCATTTTTCATCCTATTTATTGCTGCGATACCGAGTCAACTCGGGTTTTGATATGAGTGTAAAATTGTTCAGGGAGATCAACGTCAACGGGTAAATACCAGCAATTGTCGTGTGCTAATTTGCTGACTTTTACCGCGTCTTTTTCCGTCATCAACACCATGTTCGATGGGATATCTTGCGAGGTATAGGTGTGATGATCAATAAAGCCCCGTTGTGATTGCAGCTCAATCCCCTCTCTAACCAGTTGATCGAAAAAACGCTGAGGGTTACCAATACCTGCAATCGCCGTTTTTTCTTCTTTATTTTGCAGCATCTCACTCGCCGTCAGTGTCAAGTCCGGCCGTTTTACATTGACCCAATCACCTGGAGTGAGCCCCATTTTGAAAGCGGAAGCTGTTATCTCGTCGTTATGCACGTCGGTAAGTGGACAACGGGTGTTATATAACACCGCATCCACAGTGTTGAGTCGCCATATTCCCTCGCGCAAAGGCCCCATGGGCAATAGCTGACCATTACCCCATTTTCTATCATCCATTACGACAATCTCAACATCTCGTGCCAATGCATAGTGCTGTAAACCATCATCACAGATAATAATGTCACAGCCAAATTGGTGCTCAAGTAACGCTGCACCACGTCGTCTTATGGGGTCAATAACAACGGGTAAATCACTTCGCTTTTTTAATAGCAAGGGCTCATCACCCGCGACATGTGCGTCGTCGTCGGCATTCACACAATGAGGATAGGCCGGCGCACGGCTGCCGTAACCACGACTTAAAATCCCTACAGTATTACCTGCTTGCATAAAGTATTGAGCAAGCCCCAACACAACCGGCGTTTTACCATTTCCGCCTACGCTGATGTTACCGACTACAATGACGCTCGCTTTAGGGCGATAGGTAGATTTGATACCCGAACGAAACAACCAGCGCCTTAAACCTGATATCAGACGAAACAATTGAGAGAGAGGCCAAAGTAGCCACAATGACCAATGCCCTGTATACCAGCGTTCAGCTAAACGACTCAACGATTGTCACCAAATTGCATAGCGTGCAGCTGAGCATAAGCACCATTTTTAGCCAATAGCGCATCGTGTTGGCCTTGTTCAACGATGACACCCTGATCGATGACGATAATTTTATCGGCATTCTCGATGGTTGATAATCTATGTGCTACCACCAAGCTCGTTCGAGTTTTCTGCAAGGCTTCCAAGTCTTCTTGAATGAAACGCTCAGATTCAGTATCGAGCGCAGACGTCGCCTCATCTAAAATTAATATTGGCGCGTCGACAAAAATGGCTCGCGCAATTGCTATACGCTGGCGTTGACCACCTGAAAGTTGTGAGCCGTTTTCGCCGATGAGCGTGTCCAATCCGTCAGGAAATTGTGAAGCAAATTCCATAACATGAGCCATCTTAGCCGCCGCTTCAATCCGCGCGCGGTCTGTATTCGGACCTGAGCCATAGGCAATATTGTTAGCAATAGTATCGTTGAACAAGGTGACATGTTGAGAAACTAATGCGAATTGCTTGCGCAGAGACGCCAATTCAACGTCTTGAATGTCATGATCATCGATGCTAATTCGCCCTTTTTGCGGCA
Source organism: uncultured Alteromonas sp. (assembly GCA_963922845.1). Classification (GTDB taxonomy): domain Bacteria; phylum Pseudomonadota; class Gammaproteobacteria; order Enterobacterales; family Alteromonadaceae; genus Alteromonas. The sequence continues at coordinate 13,940 of CAWUJV010000045.1, forward strand.
TGTAAAAACGAGTAAGAAGCGACGAAATAGTCGATTTTCCGCTGCCCGAGCGACCGACTAGCGCAATGGTTTCTCCTGCCTTTGCTTCAAAAGAAATATGGTTCAGTGCTGGGCTGTGCTTTTCGGGATAGGTAAAGGTCACGTCCTCAAATTTAATATTCCCAGATGTCTTCGTTAAGGTTGTCGTACCTGTGTTAGGTTCATCGAGTTGGTCAAGTATGTCAAAAATACTATTGCATGCCGCCATCCCCTTCTGAAACTCATTGTTTACTGTAGTCAATTGTTTCAATGGCTTAAGTAACATGACCATACACAACACGACATTTATAAACACGCCCGGAGTGAGTGAATCTAACATGTCAGGCTGACTGGCAATAAACAGCACAACCGCCAGCGCTATCGACGCAATGACCTGAATAGAAGACACAGACAAAATTTGTGTCACGGCTAATTTCATTGTTTGTTGACGGTTATGATTATTGCGTTCGGCAAATCGACGTTTTTCAATCTGTTCGCCACCAAACATCAATACGACCTTGTGGCCTTTTACCGTCTGTTCAACTGCCGTAGTTACACTACCCATGGCCTGTTGAATATTGCGACTGACAGTGCGAAATCGCTTGCTAACAAACGACACAATCACCGCAACGATAGGGCCGATCAAGATGAAAATCAGTGATAGCTGCCAAGAGTAAAAGAACATCACAAACAACAACCCTATTACCAACGCTCCCTCTCGAACAAGAATTAGAAGTGCTTTACCCGCGGCATTTGCTACCTGCTCTGTGTCATAGGTAACTTTACTGATCAGTCCGCCAATAGCGTTATTGTCGTGAAACGAAACGGGGAGATGAACGTATTTTTCAAAAAGTTGCTGCCGCATTTTCATCACGACTTGAGAGCCTACCCAAGTCAGGGTGTAGCTTCCCATGAAATTGAACACCCCTCGGAGCAGAAACAACGGCACAATCGCATAGGCGGCAAGACGCAAATAGTCATAGTCATTCTGCCCAAGCGACTCATCAATCATGGGTTTCAGTTGGGAAAAGACAAACGTATCCACAGATGAGTAACCAATCATTCCAATGATGGCAACGAGAAACGGCAGTTTGAAAGCGGTTAGATAATCTAAAAAACGTCTAACATTTGACGAATTATCAGCGTCTTGCATGTAATTTTTAACACCTATTATTGTAACTTTACTATTGTAACGCTTATTGAGACATAACCCCAGTTAAAGGCATCACAAACCACAAAAGACATCGAAACACCTACGGTTATAAGCGCACCTTAACAATCTGTCTTAGGTATAACCTGCTACATGACGGCAGATTAAACTAAATCAAGGCCTCTCAGTATCTTTACCAGGCGTCGAAAACCGGTTCGCAAGGCAATTTTTTGCGTTGATAAAACCATTTGGGCGCAATGTGTTGGCGCATAGAATAATATTCAATCTTGTCGTTGGATAACTCAAACCGCATGTAGCCGTGATTTGCCGTAGACAAACAAGTGTAGTTTCGCGCGACTAAGCGCTCAGTAACAGACTGATGTGGCATGCCATAGTGGTTGTATTTGCCATAACTCAAAATGGTATACGCTGGATCAACGGCATTAAGAAAGGCACGTGTCGACGATGTTTTGCTGCCATGATGCGATGCCACAAGGATAGTACTTGCTAAATCCGTTGTTTTAACCAGGTGCCATTCTGCTTGCTTCTCAATGTCGCCCGGTAACAAAACCGAATGTCTACCATCCGTCACACGAATGACGCAAGAGTGATTGTTGTCAATTGATACTGTCTTGGGTTCTGGCCACAGTGCGCGAAAGGACAGACCTTGCCATTCCCAAGATTTGCCCTGTTTGCAGTCATGATGGGGTTCAATAACATCGATGTCAGGGTGTGCATGAATAAGGTCAGCTAACCCGCCAGCGTGATCATTGTCATAGTGTGAGATGACCACCGTGTCAATCACTCCGTCTGATAGTGAGTCAATAAAGGGCAATATTGTCCGTTTCACGTGACTCTCGGAATAGGCCGTCGCGGCACCAGTGTCGAACAGAATAATACGATGGTTTCGCTCAATGGCCGCCGCATTGCCTTGCCCAACGTCGAAAATGTGCAGACGCCATTCATTTGGATCGGTTTTAAATAGGTTGTTTGCGGCAAGGACTGCACACGTAACGGTAAGTAGATAACGCCGTCTCACGAAGGTGGGATATAACAACAACACACTGATTAACAAGACACAAACGACTTGCCAAAGCGATATATCAACGTTGTAGTCCCATGACCAATCAGCCAATAACGCGATCATTTCTATCACCACGCCCATGACCACATCAGTGACGTGAGGCAACCAGCTCATCGGTAACGCTGGTATCAATAGATATATCAGCAAACAGGTAGTCAGGGGTACAACCAATATCGAAAACAAAGGGACGAGAACGATATTGGCATAGACTGCCCCTATTGATAGTTGCCCCGTATGGAGTGCTACGATAGGTGACATAAGCAGGAATAAGCCAAATTGAAGCTTGACTCCATACCAGCATTTTGCGGTTATTGACGCTGGTGGAGCTGGCAATCTCCATGTTAACCACCACAAACACATCACTGCACCAATACTCAAATAAAAACTTTGACCGAGAATAGCGTACGGGAAGCAAATCAAACATCCGCAACACATCATACAAAACAATGCCAATCGGTCTGTATTGGCACGCCGAATTAACATCACAACGCCCAGCACGGCCAACAAATAGGCACGCACAACTGGCAATTGCCAATCCGCTATCTCAACGAAAAAAAGACCACAACTGAGCGTCAGCAGCTTAGTCAACGCTAAACTATTGCTATGACGGAATATTGGGTACATAGCACTAATAACAAAAACAACAGTGCGACATGCGAACCACGTCCACACCAAGATAATGCCAATATGTAAACCCGATATGGTAAAAAGATGGGCGGTTCCGGTGGTTCTCATTAACGCCCAATCATCTTCATCGAGATTACTTCGTTCGCCAAAGATTAACGCTTCGAGCCATTTGTGTTGGGACAATTCCATTTTATATAGACGTTGTTGCAACAAGAAACGTAAACTCGTATTCGCGTCAAGTAGCGTGTTGTTTGCATCATTCACCACATACCCCGTTGCCACAACCCCTTTACTCACCAACCATTGATGGTAATTGAAGCTATGGGGGTTCACCGTACTATGGGGTGGTTTTAATCGAGCAACCAATCTAACGTACTGACCTTGATAAAAACGCCTGTTAGGGTTGGTCCAAGTCAAGCGTACTGTTTGACTCACTGATAAGTCGGTATGGTCTAGCTTATCGGTGGTCAGCATCAACTTAACCGAATTGGTATCCAAAGAATGGTGTAAGTAGTCAATTCGTCCCTCTAATATGACATCTTGTTGAATTTTATCGAAAGGGAGTTGCCAATAATGGTACCAATGCCCTACACTCGCCATCCAAAGCAACCCAAAAAGTAATCCTGATATTAAAATCAAGCCTCTGTTGATTTTGGGATAGGAATAATATAGTGATTTAAGCGCAGCGTGCTTTTGTTGCACAATGTTCATGGCTAATAACATGATTAACATGATGACGGCTACCCCAATCAAATAGCGAATGGGGGGCAACACTGGCCAAAACACCATTGAGATTGCACTGAAGCTGAACCCACTACACCAAAGTGTTATCATGGGCGCTCTTAATCGAATACTTAGAATATAAGTTGGTTTTTTCGACGATATGCCAAGAAAATTTATCAAGCGCTTTTTACCTGACCATCAAACCGTTAAAAATCAACGCGCACTTCGAATATTCGGAACAATATTGCACGAGCCCAATCTGTGGCATTTGAACCGACGCTCTGCCAGTGGAGCGTTTGGTATAGGATTGTTTTTTGCCTTCTGGCCCGTTCCCTTTCAAATGTGGTTATCTGCGGCGACCGCTATACCATTTAGAGCCAACCTTCCCTTGTCGGTTGCAACGGTGTGGATTACAAACCCATTTACCATGCCACCAATATTTTATGGTGCCTATAAATTAGGATCGACTGTACTGGGGACTAAAGCACAAGCATTTGAATTTGAGTTGAGTTGGCAGTGGGTGGTGAACAGCATCAGTACTATAGGGCCGGCGTTTTTAGTAGGATGCGGATTGTGTTCTGTGATATTTGGCTTAATAGGTTACTATGGTTTGAACTGGGTCTGGAGATGGTCAGTCGTAAAAGCTTGGCAAGCACGTCGTCAAGCTAGGGCACAGCGTTAACAAAGATGTTCAGCGTGCGGCATAACCGCACGCCGAAATCATTCCGATCTTCGTTACTCAGGCATCATGCCGTTTTCTTGTAAAAACGAGACCAACCTAGCTTCATCCCATACTTCAACACCTAAATCATTCGCTTTGGTTAGTTTAGACCCAGCCTTTTCTCCAGCGATTAAGAAGTCGGTTTTCGCAGACACGCTCCCCGCGACTTTGGCACCGAGTTGCTGCATTAACGCTTTCGCGTCATTGCGTGACAAGGCCGATAAGGTGCCAGTAATCACACACGTTTTCCCTTCCAGCACCATGGTTTCTTGGTTTGGCTTTTCGACGTCAGGCCAATTGACTCCCGCGCCAATCAAAGCAGAAACGACATCTCGATTGTGAGACTCGTTAAAGAAGTTAAATATATGGGTGGCAACCACTTCACCTACGTCACTGACTTCTTGTAATGAAACTAAGTCAGCCGCCATGACATTCTCGAGTGTTTGATAGTGCATAGCTAAATTCCCAGCGGTTGCCTCACCAACCTCGCGTATACCAAGGGCATAAATAAATTTTGCCAATGTGGTTTGTTTTGCCGCCTCGATAGACGCCACGAGATTAGACGCAGACTTTTCGCCCATTCTCTCGAGAGTAACTAGCGTTGTGACAGTCAGATCAAAAAAGTCAGCTGGCGTTTTAACCTGATCAGCATCAACCAATTGATCAACCAACTTATCCCCTAGCCCGTCGACGTCTAACGCTTTTCTCGATGCAAAGTGCTTTAATGCCTGCTTGCGCTGCGCTGGACATATTAAACCTCCAGTACAACGGCTAACGGCCTCACCTTCTACTTTCTCTACGGCTGAATCACAGACCGGGCAAGTACTAGGAAACACAATGTCGCGGCTATCTTCAGGACGTTTGGCCATCACAACAGAGACGACCTGAGGGATCACGTCACCAGCTCGACGAATTACTACAGTATCGCCAATTTTGACGCCCAAGCGGTCTATTTCATCTTGGTTGTGTAGTGTCGCATTGGATACGGTTACGCCACCAACAAAAACGGGGGCGAGACGCGCCACAGGTGTTATTGCGCCTGTGCGGCCCACTTGAAACTCCACATCCAACAAGGTCGTCAATTCTTCTTGCGCAGGGAATTTTGTCGCGATGGCCCAGCGCGGCGCTCTAGCAACAAAACCGAGTCGTTGTTGTTTATCAATGTCATCGACCTTAAAGACTACGCCATCAATGTCATAGGGTAATGCGTCTCGCATATCACCAATTTTTTGATAATAGGCAAAGCAGCCGTCTGCGCCTGTGGCAGTGCTAACCTCTGGACACAATGGCAGCCCCCATTGCACAAGTTGTTTTAAACGTTCACTGTGGGTAGTCGGTAGACCAAAGTCCTCTGGAACGATAATGCCCAAGCTGTAAGCATAAAACATTAAAGGTCGTTTGGCGGTTATTCTAGAATCGAGCTGACGTAAGCTACCCGCAGCCGCATTCCGCGGATTAGCAAAGGTTTTTTGATCATTTTGTCGTTGTGTGTCGTTAAGCTTTTCAAAGCCCGCTTTTGACATAAAAACTTCACCACGAACCTCAACACGAGCTGGCAAATTTTCACCTCGCAACCTAAGTGGCACATTGGCAATCGTTTTCACATTTTGCGTAATGTTTTCACCGACTTGTCCATCACCTCGTGTCGCCGCTCGAGTGAGCACTCCATCTTCGTACAAAATACTCACAGCCAAGCCGTCAAGTTTAGGCTCACAGCTGTAAGCCAGTGGCGATGACGTAATAATGCGATCGCGGACACGTTTGTCAAACGCGTACAATGATTCTTCGTCAAAAGCATTATCTAATGACAGCATTGGCATTTCATGCGTGACTTGCTCAAAGGCGTCAAGGGGAGTGCCACCAACTTTTTGTGTAGGCGAGTCCGATGTAATCAAACTGGGATCAGCGTTTTCTAAGGCTTGTAATTCTCGAAATACGCGATCATATTCCGCATCGGGCACTGTGGGGTTGTCCAATACGTAGTACTGATAGTTGTATTCGCTAAGTAAACGACGCAATTCTGCGGCTTGTGTGTATGTATTGTTCATATATTTTTGTCATCATATAACGGTGAAAGGCACCGTTTGGTGCCCTTCTCAATAAATTGGAAAACCGACCTAGTCTAACGCTTTAGCGAGATATCATTCGACGGCGTTCAAAATCACGAATTTTTTCCACATATTGCTGCAAACCCTGCTTTGTCAGCACACTGCGTCGCCCATCAAGGACTTGCGCACCAAACTCATCCGCTATTTTACGCGCTGCATTGTGCATCATATTGAATACTTGATGCGGATCGTCTATCGGCAAAATCATGAACAGCGAAATGCCTTGAGTGGTAAAATTTTCAAGATTATCGATGTCAAATACGCCGGGTTTGAACATATTGGCCAAGCTGAATAATACCGGCCCCTTGCCGTTAGAATTCACGTGCCGATGAAAAATATCTTGGTCGCCAAACTTAAATCCAAGCGTTAGCAGCATCGGTAGTAGCGCCGCTCCCGCAATCGGTGAATCGTCAGGCGCCTTCACGTTAAGTACCAACACCTCTTGCTCTAGCGACGCTGTCGAGTTGTCTTTGGTCACGGGGTCGTCTGTCACATCAGGCTCATTGAAATCAATGTGCATTTGGTCTTCACCAAGCTTTGGCTCTTGACGTTTACGAGGCGCAGCCTTTGGTTTTTTGCGTGTTACCAGCTTTTTTGCTTGTTCTGACAAGCTAGTAACATTCGATGGCGCTTTTTCTGATTTGGGCGCAGGTGCAGGCGCATTTAACTGAAAATCAGGTTCTGGCGACACATCAGCATCAATAGACGTATTCTCTGGGGCCGTCGCACCACCAGTTTTTGACTGAGTTGGGTTACTTTCCCCCATGGATACCGTTTCACCTTCTTCTTGCAGCAAAAACCCCGGAGGTTCAGGAATCGCATCTTTGTTGGTACCGGTTTCACCACGATGTTGTGCGAGATGAGGTTTAGGTTGGGTTACCACCGAACCATATAACTTCACTTCCTCTGGCGTAGCTTCGACATCCGGTTCGTCTTCACTTTGCAATGGGTCGTCTGTAACGTCTTCATTCGTGTCTAACGTTTCTTGTGGTTGGGCTGGCGCAGAAGAAACCACTCGGGGCTTACCGAGTCCTAGCTCATCGAGGTCATCAATGTCGGTGTCGTCGTGGGCACTGAACCCAATGTCATCAAGTTGATCATCATCGGCATCCTCAACACTGTCATGCCAGGATTCAGGTTCTTTCCTATCTGCGGTGTCGTGTTTATTTTTGCGGTTAACCCACAAACCATGCACCAATACACCAATGATGAAACAACCACCAAGTACCAGTAGTGACAGACGTAATTCATCTTCCATTTATAGCGTCGCCCTTTGTTATGCTTCGGCGAAAGAAATAGCTTGCTCAACATCAACTGCCACCATGCGTGACACACCGGGCTCTGCCATAGTGACACCAGTGAGATGACTTGCCATTTCCATCGCAATCTTATTATGGGTGATATAGATAAACTGCACTGATTTCGACATTTCCGATACTAAATTACAAAAACGTCCCACGTTTGCATCATCAAGAGGGGCATCCACCTCATCCAATAAACAAAACGGTGCAGGGTTTAGTCTAAAAATTGCAAACACTAATGATAAAGCGGTTAGCGCTTTTTCTCCACCGCTTAACAGATGAATAGTGCTATTTTTCTTGCCAGGTGGTCGCGCCATGATTGTCACACCCGTTTCAAGCAAGTCGTCATCGGTCAACGCCAAGTAAGCGGAGCCACCGCCAAACACCTTAGGAAATAACATCTTGAGGTCCGAATTTACCTGTTCAAATGTGTCACTAAAGCGCGTGCGTGTCTCTTTATCAATTTTTCGGATAGCGCTTCGCAGAGTTTCAAGGGCCGTTTCTAAATCTTCGAGCTGTGCGTCAAGGTGTGCTTTTCGCTCAGATTGCACATCATACTCTTCAACCGCCGCTAAATTTACGGCGCCAAGACGCCCTATCGCACCCGTCGTTTTTTCCAATTCCTTTTGCCATATCGACTCGTCAGCGTCGGTGGGCAAGGTTTCAAGGACGGATTTAAGTGAATCTCCCGTTTCTTCAAGCAACTCCAATGTCGACATCGCCCGTACACGTGCTCCTTCAAGGTCTATTTTACAGCTATCGACTTTATTCTGCCGCTGTTGCAGTTGACTAATTAACCCTTGTTGTCCCTTCTGCGCGTCACTAATAAGCGCTTCAATCTCATTAATCTTAATCAGGGTTTGTTGTTTTTGTTCTTCCGCCAATTGCCGTTGTTCAAGTAACTGTTGAAGCTCCGCTTCCTGCAAAGCGTGTGGTTGAGACAAGGTTTGATTTTCTTCATTTAGCGTCATCTGACGAGCAGTCAGATCTTCCAGTGCACTTTGACATTGCGACAGTTTTTCAACTAGCAATGCGTACTGACTTTGTTGCTGTTGTAAGGTCAAGGCTAGATCATGTTTGTCCGTTGTTAACCGCTCAACCGCAGCCTTTTCAGTGACAAGATTACGCTCAAGCGCCTCTTTCGATTCGATACTCTCTAGCGCCGCTGATTCTTGTTCAAACTGCCTAGCTTCAAGAATCTCTAATCGCGTGGACAGTTCTTCCAGTTGCTGCATCTCACTATCGAGTAGCGCTTGCTGACGTGCTAATTCTTCTGACACGCGTGTATACTTTAACTGATTTTGTTCTCGTTGGTTTTTCGCTAAGGCTAGCGACTGAGTTAACTGTTGATATTGAGCGTGGGATTCATTTGCATGTTGCGTGAGTGTCTCTAACTTTGTCTCACTGGATTGACGAGCATCTTTAGCCAATATGACTGATTGGCTTTGTTGTTCTAATCTTGCTTCAATGTCACGTAAAGACGCGTTCAGCTCGGCAATGTCGGTTTCTCGCTGCACAACCCGGCTTTGCTCATCGATCTCTCCTCTCATCACCCAATCAGGTCCTATCATCGCGCCATCGTGAGCTAAGTAGCATTCTCCCGCTAGCAAAGTCGACCTGTTTTCAAGTGCTTCATTGAATGAATCTACAAGCAAGATGGCATTGAACACACTGGGCACTCGCTCTGCTCTCACAACCTCGGCGAGAGAACCTTGGCGTTTATTGTTAGTCATCCACTGCTCAATGTAGACATCTGCCCCGTGAGTGTTGAGTGAATCTTGGCCGGTAACGTTGGCGATCGCATCGACCACAATAGGTACGGGAATACGTGATAACACCGTATCAACACTCGATTCAAAACCGGGCTTCACGTCAAGGGCTTGCCACAAAGGCTCACCATTAATGTTACTAACGCCATGAGCAGAGGCTTGGAGCGCATTGAGCGCTGCCAATGTCGACACCGCGGTTTGTTGTTCCTGTTCTATTTGACGCTTAACAATGTCCGCCTCTTCAACTCGCTCGCGCTGCTCAACAAGCTGGACCTTGGCTAACTCAACTTGGCTCTTAGCATCATTCCAGGCGTCTTCACTTTCCTGTAATTGACGTTCGAGCTGCTCAATGTAGTCGTCTTCCTTGTCATCTGACAGTTCAGTGTATTCTTGTTTCAGTTCATCAATTCGCTGCGTTGTACGCATTTGCATTGTCATTGTCGATTGAACCTGACTGTGACAATTTTGAATTTCTTGCTTGGTCGTGTTGTGCGCCAATTCCAACTCACGACTGCTGGCTTGTTTTTCCGCCAGCGTCATTTCTGCTTGAGTTCTATTTTGTTGGGCTTGCCACAGTTTTTCTTCAATTAATTCACATTGGGGCTCAAGTGTTTCAATATGAGTTTGTAGTTCAGTCTGTTGCGACGCTAAAAGCGCCGCCTCTTGGCTCAACGCACTGATTTTTTCGTCACTTTGCGCCAACTCGATTGCTATTTGTTTACGCCTTTGTTGACTGTGTTGCTTATTCTGCTCTAATCGCGTGATTTGATTCGACAGTGTGAACAAAGACTGTTGAGTCTGCTCCTGTTCTGCTCGAAACGCTTGCAATTGTGATTGATACACCATCATACCGGCTTCATCACCCGCTTGTTGCGCCGATAAGGCGTCCAGCTCAGCTTGATGTTCCGCCATTTCTTTTTCGATGGTCTCGATATGGTGCGTGTGCTTCAACCAGCGAATTGCGCAAAGTTGTGACTTAAGTTCCCGCTCTGAAGCTTTCAACACTGTATATCGCTTGGCCGCGGCAGCTTGTCGTTGTAGCTTTTCTATTTGTTGGCCTAACTCGCCGCGAACATCCTCTAGGCGATCTAAATTGTCTTCCGTGTGCCTAATACGATTTTCAGTTTCTCTGCGCCTTTCTTTGTACTTTGAAATACCCGCGGCTTCTTCGATGAACACTCTCAAGTCTTGGGGTTTAGACTCGATTAAGCGAGATATCATGCCTTGCTCAATAATGGCGTAGCTTCTTGGGCCCAAGCCCGTTCCGAGGAACAAATCAGTGACATCTCTTCGTCGACATTTGGTGCCATTGAGCATGTAGGTTGACGTTGCATCTCGCGTAACAATCCGTTTGACCGACAACTCGTTGTAGTTTGCATACTCACCGATCAACCGACCCGCACTGTTATCAAATACAAGCTCAACACTGCATTGACCAACCGGCTTTCTCGCCGAAGAACCATTGAAGATAACATCAGTCATGGCATCACCACGAAGGTTTTTGGCTGAACTCTCTCCCAAAACCCATCGAACGGCATCAATGACGTTTGATTTCCCGCAGCCATTTGGGCCGACGATGGCCGTCATGTCACCCGGAAATGGAATTGAAGTGGGGTCAACAAAGGATTTAAACCCTGCTAACTTTATTTTTTTAAGGCGCACGAACGCTCCACTCGGTATCAATTAGGCAGTGAGGCTTCGCTGAATATGTGTGTAGGTTGTCTGAAGGTGTCAAAACCATCTCAGATTCTCTAGTTTGCGCAGTTTTATAAGAATTATATAAGCAATGTAACAGAAGAAACGAACTGTCACAATTAGGATTTAAATTGTTGTAATTACTTAGATATACTGGCAATTCAACGAAAATTAAAACTGAATGAAGCGTTCTAAAGAGGGGTTTATGCAATCAAAGAGTGGATTTAACTATTTTGCCCAAGGCTTTTCATTGATCACAACAAAAGGTCTCAAGCGTTTTGTGTTTATCCCCCTATTTGTCAATCTCGTACTTTTTTCCACGGCATTTTATTTTTTGTTTGGTGAGATAGACACGGGCATCGCCGCCCTGATGGGTTTTATCCCAGACTGGCTTGGCTGGCTAAAAAGTGCGTTAGTCTTCATTCTCTGGCCTCTTGCTCTAATCAGTGTTCTGCTCATTTTTGGCTTACTGTTTGGTACGTTGGCCAATTGGATAGCGGCGCCATTTAATGGACTATTGGCCGAAAAAGTCGAAATGCACTTAACCGGACAGACAGAATCAAGTGGTGGACTAGTCGACGTGATTAAGGACATTCCTCGAACCTTGAAACGAGAATTAGTGAAGTTAGGCTACTACCTACCTCGGGCTATCGGCTTTTTATTGATTTTCCTGTTCGTGCCAATTATCGGTCAAGCCGTATGGTTTATGTTCAGCGCATGGATGATGGCAATACAATATTGTGACTACCCCTACGACAATCATAAAGTGCCGTTTAAAACCATGAGAGCAGAATTAGGAAATCACAAAGGTAAAGCGTTCAGTTTTGGTTTTATGGTGAATATTTTCTCTTTGATACCCATCGTCAACTTTATCGTGATGCCCGTCGCAATTTGTGGTGCGACTGCGATGTGGGTTGACGAACTGAAACAGGGCCGCTAGCGCCCGGTAGTGCGGAACACTTGATACCGAGCAAGCCAGTAGTCTGCCTCGGTATCGTCGCGGTGCTCTCTAAACGCCTCGTGAAGATTAACATAGACAGGATAATGTAGCGCCGGATTGGATAGTCTCAATTTCCACATAGATAGATACAATTCAGGAATATAGTTGGAATCATGGAATTCCATAAACGTCATCCGACTTGAAGGCTTGTAAGCTATTTTTCCAACGTTACGGCATGTCCTAGTGGGTGAAATAACCATCGCACCTTCAGCGTCTTGCCACTCAGCAACTGTGCTTAGCGGCGCATAAGTTAGCTTGCCTTCGAATATCATATTGGGTGCAGTCGTAGTGTTGCAGTGCAATTTTGCTAGACCTTCGCTCAGCGGATATTCGTCTACAAAACCCGCCCAGTGCGCTAATTCGTGGACAAAAACGCTATACGTATCTCCCACATCTAAGAACATAACGCCATTAAAGACATTCGCTTTGCCCTGTTCGGCCACGATCGCTAAATGGGTTGCGTCTTGTTGCTTAACAATGTCACTCGTAGGTCTGATATCGCACCCTAACCTATGTTGCCCTTGCCAACGATGACTACAGCTTATTTCGGTAGGCTCAACCCAAATGGGTTTTGCCATGCAAATCGGCAGTGATTGTAAACGACTATCGTCTACAAACTCGTTATAGAAATAATCCGCACGTTCAATTGAAGACAACGACGTTGCCACAATTGATACACGCTGTACGCAATGGGCTGGCCACGTTACGCCAGGCGCCTGACTTGGCGACGTTTCAGTATAGGAGGTCATGACATCAAGCAAACGCTTCGCCGGTAAATGACCATTATCAGCTGACTGGGTAATCCATTTGAGCCCAGTTGTGTGATCACCCGCCTGCCATAACTGTTTCCCGTACAATAATGCTAACACGTCATCATACGCCGCAGACTCAGCAATCCAAGGTGATGCAAGATCGTTTTGTTGATTTAGCAAATACCAATTTGCAACCGCAACTTTGGCATCAACCAGCCCATTTTGCGCCGCTCGTAGTAACCAGGTTTCTCGTGCATGTTGAGTATCGGAAGACATAGCAAGCGCGTATTGGGCTTCCGCAACGTCGCCCTGTGCAGCCAGTTTAAGATAGTGTTGTTTCAGCTGATCGTCACTGGTTTGATATAGCGCCCAAGCCGCTTCGGCTGAGCCTTCATTAACCGCCTTTTGCAGCCAGTAGTCACGGTCGTTGTCTACCGCAAAATCTACCAAACGAGAGCGCGCCTCAGCACTGCCTTGCTGAGCCGCTTGCCACAGCAAACTAGCAGGATCAGCCGCAGCATTAGCGTTAAAAAGCAATTGCGTCACTGAACGCCCAGAATCTGAGCACAAATACGCTACCGCAAGCAGCGACAGCAGTAAGTAACGTTTTCCCATTTACTTGGTTTGTTGACGCGCTTGGCCACGTAGACGATTGAGTTCAATTCGCGCATAACGATGTTCCACATAATCGTATACGTTAGTGCTCAAGCTAAGTTTGAAGTAATTGGACGCAGAGCCCTTGCGCCCTTTCATCTGGTGATATTTACCAAGATAGAAGTACGCTTCGCATAACCGATCGGTTAACTGTTTTTGGGTCTCGATACCGTTAATAAGATTCGTTAAAACATCGCGCTCTGCCTTTTGGCCCAAAAACATATCAATAAGACTCGCCGCCCAATGACGGTCGTCGATAGACACACGCTTTTGCGCTAAATAAGAGCGCGCTTGCTCCGGCTCTACATCGTATAGGGCAAAATATGCCCAAAGAATCCTAAAAGGATCCGTGCCGTCTTTGCTTACGAAAGAGGTTAAATCAGGTACCGCCAAATCGGGGCGACCGCCGTAATACAGTGCAATGCCGCGATTTAACAAGGCAAAATCATAATTGGGGTCAATATCAAGGGTCGCGTCAAAGGCATCATAGGCTTCGATAAACTGGTTGTCGCGAACATAATGTACACCAATAGAATTGTACGCCGCCGCCATATCTGGCTTTAATTCCAGCGCTTGTCCGTAGTCGAATTTAGCCAACCCTGTTAGCCCAACACTGTCGTACAAAATACCCCGTTGGTACAACAACTCGGCTCTCTCTTCATCTTTGAGTTCTGCAAGCGACAATATCTGATTGTAACGCGCTATCATAATTTCCGAACGCGGATTAATCGGCGCGGGTTCCGCAAGTAGTAAATTGCCCATTTCCGCGGTCTTCACCGTCGGTTGGCCCGTTTGCGCACATCCGGATAAAACAAGAAGACAAAGTGAAATAACGAACAGGAGTCTATGCATGATAAAAAAGCGACACTCGATTTGTTGACGGCTTGAAAAAGAAGGCGAGCGCCTCACATTAGAATAACGGCCGCTTCTTACTACTTAATTAAGGCGCAACCTTGTCCCATTTGCAACTAAATGTAAAGGGTAAGCAAGTCGAATAAGGTAAATAAATGGATATAGAACAAAAACAACGCTTGATAAATGACGCATTCGAGGTGCAAAAAAACGCCTACGCGCCCTACTCCTCTTTTCACGTGGGCGCATCACTAGCTACGATTGATGGGCACATATACACTGGTGCTAATACTGAAAATGCGGCATACCCACTGAGTCAATGTGCGGAGGCAACAGCCATTGGAAAAATGGCTAGCGATGGACATCGCGGTATCAAACATATCGTTATCGTCAGTCCAAACGACGATTTCTGTTTCCCATGTGGAGGCTGCAGACAGAAAATCGCGGAATTCGCTAACGCTGACACAACCGTTACTATGGTGACAAAATCAGGTGGAGAGAAAACCGTCACTATAGGCGAACTACTGCCTTTTGCGTTCTCGCTGAAAAACGCATGACTGAACGTTAAAAAAGAGAGCCTGTGCTCTCTTTTTCATTGTTCCGTTACGCCTTGTTTTTTTGACGCTCAGCCATCGCTGCTAATTGCTCATCCGTAGCAGGCAACTGATGATTCTCTTTCCATTCAGAATATGGCATTTTATAGACGATTTCTCGTGCCGCTTCGTAGTCAATATCAACACCGGCATCGCCTGCCGCGGCGCTGTACCATTTTGACAAACAATTTCGGCAAAAATCCGCCAGTATCATCAAGTCGATGTTTTGCACCTCTTTGTGTTCGTCCAAATGTTGTAGTAAACGTCGAAACACTTGCGCTTCAATTTGTGTTTTTTGATCTTCAGTCATTGTTCATTCCTCAAAAACAAAAAGGGGCACATGGCCCCTTTTTATAACAACGTTGTGAATTACTCGTCAGACGCTGGCGCTTCTTTTGGCGCAGGTTTTTCAAGTAGTTCTTTGATGCTCAGACGTACACGGTTTTGACGGTCAATTTCCATCACTTTCACGTCAACCATCTGACCTTCTTCAAGGTAATCAGTGACCTTGTTCACGCGTTCGTGAGCAATCTGTGAAATGTGAACTAGACCTTCTTTACCCGGTAGTACTTCTACGAACGCACCGAAATCTACGATACGAGTGATCTTACCGTTGTAAGTCTTACCTACTTCGATTTCAGCCGTTACTTGCTCAATCATGCTAATCGCAATTTCTGACTTAGCGCGTTCTGTGGCAAAAATCTTAATCGTACCATCGTCTTCGATTTCGATGTTGGTATCAGACTCTTCAGTGATTTGACGAATCATCGCACCACCTTTACCGATAACATCGCGAATCTTGTCTTGGTCGATCTTCAATGTGTAAATACGTGGAGCAAATTCACTCAATTCTTCACGAGACCCACCAATTGCTTCATCCATTACGTTGAGGATGTGTAAGCGAGCTTCTTTCGCTTGCTTAAGGGCAATTTGCATGATCTCTTTTGTGATACCTTCAATCTTGATATCCATTTGTAGCGCAGTAATACCGTCAGTTGTACCCGCTACTTTAAAGTCCATGTCACCTAAGTGGTCTTCATCACCAAGGATGTCAGAGAGTACGACGAAGTTCTCATCGCTCTTCACTAGACCCATAGCGATACCCGCTACAGAAGATTTAATAGGTACACCAGCATCCATCAATGCCAAAGACGTACCACAAACCGATGCCATTGAAGACGAACCGTTTGATTCTGTAATTTCAGAGACCACACGTACAACGTACGGGAACTCTTCAGCCGAAGGCATAACCGCAGCAATACCGCGCTTAGCAAGTCGACCATGGCCGATCTCACGACGCTTAGGTGAACCGATCATGCCAGTCTCACCTACACAGTATGGAGGGAAATTGTAGTGAAGCATGAAACGGTCGTCGCGTCGGCCCGCAAGCTCGTCAATCATCTGTGCATCACGCTCAGTACCAAGCGTTGCAACAACAAGCGCCTGTGTTTCACCACGAGTAAATAGTGCTGAACCGTGTGTACGAGGAAGGATGCCCGTACCAACGTTAAGCGCACGAATCATTGCTGGATCACGGCCATCAATACGCGGCTCACCAGCTAGAATACGCGAACGTACAACGTCGCTTTCAAGGTCGTGAAGTAGGTCAAGTACTTCTTTTGCATCTTGCTCTTCGTCTTCAGCAACAATCTGCTCAAGCGCTTTTTCAGTGACCGCCGTTACCGCATCTTTACGCGCTAACTTGTCAGAGATTTGATACGCTTCAGTCATACCGGCTTCAGCAAGCGCTTTAATTTTGTCTTTAAGTGCCGTATTTTCAGGCTCTGCAGACCAATCCCACGTTTCTGTGCCAACGGTTGCAGCAAATTCAGTTACCGCATTTACGACTGTCTGCAATTGCTCATGGCCGTACATGACCGCACCTAGCATGACTTCTTCAGACAATACGCTTGCTTCTGATTCAACCATCAAAACCGCGCCTTCAGTACCAGCAACAACGAGGTCTAGCTCGCTTTCTGCTTGTTCTTCTGTGCGAGTATTAAGAATATATGCACCGTCTTTGTAACCAACGCGCGCAGCACCGATTGGGCCATTGAAAGGAATACCAGAAATCGCTAACGCCGCTGATGTACCGATCATCGCGATGATATCAGTCGGGATATCTGGGTTAGCAGACATTACCGTGATAACAACTTGAACTTCGTTTTTGAAACCATTTGGAAACAGAGGACGAATTGGGCGGTCGATTAGACGTGCAATAAGCGTTTCGTTTTCTGAAGGGCGCCCTTCACGTTTAAAGAAACCACCGGGGATTTTACCCGCAGCATAGGTCTTCTCTTGATAGTTAACCGTAAGAGGGAAGAAATCTTGATCCGCTTTCGCTTCTTTTTTACCGACAACTGTTACAAGTACAGAGGTATCGTCCATGCTTGCCATTACAGCAGCTGAAGCTTGGCGCGCAATCACACCAGTTTCTAGAGTGACAGTATGCTGACCATACTGAAAAGATTTTGTGATAGGAGTCACTATATGTCCTTTTTCTTTTTAAATTGATCGCTATTTATCGCGGCGCATAGTATAGCCATGAAAATAGTTGAATTCCATTAAATCACGCAACAAATACAAGGGCTTTTAATTGTTTGCTTTTAGGATATCGTTCGTTGCCGTACACTTCTTAGTCATTTCAAGTGCTCCTTGGGTAAAAAACGGGTTGCGTTGTGCAATTTAACCCAATGAGAAAACAGAGAAAGCCGCAAACAAATTGCGCTTTGTATCATCCGGTAGCCCTCTATTTGCCTCTAAATGATGGCATGAGCAAGTAAAAGTGTGTTGACCGTTGCGAAAAACTGAACCCGACGCCTCGTAAATTACCCTTTCAGTTGCACAACGCCGCGATTAATTTTCCCACTAAAACCCTCATTATTGTCTATATTTTCATCATAGTGACATAAAAACGTGCCACGCTAACAATGCGACAGGTGGCAGTCGTTGCACAACAAAGACAAAGGCGGCCAGGTGCCTACTTGTTCGGTTTAACGAGCGGCATCACGAGTATTCGAGCGTTGTCCTCAGTAAGCAGATTATTGACCTGAACAGACCGATAACCTCAGACGGTTGACCTTTGCAACAAGCGCTAATCAATCGGAGTAGTTCATTTATGCTAATACTGCGACTAAACAAAGCCGGCATGCCTCAAGAATGGGTCAATGTAGAACACGCTGCCCGCCTCTATGCTCAAGAAAAAGTCTTATTTGAACTCGGAGAAGGTGTGTGTACTCTGAGGGGCGGCTGGAATCATCAGGGTATTCAATCCACATTAGCACTGTCATCAATTATCGCCTGTGACGGTAAAATCAGTGACGTGAGCGGTAAGGTCGCGTTGTGCAATCGCTACCTGTTCAGGCGTGATAACAATATTTGTATGTATTGTGGCGAACATTTTGCCACATCAGACTTGACACGAGACCACATTATTCCTCGTTCGCGAGGCGGCAAAGATGTATGGACAAATGTCGCTACGGCTTGTTCTCGATGCAACCATGCTAAAGGCGCACGCACACCTGAAGAAGCGGGAATGCCATTACTCGCAGTGCCTTTTAGACCAAACGTTTACGAACGTTTCTATCTGATGAATCGCCGCATCTTGGCTGATCAAATGAAGTTTCTCAGTTCGCATTTTAGCCAGCGACGGCAATGGCGAGATAGTATGGAATCATGATCTCTGGCTCGGTTTTTACACCACAATAGACGTTGTCGATTTGTGTTGAGTGAGCTAAAACCTACTCGTCAACCAGAGAAAAAGGGGCCTTAGCCCCTTTTTCGTCGTTATTCACGGGTTTGACCATCCCCTACAACGACAAACTTTTCCGTCGTCAAGGACTCAAGCCCCATTGGGCCATAAGCGTGCAATTTGGTTGTCGCGATACCAATCTCCGCTCCCAACCCCAACTGGCCACCATCAGAGAAACGAGATGATGCATTGGCCATGACCACAGACGCGTCAACGGAACGCAAGAAACGATCAGCCGTAACCTTATTTTCTGTACAAATCACTTCGGTGTGATTACTGCCGAACTGAGCGATATGTAACAAGGCTGCATCAAAATCTTCCACTACACGTACCGCAATTTCAAGTCCAAGGTACTCTTCACCAAACGCATCGTCTGCGATCAACTTGGCACCGTCGAAATAACTCGCACCTGCTTCATTGACATTAACTTTCACGTTGTGCTGCGCCAATGCTTTCGCTGCTACAGGCAAAAAATCTGCGGCAATAGACCGGTGAACGATAAGTCCTTCTAAGGCATTACACACACCTGTTCGTTGTGTCTTTCCATTCAACAACAAACCTAAGCCTTTTTCTATGTCAGCCTCTGCATCAATATACAGGTGGCATACACCTTTAAAATGCTGAATAACCGGTACACGACTATTGTCAGTGACATAATTGATTAGGCCTTCTCCACCTCGCGGAATAATGACGTCGATATAATTAACCTGTTCCATCAACTCTTGCATAAGTGCTCTGTCAGGATCGGGCACAACCGAGATCAAACTTTCTGGCAAACCGTGTTCGCGCAAAACGTTATGCAATACCGAGGCAATAGCAAGGCTCGTATCCAGTGCTTCTTTACCGCAACGCAATACGACAGCGTTACCTGATTTAAAGCACAAGGCTCCGGCATCCGCGGTGACATTCGGTCTTGCTTCATAAATCATCGCCACAACACCAAGTGGAATTCGCATTTTTTTAATTTCAAGTCCATTTGGTCGTGTGCCAAACGGACGCGTTTGCCCCACCGGGTCATCAAGTGACACAATAGTTTCTAAACCTACAGCCATATCTTCGACACGAGCTGGGTTCAACGTCAGGCGATCAATCATGGGCGCTGGCAACTGATTTTCAACTGCACGAGCCACCTCTGCGGCATTCTGTTCGATAAGGGTATCCGACGCCTGTCTAAGCGCCGATGCCATGGCGTTTAACACCTGATTTTTTTTGGCGGTGTCAACAATCGCCAAAACGCGTGCGGCATCTGCCGCTTGTTGGCACAATGTTGTGATTAAGCTCATTTTTACTCCGATTACACTATACGGCGAATCTTGTTGTTCTTATTGCCGTTCTATGAGCAGCTGTCGCCTCTGCACGTCTGAGTAGTAGGATAATGATAAAAAATGGTTTCGCAATGCTTATTCGTGTAATTCCATACGCGCGTTTTTAAGAGGGAATATCTTCAGCGATGCCTCCCTCATCTTCCTCTTCGACAAGTTCATCAGCCAAATGTGAAACAAAGTACAGTGAAGCTGGTAGCAGTAAAGCCCAAACCGCAGATATTATGGGCAACGTCGTATAAAGCCCGAGAGGAAAATCCACGGCATCAAATCGATAACCAGCGAAGTAACTTAATGGGCCAGAAATAGCACCAAGTACCCCAGCTATTACAAGTTTGTTTTGCAGATAACCTAAGCTATGGCGCAGCGTCGCCGCAAACCCAATCCAAAGAGCAACTAGCCAAAAAGGAATGGGTAACGTAGAGATTTCGCTAGTAAAGTGAAACACTCCTGACAGTGTTAGCGCTATATCAGCCATACAACCGACCATAGCAACAGGGAGCACAGTAATAAGCTCAACCTGGCGACGAGGCATGAATACAAAGTGACCAACAACAAGTAAGGCAATCAGCCAAAAATACTGGTATTGCGTGAGAATAGCGAGAAACCAAATCGCCTGGAACCAAACGAAATTTATAAACTTCAAATTTAGCAGGTGTTTCATAGATAAACTCAGTGGTTGTTTTATGTTAATACACCGCTGATGTCGTTGACGATCACTTGGTCTTTTACTTAACCAAATTGTAAACATTAACGATAAGTCGGCGACAATAAGCGAGCAAAAATATAACGCAAAGACCAATACGGCCTAGCCAATTACATAAACCTATAACGACGGGTTTAAGAAATGAACGTCACCCCGTCAGACAACTTGAAAACCGCTCGGGAGTGCAAGCATATTGGTACTCCCTACAAAGTGTAGCAAAATAGCAACACCTTTGATCGAAGAGTCCCGTCCTGACACTATTTTGGGTTATCAATCTCGCTAGCTAGCCTAATATAATATTGATTTACTTGATTAATTTAATTTATTAGAAAAGCTGGTACGACCAATGCAATGATAACTGCAATTCCAAAGCAACGAGGTGTAATTTATGTTGAGTATAGTCTTGTTTACCGCATTGCTTCTATTGTTTGCAGGTGTGCTTTATACGAAAGGGCCAATAACGGCTTTTTTCTCACTGATGGCCCCTATTATTGCTCTTAGTCTATTTGTGGGATGGGTTCGGCGCAGTTTTAATACTTAAGCATCCGTTGTGGCTGAATAGTATTGACTTTCGGCCAACCAATCGACGAAATCGTCGAGTTTAAGTGGACGGCTAATGTAATACCCCTGCCCGTAATCACATCCCCAGTCCGCTAAAAGGCGAAGTGCCTCTTCGTCTTCTATGCCCTCTGCCACTACGGTTAAATCGAAAATTTTAGCTAAGCTCAATACCGTATGAACGATTTGTTGATCTTCCAAATCTGACACTAGGTTGAGTACAAAACTTTTATCAATCTTAATGGTTTCGGCGGGAAGTGTTTTTAAATAGGCCATCGAAGAATAACCCGTACCAAAATCATCTATTGCGAGTTTAAAACCAAGAGATTTAAGGTGATTTAAATTCTCTACTGCAAGTTCAGCATCTTCCACCAAATCACTTTCGGTTATCTCAAAAGACACATCTGAAGGCGATAAGTTGGCATCTTTTAGTATTTTTTGTACTTTCTCTAACAAGGCTTTGTTTTGTATATCTCGAGAGGACAAATTGATTGCAGCCCCAATCTCATACCCTTTCTGTCGCATCGCCAGCAAATCCGCTACCGTGCTTTGTACAACAAACAACGTCACTTGATCAATGAGTCCTGCGTGTTCTGCAATACCAATAAATTCATCAGGTGGAACAAACCCCAGTGCCGCACTGTTCCAACGAAGTAATGCCTCAACCCCCATCACCTTCATCGTTTTAAGGTCCAGTTTAGGTTGATACACCATCGATAACTCGGATTGTTCCATCGACAACGCTTGCTTGAGTTCAGTAATAATACTCAGTCGACGTAAATAGCGTTTCTCAAAATCTTCTTTATACCCCATCAACCATTGATTCTGAGCTTGCGCTTCATCAATGATAATATTGAGTTTACGAAAGACTTCTTCGGTTGTTTTTGCGTCATCAGGGCAACGAATTTCTGCCATAACAACTTTAATAGGAATATTGATACCGTCTATTTCGACCGCTTGCTCAAGGATATGGCGCAGGGTTTCAAGCTGATATTCTTCATTTTGTACTTCGGACAGCCACAGGATTTCACCACCTGACAAACGTGCCGCTTCCCCACCCCAACGGGTTAATCGCTCTGCTAGACACTTCAAACATCTATCGCCGTTAGCATAACCATATAAATCGTTAATGGTACGAAAGCCGATGATATTAATACCTATGACCTGTAACGGGCTGCCGGACATAAGGCGACGAGAAATAACTTGCTCCATATGATTTCGGTTAAAGAGCCCCGTCAACATATCATGCTGAGCTTGAAAGCGGATTCGCTCCTCACGATTTTTAATATTTTCTTTCATCGTGTCGAACGCATTGGCAAGATGAGAAATTTCTCTGACTCGACCTTTCACTTCGATTTGCTCGTCATACTGGCCTTTCGAAATACGACCGACCGCGTCGACCAGCGTATCAAGCGGTTGACTGACTCTTCGCGATAGCAACAAAGCGACCCCAGACAACAATATTATCGCGACTACCGAGATACTTAGCACATTAAGCTGTAACCCTTTAGCACTGTCGTAAATCGGCGTTAAATCAGACGCGAGGACGAGTGATAATCCAGCATTATCAAACTCTTCTATATTGAGTTCACGAAGTCCGTACTTTTGCCCCTTCACTGAAAACAAATCCCGCCATTCTAATGCACTGCTGCCTTTATCAAGTAACCCTTGAGCAACTTGGTGATCTAGGCTGGAATGTAATACTTGGTTGGACGCTTTGTTCGCTATGATCACATCAGCTTGAACAATATCGGTTAATCGCTGTTTCAGAAACTCATCATCGAGAGCCAGCCCAATTCCAGTAAAAGCAATAGGACGTTTAGGTGCTCTAACCGCAAACATAATGATTTGGTACAGTGTGTCATCGATAGAAATCAGTGCTTCGGATGAACGCTGTTTTGCCGCTTCTGCTAACAGAGATTTATTTTCGAAGGCAGATTTACTGGGCAACAAGTCAGGTTGGCTGGTAATGATTTCGCCATTAACCTGTGTGACAAACATAATATCAGCGTTAATTCGACTGCCGAAATTACCCAAAGCCGTGTTTATGGTTTCGACGTCATTGTCGAAACGTGTTTTTGCAACCGCGTCTTTAAACCCAAAGTCAGCCGTTAGTACACTACCGTTCGTAATGAACTGTTGGCGCCGCTCTGACAAAAGGGCTTGGATGACGTTTTCAGCGACGATTAGATCTTTGTCGATTTGGTCATTAGACAATCTGGCTGTGGCGGCCCAAACGTTGAAAAGTACGAGTGCCGCTGTAATGATGATCCCCCCGAGTATGACACGAAATATACTCTGTCGAAGTGACGTTTCCTTCATGGGATTCCTTATCGTTTACATCAGGGGTAGATTCAGACCTTCACTACATTATTTTTGTATAGGTCTTTCGTCAAGTGACTTATCTCAACTATAGCCGCTTTTGTCCATAAAGTTCAGGAAGATAGGCAGATATGGTTAAAAAACATGCCAAGTAATGTGGCACCATCCTTATCGATAATTGATTGCTCAGCGCAAGTATGCAGTTAAGAGACGATGCTTCCTCTGTGCTACTCTTTTCGCTATACCGATTGGT
>CAWUJV010000046.1:0-37347 GCA_963922845.1 uncultured Alteromonas sp.
GTGAGGATTTTTATTGTTGTGTTTGTGAGCAATCTACATAATAATGACTTCGAATGCAAAACCTTTAAAAAGGAAAAATCATGGCGTTTTCAAATGATCTTCTCAGCAATAAGACCATCCTGATCACTGGCGCGGGGAAAGGTATTGGTCGCGAGTGTGCACTCATCGCTAGTCAATGTGGTGCCCATGTTATCGCCGTTGCACGAACGGAAGCGGACTTAATCAGTTTGAAAGATGAAGCGCCCAATACCATTGAGCCGTGGGTATTCGATGTTGCTGATAACGCATTTCATCAAAAAATTAAGCAGCTGAGTAAACTCGACGGCTTGGTTAACAATGCCGGTACTAATCGAGTTGCGCCTATGCTCGAGCAAACAGATGACAATATCGATACCGTCATCGATTTGAATATCCGCTCGCTTTATAAAGTTGCCCAAGCCGCTCTTACGCCCATGCTAGCCAACCAATCAGGCACTATCGTCAACATGTCGTCTCAAATGGCTTTCGTTGGTTCGCCGGGCCGCACCTTGTATTGCATGAGTAAACACGCCGTTGAAGGGCTAACCAAAGCCATGGCTGTAGAACTTGCTGGAAAGGGGATTCGCGTCAATACCGTAGCGCCGACCTTTGTCAGGACCCCGATGACAGAACCGATGCTCGCTGACCCTGACTTTCATCGATTTATTCTTGGCATGCTCCCTATGCGAGAACTTGCCACACCTGAAGACGTGGCTAATGCCACTATTTTTCTGCTCAGTAACTTATCTGCGATGACCACAGGTAGTTGCATCAAAGTAGATGGCGGCTGGACCGCACGTTAGTTAATCCTTGGAGTATTTATGAATTTGCAAGAACGATTCGTCCCCTACGCAGAGCTTATTCCCTGTAAAAATGCGTTTATTGATACCCGTAGCCCCGGCAGTGATAAGAAAGAAAATTTCACTATTATCGGCCCCGGTGTTGCCGAAAACCCAGATCAACATGTCCACATTTCCATCCCGCACGGTTTTAACATCGGCGGCGCTCGTCAGCCAGCTGGGTGTTTAAACAGCCAACACAGTCACCTAACCGAAGAAGTATTTGTGGTTCACAGCGGTCGCTGGGCGTTTAAAACGGGCGTAGATGCAAGTGATGGAGAAATCATTCTCGACCAAGGTGATATCATTTCAATCCCAACCGATGTGTTTCGCGGATTTGAAAACGTTGGCGACGATATTGCGTATCTGTATGCTGTGTTGGGCAGCGACGATCCCGGACGCGTATTATGGGCCCCTAGCGTTTTTGAACTAGCCAAACAGTATGGTTTGGTTCTGCTGGAAAACGGTGCGTTGGTTGACACTAACCTCGGTCAAACGGTGCCCGCCGATGTTGCCCCTATGCCGGTCACAACAGCCGAGCAGATTGCCGAACATCGAGTGATAAGCAGCGCTCAGTTAGAAGACATTATTATTCGTCGCGGCGACTTCTCATGGACTAAAGCATCGGCCCTATCGCAGTTTGACGGTGTGAGAGAAGCACCATTAGTCGGGCCGGCAAACCCGCAAGAAGGATTGGATGAATCCAAGCTTGGATGGAAGCACGACTTTGTTGTTCGCGCGCTTGAACTTGAACCATCTGCAACGGTTCCTGTGCACATTCGACATGAGGAAGAAGTGATTTTTGTACTCGAAGGAGAACTTTGTCTGTCGGTTGACGACACTCAATTTGTTATGACTGCGGGCGATACCTTTACCACGCCCATTGGTACCGTGAGACAATTTGCCAACAAAACGGATGCGGTAACGACCGTGTATATCACACGCCGCGGTAATACACCAAACGCACCAGAGTTTCTGTGAGAATAAACATGTCCGAATTACATCACACTGCGCCTTCAACTCGTTCGATAATCGATGATTTTCGAATGGCTCAGTACAATTTTGACTTAGTCGCCCTGCGTTCTGCCAGCCATGCACTTTTTGCCTCAGATGCTGTCATTCAATATTGTCATCCTTTTGGCAATCTCAGCGATGCGGGGCAACTCATTGATAAGGTCTATGAACCGTTACTTTGGGCCATCCCCGATTTAGAACGACGGGATACCATCGTCATGGATGGTAAATCCGCAGATGGAACTGAATGGATCGGCTGTTGTGGTTACTACACGGGGCAATTTACCCACGCTTGGCTTGATATCCCTCCGACACGTCAACAAGTTGCTCTGCGATTCCACGAGTTTTATCAAGTTCGCAACGGCAAAGTAATAGAAGTTCAGGCTATTTGGGATATACCAGAGGTGATGATGCAGGCTGGCGTATGGCCTTTGTCTCGCAGTCTAGGACGAGAATGGCACGTACCAGGCCCCTCGACACAAGATGGATTGTCTCGACCAGTCCGTGATGAAGACCAATCGCAGGCTAGTTTGGGTTTGGTTGCACAAATGTGTGCGAGCCTCGGTAACTATGCGACCGGCGGCGTTGAAGCAATGCAACTCGATAAGTACTGGCATCCTCACGCCAGTTGGTACGGTCCATCTGGTATTGGTACAGGCAGAGGCATCAGCGGTTTCAGAAAACGCCATCAAATACCCTTTCTCAACGCACTACCCAATCGAGTGGGTGATACGAACAAAGGGTATTTGTTTGGCGACAATAACTATGTCGGTTTCACCGCTTGGCCGGGTATGCACATGAGTATAACCGGGGATGGTTGGTTAGGCATTGCCCCATCAGGGCAGCAAATAACAATGCGCAGCCTTGATTTTTGGCGATGTGAGAATGGCCTAATCAGAGAAAACTGGGTACTGATAGACTTACTCGATGTCTATCGACAAATAAATGTCGACGTATTTGCCCGAATGCGAGAATTGCTCAATTAAAGACTACGCCTCACGATGAGGCGTTTTTTTTAATCCTGCATAAACTCCGACAACTGCTCAACATGGCCTTTGGTTTCATCAATCAAGGAAGAAATTTCCTTTGCAGATTCCGTCGTCGAAAATGCTAAGTTACGCACTTCTTCGGCCACGACAGCGAAGCCTCTTCCCGCCTCGCCCGCACGTGCAGACTCAATGGCGGCATTCAGTGCCAACAGGTTCGTCTGATCGGAAATACCATTGATGGTTTGAATAATATTGCCAATTCTGTCGAGTACTTGCGACATCGCGCCGTGAGTTCGGACAATAACACTGTTTCGCTCAGATACATCTGCACCATAAGCAAGAATTTTTGACATTTTGCCATCTATATCGATTACCGGAGAAATCGATACTGCCAAACTCACAGGGGCTTGATCGGCATTGGGAATACTCAAATTGGTTTCAACAAACTGTCCTGCCGTCAGTTGCCCCCAATCGTCAGTGCTCAAACGACTTTTTAAGTTTTCGACGCACGTTATCGCCGCTTTAACATCGGGGCACTTTAATGTATCAAGCGCCAATTGATTAGCACTATTCAAATTGCCAGCGTCGTCAAATTCGAAGACCAAATTACTTTGATTGATGGCGTTGAGACGAACGTCATTTTCTAGAACACGCGTTTTAGTTTTGTTGATATTGGTTTGTATCGATACAAATTTTACAAGCTCACCAGAGCGATCGAAAACGGGATTGATAGCTAAACTTATCCAGTACGGTGTGCCATTTCGATCGTAATTGAGAATTTCTTCATAAAAGGGAACACGTGCATCGAGCTTTTCTCTGATCCTTTGGGTTGTCGCCTTGTCTGTATGCTGCCCCTGTAATATCGCGCCAGGTTTCTTCCCAATTGCCTCTTGCTCAGTGTAGCCAGTCAACTTGCAAAATCCGGGGTTAACGTACTCTATGAAACCAGCAGCATCGGTAATAATGACTGAGTTATCCGTTTCATTGGCGACCAAAGACAGTTCAGCAAAACGCTTTTCATCTTCAACATTTTTGGTGATATCCGTAGCAAACTTAACAATTTTCAGTACATCGCCATCAGGTGAAACGATAGGGTTATAGGTGGCTTCTATCCATATTTCTTTTTGTCCTTTACCTAGGCGTTTGTATCGGGCAGCTTGAAACTTGCCCTTTCTTAAATCGTCCCAAAACTGTTGATATTGCGCACTGTTTTTCTCTTCTGCTACAACAAACATAGAATGGTGCTTCCCGGCAATTTCATCTAGCCGATATCCCATTGCATTACAAAAATTGTCGTTGGCGACAAGGATGGTTCCATCAGGCTTAAACTCAATGACCGCTTGCGATTTGGAAATTGCCGCGAGTTTCCCTTCGTAATCTATTGTTCTGAGCTTTTCAGCCGAAATATCGGTCGCAAATTTAACGACTTTAACCACATTGCCGTTTCGGTCGCGAATAGGGTTATACGTTGCTTGAAGCCATATGACTTCACCCCCTTTTTTAATCCGCTTATACTCGGCTTGCTTGAAGTCCCCGCTTGCCAAACTGGGCCAAAATTGCTGATATTCTGTGCCTGCTCGTTCGCTCGCTTCAACAAACATGCTGTGGTGTTGGCCGACGATTTCAGCCAGACTGTATTTCATCGCCGCTAAAAAGTTTGCATTCGCTTTAACGATTTGACCTTGGGGAGTGAACTCTATAACAGCATGGGATTTATCTAGTGCTTCAGTAATGGCGGCGGAAGTTCTGTCATCAAAACCAGAGGAATTGCTCTTCAAAAAATCAAACATGTAACAGCACTCAGTTGTCTGAATAGGGTATCAAAACGGGTAAACAATCAGTTAGCCCCAAACTACGCCAACCTGTTCAACTTGATACCCACTCAAAGGGAAACGATCATTGTTTAAAGAAAACTTTTTCGAACAATGGCTTAGTAGCTAGACTTCGAAATCACTAGCCTCACTGAAGCATAAGACATTCTGAAAAAAAAACTGATCCGATCAGAAATACATAGCGCTTTTACTATATGTTTGAAAAATGAACCCCTGCCAACATGCAGCGCACAGAGCCTCCCGCTAATTCGATTGTAGGAATCGCAAAAGGCACCAAATCCACCCACTGAGATAGCTGTAGGCGCTGGGCTTCGCTCAACGCTGAATAGGCTGATTGGGATAACGCTAATATAGGGCCATTCGGGGTAGATAGTTCAAGTGCGTTGCCCGCAAATTGCCTAATTTGTTGCTGGGTTAACTCGACTAGTACTTTCCCTGAAGCGTTAATTGAAGCTATCAGTTGTGACTTTTGACTCTCATTTTTTATCGTATCTAATCCCACCATCACAAACGCTGTGCCGACGCACATCATGACATTGGTGTGATAGATAGGAATGCCTTCTTCATCAGTTGAATCAAATACCACAGATTGATAACCGAACTGACGGCAAAATGAAGCGAGTAACGATTCATCCATACGATGAGAGCGTGCGGCATAGGCAATCTTATACTGATGGTCCAATACCAATGCTCCGGTCCCTTCTAAAAATACGCCTTGTTGTTCAAACCGAGAGTAGTCAGTAATGCCATTTATCGAATAGTGACGCTGTAAATAGTCGATAATATCTGAACGGCGCTCTGCTCGGCGATTCTTACAATACATAGGATACAAGCCGAGCTGTCCATCAGCATGGGTAGAAAACCAATTGTTAGGAAACACAGAATCGGGGGTGTGATGCCCATTGTCTTCAAACAAATGAACATTAACGCCCCGAGCTCTCAGCACATTGACCACTTGAGTGACTTCGTCATACGCGCGTTTTGCGACATTCACTCCCTCGTCGACGCGATGTTGGAATGCATTGTCCTGTTCAGTTTCTGGGTTAGGCAGAAAATGGTGAGGTCTCACCATTACCACACTGCTCGGCGCCTGAATTGATAACACTTCAAGCGATTTGTTGTTCTCACAGATCATGAAAAAACCTATTTGCGACGTTTCGACATAGTATGACGAAGGTGAATGTGACAAATAAGTCCAATAGTGCAGTCAAATTGCTCTATTTAATGGCAATTTGTAAAGCCAAATTGCCATTTTGCTCAGTACTTAGTCGCAAGAAGCAACGAGTATCAAAGTACGGTCGACTTTGATCGGTATGAAGACAAAAGAATACTGGTTTCAGATTGAGTGATGTCTTTTATTGCGCGCAGACGACCAAGTGCTTTATCAAAAGAGGCGAGGTCAGGGCTCTGCAATTCGATAATGACATCCCACCGGCCATTGGTCGTATGAATAGCACTAACAGAAGGTTCAGACAGCAATTTGCTTTGAATACTGGCCACTGAACACCCATTTAATGACGCGCACATGTGCGCGCGAACACCATTTAGCTTGTCGTCAACACCTGACCCAATCAATGCGGTATAGCCGGTAATAATCTGTTTGCCTTCGAGTCTTTTGATACGATTGACGATGGTCGCGCGCGACACCCCTATTTCCTCGGCTAGTGCAGACACCGAGCGCCTAGCATCCTCTCTTAGCAACCCAATTAACTGTCGATCAATATTGTCTAATTCATTCATTAAAACACTCATAAAAAACACAAGGCAAAAACCCTTTGCTCAAGGTTTAACCTCAAATATGTCAACTGTTACACATGTAAGCGCTACCTTCACACTTTGTTGCACTTTTCACTAAATTGAAACAAGACTGATATCCTCTAGCGCACCTAATTTTGTTGTAATCCGGCTTTAGATTCATGCCCCGCTCTGACTACAATGAATATACAGGTAATGCAGTGGCTTCAACAGG
Organism: uncultured Alteromonas sp.; assembly: GCA_963922845.1. GTDB lineage: Bacteria > Pseudomonadota > Gammaproteobacteria > Enterobacterales > Alteromonadaceae > Alteromonas. The sequence goes on from CAWUJV010000046.1 coordinate 6,662, forward strand.
CCATATCAGAACATCAACAAGGTCACTTTCAGGCAGCTGAACGTCTCTATCGCGCGGTGTTGCAACAACAACCCCATCATCCCCAAGCTAACTTTCACTTAGGGCTAATCGCCAATGCGCTGGGGCAAACCACTATGGCACTACCGTTTTTTAAGCAAGCGGTGACGTCCGAACCCAAGGTGCCGCAATATTGGCTGGTTTATATCGATACGCTCATCACTTCTGGTGACGTGCGCCTAGCGCAGCAAACACTAAAAAAAGCGAAAAAGCATTGTGTAGACAAACGCGAACTCCAAGCAAGAGAAGCAAAATTGCGCCGCCCTCCTAACCAACCACCACAGAACGCGTTAGACAATATCGTTCAACTTTATCAAGCGGGTCGATTGGATGCAGCCTTAAAACTCGCAGTTGCCTTGGTTAAACAGTATCCCAAAGCGAGTCATGGGCACAGAGTACTGGGCGTGATTCAGCTACAACTTGGGCACAACAAAGCCGCACAACAGGCTTTCGAAACATGTTTATCCCTTGTGCCTAACGACGCAGAAACCCATAGTAGTTTGGCGACGGCATTACATAATTTACAGCAGTATGACGCGGCGGTTGAGAACTACAATCGTGCAATCAGCTTAGCTCCAGACTATGCCGAAGCACATAACAACTTGGGAAACACCTTGTTGTCGTTGGCAAAAACGGATGAGGCAATCACCAGCTTTAAACAGGCCATAGATCTCAATCCAGACTATGTAGAGGCAATATATAATCTGGCTACAGCCTTGCAGACAAGTAAGCAATATGAATTAGCACTGACCTACTTTAATCGCGCTTTATCCATCAGGCCGGATTATGCCGATGCGTTGCTAAATCGTGGTTTACTGGCATTGGCGCAAAAAGACTACCGACAAGCGCTAGATGATTTCGACCAAGTTCATTCCCAAGAAGCTGAAGCAAGGGCCTTAATGTGTCTATATAAATTGGGACAAATTGACACCTTGTTTAGTCGATTGATGGTGTCTGCTGAATCAACATGTACCAATCTCAGAGTGGCGGCGTTAGCCGCGTTTGTTTCGCACCAAACTCAGCGCCCTAACCCTTATCAGTTTTGCCAAGCTCCGCTGGATTTTGTGTATCGTTCCAAGCTCGCATTACATTCGGATAAACCAAACAAGCTGATTGAAAATATTATGTCGGAGCTTAACGACGTAGCCACTACGTGGGAACCAGTGGGTAAAACCACACAACACGGTTACCAATCGACCGTCGACGTGTTTGAATCTAATGGCGAGGCAATGCGTGCGTTACGCACAATTGTGGACAAAGAGATAACACAATATCGTCAGGCGTTTAACGCTTCGAATGCGCACTTTATTCAGCACTGGCCTGAAAACCCGCGAATTAACGCGTGGTTTGTCGAATTACATAGAGGTGGTTTTCAAGCCCCGCATATTCACCCTGACGGCTGGTTAAGTGGTGTGATTTACTTGAATGTTGTGCCAGACAATGACCAGCAAGAGGGCGCGATCACCTTTACGTTAAATGGTGAAGGCTTCGCTGCACCTAATGCGCCGAGTGTTACGGTAGTACCACAAGCTGGTGATATCGTACTGTTTCCCTCATCTCTATACCATACTACCGTGCCTTTCAGTGCGGATGAAAAGCGAGTGATCATTTCATTTGATCTTAGGCCCAACTGACAGTGGCAAAATCTACGCTTTTTGTTCATACTGGAGACGTATCCACTCACTAAAAGGAAGATTTGATGATTGTAGTAAAGCGCCACTCGGAAAAGGCGTTCGACTAAGCCCCACAGCGCGACTGACATAACGCTTTTCCCCGGTGGTTCTCAGAACCGGGACCTACACGCCGCCATTGTGTGAGCGTGAGCTTCCCTATTATTCATTTTGAATAAGTCTCACTTTGTATAAACAAGGTGAAGGAAAACCGTATGACTACAACATCATTGCCTTCATTAGGCTGGCAACCTTTTTATCAACAACAACTCACGCTTGAAGAACTTGAATGTTTAACGTTAGCTCGCGTAGTGGCGCATCACAGAAGCGAATTTATCCTTAAAAGCGAACAGGCCCAATTCGCTATGCCCATCACATCCAGTAACACTGGACTCACGCTGGGCGATTGGATATTGATTGACGATCACCAACATCTCGTTAGGCCACTCGATAGGAAGTCATTTTTTAGCCGAAAAGCGCCGGGCACATCGCTTTCGCGCCAAGCCATCGCTGCCAATATCGATACCGTGTTTATTGTCAGTTCGCTTAATCATGACTTTAACCTCAATCGAATCGAGCGCTATTTAGCCATGGCTCATGAAGCGAATGTTGAACCCGTTGTTGTTTTATCTAAAGCGGATTTGTGTGAAGACGTTGAGGCTAAACGCCATGCTGTGCAAGCCCTATCGCCATTATTGATTGTCGAGACGCTTAACGCGTTGGATGCTGAAGAATGCGCCGTATTATTGCCTTGGTGTAAAAGCGGCCAAACCGTTTCACTACTTGGCTCATCTGGCGTAGGCAAGTCAACCTTGATCAATAGTCTACTCAAAGAAGACGTTCAAATAACGGGGACCATTCGCGAAGATGACAGTAAAGGGCGACACACCACGACATCTCGGTCTATGCACTTTATTCCTGGGGGCGGTGTTATTATTGATTCTCCGGGAATGCGAGAGCTGCAACTAGCAGACTGTGAGACGGGCGTAGCAGCTACGTTTGCCGATATTGAGACCCTTGCTCAAGACTGTCGGTTTAGTGATTGTCAGCACAACCATGAACCCGGCTGCGCGGTGCAACATGCTATCGCACAGGGCGATTTAGATTTGCGACGTTTAATTAACTATCAAAAGCTTCACGCCGAACAAGCAAGACATTCAGCGTTGTTGCATGAGGCAAGAGCAAAAGACAAAGCCTTTGGAAAAATGATCAAAAATGTGACGTCAGTGTCTCGTAAATTAAAGCGAGGTCACTAGCGTACAAAAATGCCATTTTGCACAGATCATAGATCTATGCATATTGGAATAACTATACGGTGTGCAAGCGGGTCTTGCACACCGCTATTCACACTCATTTCACATTCTCAACGGCAAGATAAAACCTTAAATACTTAATGAGGTTTTATTATGCCCAGAATACTGCCCGTGTTGATTTTATCGATGCTTTCACTGTCCCACTATGGCCATTGTGTAGAACAAGATAATCTAAAACGTTCTGTCCAAAACGCCGTCGCGGCCTTTGAACAAACGAACCGGCGAGATTGGTCTTACACGGTGTCCCGTTATGAAAATGAAGAAGGAGACATCACCCAATCCGTCGAACAGTTTGACGGCGCTAAAGCCCAGGGAGAACAATGGACGCTAATCAGCCTCAACCAAAACACGCCCACAGCCAAACAACAAGCGCGCTTTTCTGCATCTAAAACCGAGCAGGGAAAAGCAGAAGGTCAATCCTTCAAAATCAAACTGGCTGAGCTTATCCAGCTCGACTCATTAACACTCAAGCAAGAAACCGAACATAAGGTCATCGCGGAATTTGACGTCAACTTGCCTAGGCTGGGTGATGAGGCATCTGAAGCATTGCGTGGCACGCTGACGTTGAACAAACACGACGGTTTTATAGAATCCTTGCGAATTCTCAACACTGAAGCGTTCTCTGTGATGTTTACGGCAAAAATAGAATCGTTCGAGTTGGTGTTGGAATTTATCAATATCGATGGTGCTACATTACCGAAGAAACAAACGATGTCGATGACCGGAAAGTTTGCATTATTCACTCAAATCAATGAAGTCTCAGAGGATAACTTTACGGACTACCAACGCGTTACCCGCCAAGCAAAACAGTACTAATGTGGTACAGATGCCGCAAATTGAGGTAGCGCGTCGGTAATGGTATACCAATCGGCTTTTGACGCGACGTGCATATGCGCTTGGGGCAATAAACTAGGACAGTCATCAAGCACACCATAGCGGATGTGCCGAAGGCCAGTTTGCGGCTTTTCTCCAAACAAGGTTGAGCCGCAAGACTGACAAAAGCACGATATAGATTGCTCGCTGCGCTGATAGAAACGAAGGCTGTTCTCACCTTGAATAACGGTCACACTATCCTTCGCCACTGCACCAATTGCCGCGCCAGCGGCCCCCGTCGCTTTGCGACATCGAGAACAATGACAATAACCTGCATAAATAAAATCGTCTTTTACGGTGAAAACCACCTCTCCACACAGACAACTACCGGTAATGGTATTCATTAAATCGACCTTAACGTGCTTAACAACGTTGTCGTTTGGTCCGAATCGAGATTCCTAAGCAGTGACTCGGCTTTAGTTTGTAGTGTCGACGACGCATCTTTGTATAATGACTCGCCTGTTGGGGTAATCTTCACCATACTGACACGCGCATCTCGGCTGTTGGTATCTTTAGCAATCAAACCTATCTTCTCCATCGGCATGAGCATGCGAGTAATACCAGACCCTGTTCTAGCCAAAGCGTCGGCAATATCAATTCGTCGAAGCGATTGATTTGGCGCCATCATTAAATTTTCTAACACCATATATTCCGATAATCCAATACCGTGAATCGCGCCTAAACTACTGTCTAATTGCTTAGAAACCACTGCAGCTTTAAGCCACAATGTCTTGGCCACTTCTACTTTGTCGTCTTTTGTCATTTCAATTAACATCCTTTACATATACTTGAGTGGTGAAGTATATGTAAAATAAATCGCTTGTCAAATTTTGATCAGTCTTTGTGCTATGTACTGACTCTTGCGAGATTAAATAGAATTGAGTTAGGAAGATTTCAAGAAGTTGAGTAATCTTTTGGCTGGACTGTGTTGCCCTGTATTTTTAGACCAGATGGCGTAGAGCGGTAAGGCTTCAACGTCCCAATCAGGTAAGACTCTAACCAGTCGTCCCGATGCAATGTCTTCTAAAACTTGTGGAACACTCAACACTGCTAACCCCACGCCTTCAAGGCAGTATTGGTATATCGCTTCGACGCTGTTGACGGTAATCCGAGGCAGCAAAGACACACTGACTCTTTCACTACCAGAAACAAAGGTTCGACTATCAGAGAGTTGGCTCAGCTTTAACCATGGCCATTGAGACAAGTCTTCGGGCCGCACCGGTTTGGGAAGCGTGTTATATACTGCAGGTGCGCACACAACGACACGTTCAATGTTGCCTAATCTTGTCGATTTAAAATCACTGTCTGTCAGTGGACCAGCCCTAAAGGTCAGATCAACTTGATTGTCGATGATGTGATTTTTGGAATCAGAAAAATCAATGTTTAAATGTATTTTGGGATACTTTTGAGCGAAAGCGGCTAGCTTTCGGTTAAGCGCCGACCTTCCAAGGGCTGAAGGCATAGAGACAGACAACTTGCCTGAAGGCTCTTGCTGATTGCTCGACAACAACGCCATGCCTTGTTCGGCTGCCTCGAGCATTTTCAGTACTTGCTGATAAAACGTCTCTCCTTCGTGGCTCAACTTCACGCTTCTTGTCGAACGGTGCAAAAGGCCACTACCCACTTTGTTCTCAAGTTGTGTAATGTGATAACTGACTACCGACGGCGATAGTGACAGTGACACGGCCGCTTTTCTAAATGACCCCTGCTTTACGACTTCGGCAAATATCGCCATGGCTTTCAGTTCATTGATCATTTTATTGTTCCAATTTTTAGAATTATCAAAACAAATTAAATCACCTATTCACGCAATCAACAATATTGGACAATGAGGTTTTCACGTTAGGAGTCAACGTATGCCAACCTTTATTGCTATGGCCATGTTCTCTTTCACCATGTCCTTCAGCCCAGGCCCCGTCAATTTCCTTGCATTAGCCAGTGGGCTGAATGTCGGACTGCGCAAATCATTGGGATTTGTATTAGGTGCAAGTATTGGCTTTGTCAGTCTCTTGTTTTTAACCGGTTATGGCATCGGCAAGGTCGCACATCAGCTGCCGATGTTTTTGACCCTACTTAAGGTGTCAGGCTGCTTATTTATCGGGTTTATGGGAGTACAAACTCTGCGTGCACATGCATCAATTAGTTCGCAAACATCGCTGACCAAACCATTGTCTTTCGGCCAAGGTTGGTGGATGCAGTGGCTTAACCCTAAAGCGTGGATAGCCTGTTTAGCGGGTTGCGCTGCGTTTAACGTCTATTCAAATGAGTCAGCACTAATACAGTTTGTCGCGGTGTATTTTGTGATTTGCGTGCTGGGTATAGGTAGCTGGGCGTATCTTGGCAACACCATCAGTCGATGGATACGTTCGCCCAAGCATGTGATTTTGTTTAACCGGGTAATGGGCATCACGCTGATCGCGTTGGGCGTACTGATGCTATTCTCGTAAAATCTATTAATCCAAAGTGACTACGATTTTTGTCCCTTTGTCACTTGTCACGTTCAGTGCCCACCCTTGATGCTCACACAAACGACTAACAATGGACAAACCGAAACCAAAACCAGTGCTTTTTTGCCCCTTCACAGCAGGGCTGGTCACCGTATCGCTGATAGCAGGGTCAATGCCTGGCCCAGTATCACTGACAACAAGCCGACCATCGGTATAGTCAACCATTACGACACCCGCATCGGTATACTGAAACGCATTACTGAGTAAATTATCAAGCAGTACTTTTAGCATACCATCTTGGATTATCAGATCAGTGTTACAGGTTTCACTGATCTCGACGTCTACCGACTTTCCTTCCAATATTCGGCTGTGGTCGATAACACTGCGTTCAACCACCGCCATCAAATCCACCTGTACTTTTGGTGTGGATAAATGGGATTCTCTAGCTAACATCAATAGCGTCGATACTGTCTTTTCCATTTGCTCAGCAGCATCTTGGATACGCTTGAGTGCCTGTGTTTGAGAGGAATTCAGCGCATCTTGTGATAAGACTAATTCCGCGCCATTACTAATAACGGCAAGCGGGCTACGTAGTTCGTGGCTAACATCATGCGTAAAACACTTCTCTCTCGCCAACGCATCTGCAATCCTCGTAAAACTGCGCTCAAGCGCCTTGGCCAAGATGCCAATTTCGTTATTTGGATAGTCTTCGGCAAACCTTTTGGGTATTTGCTCTGGCTCGACATCGCCTACCAAACTGGCTAGCGCTTTAAGCGGACGTGTCGTTTTTCTCGCCACTAACCACGCGATCAAACAGGCGACGATACTAACCACAATGCCACTGAACGCGAGAAACTGCATAACGCCACCTCGAATAGGCCGCACCAATAAATCGGCACTTACCTCCGCCACTAAATACCAATCAGTCTGTTCGGGTAGAGTGTACAAATGATAGTGTCTTCCCTCGCCACCATAAAACTCATGACGCGAAGGTTCTTCCAATGCCAATGTTCGAATGTCATCGGGAAACGTTTGTTTAGAGAAATGCAGCGACATGTTGGTTTTGCGTGGCGCTGGCCACTGTCCTGTCGCTTGATGAGTATTGACTAAGTAGTCCGCCTCTAGCTGCATATCTCTAACGATAAAAGCGTCTTCAAGGGTGTACATCAAAAGAAAAGAAATCAAACTGAACACCGCAGAAATCGCGAGGGTAAAAACGCAAAAGTACACCACAATACGTCGACTTAAGCTGTGAAATTTTGCGCTAGGCTTGGTCATTAAGCTGTCTCGTGGTTGTCTACGTCCAGCGCAAATCCTACGCCAAATACTGTTTTCAACAAAGGCTTGTCGAACGGCTTATCCATGACCGTTCGCAATTGATAAATGTGCGAACGCATTGCATCGGACTCGGTCGGCTCATCTCCCCACAATTTGTGACTAAGCTCAGACCGGCTTACCACCTGCGGATGAGCCTCAGCGAGAATCGTCACAATCTTATACCCCATGGTGCTTAATTCCAGTATAACGCCGTCACGCTTAACCTGTTTTCGCTTGCGATCGACAGACAAGGGGCCAAGTAAGAGGGTATCTTTAGTATTCAGCAAATGACGTTTTGACAAGGCCAAACACCGCACTTCCAGTTCTTGCAATGAAAATGGCTTGGTCAAATAGTCATCCGCTCCCACCGTAAAGCCATCGACTTTATCTTCAATACTGTCTCGCGCGGTTAACATAATAATAGGTATGTGCCTGTCTGCTTTTGCCCGCAGATGGGCGCATACTTCTAGGCCATCCATAGTAGGTAGATTTAAGTCCAACACCACAAGGTCGTAATAGGTTTCAAGGGCCATCGCTAGGCCTTGCTGGCCACGGTCTGCGAAATCGAGCACATGTCCTTTTTGTTCCATGTAGTCTGCGATATTGCTGGCAATACTGTGTTGGTCTTCAATCAACAAAATGTGTAGTGGTGATGTCATGTCACACGTCCTATTACGACCAGAATGAAGTTAATTCGCCAAACCGTTTAGCATGTCCAACGCAGGTTGGAACTCAGGTTTCGATGCCAATATGGTATTGAGCATAGCAACGGCAGATGGCGTATCGCCTAACTTTTTATGTACCTTTGCGATCTGCATATCGAGATGAGGGTTATTGATAGCATCTCGAGCTAAGTTCATCAATAACAGCGCGTTTTTCAAATCTGTTTCAGCTTGTGCGCCAGCCACATAATAGTATCCGTACATTCCGACCAATGGCATGTGATAGCTATCAGGGGATTGTTTAATCGTATCAATTGCTGCTAGGTCTCCATCCAAAATGTCCGCCACTAAAGCAAGTGTTGCATCATCTTGAAAAGCATCCATCGGCTTTGGTACAAGTCCCAATGATTCGACTAACTGCGTCGCAACAGCGATAGTTGAAGAGGGGTTTTGACCCGTAATCAGACGACCATCTTGGGCTACGTGATTGAGCATAATATCGCTTGATTGAAAATGACCGCCTCGCTCAATCAACTTATCCTCTAGTAAAAAGTCGAACGTTTTTACCCACTTTTTACCGAACAGCTTTTCTTCTTTGTTGGTGAAGCCATTTACCGCTTTACCCGCAATTAAGTATTCGCCATTGCCGAGTTTGACATCCACCAGCGCAGCCGGACCATGGCATACTGCGGCGACAATGCCACGTTGTTCATAAATAGAGGCAATCATCTTTTGTAACGCAGCATCTTTTGGCAAATCGAACATTGCGCCTTTACCTCCAACGACAAACACGGCGTCGTAGTCCTGGGCGGTTAAACTGTCGATGGCAAGTGTGTTGTTGATTTTTGCCATGGCGACATTATCTGCAAGAATGTTGGCGTTGTATGGCTTAGCAGGGTCATAGTTGTCTGCTTCAACCGGGCCTCCTTTGGGACTGGCGACATCAATGTGTAGATTATTTTCGCTAAACACCAAATAAGCCTTAGCAAACTCGTCGAACTCAAAACCAGGTTTCACCTCGCCTTTCTGCTCACCATAACCACTGACCACCATTAACACTCGTTTAGTCTGCTCAGCCCAACTCATTGCGGGCTGCATCAATACTGCAAGTATAAGCAAGTATTTAAACTGTACTGCCATCATCTGTTTCATCATGTTTCTCCTAGTTGATAGCATTAGATTGCAAGAGAGGTCGTGAAACGAATGTGAAACCCCTTCAATCCGTCATTAATTCTCTGATAGATACGCTCAGGCTTTTTTTACTGGCTGTAATACCAATTGCCGTCACAGCAACCAGCACAGCGGCGAGTGTGGCGAACAACCAAACAAAGTCGGGGGCGTAAGACAACGAGAACTGGGATTGATAGATGAGTAAACCTGCGAAATAGGTACCAAATATCGCGCCTATTGCCGCAATACAAGCGGTAAGAACCCACTCTATGACATTAATTTTAAGGCACGTTTTACGATCAAACCCAAAGCTCATAATGATACTGTTTTTCCGCTTTTCCTTGACTTCAAGACCCTGAACAGAAGCGAGAATCACTAGTGCCGCTAACAGGCTGATAATCAGTGAGAAACCACTCACGATATCGGTAACCATAGAAAGAATATCGTCAAACCGGGCCATCATTTCTTTCAGCGAAACCATCCGAAGTGTGGGGTGTTTTCGCCACAGAGGCGCCAACAAATCAAACTGAGCGTCGCTCAGTTCAACACTTGCCATCGCATAACGAGGCGCACTGAAATGGTCGACCGCCGACGCGGGCATCTGCACCCAAAACGTAATCGAACCTTGCCCGCCTTTGTAACCGTGACTGGATACAATAGTAAAAGACTCGGTTTGTTTACCAATCACAAAAGTAAGGCTGTCACCGATAGCTAAACCAAGGTCCGTCATAACTTCTTCTTCGACCGACACTTGTCGCCAGTTGGTGTCCTTATTCGACCACCATTCCCCTTCAAGTACGCGATTGTTGGTTGGCACTTCCATGGTCCAATGCAACCGAATAGCCGATTGAAACGTCGATAAACTATCGCTGGGCTTACCGTCATAAATAGATAAGTCTTCACCGTTCACGCCAACCAACTTAGCGTACAAGTAAGGCTTGTTTTGTCTTACTTCAAAATGATGAAGCTCGGCCAAAGCTTGGATGTCGGCCATCTGTGATTGGGTCGCTTGAGAGACAACCAGGTTGCCATCATGCTGCCGAGAATAAGCGTTCATGGTATTGCCAAGGTCGCGCATCAACATCAGCGTGAACAGTAACAAAAAAGCACAAAGTCCGACGCCCAATACTTGGGTTGTTTTACTCACCAACCGCTGTTTCATCATGTAAAGAGCAAAGGGGAGTAATCCAGAGAAACGGCGACTCAGTTTTTCACTTGCGGTTAAACCAATCCAACTTACCACCAGCAAAAGTCCAATACAGACAGCTACGGACGTCAGTACCATCAGTGTTAGCAAAGCGTTATCTGAGTATATGAATGCCACACCAGACAAAACGAGTAACGCGCTCAATGACGATAACCAAACCGACGGTGCGGTCCGAGCTTGTTGTATAAGTTTGCCCACAGACGTGTTCGCGATAGCCACCCAAATAGGTAACTGAAACACAAGAAACAGCGCGGATACTGCAAAGAAAGCCTTTACGGCTGTAATCACTGGCCAATGCCATTTCAGGTCGACAAATGTTTGAGTGAGCCAATCGATGATAAGCCAATGCGTTGCTGCTGATACCATCATTACGACCGGAAACAGCACTGCTAATTGAAACATCCACTTGATAATAGAAACCACCAGCCCAGTTTGACGAGAAGCGCCTACGCTCATTGTTACGGCAGAAAAATACTGCTCTTTCGCGACTTTCACTCGCGTTAACTGCTCTATAGCAATAGCCGCCATAAAAAATAGAATAATTGATGCCAAACCAATAAAATTTTCAGTGCGTTGCCAGAACAGAGCTAAAGGATGATCGCCTTGACGATGATACACCTGTGCAGCAGGCAAATGGGCTTTTTGCCAGGACAAAATTGGCGCAATTTGCGATGCATCAGCATTGAAAAGATAACGATGCTTTACGGTATCCATTTGCAATGACAACTGGGCAAAGTTGCGTTGGTGAATCATCGCGTGCATATCCACCGTGTGACCTTGCATTAGCCTATCCGGCTCATGATGCAAGATACCCGATACCGTAAAGTCGACTCCGCCAATCGACAACGTATCACCTGTGCTTACCGATAGACTTGTGAATAAACGAGGTCCTAACCAAATTTCACCCATTGCAGGGCCGTGTCTCAATGCTTCTTCGGTACTACCCAGTGCTTGGGAAACGGTTACTTCTCCTTGCAGAGGGTAGCCCTCTCCAACACCTTTTAACGATGCGCGTTGCCAGTTTTCACCGAACGTAATCGTCGTAGCAACACTTTGCACAAGGGTATGGTCAATAGTGAATTGCTGAACTTCTGCCAAGTCTCTTTGATCCATTCCCCCGTCTAGACTAATAACAACATCCGCGCCCAATAACCCCGCCAGGTTTTGCGTCAAGTAATGCTGAATGCTATAGCTGGTCTGACTCAAGGTAACAATGAACACCATCAAGATAGCTTGCGCTAGATACATGAATTTTTGTGAAGGGTGCTGGTTTTCTTGTAAAAAGAAATGCCACGCCAGTTGCAGATAGGTTTTCATCGTTAAGCGACCTCCGCTCGTTGTGAAGTCGCGTGGCACTCACCATTTTTGAGTGTCAGAATATGCTGCGCCCTAGCAGCTAATTCCGCACTATGAGTCACCACGACCAATCCCGCGCCTTGAGCGTCACAAGTGGCGAATAACAAATCGGCAATACTGCCCGCACTTTTCTCATCTAAATTGCCTGTTGGCTCATCAGCAAAGATAAATTTAGGTTCAAAAATCAGGGCTCTTGCAATAGCGACACGCTGCTGCTCGCCACCACTTAGCATTTTGGGTTTATGACTGAGTCGATGACCTAAGCCAACGCGGGTAAGCCATTGCTGTGCTTTTTGTTCGGCTTGTTTATCGCCCCGTAGTTTTAGCGGCAACGCCACATTGTGAAGGGCAGTTAGTTCTGGTAGTAAATGAAACTGTTGGAAAATAAACCCGATGTGTTCACGAATGTCACTAAGTGAATGTTGAGCGTCACCTACTTGATAAAAGCATGAGCCTTGGGTTGGCTGCTCAAGCCCCGACATCAACATCAATAGGCTAGATTTGCCGGCACCGGACGGGCCGGTAATCGCATAGGACTGGCCCTGCTTAATAGTTAGGTTGAGCTGTTTAAATAACTCAACTTGAGATTCATTGGTTGAGAACGATTGCCCAAGTTGTTGTAGCTGAATTTGGCTTGTAGACGTTGTATGCATAATCAGGCTCTGTTGATTGAGTCTGATGGAGTCTACAAACGCGGTTGTGAAAAGAGTGTGAAAGCGCCAATAGCTGCGCTTTAACAGGAAATATCTCGCTATTGACTTAGATTGCGTTCGAAGTGTACCAAGTCGACATCACCCTTTAACCTGTACAGCTGAGCTTGGCGTTTTCCGGTAATGGCTTTCTCATCCATCATTTCAAACATATTGCTAGCTTCAACCCGTCTCATTAATGACTTGCGCTGTACAGGCTTCTGTATAATGGTTTCAATAACGCCTTTCAAATCAGAAATGGTGAAGTACTGAGGTAGACAAAACACGGGTAGCATCGAATAAAGTGTTTTCTGTTTGAGTCTTTCCAATGCAACATCAATGATATCTTTGTGATCAAAGGCAAGCCCAATGTTTGCCAACGCCTCAACCGCTATCCACTCAGCATCAGTGACGGTATCTATCTGCGTCGATGCTTGCTGATACCCAATCAACGCGAAGTAAACGATGGTGACAGAAAAGCCCCGCGGATCTCGGTGATGCCCAGAGAACGTAGCGAGCTGCTCTAAATAATTCGGTTCTACACCTGATTTTTCACGCAACTTCCGCAACGCAGCATCTTCGGTCGATTGGTCTACAGCACAGTCGATAAATCCACCCGGCAAACACCATGCACCAACAAATGGTTCGATCGAACGCTTTACGACTAACACTTTTAGTTGGTTTTCATGAACCGTGAACAACACATTGTCTACGGTAAGCTGAGGATTTACAAAATTTGTCATCGGGTTTTGGCTGTTAAATGTCACTGTGACATTTATTTTCACACACCGAGAATTCATTACCAATAAAAAAGTTCAGAAACACACTTTACAAATGTGTCACTGGGACATATATTAAAAGTGTCACTGAGACATAAATATGATTTTAGGAGAAAAGAATGTTTGGAATTAACTTTTACAAAGCCAGTCCATCTACCCACGTCATGCTATTCAAAAATGGAAAAATAAAACTGCAAGGTCGGGGAACAAGCTTTTTTTATTTTGCTCCCAGCGCTTCACTTGTGGCGGTACCATTGAGTACCAAAGAGATTCCATTTGTTTTTAGAATGAAAACGAATGACTTCCAAGATATATCCGTGCAAGGTCAAATCACTTATCGCATTGAAAACCCCGAGCTTGCTGCGCAGATGATTAACTTTTCGATTAATGCTGCTGGTCAATATCAATCGGAGGACCCAGAGAAACTAGAAGAACGCATTATGCGCAGTGTACAAGTCGTCGTACGAAACACGATGGAAAAACTCGACCTTCAATCTGCATTGACGAGCGCTGCAGTTTTAACCACAACATTACAAGACACATTGCCAAGTCAGTCTTCAGTGCAAAAGCTAGGTATCGACATTACAGAAATATCGCTGACTGCCATCTCTCCTACACCGGATACGGCGAAAGCGCTTGAAGCAGAAGTAAGAGAAGCCTTGTTGAAAGAAGCAGACAACGCGATTTATGCCAGACGCCTCTCTAGTATCGAAAAGGAAAAACAGGTTCGAGAAGAAGAACTTGAGACTGAAAAAGCGATAGCCAGAAAGCAACAAGATCTAGAAAAGCAAGTGCTTGAAGCTGAGAGAGAAAGAATGCAGCAGCAATTCACAATGGATCAAGAAAAGCTGGACGCCAATACAGACAATGAAAGAAGGCGAGCTCAATTGGTCGAACTAGAAAATGCCAATGCAAAGTCACAAGCCGATACCAAGGCATACGACATTCAAGTTCAACTGGCCGCTTTCAATGATATTGATATTGAACGACTCAAAGTGATGAATATGAACGCCGCTAAGCCCGAGCAACTCATTGCGCAGGCGATTGAAAATCTCACACAAGGTGACAACAAAATTGAAAATTTGAATCTGTCTCCCGAACTACTCACCTCTTTGATTAACTAGGGCAATCGTCATGATAACGGACAGAAAAATCGTCATCGTAACGCGAAAAACACGTCTCGAGGAATTGAAGGAAAAGTACTGCACATTAGGGCAAGCCAAGTTCTACCTTGAGCACCTAGGTGATTCCATTGAGGCGTATCAGGATGAACACGTCAGATACACATCTGTCGTAAAAGCGATGCAAAGTAGTGTAAGTCACTATGCCAAAGTGCAGATACTCGAAAGGGCCTTTTTACCCAACTTTACGTTCAACCATGACGATATCGTCGTCGTAGTTGGGCAAGACGGTTTAGTCGCTAACACGATGAAATACGTTTTTGGACAACCAATCATCGCTATTAACCCGTTGCCCGATTTATTTGATGGTGTCTTGCTTCCTTTTTCTCCAAATGACATCGACAACATACTACAACAGGTCGTTCACAACGCATTTAGCAGCAAAACTATCAGCTTGGCCGAGGTAAGCACCAATCTTGGCCAAAGCTTGCTTGCCGTTAATGATGTGTTCATTGGCCCTCGCTCCCACACATCGGCACGCTATCAAATTAAAATGGGCAGTCGAACTGAAGAGCAAAGCTCGTCTGGGATTATTGTTTCCACCGGTCTTGGGTCAACTGGGTGGTTTAAGAGTATTCTCGCAGGTGCAAGTGGGGTCGCTGGTAAACAGGTTAGATCAGATTTAAAAGATGGGTTCCCGTGGGATAGTCCTTTCCTTCACTATAGCGTCAGAGAACCTTTTCCATCATCTGTGACTAGCTGTCAAAACGTATTCGGCAGAGTCGATAAACAACACGCTTTAAAAGTAACGTCCAGAATGGCAGAGAATGGGGTGATTTTCTCTGATGGAATAGAAGCAGATGCATTGGAGTTTAACGCCGGCACTATCGCGACAGTTCAACTAAGCCAACGCCAAGGAACCCTTGTTGTATAAAACTAAGGGGTCAGAAAAATCGTGAGCGTGTCGCCGATATTGAGACGATTGCGCGCTAACCCATTCCATTGCTTAAGTTTGTTGACGGTCACATTATAGTTTCGCGCAATCAACCACAAACTATCGCCAGACTGCACTTTATATTCAATTTGTTGCTCTGCAGGAATAGGGAGTATTAGGGTATCGCCGGCGCGAATACGGCTGTGAGTAAGCTGGTTGAATTCCCGTATATCAGCGACTGATACATCAAAGTTTTGCGCGATTACACTTAAGCTGTCACCACTTTTGATTCGATAGGTCTTCCATTGGCTATCTGGCATTGCTGGCAGCGATAGCAAGTAATCCTGCCATTCATCCGTTTTTGTCGTACGCAAGACAATATGCTCAGGGCCACTGAGTAAAGCGGGGAAACGTCTGTACCCTGGATTAAGCCTTGCGACGTCCTCCCACTCCTTTGAGTTGTCAATAATAACGCCATTTTGTAAGGGCACTAATGCGATCACTGGCTGGTTGGCAATTTCAGGAAACGCAATGGTTCGATTTTTTAAAATATCGGCTGCGGCTAGCAACTTAGGAACAAAGTCGCGTGTTTCACGGGGCAAACGAAGACTAAAAAAGTCAGTGGATTTTCCCGCTCGTTTGTTACGTCGAATAGCGCTAGCGACTCTCCCCTCTCCGGTGTTATACGCGGCGATAGCATGTAACCAATTTCCATCAAATCGCTTGTGAAGGTAAGTTAAAAAATCCAGTGCGGCGTTAGTTGACTCAACGATGTCTAATCTACCGTCATACCAAGAATTAATCTTTACACCAAAATGTTTGGCAATGAGTGGCGTAAGCTGCCAAAGACCTGATGCGTGTTTGTCTGAATAAGCGGTAGTATTGAAATCACTCTCGAACAACGGCACAAGTGCCAGTTCAACAGGCAGGCCTCGGCGCTCGATTTCAGTCACTATATAGTACAAAAAGGGATCGGCCCGTCGACTGATGATCTCCATATAGTTAGGCTGGTTGGCGTACCATTGAACGCGCTTCTTCACACGTTCATGATCGGAGATCGGGAATGACAACTGCAATCTAATGCGTTCCCAGACATCATCAGTTTGAGCGGGGTCTACAGGAGCGACCACCTCAATATCGGTGATACCATGTGATACGTCCGCAGACTGAGGTTCATCAGGTATGACGGGTAACGGGTCACCCTCATTCGACTCAACACGCAGCTCGTCTGGGCTAGTACCCACACAGCCGCTAAGCCCAAGGGCAAAGCACAATACCCAACCTAAACGGCGCAAATAGCTACTGCGTCTATCGTTATCAATCATGAACTACAACCTTTTCTCGTTATTTTTCTCGGGTTACTACGTGCGTGCTTTTTCACGGCAGAACCTCACTGGGATTGAGGCGTTGCTGATGCTTCATCACCTCCAAATGCAAGTGGACTCCCGTTGTTCTGCCGGTATCTCCTATGATACCAATACGCTGACCTGCGCTGACCCAATCGCCGGGTGCCACGTTGATGAACGCTAAATGCGCATATAGGGTTTGGTAGCCACCTTTGTGTTGAATTATGACTGTATTGCCGAAATTGGGATGGAGCGTTTGTGCGTCAGCGATGACCACGACACCGTCTGCGGCGGCGCCAATCTGACTGCCATTCAACGCCACATAATCAATACCTTGATGTGGCTTGTAGTATCTAATTTTATTGACACTTTTATACGGCGAACTGATTCGATAGTCCTTAAGTGGATGCTGCCAAGTTGGGGCGCCGTCGCCAATTGCTGCGCCAAAATAACCAGCACAGCCAACCAATGAAAAAATGGTTAAAAACAAACCCAATATGACTTTGATCTTCACATTCTGATTTGCCTGAACAATAAGCGTCAGACGCTGTTTATAATCATCTGCATCCAGCGCGGCAGAATTAAATTGGGCTACCGGGCTTGGATTAACGACAGCCCCTTTTCGCAAAGACTGCAGCAGCGTTTGCGCATACTCGAACTTACTCAACCCATAGCGTGAGATAGTTTGGCTGTCACAGCGATGTTCCATCGCTCTAATAAACTGCCACTCCATTTTATTCACAAAAGGGTTAACCCAAAGTACAACACTGAGTACTCGCCAGACGATAACGGCGACAGGATCATTTTGCGCTATATGGGTTAACTCATGTTGAACCAAAATACGCTGGCGCTCGGAGTTCATGGACAAATAGTATTGGGGCAGAACAATCGTTGGCCTGAAGACGCCATACACAAATGGACTGTGGTTAAACATCGATACTACGACGTTTACATTGGCAGGTGAATCAACATCAATAGGTCGCGCTTGGCGTGTCACTACTTTTAAACGTCGCCAGTTTACACTCAACCTGACTAACTTATAGAGCACGACTATGGTGTAGGCTGCAATAAGTAATGATACCGCATAGTCCATATCATTTAGCCCAGAATGAGCAATGGTCGCTTGTTTCACTACGTGGATGTTTTCGATACTGGCATTGATCCAAGCGACATTCGGCGCACTAATTACTACGCTTGCAAAAGACAAGGGTAACAATGGCAAAAAACTCGCCAACAAACTTAACCACCACACCCAAGTAGACGTATTGCAATCACGCGTGAGATAAGCTGCCGCACCATACACCACAGACGAAAACAACAGCCATGGTATCAACTGACTAGTAAAAAATTGAATCGCAACCGTATCCACTATTTTGCCTTGTCCTCTTTTGATAATTGCTGCAGTAGCTCATCCAATTCATCCATTTCTTCTTTTTCGATTAATCGACTATCGGCAAACATCGTTATGGGTAAGGGTTCGTCTAGTTCCAACACGTTGGACGCAAAATCTTGCATAAAATTCGCGAGAGTTGGGATCTTCTCTAAATTGGCGGTAAAGATTTTTTTGTTACCTTTCGCACCGACATTAATAATTCCTTTGTTACCCATCCGCTCAAGCGTTTTTCGGGTTGAAGAGTAAGACCATCCATATTTGGGCGACAGGTATTCGTGAATATCTTTGGCCGTTCGCGGTTGGCTTTTCCACAGCAATTTTAAGACTTCTAGCTCTGTCGGATTGGGCGTCATAATAATAGTTTAAAAGTGTGACTTGTGTCGCACTTTAGCACCCTAACAATAGAAAAACAAAATAAATGCGACATATGTCGCATAAATATTTAAGATAGAAAGCAATGGGATATGAAATAGACATTCACGTCGCACTATTGAATAAGGCATTGTGTTGAACCCACTGATAACATGCGAGTGCCCATCCCATAATTAATTACACGCCATCTTTTCAACTATTGCGGATAAACACTTTGAAAACAGTACGCCTGATTAGCTTTTTTTCCTGTATGTTGTCCTTCGCTGGAGTAGCGAGTGACGTACACGATACTCTTCCTGATACGTTAACCGCTGATTCTCATGTTGTTTTTTACTCTCATGGATACATCGTTGAGGGAGACGACCCCACTCCTGTTGATAGGCGATTTGGGTGGGGCCTCTATGACTTTCCAGCCATCAAAGCAGCACTGGCTGACAGCAGTTACACATTGGTCGCGACACATCGACCTAAGAATACCGATCCCTTCGATTATGCCACTAAAATGAGCGACGATATCCGAAGCCTCATTGATAAAGGAATAGACCCTAAACACATTACGATTGTTGGTTTTTCCAGAGGCGCGTTTATTACGGGATTAACCTCCAATCATCTATCTGATTTCGGCGTCAACACCGTGATATTAGCCGGATGCGGACGCCTTATTGCCAAACAACACGATGACATAAAAGTGTCCGGTCACGTCTTATCGGTCTATGAAAACAGTGACCGCGCCAACACCTGTAAAAAGCTAAAAGACAAAAGTCCACAAGCACTGTCATTTGAAGAGATAGAAATTAATACCGGGTTAGAACACGGTGCCTTTTATCGCCCTATTCAAGAATGGGTAACACCTGTAAAGACGTGGATTAAAACTAGGCATAGTCAATAAGCAAGGTAAGTGCATGATTTTCGAAGTGTTCGAAAACGCATGATGTAATTATTGAGATAAAGCCAAATCCCCAGGCTTCTAATCGCCAAGACTGAAAGCAGAAGTAACGATAAATCTACTGGGGCTTAATCGTAGAAACCTTTGCTTAAAAAGACAGTTAAAGAGAAAAGACCTTTCCAAAACAATAGTAAATGATTATAGATTGTTAGAGCAGAAAGCTACCCCAACAGCTAATGAGCTATCCGACATTATTAACAATTACATAAAGCTATTAGAAGATGATGCTATAGGGCTTTATGGGTATGCTTCATTAGCTGGAAAAAAATAGGTAAAGCTTTAAGAGACTTTGCAATCGTTCATTTTCAAGGTTTGTCAGGAGTAAATTTAAGTAGCTCGTCTTCATTCCAAGATATTTATGATGACTTAAAGCGGTTCAAGGACGCTCACCCATATACTTGGACACAAGATTTAGACCTAGCAGATGACTTAATTGATTAAATTTGTTGTCCGCTTTAATGGAATACAAAAGTAGTAAAAAATCATGAGCAAGATAAAGCGACATACTGAACATTCCTCATATAGAGAGAAGTTAATAGAGCATCTTTTTGTTGGTGAATTGCTAAAGATAGCTTGGCAGAACGAAACCTGTGACTTAGAAGTTGCAAAACCAGAAGTTGATAACTCTGGTTACGATGTAATCTTGGAGTCCAATTGTGTTGTCAGGCATGTACAGTTGAAATCATCATACATAGGAGGTAAAACTTCTCGACAAAAAGTTCACGTTAAATTAGCGGATAAACCTTCAGGTTGCGTTATATGGATTTACTTTGATGAAAGTACACTTGAATTAGGTCCGTTTTATTATTTCGGTGACAAAGCTGGTTCTCCGTTACCGTCATTAGAGGAGGTGAAAGTTGCTCGACACACTAAAGGTGACAGTGATGGCCTCAAATCTGAAAGGCCCCACATTAGAGAATTGAATAAAGGTCAATTTCAGCGAATAGACTCAATTCAAGATGTTTATCAGATCCTTTTCACAGAACATAAAGTTTAATGCGAGTACGCTTACCGAAACTCTTAATGATAATTTAAACTTTTGATTAGGGTAAGTTAGAGAACAATAGCAATACCTGTTGAAAAAGAACATACAAATCAATGGATTTTAACTGTCTTCGTTTTAATTTAAATATGCAGTTACGAGGGAGCCTATTCCATGCGGGATTACATCGCAAATAGTCTTCGGTTTAATTATGGGGAATCACTACTAAACCACTTGCCCAGCGGCCCAGCCACTCGACCAAGCCCATTGGAAATTGTAGCCCCCGAGCCAACCTGTGACATCGACAACTTCTCCAATAAAGAATAAGCCTTCTACTTTCTTTGCCATCATAGTTTTTGACGAAATCTCGTCAGTATCAACACCACCTAATGTTACCTCGGCAGTGCGATAGCCCTCGGTTCCATTGGGTTTAACTTGCCATTGATTCAAAGCATTGCCCATGGCTGCAAGCTCGTTGGGATTGAATTGCTTGATAGGTTTGTTAGGCCACTCAAACCAATCTAGTAAGGTTTGCGCAACCCGTTTTGGAAACAAAGACGCTAAGCAAGTCGATAAAAGAGAATCAGGATTCTCGTTTCTTTTTTCGATCAACCAAGACTCGCCATCATGATCTGGGGCAAGGTTAATATCCACTGTATCGCCCGGCGTCCAGTAAGATGAAACCTGCAGCATAGAAGGTCCGCTTAAACCTCGATGCGTAAACAACATGGCCTCTTTAAACTGGGTGTGGTTTGCTTCGGCCGTGACGTCAATGGCAACACCACTGAGTTCAGCAAGGGCCTCTTTATCTTTGTCGTGTAGGGTAAAAGGCACTAGCCCGGCTCGCGTAGGTAACACATTTAAACCAAACTGTTCAGCAATTTGATAACCAAATGGTGTCGCCCCCAACTTGGGCATGCTCAAACCACCCGTGGCAATAACCAAGCTCTCGCACTCATATTCTCCCAATGACGTTTTGAGTAAAAAGCCTGATTCTGTTTTATCAACTGAGAGAATTTCACAACGCGTGGTAACGGTCGCGTTGGCTTTTTCGCATTCAGCCATCAACATCTTCACAATGTCACTGGCTGACTCGTCGCAAAATAGCTGTCCCAGTGTTTTCTCGTGATAAGGAATACCATACTCGGCAACCAGCCCAATAAAGTCCCATTGCGTGTAGCGACTGAGTGCGGATTTACAGAAGTGAGGATTGGCACATAGGAAATTTTCATGGCTGGCGTACATATTGGTGAAATTGCAGCGCCCTCCACCTGACATTAAAATTTTGCGGCCTACCTTTTTGGCGTGATCGAGTACTTCAACGCTGCGCCCACGTTTACCAGCTTCAGCGGCACAAAATAATCCAGCGGCTCCCGCGCCGATGACAATGACGTCTCGTTTAATCACACTTATTCACCTATTGATACTGCGACGGGCATTATAGCAGCGAGTAGAAAATTTGGATGGATTTATTGAGGCTTGGTGTGGCAGGTGTTGCCACCTGCCGTTTTTACTTAAAGCGCTTCTAGCATGGTTTGCGCATCACTGACTTCAAAACGTCCCGGGTCTTCGACAAAAACTTTAGTGACGACACCATCCTCGACCAACATCGAATACCGCACGGAGCGCACACCACCAAAATCGCCGGTTTCCATGTCCATGCCAATTTCTTTGGCAAAATTACCATTGCCATCGGCGACCATTTTTATCGCTTCGGCATTAGCAGTCTTACCCCACGCGTCCATGACAAAAGCGTCATTGACAGATAAACAAATAATATCATCTACACCTTTGGCCTTTATTTTGTCGGCCAAGGCAACATAACCCGGCAAATGCGCCGCTGAACAGGTTGGTGTAAACGCGCCTGGTACAGCAAACAACACCACTTTTTTGTCCCCGAATAGTGTGTTGGTATGAGGGTTGGTCATCTCGCCATCGACAAGCTGGCTAAAGGTGACCTCGGGCAAGGTACATCCCACTTCTATCATTATTATCTCCGCGTACTAACTTATTATATAAACATCAAAACGATGCTTTTTACTTGTTATAGCCATTGACGGTTGTACCCCTGCCAGGACATCAGCCGCGTTGGGCCGCTTCACCACGACACGTTTTTTAGCTAAGGCTCTTGCTGGCGCAAGTAACTCATCGGCATCTTCATCCGGCCCCAGTAACTGCTGAAACAAACGCATCTCTTTCTTAACTAAAGCAGACTTTTTGCGATGTGGAAACATTGGATCCAAATAAATTGCATCAATTACATCACCTTGCCAGTTTTTCATGACATCTGGACTATGCCCATGAACCAATGCAAATCGACTGTACAATTCAGGTGCTGCGTCGGCTAGACGCCTCAACCCGTCTTCGAGCAACGCCGCGACGACAGGCGAACGCTCGACCATAGTGACGTGACAGCCCAAACTTGCGAGGACAAAGGCGTCACGCCCCAAGCCCGGGGTTGCATCGAGTACGCGAGGTGTCGCATCACCTTTAACCCCAATGGCTTTGGCAATAGACTCTTTTTTTCCACCGCCGTGTTGTTGACGATAGCGGGATTCTCCAGACAAAAAGTCAACGATTACGCCACCGGTTTTTGGATCATCAAAATCGACCAAGGCGAGTTTGTCGCCAACGAATGTCATACCAAGGCCTGTCGCGTCACTGGACAGCTTAAATGGCCATTTTTGCGAGAGGTGATGGGCCTGCTGTATCATGTCTTGTGACGCGTCAGTAGGCAGCACTAACGGCAAATCATTATGCATTGCTGTATTGCTCCTTGTGGCCTATCCAGCGGTTGATGATCGCTTGAGCATGAGTGGGATAGTCTTCCCACAGTTTCACTGCAATATTTTGTACCTGCGGAATCAACGCGTTATCTCGAACCAAATCAGCAATTTTGAGTTCGGCCATACCCGTTTGGCGAGTCCCCATTAGTTCGCCTGGTCCTCGAATTTCTAAGTCACGCTGCGCAATGTAGAACCCATCATTTGACTCGCGAAGCACGCCCAACCGCTGTGTGGCTGTTTTTGACAAAGGACTTTGATACATCAACACGCAATGGCTTTCGATTGCCCCTCGCCCTACTCGCCCACGTAGCTGATGGAGCTGGGCTAGGCCGAGCCTTTCCGGGTTTTCGATTATCATTAAACTCGCGTTCGGGACATCCACACCCACTTCAATCACCGTAGTCGCCACCAACAAATCAAGATCGCCAGCTTTAAATGCTCCCATGACCTGCTGTTTTTCGGCCGCTTTCAAACGCCCGTGTACCAATCCTATTTTCAATTCTGGCAGAGCCGTACTCAATATCACGGCAGCATCTTCCGCGGCCTGACACTGTAAAACTTCGGATTCATCAATAAGAGTACACACCCAATACGCTTGACGTCCCTTTTGTGTGCAAGCTTCGCGTACTCGCTCGATAACATCCCCCCGCCGACTGTCGGGTAACGCAACGGTTGTAACAGGTGTCCTACCCGGAGGCAGCTCATCGATAATTGACGTGTCCAAGTCAGCGTATGCCGTCATCGCTAACGTACGCGGTATCGGCGTAGCGGTCATGATCAATTGGTGCGGAAAACGGCCTTGCTTCTCACCTTTTTCTCTCAACGCCAAACGTTGGTGCACACCGAATCGGTGTTGCTCATCTACGATAACCAACGCAAGTTGAGCATATTCAACTTGTTCTTGGAAAATCGCATGGGTACCGACTAAAAATTGAACGTCTCCCGACTGCAGACGTTTTAATACTTCATTGCGAGCACTACCTTTGAGCTTGCCTGCCAGCCAGCCTACTTCAATGCCCAAAGGCTCTAACCAACCGCGAAAATTGTTAGCGTGTTGTTCGGCCAGTAGCTCAGTTGGCGCCATCAGGGCAACTTGATAACCAGCACCTATCGCCGATAAGGCGGCGAGTGCAGCAACCAGAGTCTTACCCGACCCCACATCGCCTTGCACTAATCGCATCATGGGCTGATTTAAGCGCATATCCTGTTGAATTTCCTCTACAACGCGTTGCTGTGCACCAGTAGGGGAAAAAGGCAGTTGGCTCAGCAGCTGAGCGATAAGGTCCAGATTAACATCGATTGCGATACCAGGCTGAGCCTTAGCATTTTGACGCACTTTAAGTACGCTCAAGTGATGAGCGAGTAATTCTTCTAAAATTAATCGCTTTTGCGCTGGATGCTCGCCCGCTTCTAACTCTGCAACGGAAACATCTGGGGTAGGGCGGTGCGCTATTTTCAATGCCTCTTTCAAGCTAAGCTGCTGGGCATACATACCATCTGGCAATAGATCTGCTAATGCGCCTTTCTCGAGCAAAGCTAACGCTTGCTCTGTGAGGTTGCGTAACGTTAACTGTTTTACGCCTTCTGTCGTCGGGTAGACAGGCGTTAATGTTTCTTCAACAAGCTCGGCATTTTCATCGACAAGCGAAAATTCCGGATGCATCATCTCAATGCCAATTTTACCAGTGCGAATCTCACCGAAACATCGAACGGTATTGCCCGGTGTCATCATAGTGCGCTGCGGCGCACCAAAATTGAAAAAACGCAGAGTGATAGTGCCGCTTCCATCGGCGACCTTAACCACCAGCATTCGCTTCTTGCCGTATTGGATATTGGCATCTTTTACTTCGCCTTGAATACTGACATGAGTGAAGGGTCGGCAATCAGCGATAGTGTAAATACGCGTGCGGTCTTCGTATCTCAGCGGCAAATGAAACAGCACATCTTGTACCGTTCTCAGGCCCAACTTTTGAAGCTTTTCCGCTACTTTGGCACCCACACCTTTTAGCGTAGTGATGGGAGATTGAGCCAAATTTTGGCCCATGGAAACTGTTGAAGAAATAAGACTACCCTACCGGTATGCTATGTTATTGCTTAGATAATCGAGCGGCATGGTACAACAATTGAGGTTCAATGCGTACTTTGTAATTGGGATTGACGTACTGAAACAGCACAAGCCCTGTTGAGTCAACAACAAAGGCCGCGGGTACAGGTAACACGACCTTCTCTTCGCCTTCGGGTGTCGTCAGGCGCGCGCCAACCTGATTGCGCAAAAATTTCACCATGTCATCGGTAACAAAATAGCCGAGCCCAAAAGATTGGATTGCCTCTAAATTACTATCAGATAGTCTCACTACGGCAAAATCATCGCTACTGACCCTTTGTTCATAAAGTCGCTCAGGAGAATCAGGGGAGATGGCAATAATCTGAAAACCTAAATTAAGGATTTGCTGTTCAACTTCAATTAGCCCAGACATTTGGCGATTGCAGTAAGGACACCAACCTCCTCGATAAAACAAAATAACGGTAGGTTTACCGTCAATCAGTGATTGCAATTGAATGTCATTGCCTTTGATGTCTTGAATGGTGACATCCGGTACGAATTGACCGTTCAGAATAGGTCTCACTTCTGTCGCTGAGGTCGCAAAAGGACGGGACGCCTCGGCATTAGACGACAGGCAGGTAATAGCTAAAGCAAACAACATCCATCTGAACATAACTCACCTTCTTGATAAGTTTAGATTTTAATTTGTGAGAAACGCTTCTCAGATGGTTACAAGATATGCGGGTGTGGAAAGAAGGTCAAGCCCATGAAAATTCATGGGCTTAGGATAAGATTATTTTTCTTGTTTCAAGGCTGTTGCCGCTGCAAGAATAAGGTCCGCAGATGGACGAACTCTGAAATCAGGGTTTACATAACTAAATTGAACCTGACCTTTGGTATCTAGCATGAAGATCGCTGGGGCAGGCAATACAGCTTGACCTTCCGCATTTTTTGTTAAGCTGATGCCATAGCCTTTGTACTTTTCAACCGTATTGTCATCAACTTTAAATCCAATACCAAATTCGCGAATTGTGTCCAGCTTGGCATCAGATAATAAGGTAACTAAGAACTCTGTCTCTAACTTTTGTTCTTGAAGACGCTCTGGTGTTTCAGGTGAGATAGCGAGAATTTGATAGCCTTGATCAACAAGGTTCTTCTCAATATCTTTCAATTGTGCCAATTGACGGTTGCAATATGGGCACCAGCCACCGCGGTAGAACAATACAATTGTAGGCTTTTGCATGGTTAACGCTTTTAGACTAACGGGCGAACCATCGGCCATTTTTAAAGTCGTCTCTGGTACCATTTGACCTTCAAGCAAAGGCGTAACGGCATTCGCCTCTTCAGCAAAAACGCCACGATCCAATGCGAAGGCATTGGATGCACCTACGATAGTGCTAAGCATCATGACAGCAATAGCAGCAAATTTCTTCATTAGTGTCTCCCAAGAGTGGTTTTATATACGTCGCGCTTTGCGCGCTGAGCAGATGAAGACCGCGATAAGACATGTTTTCTTTCAAATCAACATCTGGGCAATAAAAAAGCCAGCGTTATGCTGGCTTGTCTTAGTCTTCGTCGTCTTCTGGCGCCGACGCTTCGATTTCGTCCATCGCGGCCTCGGTCATTTGCATCCGTTGCCACCATTCTTGCGACGCTTGAATATGGCCTTCTCCGTCGATTTGAGGATAGGGCAAGCCTTTGCGCTTACAAACCCGCACTAACGTCGGATACCCACCTTCAAACAACAGGCGCTGACATTCTTCTTCGGGTAAATGCTGCGTTTCATACATACCTGCGTTTTGACGCTGGCGTTGTGCTTCGTACAGCACAAGCGCTGCGGCGACAGATACATTCAACGACTGCACCATACCGACCATTGGAATCACAATGTCTTGGTCCGAATTAGCGATAGCTTCATCCGTCACACCATATTTTTCCTGACCAAAGATAATCCCAGTTGGCTTGGTGTAATCAACTTCTCTATAGTCCACCGCCGTATCAGACAGGTTGGTTACCAGTACCTGCATACCTTGGCGTTTCATCTCTGCAATAGCGTCAGAGATAGTCTCGTGAGTATCTAGTCGTACCCACTGCTGACTGCCAGCGGCTGTACCACCTTTCAAACGGTTGCGCTCTTCCCACACCGCATGCACACGGTGCACGCCCACGGCGTCGCCGGTGCGTACTATAGCTGATACATTATGAGGCTTATGGACATTTTCCATACATACCGTCAGATCCGTTTGACGCTTTGCCAATACCTCGCGAATACGACGATAACGTTCTGGTGACATGAATTACTCCGGCAGTTCCATTACGCCGTCAATTTCGATCTGTACACCTTTAGGTAACGCACTGATCTCAATCGCAGCACGCGCTGGATAAGGCTGCTCATAGTACTGAGCCATAATTTCGTTTACTGTCGCGAAATTACCTAAGTCAGTTAGGAATATATTCACTTTGACCATATCATTGATGCTGCCACCAGCAGCCTCGCACACGGCGCTTAAGTTTTCAAAAACTTGCTTTGCTTGCGCTGCGAAATCTTCAGAAATGACTTCCATCGTCTCTGGTACGAGTGGGATTTGCCCAGACAAATAGACAGTGGTACCCGTTTTAACCGCTTGGCTGTATGTACCGATAGCCTTTGGCGCGTTATCGGTTTGAATGATCGATTTAGCCATGAAAATTCCTTGAGTAAAAATTAGAGCCTAAGTTGACTGTGTCGTGACACTTTCTGTACTTCTGGCATAGAACGAATGCGCTTCATCACGCGGGCTAAATGCACACGATTGTGCGTGGTTAGCTCCAAATCGATGAAGTAAACGTTACTTTCTTTTTCTTCGGTTTGCAGGCCAACAATGTTGGAATCAGCACCAGAAATAGTATTAGTTAGAGTTGCCAATGTACCTTGGTGGTTAAACAGCTCTATGCGCAACGCGGCCTTAAATTCACCTTGAGGTTCGTCGTCCCATTGCATAGGTAATACGCGTTGCGGCTCTTCTTTCGACAACTTGCGAATATTCGGACACCCAACTTGGTGAATCGCCATACCTTTACCTGGGCTCAATACCGATACGATTTCATCATCAGGAATAGGATGGCAGCAACGAGAATAAGTGACTAATAGACCTTCGGTACCACGAATCGCCACATTGCCTTTCTTCTCAGGTAGATCCTCACTTTCGCCAAGTAGACGACGTGCAACAATGGCGCTTAGCTCATTGCCAAGACCAATATCCGTCAACAACGATTCGAAATCGGTGTGCTTGGTTTCTGCGACCACGCGTTCAATGTCTTCTTGAGGAATATCGTCCAGTTTAACCGCACCCAAAGCATGTCGCAGCAATCGATTACCCATGGTCACCGCTTCTTGAGAGTGCTGTTTACGCAAATACTGACGAATGCGCGTTCTCGCTCTGGCACTGACCACAAAGTTCAGCCAATTGGCATTGGGCTTGGCTTTAGGTGAGGTAATAATCTCGATAGTCTGGCCGTTTTCAAGAGGCTTACTCAAGCTGAAGTTGCGACGTTCGACGCGCACTCCAACGCATGTATCACCAATATCAGAGTGAACGGCATAGGCAAAATCAACCGCCGTCGCGCCCATTGGTAACTCAATAATGCGGCCATCTGGGGTAAAGACGTAGATTTCGTCTGGGAACAGGTCGGTTTTTACACTTTCGATAAATTCAAACGACGAGCTAGCACTTTGCTGCAATTCAAGCAGTGATTGCATCCATTTACGAGCGCGTAATTGTGCCGTAGTGTCTTTATCACCTGGCGCTTTGTACAGCCAATGTGCCGCCACCCCTTTATCCGCCATTTGATCCATTGCCTCAGTACGAATTTGTACTTCGACTGGAATACCGTGAGGTCCCACCAAACTGGTGTGAAGAGACTGATAACCATTGGTACGAGGGATAGCGATGTAGTCTTTGAACCGGGTTTCGATGGGCTTGTAAAGACTGTGCATTGCACCTAAGGAACGGTAGCAATTGTCGACTGAGTCGACCACGATGCGAAACGCATAAATGTCCATCACTTCATTGAACATCAATTCTTTGTTACGCATCTTGCGGTAAATCGAATAAAGGTGCTTCTCTCGCCCCGTTACCTGACCTGTGATTTTGTATTCGGACAGCCTGGTATCAAGCTCTTCTCGGATGTTATCAATGATTTCTTTTCGATTACCGCGCGCCTGCTTTACAGCAGATTTAAGCGCGCGATGTCGCATCGGATACATCGCTTGAAAGCCCAAATCTTCAAGCTCGTTCTTCACATCATGAATACCCAAACGATGCGCAATGGGCGCATAAATTTCAAGTGTTTCAAGAGCAATTCGTCGACGTTTATCAGGACGCAATGAGCCTAATGTCCGCATGTTGTGCGTGCGGTCGGCCAATTTAATCAAGATGACACGGATGTCTTGCACCATTGCCATCATCATTTTACGAAAGTTTTCCGCTTGCGCCTCTTGCTTGCTGCTGAAGGCAATTTTGTCGAGTTTACTGACGCCTTCAACAAGCTCTGCCACAGTGTCACCGAAGGCATCAGCCAGATCTTCTTGACTATAATGGGTGTCTTCTATGACGTCATGGAGTAGGGCGGCCATCAGCGTTTCATGGTCAAGATGCATGTCGGCCAAGATACTGGCGACAGCGACAGGGTGAGTAATATAAGGGTCACCACTTGACCGCATTTGTCCGTCGTGAGCCTCGTGCGCGAGGACAAAGGCATCCTGTACCAGTGCTACGCGGTCACTGGGAAGGTACTCTGCAATTTTCTGTTTTAACCCTTCAAACAAATACACGGTTAATGAAAACTTCCACTTAGAGGATGAATTTTAAGGATAAGGGGTTTTGGCGCTGGTTGCCAATGCTAAAACGCCAGGGTTTTCAGAACCCTGGCGTTTTATTGTAAGCGAGTATCGTGTGTTTACTGGTCAGCTAAGATATTAGCAACAGATGTAAACTCAGCATGCTCTTGTTGTTGCTCGTCACGCAATTCTTCTTGCTCGATAGAT
Source organism: uncultured Alteromonas sp. (assembly GCA_963922845.1). Classification (GTDB taxonomy): domain Bacteria; phylum Pseudomonadota; class Gammaproteobacteria; order Enterobacterales; family Alteromonadaceae; genus Alteromonas. The sequence continues at coordinate 37,152 of CAWUJV010000046.1, forward strand.
TGTGCATCTACCAAACCTTCTTCGATTTCACGTAATGCCACAACAGTAGGCTTATCGTTGTCCATCTCAACCTTAGGATCTTTACCTTCAGTTGCGATCTGGCGAGCACGGCGCGCTGCAACAAGGACTAAATCAAAGCGATTACCAATTTTATCGACAGCGTCTTCTACGGTCACGCGAGCCATGTAATGTATCT
>CAWUJV010000047.1:0-37141 GCA_963922845.1 uncultured Alteromonas sp.
ATATGCGCGCTCTTTTTGGCAAAACAGGACAAGGTGAACAACGGTGCATAACAAAGCGCTAAAGTCGCAATTGCCTACGGCAATCGCTGGGACGCGAACGCGCGGCGGGTTCGCCATTTTGGCCTTACATTCGCGCCTCTTAGCTTAGCGTTATATTTTTAGGAAAGAGATTGAATAGTCGGCCACAAAAACTAAATTTCGTGATAGGGGGTAAAGTTGATGGCTGCCTACATGAAGTAGATATCTGGTTAGGAGATGTTCTACTGACCCCAGTTGATAACATGGCTTACCTCCCTCAATTTATATCATCCATGGAATATGAACTGGCACAGTTGCAACAGGGAACTATAAACCCTGATGCCTTTTTTCTAGACCTAGGCCCCACAACAGATGACTGCTCTTCCAGAATAAAATTGAATGGCGAGTTCGCAGAGTTAACTTTCGAAATTGAAAACGGAGTAATTCATTTCATCAAAGTTGAAATTAACGAACTTATCTCAACTTACGAAAGTACAATCAACAAATTGCGTGCTTTAAAAACATAACAAGCCGATAAAAAATGGACAAAAATCAATTGGTTTAGGGCGGGCAAGTAGCTAGAGTATAACCAATTGAATTTATGCCTCTTATCGGGGCGTTAGCTGCTATAAGAACTTTTTTACAAGGAGTATATGTTTTGAAATTACTTACAATTGCGATAGCTTTACTACTTTCTCTGCCTTCACTGGCAAGTGGGTTTAAAACTGAAAAAGAAGCACGCTCTTTCTCAGACAGTTTAATTGATAGCTTTGTCGCGAATAAATTTCAGGAGGGCGTGGATTCAGCCAAACCATATTGGCCTATACCTCCTGTTGAAATTGACGGAATGGCTAATCAAATGGCGCAACAATGGCCGATGATTGCCAATCGCTTTGGTAAATCACTAGAAAAGGAATTCATCAAGAAAGAACGAATTGGTCAATCATTCGTTCGGTTTTACTACTTACACAAATTTGAGAAACATGCCATTTATTGGCAAGTGGACTTTTATAAACCACAAAATGAGTGGAAGATAAATTCAATGAGGTTTTTAGATTCGCTCGACTTCCTTTATGAATAAGGCCGCAGCTAACAAACAAATGTTAATCGGCCAACAAGTTGGCCTGGGACGCTTACTCGCTGGCTTCGCCAATACGCTCGCAAGCGCCCCAAATTTGAGGCGTTATAGTGCGAGGACAAATCTGTGAGAATTTACACTCTAGCTTTAATTTTGTTTGCTTTTGGAGTAAGTGCAGATTCTTGGAATGCGCCGAAGACAAAGTCTTCCGTTAGCCCGGACGGAAGATATTTGGTGAGAGTGGAGCCGAATTGGTCTAGTAACAAAAATGAAGCTTACGCTAGCGCTTATGCATTTATGTGGGATGGAAAATCATATAAATTGACACGAAAGTTTGCGCTTAGAAATTACATAGCGCCGTCTTATATATTGGTAACTAATAATTCCACTTTATTCACTTTTGATGATCACGGTGAATTGGGAGGAGACAATGCAATCGTCGTTTATTCATTGTTTGGAACAGTTATAAGGAGTTACAAGCTAGACGATTTATTCCCTGACGAAAAAATTGATAAATTCCATACAACAGTGTCTTCGAAATGGTGGAGAGATACCAAAAGCCCGCCGTGGACTTATTCAGATGTTGTATGTGTGAGAGATTCTTCAGGTGGAAGTTTTAGAATAAATACCCTCACGGGAGAGTACAAATATAATAATGAGCTAGGGTGTAAGCTTGCGCTATAACAAGGCGCCTAATCAGCACCTGCCGAGGGCAGGTGCTGGGACAAATACACAATGCGCCTTCGGAATTTTCGCATTGCGCATTTGCCCGTTAGCTGCAAAGAGGGATTTTATAGTATGCATGTAGTATCGAAATACGCTTCGATTCTTTTTTTGAGCGCAATTAGCAATAGCATACGTTCTCAAGAACTTATCGTTGTCTACGATCAACAATTAACATCCGTTGTCAGTGAATACAAAAATTATGGTGGCGATAGTTTTTCATTCCTAGTTTTTCCTGAAGAGTTTAATTTATCTGAACTTGCAAATGAGAGTCTAAGTCATTTAAAAGAAGACCACTCAAATATCCAATATGATGAATCTTTTGAAGCATTTAAAATCTTCCGCTCCAAACACTCATGGACCCTCAACAAATTGGTTCTAGTTCAAGGGCAGTATCAGCCTGTTTCTTATATTGCGTCATGCAGATTAAGCTTTGGTACTGGAGATACTATATGCACGTTCAAAAACAACGTGCATGGGTTGGGCTTTCAATTTAGCCTTGATTCCGCCAACATGAATATCCATGATAAAGTACTGCTCGGCTTATATAAATTTGTCAAAAAGCACTAGAAACAAGAGTGATACTAGTTAGGAATGCAGCTTACACTCACATTAAGTCGGTCGCTAGCTCCCCGGGACAGTAACACGTGGGTTCTGTCGCTTCACTCGGATTTTAGCCCACGTGTTACTGCCCCTTATATGGGCGTCATAGGCATAATGGATGATCCGGAACAGTATTTTACTCTTGTTGCTATTTTTAATTTTTGGATGCTCGAACGAACCTCAAGAGTTAACTCCGGAAATGCAAGAGCAAGCCACCGAGACTGTGCTTGCATATTTGGAACGCAATAACCTTCCAAATGAGAATCTAGAGATTGCCATTCCAAAAAATAGAGACATCGCCGACTATTCTTACATGTATAGGGGCGGTGGACGATGTATCAATTTTATTGTTAAGTGTTATGGACATACCTGTAAAGAGCTTCAGTGGTATCCATATGATAGACATGGAGAAAAGTGCCCATAACAAACCGCTGGATTCGTTCGCTGGCGCTCATTGGGACAAATATACGCAGGCCCCAGTCGCTTCGCTCGCAAGTTTAGCCCGCGTATTTTTTCCCCGAAGTGGGGCGTTATATACCCAGAAAACTATGTATAAGATTCAAGATACTATTTATGAAATAGCTGAATTGGCGTCCGAAAGAAAGCTGCTAATTCTTGATAGAGTTGGCGAAAAAAGCTCTTATGTGCAAGAGGAGTTGATTGCACAAACAAATCTCGAGGTTGAACTTTTCGATGCAATGGATAGCTTAACCCCTCAAGAATTCGAAAGAGTGTTTGATGTCGCAATTTCAGGTGGGTTAGTAGTCGATCATTCTATGTCAGTTTTGGAAAAAATAGATTTATTGTACCTTAATATCAATCTAGGCGAGTTCTTAAAAACTGGATTGAAACGGTAGCTAACGGCATATAACAAAGCCTTAGAGTCGGATTCGCGTTCCGCTTCGCTTTATATTGTAGCCAACTGTTACTCACCACTTGAGTCGGCGTTAGGGACCACATGAAACTTGTAATAGCATTTATATCAGCAACTCTTTTTCCCAGCCTTTTGATGGTGCTGTGGTATTTGTATGGCCAGTTTCAGACCTTCGATATAAACGACCCTCACATATGGGTTCGCACCAAGAATTTCGCAATACTTTGCACTACTATATCAGTAGCTTTTGTTTTTGGTCTGGGTTTACCCACTTACTCTATTCTTCACAAACTAAAACGAGTTAAGCTTGTTTATACTTTATCAAGCGGCTCCTTTTTAGCCGCTATTCCGGTAGCATTGTTTACATGGCCTGTAAGCTCCCCCGGTTCTGGCGCTTCTTCACATGGTGTTTAACTTCTCATAGATGGGGTGCCCACAATGGCTGGTTGGGTTCGGTACTTACGAGGTATACTCTTCTTCGGTATATTTGGCCTTTTGGCTGCACTGGCTTTCTGGCTGGCAGCCTCTAACAGGCACCTCTAGCCAAACGCTAAAGGGTCGGTCGATTAGAATGTTAGGTTTCCGATGAAGAATCGATTTCTACACGTCTTTTTTATTTTCTCAATAGTGGGTTGCTCTTCCGAGCCTACTGAGGAGGCTGTTGACGTGATGTGGCATGGTGTCGCCCCGGCGAGACAGTATTCTTTTGAATTTGTGGATAGCAATAGGTCTCCGCTTTCGGGAGTGTCATTCAAATGTTTCGGAAAGGAAGGGTCTATCGCTGCTTATGTAGCTACTGATTTAAATCAGTCCTCAACTGTTTCTGATAAGTTTGGCGTTCTCATTATTTCTCATCAAGGGTTCCAAACCAATGGGACATATATGCAAAGGGGAAAAGAACGTTGGGGGTCGACTACCCCCGAATTACCTAATTGTGAATTCTATTATCTTGGTCTTACCGTTTTTTCTGGTAACCTAACATCGTTCAAAGAGAAAGAATTGGTGGTTGTAAGTGAGTAAGAAACCAAACAAGCTGTTCAAGTGATACGGCTAAAGTTTGGCTCGGTATCGCTTCGCTACACAAGTTAAGAAAAGCATTTCCTGTCCCTAATTGGGGCGTTACAACCCACATGGATAGGACGAATGGGGTGGTCTAAAGATCTAAAATCAAAACCTAAGAAAAATCGCTTCTTTCCCTTAAGATTCGGTGACGCGGTTAAAGTTGTAAAAGATCTCAACTTGAGTCAGAACGATGGAGGCCGAATTGCAATAAGATTGGAAAATATTGATGGTGAATGCGGTAAAGGTTTTCCTTTGTTTGATTTTGTTCCAGAAGAAGAGCTTGCAATATTCTCACTCAGTGAAGAATTAAAGGGGCTAGCTGCTTCAAAAGCAATTCTAGTTGCATTAGTCAAAGTAAGTAGACTCAAAGTAAAGCCCAAGGATCATATCCACAACTCTTATTTCTGCGCCTATATAAATTTAGAAAATAAAGTGGTTATTACTCGCATAGATAGAACTTGTAGACTTAAAAAGTACAGAGGTGATGATAAACTCAAAAATGCGAGGTATGTTGGCAGTACCGCTAAAGAAGTTGTTTTAGAATCGTTTAACATATAACAAGCCGCTGCAAAAAAGGACCGCTAGTAGCAGGCCATTCCGTCGTACGCGGCCGCTGAGCGTAGCGTTAGTTGTTTCATGTGATCTGAAGCAATGAATAGATTTACAATAAATATAGAACGTCTACTCAGAGAAAAAACGGTCGAGATCAGTTAAAGAAATGATGTCGCCATCATTTGAATATATTGCGGGATTAACATGGAAAGTCAGCTTGTAATTGCAGCAGTATGGGAAGATCAATCTCTATTTAAAATCTCCGTATTTGGGAGCAATGTAAAGTTCTCTGGATGAGCGGATTGCTGCATAACTAGGGAAGAAATTGAGTTGCTCGGTAAGCGTCTTGAGAAGTTTCGCAGAAACATAAAGGATGAGTTCGAGTTCAAAAGTCGAACAATCCCGGATCTCTCTTTTTTCTCAATTCAAGGTTTTTGTACAGACAATTCTGGCCACACAATGTTCGCAATTACCATAGCGCATATCGGATCTTTCACTAAAGCTAGAAGTGAAAACTATAAAGTTAACTTTGATTTGAAAGTCGAACCACATACAGTTAGTAATTTTGGTTTGGAGCTTCAGCGCTTTGCTGTTACTCCTCTCGGTAAAACAAAGCCTGTGTTGAAAAGTGCAAATTAACAAGTCAGCTAACGCACTCACTTCGTTCGGAGGGACACAAACTCGTAAACTACTTCAAACTGTAGCCCACGAGTTCGCGTCTTTTTTTGGGGCATTAACAATCCAAGGAAGTTCCATGAAAGTTTTTATATTCTTGCTCTTTATTTTGTCACCAAATGTCTTTTCGACCGAAGTTAAAGAAGAAATGTTCAGCAGTTTTTCTGGAGATTTTAAGTTGGCGAGTGTCAACCACAGTTACAATGTGATCAGTTTCTCTGGGACGCAGGTTGCTAGAGGAGAAGTCGTCTTTGAAGTCGTAACCATTGATGATGATGAAAATGAAATAATTAAAGTGAACTTTATTCCAGACGAACCATCATTGTTTCCTTATGTTTCTGCGGGTTTTTACGCTAAAAAACTATTCAAAATTTCTTTGATAAATCACTCAAAAGCTAGAGAACTGCTGTTTTCAGATGAAGAATGGAAGAAGTTGATATCTACAGGTGAGGCTTACATAAGTAAAAATGTTGAGATCGAAATTCATAACTATGCTACTTCTGTCGAGTGTGATACTCGTCACTATTACGCAGAAATACTCAATTTAAAATCAACCACACAATTAGTACAAAAAACAACGGAGAGAAAGGAGTTGTGGGGGGGCTAAAAAGTTACTCAATAGGGCCTAAAACGATTGGCCTGCGTTCCTTCTTCGCTACTTTTAGCCAAGCATTTACGTGCTCATTAATGATGTGTTATGTCCTCGGTTGGAGTTCACACATAGATGTTTAAAAAAGAGTACAACCCGAGGAATTTGAGTACGCAGATATTTGCAGAAACGGTGGATCTTACTCAGTAGGGTTCCGAGACTTAAAGGGTACCCTTATATCTCTCGAACTGCCTGTTGTACTAGATGATAATTTCGAAAGGACTGGGTATTCAAAACCGTTTATCAAATATTATGCTCCCAAAAACCAAGTATCGATCACGTGGAAGGAATGTAAACAGTTACTTTCAGCAATAAGAGGACTGCGCAGTGTTCCCATCAAAGAGATTGAGTCAATAGATAAAGCGCTTGTCGTCGCCTCAAATGATGGAGTTTTATGAACGGGTATAACAAATCGATCAAGTACGCTCGCTACGCTTGCTGGAACAATTCCTCGCATGCGGCTACGCCGTTTTCGCACTGTGTTTTCGCCTGTTTGCTTGATGTTAGTGATTAAGGAGAGTCAATTTGTTGAATTATGAGGATTACACAAACACTGAACTTATAGATGTCAGAAGTACTATGGATCCTTCTTCACATCCAGAGAATTACAGAGCCTTGATGAAGGAAATTGAAAAAAGAGGTACTGCAATCCGTGAATCTGAAATAGAAAGAGAGAAATCTTTTCATGTCAGTCTTCGTATGAAAAAGCAGGTAGTGGGATAGTTTCAAATCTTCACAGCTTTGTTCGCGCTTTGGGGCGCAATATCACTTTTTAACACTGGAAATTCGTTCTTAGTCATTATTTGCCTTGGAATAAGCGGCTTAAACGCAATAGCTGGTGTTCTTTGTGTTTTGCAAAAAAAGTTAGGTTTTGCCTTGGGGATCGCCAATCAAATTTTGCAGTTGTTTAGTTTTAGTGTAGGCAGTAAATCACTGACTTATTCGGGCGGCTTCGGAATTTATGTTTTCTTGACATCAGTTGGAGATGTCGGCTTTAAACTGCCAACTTTAAATATATTTGTATATGATTTTGTCAACGTCGTCACACCCAGCTTTATAGGGGTAGATGTATTAGCTTTGGGTTGTATTGCGTTTCTGTTGATGGGTATGCGGAAAAACAGCAGACAAACCCATTAACGCGCACACTGGCAGATTGAGACAAACATTCATTGACGTCCCTTCGTGCCTCAGTAATTTTAGCCAAATTATTTGTCGTTACGCACTGTGTTAGGTGCTTCTGAGATTAAGAGTGTGGATGATTTAATTAGACAATTAGAGCAACTTGATAACAGATCTGTTCAAAGTGGTATTAGTCAACACTACATCGAACTAGTTAGCAAAGGCACGGAAACAGTCCTATTTGGAAATAAGGAAGGCTTAATTTGGCTGCACTCGAAGCTTTAAAGCTAGTTTATGAATCGTCTGAAGGTGCTCATATTCAAATAGATGAATTAGGCATGGCTAATAAAGCTGATAGTAATCAAGTGCTAAGTTACACAACTAGGAGGTTTTAAAGTTGCCAGTAACTAATAACTCAATCAACTCTTTTACCTCGCTCGACCGGGTCTATAGACTCTGTACGGCAGCGTCATTGTACTCCACATGCCTGCGCCGGTTAACGAAAAGTTAGGTTTTTTATGTCCCCCGGAGCACACTTACTAATCAGCTGGTTGAGCGGCGCAGAGCTGTTAAAGGATAGACGAGAACGCACTATTGTAGCGCTTTTTGGGGTTGCGCCAGATTTAGATGGTTTGGGTGTCTTAGTTGATATGGTTACGGGTAAAACTAATTATTTCTTGCAGTATCATCACTATTTCGGCCATTCGATTTTTGCAGCTTTGATATTAGCGTTTTCTTCGCTGTTACTTGCCCAAAGACAGAAACTAAGAGTTTTTATACTGGTGTTATTTGTAGTTCACCTACATATCTTATGTGATGTAATAGGCTCTAGAGGTCCAGACGGATATCAGTGGCCTGTATATTATATGTATCCGTTGTTGCCTGATTTTTATCTTACGTGGCAGTATCAGTGGGAGCTAAACGCATGGCCAAACTTATTGCTTATGCTTTGTCTGTTTATCATCTCTTGGTATTACGCAAAATCTCGGCGGATAACCTTCTTAGAAGTGTTTAGTTCCCGACTAAACGAAGAAGCATTTTCAATGTATTACAAGTATGTACGAAAAAGCGCCTAACACGGCCTCGTATAACAAAAACGATTAACGACTTGTCTACTTCTGATGGCGGCGTTAAAAGTAATTTATGAATCAGTTTAGCACCAAGCAAAAGAGTTTTTACGAAAGGTTTATAGGATACTTAGATTTCAGTTATCAACTAAACGAAAAATTACTTTCTGTAACGTTTCGTAAAAACACTAGGAAAATTGTTGGTGTTGAAGTCATATGCGTGAATGAATTACGTCCCTATTTTCTCAAGTATTTGGTTAATGTAGATATCCGGTCGGACGCTAACCAGTGAGCCCTTTTTAGGGGGATGATCTAGGAAGCAAATGAACATCCATAGGACTATTTTAGGAGCCTTGTTTTTTGTAATCGGTGCTCTATTTTTCATTATTTTAGGTATGAACTTTGCGGATTTTGGTTTACTGAGCAATAAAGTTTGAGCTTTTTTTCTCGCTCAAAGTGCTGCTCACTTTTGTATAAGATGTTCCAATTGGCATAGCTGTAGCTATGTATTACATTTGGTTTCATCGCTCGTTCATTTAAAAAGTGAGTTTAATCAACGCTCAAGTCGCATCCTGCTAAGTGGGCTGCTGGGACAAAAAATTAGTTAAGTTTAAAGGAGTAAAATTTGAAGTTTTGGATGTTGTTTTTTGTTTTTATTTGCCCACGTGTTTTGGCATCCGCTGACTTAATGTCCACTTATCTAGACTTTGAAAATTCATATATGAGTAATTCGGTTGAAGTATATCAACCTTGGTTGTCCAAACACTACAAGATCATCCAAACCTTACATATTCCCGGATTGGGTTCTGACAGCAGGGAAGTGACAGGAAAGCAAATGCTTGCTGCAATGAGAAGTATGAAAGTTGCTAACTCAACTCCTCGTTCCACGCCGGAAAATACGGAAATTAAAGTAATCTCTGAGAATGAATTTTGCGCTACATCTACCACAATATCAAAGACTAAAGTGGGAGGAAAAGATTTTGAAGAAAAGGAAATTCGGAAGGTTTGCTTTACTAAGGAGTTAGAAAATTATTTGGCGATAAGCCATAAAATCGATATTTATTATTCAGAGATTTAAACCCAACAAATCGCTCAATTGCCATCTGTCGGACTTTGACGCTGGGGCTAAAGCACCATGTGGCTTGGCGATTTTCACATACAATTTATTGCCTCTTTATTGGAGGGGGCAATAAAGGGAACTTGATTGTGCTAGATTCAAAATTTTCTATAGAAGAATTCAAAAAGATTAAAGTCAATAGTGATTTGTCGTCTGAATTGCATAAAGAGCTTCAAGATCAAATTGCTAAATTGCTACACGCAAAAATTAGTGATGCTTTTACGGATATTTCCAACCAACTAATTAAGCTTGGGCACAGCTTAGAGGAGACAAAACCAGAATATGACGATGAACTTAGTTCATGGGTATATGAGTTTTTAGACTCGTCAAACAAAGATAATCCGCGCATTTGTCTAGATACTCAGGTTTGCGTCTTGTCGGGCTACACAGCTGATGAATAACTAACCGGTAAACAGTGCCAGTAAAACAGTTACTTTCTGCATTCCATGGGTTGTAAAGAATGGTGTTTAGAGTGTTTAGCAAATACGGTGTATCAATCTTATCGCTTCGTATTCAAATCTCGTTCAATGGGGAAGGACCTTGTAGCAAGGTAATTCTGCAACCGTACATAACCCAAAATCTAAGCAGAGCGTGCAAACGCACTGGGTGAATTGAAAGTGAAAAAAGACTTTTAAATATGGAAAAAGACAGGGGGAGGAATAGGAATAAACGCGATTCGATATGGAAAACCGGTAGTTAACATGGTCACCGTTAGAATGGTGTTACTTTTCGCAGGCTAGAAATGGAATTTACAGTAAGTAAAAGAAAGATATCGATATATTGGGTTGTGAGCAGCTTATTGGTCGCACTGGTAGTTTCTACTATTTCCATGCTGTATTGGAATTACAACTACGTTCCCGAGCCCGATTTTAACTGGCGTCCAATCGATGACTACTTTGGCATGATAACTAGTTTACCGTTTGGCTTTCTTCTCTCGATTGGACTCCCCTGGGGGTGGACAAGTCTTGCTAGTGTGGCTCTATCACTTTGGCTACAGGACGTAAGGCCACTCTTAATCTCGATAATAAGTTGTGTCGTTTTTGGCGTATATTGGCCAAAATCGTTTGTAGCTATGATGGGGATATAAATCATGGCATGTAACCAACACATTGAGTCGATCGCAGGCTGCCCAAACTGCAAGCTTAAAAACAGAAAACGACATTATGTTGTTGCATCAAACGTTCGATGAACTCTCTGCGACACTGAAAGGGGCCGGGATGATTCAGAATCATCGCTCTACAGATGAAGATGGCTAAATGTCGCGATTCTCAGTGAGTAAATGAGGGCCTGTGAAAAAGTGTCGCTGCATTACGAAGTTGGCAATTAATGCCTGCTAAGGCGCGCAGTGATCTTACAACGGTCTTTGGACTAGGAGAGCCTGTTATGGACAGGCTTTTTTGCTTTGCGCAAACTGAGTCTATGCTTTTAGCAAGAAGAGTGTAGCCTGAATAAGTTAGTTATTGACTAAAGCAGCAAGGATGAGAAATGATGAAACGCTATTTCGAAAAATTATCAAAAGTCTTTTTTGATGCAAAATACAATGAATTAGACGAACCACAACAGGCGGTTATCAAAAGTATTGCGCAAGAGGAAAGCATAGTTAAAGATGTTAACAATGCTTTTGATGAACAGTCGACATTTGGTCAAAAAGTGGCGGACAAGGTCGCTTCTTTTGGAGGCTCTTGGACGTTTATCATTATCTTTGTATCGATAATGGCAACGTGGATGTCAGTCAATACATTTTGGGTATTCTCCGAAGAGGGCTTTGACCCATACCCGTTTATCCTTCTTAATTTAGTGCTGTCAACGCTTGCCGCATTGCAGGCTCCAATCATCATGATGTCGCAGAATCGACAAGCCGCAAAGGACAGATTGGCCATGGACAAAAATTATGAAGTGAGTTTAAAAACAGAAATCGAAATTATGTTGTTGCATCAAAAGCTCGATGAACTCTCTGCGACCCTGAAAGGGGCCGGGATGATTCAGAATCATCGTCCTGTAGATGAAGAAGGGTAAAAGTCGCGATTCTCAGCGAGTAAACAAGGGCCTGTGAGTCAGTTTCAGCGACTACCAGGCCCGAATTGTTACTGGATGATTTGAGTGAGCGCTACACTTTCACCCGGCGCCAACGATTTGCCCTGGGTAATTGCCGTTTCAACACATACCATAAAGCGATTACCATCATCCGACATATCGGCCATGCTTGTTGCTTTTTCACCAGGATTCCACACTACAACAGAGTCGTGATTCAGAGATTCCACTACAGTGCTGGTTTGTTCATCAATGTGGATGTTAATGATCTTGGGCTGACTCAGATGGATGCGATCCGTTTCTCCATCAAACACGTAAGGTACTGGCGTGTCGACGAGTTGCCAATCAGAGAGCTTGTCTTTGTACTGGCCGTCCAGGCCGGTAAGGCTGACCTTGTCGATATCATTCACAGCAAAGTATGTATGAAGAGCACAATCAAAACGGAACGGTTCAGAATCGGTATTCGTCGTAATCAGTTCGACTTTTAATTGTTTGCCGATACTTAAACGCAACACCAGCGAACATGCTACGTCAAACCCTGTATCTTTGGTAAATCCCGGAACTAACTCGACGATGGTGCCATTGTCGTCTTCACTGGCGTTGTTAAGTGTCCATTGTTGTGTTCTGACAAAACCATGGGAGGGTAGAGCGCCTTTCTCTTGCCCATGAGCATCACTGAACCAAGGCCAACAGACGGGAATGCCACCTCGAATGGGTTTACTGCCGTCTAATACAGCTTTAGGGCTTAGCCATAGGCGTTCTCTGTTGTCGTGTTTTGGGGTAAAAGAGACAACGTGACCACCATATAAACTGACGCGACAAGACGCCAGAGCATTGTCAATCTCGATGTATTGTAAACCATCAATGGCTACGTGTTTTACTGTGTTCACCGTGAGTATTCCTTCTATCGGGCGCACTTAAACGCGTGTGATTGTATTGTTTTTACCCGTGTGGGAAAGACAAGAATAAGGCGCCGTTACGTTCTGTATAAAATTTTAATGATATGCCAACCAAACTTAGTTTTAACGAGATGCGGTACGAGGGTCTCGGCACTAAAACAGACTTTATCAAATTGCGGTACCATTTGACCGCGACGAAACTCACCTAAATCGCCGCCTTTCTTACCTGATGGACAGGTCGAATGTTTTTTGGCTAGCGTTTGAAACTTTGCGCCTTTCTTCAACTGTTTAATAATATCTTCGGCTTGCTCCTTGTGTTTAACAAGGATGTGAAGCGCATGAGCGGTTTGTGGCATAACGAATCTTTAAAATGAATTTTGGCCAGTTTATCACAACGACACATCTGGCGTGTATGGACAGAGCTGCACAAATAAAAAAAGCGCACCAAGTGCGCTTTTTTCGTCATCAGAATAATTACTGACTGATGTGCTTAACTAGATCTAGTACCTTGTTAGAGTAACCCCATTCGTTGTCGTACCAAGATACCACTTTTACGAAGGTGTCTGTCAATGCGATACCCGCAGTTGCGTCAAAGATAGACGTGTTAGGGTTTCCAATGAAGTCGTTAGAAACAACGGCATCTTCTGTGTAGCTCATGATGCCTTTAAGTTCGCCTTCAGACGCTTCTTTCATTGCTTCACAAATCGCTTCGTAGCTTGTAGGTGTTGCAAGGTTAACGGTAAGGTCAACAACAGATACGTTTGGCGTAGGAACACGGAAAGCCATGCCCGTTAGTTTGCCATTTAGCGCAGGAATTACTTTACCTACTGCTTTAGCTGCACCCGTTGAAGATGGGATGATGTTTTGACCAGCGCCGCGGCCACCACGCCAATCTTTCATTGAAGGGCCATCAACTGTCTTCTGAGTTGCTGTTGTAGCGTGAACCGTTGTCATAAGACCGTCAACGATACCGAACTTATCGTTAAGTACTTTTGCAAGTGGCGCTAAGCAGTTAGTTGTACAAGACGCGTTAGAAACAATGGTCTCACCTTGATACGCATCTTGGTTAACACCCATTACGAACATAGGCGTGTCGTCTTTAGATGGTGCAGACATCACAACTTTCTTTGCACCAGCTTCGATGTGCTTAGCTGCTGTTTCTTTGGTAAGGAACAAACCTGTTGATTCAACAACAACATCTACATCTACTTCATTCCACGCTAGGTTAGCCGGATCTCTTTCAGATGTGATGCGAACTTTCTTGCCGTCAACGATAAGTGCGTTGTTGTCAACTGATACGTCACCGCTAAACGTGCCGTGAGTTGAGTCGTATTTCAGAAGATAAGCGATGTAATCTGTGTCCAGAAGATCGTTAATGGCAACAACTTCGATGTCATCGCGCTGAGCCGCCGCACGCATTACTAGGCGACCGATACGGCCGAAGCCATTGATACCGATGCGAATTGTCATAATTAACCTCTATTTTTTAAATAAGGTGAAAAAAAATTACGTAAAGTATGGATCAAAATGGCATAATTAGCAAAATTAATTGGTCATTTTGTTGCAAAATTACGAAAATGGGCTATTGCAAACGTATTCAGTTTCGTTGCAGAACGAGTTAATCAATAATGTTAAAAAAATGTACATTTTCAGCACAGCACTCTGGAATTCCAGACGCTAAGTTTTGATACAGGAATAAAAAGAATGACGAACCACGTTCTGCAAAAACTTGTCGAAATGCGGGGCATTGAAACGAATTACGTAGATGCATGGGGTAACCCTGCAACGGTAAGTGAGGACACCAAAGCAAAACTGCTCAACGTATTAGGCTATGATACTAGCAGTGAAGAGGCGATTGAGACACAAATAGGGGATGAAGCCAAAAATGTTTGGTTGTCACCACTCAATCCCGTTCAGGTCAATCGAGTAGAGGACAACATCCAAATAGCGGTTCGTTTGCCAATCGAGCTAGCAAATGACACCTACACGTTGTCTGTTCAAACAGAATCTGGTGAATCCATCACCCATGATATCGTTCCCGTAGACGAAGAGCTCATCCACGTTGCTCAAATCGATGATGTGGAATTTCACGAGTATGTGGTGTCTTTCCCGCAAACTCTGCCAATGGGTTACCACACGTTGAGTCTGACGGCTAAAGACGATGAAGACAGTATCGGTAGTATGCGACTGATCGTGGCGCCTTCAGCGTGTTATAAGCCCGACGATATTGTTGCAGGTAAAAAGCTTTGGGGCTTGAGTGTCCAGCTGTATTGTATCCGCAGTGAACAAAACTGGGGAATCGGCGATTTTTCTGATTTAGCGTATTTAGTCAAACAAGCAGCCGGCGTAGGCGCGGGTTTTATTGGTCTCAATCCAATTCACGCGCTATATCCTGCGAACCCTGATTCTTGCAGTCCGTATGGGCCGTCGTCCCGTCGTTGGTTAAACTATTTGTATATCGATGTGACAAATATCGATTGTTATGATGACGAAGCGGTTCAAACACTGGTCAAAAGTGACGCGTTTCAACAAACACTTAACCATGCGCGTGGCGTGGAGTATGTTGACTACAGTGCAGTAGCGAAATTAAAAATTGATGCGTTGTCAGTATTGTTTGAAAAATTCAATGCCAAACACTTGTCAAAGAACACAAAAGTTAATCGCGAATTTAAAGCATTTGTGAGTGAAGGTGGCGAGAGCCTTGAAATGCTCGCTGTATACGATGCACTTCAAGAATCATTGGCGAAAGAAGGCAAAGCGTCTTGGGGATGGCCTGTCTTCCCTGAAAAACTCAACGAGTACCATAAACCTGATGTGGCGAAGTTCAAAAAGGCTAACGCAGAACGCGTTAAGTTTTTCCAATTCTTGCAATGGCAAGCGGCCGTACAGCTTGAACACGCCAGCCAAACTGCTACAGATGCGGGTATGACAATTGGCCTTTATCGTGACCTTGCGGTTGGTGTAAGTGAGGGCAGTGCAGAGATCTGGGGAAATCGCGACCTGTATAAAACAGAAGCCAGCGTTGGGGCGCCACCCGATATCCTTGGTCCGTTGGGTCAAAATTGGGGATTACCGCCGATGGATCCACAAAAACTGTATGAACAACAATATCAGCCGATTATTGACCTGTTTGCATCTAACATGACGTCGTCTGGTGCACTGAGAATCGACCATGTTATGGCGCTATTGCGATTGTGGTGGGTGATTAAAGGCGATGATGCTAAAGACGGTGGCTACGTTTATTACCCTGTGGATGATTTACTTGGCATTTTGGCACTAGAAAGTCATCGCCATCAAAGTTTGGTGATAGGTGAAGATTTGGGGACCGTACCTGAAGAAATCCGGAGTAAGTTGGCGGATAACGGTGTTTACTCTTATCGCGTGTTCTTCTTCGAGCAAGCGGAGGATGGCGGTTTCTTCTCGCCTGCACACTATCCTGTGCAGTCAATGTCGACGTTAACGACCCATGATATGCCGACATTAATTGGATTCTGGCACTGCCTCGACCTAGAGTTAGGCAAAGAGCTAGGATTGTATCCGACAGAAGACATCCTCAATACACTGTACGCTGATCGTCATGCAAACAAGCAATCGATTTTGGATACATTGCATGGTCACTTGTCTGTGGATGATAGTGTGGGTCGTGATGTTAATTACACAGGCATGACAAAAGCGTTAAATTACGGCATGCAAGTGCATATGGCACAAGGGTCGAGTGCGTTGTTGAGCTTGCAGCTTGAAGACTGGTTAGAAATGGATAAACCCGTTAATATTCCAGGTACTTATAACGAATACCCGAATTGGCGACGCAAACTAAGCCGTAACCTTGAAGATGTTTTTGCAGAACAAGAGATTCAGCAGCTAGCACATTCATTAAGTGCAGCAAGGCAGCGTGCCGGCCAGTAACATCCCCGCGCAGTAGGAAGTAAGGAAGCTCGCGGCGTGGTGCGGGCTTCACATTGGAGTAAGACATGCAAATTGAGCAGCAACTGGCAATAGCGAAATGTGCCCAGCCATTTTCGTTTTTAGGTCCAACTTTTTTGCCAGAGGGAGCGTCAATAAATGCATGGCTTCCTGGCGCTACCAAGGTTTATGTAACCAGTGTCGACGGAAAAGACGTATTGGGTTCATTGACTCAGCAAGGCGATAGTGCGTTATTCAGTGGAGAGGTGAGTGGTTTAGCGCAAGGGCAGTTATACAGCCTGACTATCACGACACAAGACGCGCAATTTCAACGGGTAGACCCTTACCAATTCCAAGACGCCGCGTACCACGCTGTTCACTTCATCGACCACGCGCCAGAAAACCTGTATCGACAGGCGGGTGCTCAACTTATCTCTATCGGTGATGATATAGCGGCAACCCGTTTTACGGTATACGCGCCCAATGCGTCGGCGGTATCTGTTATTGGTGACTTCAATCTGTGGAATGAAACCGCACATCCGATGCAAAAAACGGATTTGGGTTTCTGGGTGTTGATTGTCCCTGGCGTCGCCGAAGGTACTCGCTATAAATACGCGATTAAAGATGCACACGGGCATGCGTTACCGCATAAAAGCGACCCACTGGGTTACCATGCAGATCAATATCCATCTCATGCGTCACTGGTTTACAACCACGACACCTATGAATGGCAAGATGATGCGTGGATGCGTCATCGCAAACACGACAAGTATGCCGCGCCAATGGCAATTTATGAGGTACACCTAGGGTCATGGAAACGTCCCGGTGATGCGGACAAGCGTTATTTAAGCTACGCAGAACTCGCAGACGACCTTATCCCTTACGTCAAAGAAATGGGCTACACCCATATCGAGTTACTCCCTATTTCTGAATTTCCGTTTGACGGTTCGTGGGGATACCAGCCCGTAGGTATGTTTTCGCCAACCAGTCGATTTGGCGATCCAGATGCGTTTAAAGCGTTTGTCGATGCCTGCCACCAGACAATGATTGGTGTCATAATCGATTGGGTGCCGGCGCATTTCCCTGAAGATGGACACGGCTTGGCTCGCTTTGACGGCAGCCACGTGTACGAATATGAAGACCCGCGTAAAGGTTGGCACAACGATTGGAACTCCTGTATCTACGACTTTGGTAAAGATACCGTTCGCCAATTTCTTGTCGCAAATGCTCTGTTCTGGTTAGACAAGTATCACGTTGACGGGTTACGTGTCGATGCGGTTGCTTCGATGCTTTATCTCGATTATTCACGAAATGACGGCGAGTGGATCCCAAATGTCGACGGTGGCAATGAAAACTATGAAGCGATAAGCCTACTTAAATGGATGAACGAAGAAGTCTATCGCCAGTACCCTGATGCAATGACGATTGCTGAAGAATCGACATCGTTCCCGCAGGTCTCCCGTCCCGTGTTTGAGGGCGGTTTAGGTTTTGGTTTTAAGTGGAACATGGGCTGGATGCACGATTCGCTGCATTACATCAGTAAAGATCCCGCCTATCGAAATTACCACCATGGCGACATTACGTTCAGTATGGTTTATGCCTTTACTGAGAATTTTGTTCTGCCTATCTCACATGATGAAGTGGTGCATGGCAAAGGCAGCTTGATAGGCAAAATGCCGGGCGATGAGTGGCAACAAGCGGCGAATCACCGTTGTTATGCGGGCTTTATGTATGGCCATCCGGGTAAGAAGCTCAACTTTATGGGTAATGAATTGGGTCAATCTCGTGAGTGGAATCACGATGCGAGTTTAGACTGGGATTTACTCAATTACGAAAAACACCAAGGTATTCAACGAGTCTACAAAGACTTGAATGCGTTGTATAAATCCTATCCTGCATTGCATGAACTTGATCACAGCGAACAAGGTTTCGAATGGGTCGACCACGAAAATGCAGGTCAAAGTGTGCTTTCTTTTGTCAGAAAGTCAGCCAATAATAAGCAAAAGGTATATGTTGTGAGCAATTTCACACCAGTACCTCGAGAGGACTTTAGGCTGGGTGTACTTGACGAAGGCGAGTATCAGGTTATTTTCAATTCAGATGCGGGCATATATTGGGGAAGCGATCATACCGTCCCTGCAACAATGCAATCTGAACCGCAACCGTGGAATAATAAACCCCATTCTATTTCGGTCTCGTTACCGCCTCTCGCGACACTCTTTATCGTTTTCTAGTAGGAGAATAAGTGGATAACCAAACCTCTTTGGTGAATCCTCTTTCCGTCAGTCTTGGTAAGCCGCTCCCTTTGGGTGCGACGCTGACGGAAGCAGGGTGCAATTTTGCTGTCTATTGCCCGGATGCAAAGGCGGTTGTTTTGTGCTTGTTTCATGCAGATACGGAAGAACCCATGCATGAAATATTACTGATGGGTAAATCGGGCAATATCTGGCACACCGAAATAGCAGGTGTAGAAGCTGGACAATTATATGGTTACCGCGTCGAGCGAGGCGAAGGCGAACTGCATAGTGCGCCAGCCGACAAGTTGCTAATTGACCCCTATGCCAAAAAGCTCAGCCGGGCACTGCACTGGAATCGACGTCAATATCAAAATGACAGCCAGTTTATGATGCCAAAAGGCGTAGTGTTAGCGACTTCATCAGATTCAAGCCGCCGACCTGCCAAGCCCCAAGTGCAAAACCATCAACGTATTGTATATGAGTTGCACGTCAAAGGCGCTACACAACAACATCCAGATGTGCCAGATGAACACAAAGGCACGTATTTAGGGATGACCCACAAAAACGTCATTGATCATATTAAAAATTTAGGGGTAACAAGCGTACAGTTTATGCCACTGGCAGCCTACATGCCTGAACCCTATATCACGGAAAAAGGCCTGACGAATTACTGGGGCTATAACCCGATAAACTTTTTCTCGCCAGAACCGCGATATGCCGTGGATGATGCGGTCAGTGAATGTAAGGCTATGGTAGACGCGCTGCATGATGCTGGTTTGGAAGTCATCGTGGACGTTGTGTTTAATCATACCGCTGAGGGTGGAAAGGATGGCCCACTTTTATCATTTAGAGGGTTCGGGCCTTATCAGTCGTATTTGTTGGAACAACTACCGAGCGGTGAATTGGTGTACAGCAATCACTCGGGTTGCGGCAATACGGTAAACGTTTCCCACCCTCGAATGACGACGTTAGTACTCGACGCCTTGCGTCACTGGGTTGACGTGATAGGCGTGGATGGTTTTCGTTTTGATTTGGCACCGTGTTTAGGCCGTGAACCCCAAGCTTTCAATCGCAACGCGGGAATGTTTAGAGCCATTGCCCAAGACCCTGTGCTAAGCCAGGCAGTGCTAATTGCGGAACCGTGGGACATAGGGCCTGGTGGTTATCAATTGGGGCAATTCACGCCGGCATGGTTAGAGGTCAACGACAAGTTTCGCGACACCGTCAGAGCGTTTTGGCGTGGTGATGAGGGAGTAACGGCAGACTTTGCAACGCGTATCATGGGATCGCGTGATGTGTTCCACAAAGGCCGCAGACACATTAACACGTCTGTGAACAACATTACTTACCATGATGGTTTTACACTTCAGGATTTGGTCAGCTATGCCGAGCGTCATAATCACGCCAACGGCGAAGATAATAGAGATGGCCACGGGCACAATTTGTCTGCAAATTACGGTGTCGAAGGTGACACTGATGACGTTGCTATTATTGCAATGCGCGAGCGTCAAAAGCGCAACCTTTTCGCTACCTTAATTTTGTCTCAAGGTACGCCGCATGTATTGGCTGGTGATGAGTTAAGTAAAACACAGCAAGGTAACAACAACGCATATTGCCAAGATAATGAACTTAATTGGTTAGACTGGCATTTGGATAAACGCAAAGAGGACTTCTTGGCGTTCTGTCGACACGTTATTCGTTTGCGTCAGGGCAGTGAGCTACTCAGTCGTTTGTATATGGAAGATGATTTGTTCCAATTGCAAACCAATGTATTGTCGGTCCACTGGTACAAGCCGGACGGCAATAGTAAAGAGCAGCATGATTGGCAAGCGCCTGACAATCAAGCCTTTGCCTTGGAGATTCGGGGGCTTCCCGAAGATGAAAATGAGCCAGAGCATTGGTTGTTGTGTTTTAACGCCAGCGACCAAGAAGTCAAATTTAACATTCCTTTACTGTCACCAGCGGGTGGGTGGACACTGCGTTTAGATACCCGATATCAGACCATCAGTGAGCAACCACAGATATGTATGCAACATGTCTTTCTGCAAGCAAGACGCAGTATTGCTATTTTTAGTTACAGTGAAGCCCATCCAATGAATCGTTACTGATTGATTCGAGGGTTGTGCCTCAAGGAAGAGGCTGATTGTGCGTGTTTATTCTAAGTCTTATCTAAATCGCCTGACGCCTCTCACTGGCGAATGACAGCCTTTTCTCCGTTATTCCAGTCAATTACCTACACAGTAAGCATTGAGCTCCGCAATTGAGGTGCGGCTTCGTAGCTATGTGTTGTCTCGTGTATTTAGTGGTAATTTAAAAGGGCAACGGCCTTGGGGCGCTTCCCTTTAGCACAACTTTGCTTCGCTGAAGTGGCTTGCTTTCGAGTTTGAATACTCACGCTACGCGATCTTTTACTTTTACTTTTGTAAAAAGGGATTTGATGCTGGAAGGTTTACAATAAGGCAATTTTTAACCAGTAGTTAAGCTTGGCGTACTTGTTTAAGCATACGTAAATTCTTTACTACGGGGTTTGACACCAAATATCACAAAATCTATCGACTTTGCTGTTCATCTTATCACACGGTGGTAAGATGCTAAGCCATCTGAGATTTGAGGGGACTCCCATGCAAAAAGACGGTGGTAACGTGGACAAGACTGGTGCTTGTGATATTGGTTTTATAGGTTTGGGCGTGATGGGTAAAAACCTCACACTAAATTTAGCAGACCATGGGTTTAATATCGCTTGCTTCGATTTAGACCAGTCAAAAGTGGATGCAATTATTGAGGCCGACGCCGAAGAGCGTGGCGATACACCTCCGCGAATCCATGCATGTCGGTCTTACACTGAACTTCTCAACAAACTCAAAGCACCTCATCTAATTATTTTGTCCGTCCCAGCCGGCGAACCGGTTGATCACGTATGTCATCACTTGATTGATGCTGGAATCCAAGCTGACGATATCGTTATCGACACGGGGAATTCGCTGTGGACAGACACAGTAGAGCGCGAAGCAAAATATAAGAGCAAATTCATCTTCTTTTCAACTGCCGTTTCTGGCGGTGAAGTAGGGGCTCGATTTGGTCCATCACTTATGCCATCTGGTGACCCTTATGCTTGGACTCGTGTTGAGCCGGTACTAACAGCGATTTCAGCCAAAGTGGACCCGCAAACAGGTAAGCCGATTGAATCAAATACGCCAGGGCAGCCGGTAACCGAAGGCGACCCTTGCGCAACATATATTGGGCCTGTTGGGGCAGGGCATTACGTGAAGATGGTGCACAATGGTATTGAATATGCCGACATGCAGCTAATTTGCGAAGCATATCATGTCATGCGTCAAGGACTCGCGATGACACCGTCTGACATTGCTCAGGTGTTTCGCCGTTGGAATCAAGGCGAGCTAAACAGCTACTTAATTGAAATCAGTGCCGAAGTCCTTGATCAGCAAGACGACAAAACTGATCAGCCTCTCGTTGACGTCATTATGGACAAAGCGGGACAAAAAGGCACGGGTCTGTGGACAGCAGTCAGTGCGTTGCAAGTGGGCAGTCCGGCACAAACCATTTCTCAAGCGGTATTCGCGCGCAGCTTATCCAGTCTGAAATCAGAACGTGTTATTGCAAGTGATATGCTTGATGGCCCGAAAGCACCAACTGTGGCTGAAGAAGACAAAGCACTGATCATTGACCAGCTTGAGCACGCATTGTATTGCTCGAAGATTTGCTCTTATGCGCAAGGGTTCCAACTCATGGCTATGGCCGCTAAAGAACACAACTGGGATTTGGATTTTGCAGAAATCGCTAAAATTTGGCGAGCAGGTTGTATCATCCGCGCCGCATTCTTGCAGTCAATCACCAAAGCGTATGAAGCCAATGAAGAGCTTAAGAACTTACTTCTTGATCCATTCTTTGCGCAAAAGATTACTAAGTACCAAAGCGATTGGCGCACATCAATTGCCCATGCCACTATGGCGGGCATTCCTGTTCCCGCTATGATGTCAGCGCTGAGCTATTATGACTCGTATCGCACTGCAGTGTTACCTGCCAACTTGCTACAAGGGCAACGAGATTACTTTGGTGCACATACATTCCAACGTTTGGACAGACCTGAAGGCAAGAAATACCATGTTGAATGGAGCCATCCTGATCGTCCACAAGTTACGGTTAAAAAGTAGAGAAAACAATGAGTAAACACACTGAACAACATTGGAAAAGCGTCCTTACTGATGAAGAGTTCAGAGTGTGTCGTGAATCTGGTACAGAGCGCCCCTTTACCGGGGCGTTACTGGATGAGAAGCGCCCCGGCATGTTTGTGTGCAAATGCTGCGGTGTTGACTTGTTTCCTTCTGATACAAAATTTGATTCTGGCTGCGGTTGGCCATCGTTTTTCGCACAAACAGAAGACGGCAATGTGGGATATCGTGAAGATAACAGTCTTTACATGCGTCGCGTTGAGATATTTTGCAATGCGTGTGATAGCCATTTAGGCCATGTTTTCCCGGATGGGCCTGCACCCACCGGTCAGCGATATTGCGTTAATTCCGTCTCACTTAATTTCAAACCTGAAAAGTAGCACCTGTCGCACTTCATTTTTCCTATCTGCTACTCATGTACTTGAATGCGCCCAATGCTTTTGACCCATTGGATAAAACCAAATATAGCCATTCAGTTTAACACGGGCGGATGCACTGTAAGTAAGGGACGTCATAACAGCGCATTTCTGCGTTGAGATCATTTTTTTACTTCAAGGAACGCCAATCGGCACCCTCAAAGAACAGATTCATAGAGCGCATAGGTGTTTGCAATAAATCAGGACCCTGCAATAGGGGGAAATACGAATATATAGGCCTATTTACTTTTCGTTTGTGCGTGACCTTTGAGCCAGTTGACAGCGTTAGTTCCGACATTAAACAACACACACATTGTCGACGTGACTAACCATCTTGCTAGACCACTTATGCTGAAGGATCATAGACCGTTGTGGATGGGGATTATTTACCGTGAATGGTTTAAAACACGCCGCTTTGGCGCGAAGTTAAACGTGAGCCAAGCCAACGTAAGCTTATTTTTACAAAAAATGGCGGGTATTGAATTTTTTTTCTCCCGCCTTTTATGAAACTAACTTTCACACTCGGTTAGTTTTTGGCAATACCTAACGCTTTTGCATCAAACTCTCGACGCTTAATTGCGCTGATAATTTCATCGGCAATATCTTCGAGTAAGTCCTCGTTTAGCTCATTTTCAATCTGCATTTGTTGCTGACGCTGTTGGTTTATCTTGTCCTCTGCAAAGTAAGATGTCACCAAAGACCATACGTAGGCCATCTGTATTTTCTCCAGACCAAGGTGGATTGTGACCAAGGTAGGAAAGATTTCGGTATCGACATCCTGACTGTCAGAATACAGAGCTAAGGCCTTATACAGGGCTTTACGCGCTTCAAAAAGGTCAGTTTTCATCTTAATCGTCGACAGGGCAACCTGTAATTCTGCGGTTTCTAGATTGCCACTTCGCTCATGGTATAAAAAGCGCTTTAATGAATCCTCATGACCATGCCGAGACCACTGATAATAGGCTAGGTAGGGGTCATTAGAGTGTCGCGTTTCACGAGACAGTCTAGCGAGCTCACGCTGTGCCGTCAGTACCCCTTTCATGCGACCCGTCTCTTTAGAGCGGTATTTAATATGCTGAATACCCGACGCTTTTACAATGCACTTTTCGTAATCTTCGAACTTCAAAATAAGCTGGTAGTTTTGCTGCTCTGTTTGCTCTTTTCTATAGGCATGTCGATGCTTAATGATTTCGGCTTTTTCAGCACGGCACCAGGCGTCTGGGTTTAAATCGCTGCACATATGGGGCGATTCTTTGCAGATTTCTGCCACCGTGGGAGGAAAGAGTGCATCACAGCCTTGCAGCAATGAAAGTGGGATAATGCCTGCGATTGCAATATATCTAGATGTTGAAAACTTACAAAACATTTTGGCTTTTTGCCCGTTTGTTAGTAACGATTTGAAACTAAACAACAATTTGGTAATCCTTTAGTGTTTCATTACAATGGCGCCGTTGTGTCTAGCGCGTCATTCACCTCGGCATCAATGCCCAAGTGTACCCTACAATTCTACTCGCGCTAGGCAGATTTTCCACCATCTAGTCAGGTCTATGAAGGCAGAAGCATGAATCAACAGTACGAACAAGAATTGCAAAGTAGTTGGCAAGAGCGCCAAGAATACGCGGAAATGATGTTGCCGCTTATTGGCAAGCTTTACCGCAATCATTCGGTAGAGATATCAGTGTATGGACGCCCCTTGTTGAATGCAAGCGCGATTGATGTCATTAAGGCTCACCGCAAAGTTCGTTTACACGAAGGTATCAAACTAAGACTACGTGAAAGCTATCCTATCTTGGAAGCACTTAGCACGATGACGCTGGCTCCAGCGCAGATCGATATCGGCAAGCTAGCCTTTGATTTCCACTATGGCTCCGCAGTCGACCAAACCGATTTGGATGCTTTTCTCCAGCATCAATTGGCCGGCGTGATTGGCAAAGACGACGACCAAGTTCCACAAGACGTCGTACTTTATGGATTTGGACGTATCGGTCGCTTGCTTGCTCGTTTGTTAATTGAGCGCCAAGGTAAACACAACAAACTTCGCCTAAGAGCGATTGTCGTGCGTGGTGGTAAAGACGGTGATTTGGAAAAACGCGCGAGTTTATTGCGTCGCGACTCGGTTCATGGGCCATTCAACGGCAGCATCACGGTGGATCACGAACGCAAAGCAATCAAAGCCAACGGTGCGTTTATTCAAGTTATTTATGCAAATAGCCCAGCAGAGGTGGATTACACTCAATACGGTATCGATAACGCAATCGTTGTTGATAATACGGGTATGTGGCGCGATGAAGAAGGGCTAGGGCAGCATCTTCAGTCAAAAGGCGCGGCTAAAGCGTTGTTAACAGCGCCAGGCAAAGGCAATATCAAAAACATCGTTCACGGTGTTAATGACAACGATGTAACGGCAGACGATACGATTGTATCGGCAGCAAGTTGTACGACTAACGCGATTACACCAGTGTTGAAAGCGCTGGACGAACGTTTTGGTATTGAAAATGGTCATGTTGAGACCGTTCATTCCTACACCAATGACCAAAACCTTATCGATAACTTCCACAAAGCCGAACGTCGCGGTCGTAGTGCACCACTTAACATGGTTATTACTGAAACGGGTGCGGCTAAAGCGGTAGCTAAAGCCTATCCAAAACTGGCGGGTAAACTGACGGGTAACGCGATTCGAGTGCCAACCCCGAATGTGTCTATGGCTATCCTAAATCTTACTCTTAAAGAAGAGACCGATAAGATCGCGGTTAACGAGTTCTTGCGCGATACAGCGCTGTTCTCTTCGTTACAACATCAAATTGATTACACTGCAAGCACGGAAGTAGTGAGCAGCGACCTTGTCGGCTCAAGAGCAGCGTCTGTAGTCGACTCTCAAGCAACCATAGTCGCGGGTAACCGAGTGACCTTGTATGTTTGGTATGACAATGAATTTGGTTACAGCTGCCAAGTAATGCGCATTGTGCGTGATATGGCGGGTATCAATTTCCCAACGTTGCCACTCTAATTGCTCTAGATGTGGCGCAGGCGAACGAAAGTTCGCCTTTTTTGTGGAAATTTTTCAATACCTTTCCGGTCTCTTGCCCTGTACCCTTTTGTGTCGCCTGGTTATACCAATCCGCCGATGGCTGTTTTAGTCGATCAATTGTCTCTGTGAATTGGTATAAATGAGATGTTGATGTTTTAGCTGTAAGAGAGTTGTTGTGGCAAGATTTTCCCTTCCTTCGAAAACCAGTAAAAAATGGATATGGATTCGCGACCTATTGATTGTCGCTGTGGTTTTTTTCGCAATCAGTGAATGGCAAACAAGGAATATGTTGCCAGAGGGCGAAATGGTCTCACTTCATCATCTATCAATGCCGACCTTAGAAGGAGAGGTATCGGGTATTGCAACATCGCCAGAGAAATACACACTGGTTTATTTCTTTGCACCTTGGTGCAATGTCTGTCGCTATAGTATTGGAAATTTGGATTTCGTTGATGAATCAAAAGTGTCGGTTGCTCGTATAGCGCTGGATTACACATCGATTGATGCCGTTCAGCAATTTGTTGATGAGACCAACACCCAAGGCAAAGTGTTTTTGGGGAGCGAAATGATCAAACAAAACTTCAATGTGCCCGGCTACCCTTCGTATTATTTACTCGATGGTAATATGCAAATCGTAGACCGAGCATTCGGTTACACGACAACCGCTAAAGTGAAGCTAAAAACATGGCTTAATGGTCCGCTTACTGTGCAAGATGACATCGACTGATACCGTGAGCGGGATAAAAAGCCATTCTTCTGTTCAAGAATGGCTTTTTTAAGCTCATCGGCGTGGTATTCACAGCCGTGAATATGCTAGATTACGGGTCTCAAAATAATAAACAAAAATGAGCACCTATGCAGATATCGAGTCAGTTTGACAGTGGAAACATTCACGTCGTCAAAGCCGAACAACCCAATGACATCGTCCTCGAAATCAACAAAGACAACGAGTCTGACTTTTATCAGTGGTTTCACTTTAGATTGTATTCTACGCCACTTGAGCCTCACACAATTACTATTCAAAACCTTGCAAAATCAGCTTATCCAGAAGGTTGGAAGGGTTATGACGTTGTGGCGTCCTATGATCGTGATGAATGGTTTCGAGTTGAAAGCGCGTTCGATGGTGACAACCTAACATTCTCGTTTACACCTGAACACGAAACGATTTATTTTGCTTACTTCACGCCTTACAGCTACGAGCGTCACCTCGACCTAATTAGCGAAGCGCAATGTTCACCTTTGTGCCAACACCAAATATTGGGGCAAACCCTAGATGGTCGCGATATGTCTGTACTGGTTATTGGCGATGACAAGGGCCCAAGTGATAGCAAAAAAGCGATCTGGATCACAGCAAGGCAACACCCCGGCGAAACGATGGCCGAATGGTGCGCAGAAGGTATCATTTATCGATTGCTTGATGAACAAGATGGCTTGTCGCGAAAATTGCTCGATGACGCTGTTTTTTACATTGTTCCCAATATGAACCCGGACGGCGGTGCTCGTGGTCACCTGCGCACCAACGCTGCGGGTATCAATCTAAACCGAGAGTGGGCAACACCTAGCCTTGAGAAAAGTCCCGAAGTCTTTTACGTGCTTGAAAAGATGAAAGCGGTCGGTGTTGATGCATACCTAGACTTACACGGTGATGAAGCACTGCCATATAACTTTGTCGCAGGTTGCGAGGGTATTCCAAGCTATGATGCGGCATTTGAAGCAGTAGAAAATGTATTCAAGCAAACGTTGCTACAAACAACGCCTGAATTTCAAGACAAATACGGTTACCCTAAAGACGCACCAGGTCAAGCGGATTTGACGATTGGTTCAAACGCTGTTGGTGAAAGATTTAACTGTTTGGCTTACACGGTAGAAATGCCGTTTAAAGACAACGATGATGTTCCTGATCCAGTGTACGGTTGGTCTGCTCAGCGCAGCCAGCAACTTGGTGAAGATTTGCTTGTCGCGCTTCGCGCGGTCATTGCGCATATTAAATAACAACAAACAACAATAACGACAACAAGGGGAATCAACTTTGGAAGGATTGCATAATTTTCTCGTGTCTGTAGACGGATTCCTAGGTAGTGCGGGTTGGTTCCCGTTTGTACTACTTGGGGTAGGTCTGTTTTTCACGATTTATCTCAAATTTCCGCAGATACGCTTTTTCAAACATGCATGGAAAGTGGTGACAGGTAAGTTCGATCACGACAATGATCCAGGTGATACAACACACTTTAGAGCGCTAACTACAGCGCTGTCTGGTACCGTGGGTACAGGTAACATCAGTGGTGTTGCCTTTGCTATTTTCTTGGGCGGTCCTGCAGCGTTGTTTTGGATGTGGGCCACGGCATTCTTGGGTATGACGACGAAGTTTGTTGAGGTCACATTATCTCACAAATACCGCGTCAAAACTGAAGACGGAACAATGGCTGGTGGTCCTATGTACTTCATGGATCGTCGTTTGAACATGAAATGGTTAGCCGTTGCGTTTGCCATTGCAACCGTCATATGTTCATTTGGTACTGGTAACTTACCGCAAAGTAATGGTATTGCGACCAGTATTGAAGCAACGTTTGGTTTCGATCCGCTAGTGGTTGGTAGCATACTCGGTATTCTACTTGCGCTTGTTATTCTTGGCGGTATTCAGCGCATAGCGGCAGTAACGTCTAAAATCGTACCTATCATGGCGGTTATTTATTTAGTCGGAGCGCTGGCGGTGATTTTTGCCAATGCAGAAAACATTATTCCGTCATTCTCTGCTGTAATCAGCGACGCGTTTACTGGCTCTGCTGCCGCAGGCGGTTTCTTAGGTGCGACACTCGCCTATGCGTTTAACCGTGGTGTTAACCGAGGTTTGTTCTCAAACGAGGCGGGGCAGGGCTCAGCGCCAATTGCCCATGCTGCGGCGAAAACGAAAGAACCAGCATCAGAGGGTATGGTGTCGTTGTTAGAACCTTTCATCGATACCATTATCATTTGTACGATTACCGGTTTGGTGATTTTGTCTTCAGGTGTGTGGAAAGAGAAGCACGAGAACGTATTTGACCGTTCAGATATGATCTTCCTTGCAGGGCAATACGATGATGCCAAAGAGCAGGATGTCAACTCGCTTTACCTGTACCTCAATGAAGTAGAAGGTAACGATATCCAGGCTTACACGGGCGATATTAGTGTCGTCAATGGTACAGCGGTAAGCACTGGTTTTACTCTGATTAATGCGCGCTCGGTTGCAGAAGACGTCGTGTATAAAGTCGGCAGTGATGATTTATTCACAGGCACATTGAGCGTCGCCGACGGTAAGTTGGTTAAAGACAATATTGAAGTCAGTGGAAAATCGTTGGTCCATTCAGCGACCCTGACCACAATCGCTTTTACCAAAGGCTACTTTGGAGATTATGGGCAGTACATCGTGTCTATCGGTCTGTTGCTGTTTGCATTCTCTACCGCGATTGCTTGGTCATACTATGGTGACCGCGCAATGACCTATTTGTTGGGCCCCCGATCTGTTATGCCATATCGAGTCATCTATTGCGCGGGCTTTGTGTGGGCGTCGTTCTCAGATACCACATTGGTATGGGCATTATCGGCTGTGGCCATTGTTGTAATGACTTTACCCAACCTACTTGGTATCCTGCTACTCAGTAAAGAAATGAAAGAAACGGTAGATGAATATTGGCAACGCGCCGAAAAATAGTCGCCGGTTGATAAACGTTAATAGCAGCACCCATCTGCATCAGTAGATGGGTGTTGTTTTAAGCAAATTAGCTTGATCCATTCAATTCGTTAGCCCGTTATCATTGTTGTATGTCACTGACCTTCTTCAGTTTGCATGGGCTGCTTAATTCGATAACTTGGAGTGTTACATGGCACTGATTGATTGCCCTGCTTGCGGTAAAAAAATCTCAGACAAAGCGAAAGTGTGTCCTCATTGCGATTTCGCAATAGGTGAAGCAAGCGCAGAGGACATTCAACGAAAACAAAGCTTACAGCGATTCAAAAAGCTCCACAGTCTGCAAAATCAATCGTTATTGGCAATGCTGATGTTTATTGCGGGCTTTGGTTTTATGTATTGGGGCGCGCCAGAAACAGGCAGTCTTCAGTTTAATATGGCTATCCTAGGCAGCATTGCCGGTATGGTGTGGTACCTCGTTAGTCGTGTAAGAGCAGTTTTAATTAAACGATTGTCAAAATGAATGTAGAAATGCTAGTGGCGTCAATGACGCCAGAAATTTATGAGCGATTACGTGCCGCCGTCGAAACTGGCAAATGGCCTGACGGCACGGCGTTGTCGGATGAACAAAAAGAAAACACACTTCAAGCTGTTTTGTTGTATCAAGCAAAAGTACAACGTTCAAATGAACATATGACAGTGAATGAAGATGGCGAGATTGTGCACAAAAGCAAAAGTGAATTGCGTGCAGAATTAAAAACAGATCAAGAAAAAAGGACCATAGTGCGGTTTAAACAGGATGATATTTAATCGATTTTTTACCCCCGCGCATAACAGCAAGGATCCCAGCAAGCGCCTTGCAGCCATAGACAAACTGTCTCCTGAAAACCCCAATGAACGTAGAGTGTTACACGAGTTAGCGTTCAATGATGATAACCCGGACGTTAGCCTTGCAGCGCTTGCGAAAATAGATTCATTTGCGTTGTGGCAAAAAATGTCGCAAATAGCGGCCAACGAACGAGTTAAGCGACACGCCTCAAATGTTGTCGAGCGCGCGCTGTTTGAAAACGGCCACGAGTTGTCTACTCAAGAGAAACACGCATTTTTAATCGAATCGGCAAACGTTGAAACACTGGTTAAAGCGCTTAATCAAGACGATACACTGTTAACTGAAACTCAACTGGTGATAAAACTACTTGAGAAAGTGGGTCGTCAGAATGTTACGCAAACGTTCTTTTTAAACCGTGCCTCCGATGAGGTACAGCGTATTATCGTGTCAAACTCTCAAGACACAGATTTGCTTCAAAAGTTACAGAGAAAAGCCAAACGGAATGAGACAAAACAGCTTATTCAAGCGCGTTTGGATACCTTAATAGCAATTAAAAACAAGCCCATTGTGTTGGAAAAAGAATGTCGATTGGTGTTAGCTAAGTTGCAAGCTCAACTCGATAAGACTGACTTTGAGCTGGTCGTTGACACATCACAGGCCTTAGCTGACGAATTTGTTCAATACCAAACGCAATTTGATTGCTTAGAAACGCAAACGGTTGAAGCTCTGAATCTGAAGTATTCTAGTTTGTCTGACAAACTCACATCACATAAACAGCGTCTAGAAACAGAGTATAAAAAGGCA
Source organism: uncultured Alteromonas sp. (assembly GCA_963922845.1). Classification (GTDB taxonomy): domain Bacteria; phylum Pseudomonadota; class Gammaproteobacteria; order Enterobacterales; family Alteromonadaceae; genus Alteromonas. The sequence continues at coordinate 31,539 of CAWUJV010000047.1, forward strand.
CAGGCGGCCAAAGCGAAAGTGCTCTGTGACCAACAACTTGATCTTGCCATTGAAAACGCTCGTGCCGGCGTTGGCGCACTAATCAGTGATGCGATGAATGATGTGACTATGGGACAAATTGAAGCCGCACAACAACATATTCAAGAAGCGGAAACCCTCATAACACAAGCGAAATCGTTTAATCTAAAACGCCGCTACGAGCAGATAGAGGCGGAATTGAATCAACACCAATTGGTCATTGATGACTTCCCAAACATCCAACGTAAGGGGGCTGCTGTGACGGCGTTTTTAACTACGTTGGAACAACGTCAATCGGCAGTCGAAGCTGGCTCAGGTAGTGTCAATAACGCTGACTGGCTGACAGAAATGAAAGGTGAGTGGGCGGCCTTGATTGATGGTTTCCATCAAATACCCGAGGCTTGGACGCAGCGTTGGCTTGCCTTTAACCAGTTTGTAGCGAATGAGAAAAAACGCATGGATAAACGACGGGACGAAAAACTCAGTGTTTGTCGTCGTCATATCAGTGTTGTAACCAATCTCATTAGCCAAGGCAAATTTAGACCAGCCATGTCTCGCTTTACGAAGTTAGCGAGTGATTTTGAGGCGTTAGAAGATGATCTTAAATCCGCTATTGAAAAGCGTTTCGACGACGTAAAGCAGGAAGTGGAGCGGCTACAAGGCTGGCAATCTTACATCGCCGCGCCACGAAAACCAGCGTTGCTAGAAGAAGTAAATCGACTGGTAAAAGAAAAGGTGTCGAATGTCAGTCAGCGGACCAAAACGATCAAATACTTACGCACGCAATGGCAAAGTTTAGGCAATGACGGTTCCGAAGACGCAAAGCAACTCGATGAAACGTTCGACGCGCTGTTGGAACAAGCATTCGCTCCTTGCCGAGAGCATTACGCTGCTCAAGAAGCACTGCGTGAACAAGCGAAAACTCAACGTGAGTCGTTGATTCAAACGCTTTCTTCGCTTGATGCTGACCTCGAAGAAGCGACCCTTCACAAGGAAGTTGAAAAACTTAAACAGCAATGGCACGAAGCAGGTCATGTGAATGCAGAGGATTATGTAAAACTCAAGCAAGCATGGGATGAAGCCGTCGCTCAGTACAACGATAAACTGTTCGCGTGGTATCAAACAAATCGACAACGAAAATTGGCGTTGATCGAAAAAGTCAGCCATCTTCTGTCTGAAGAGCTGAGCGATTCTGCAAGTGATTTAGCTCAAGCGGCGCAAAAACAATGGAAGGATGTTGGTTTTGCCGGAAGAAGACATGAGACTAAGTTGTGGCGAGAGTTTCGCAGCGCTAACGATAAAGTGTTTGCAGCAATAAAATCACTAAGGCAACAGAGAAAATCTGATTTAGGCGAGAAGCACAGTGCATTGTCATCGACTCTAGAAGCGTTGGTCGAGAACTTTGATAATCTGACTGAAAGCGAACAAAAGCAACAGCTTGATACGCTAGCAGAAGCTTTCAAGGCGTTGCCGCGCAAGCAGGTCAGTAAGCAAAAAGCGACCATGGATGAGTTGTATCAGCGTATTCAAGACGCCAAGAACGCAGCGAAACAACAAGCACGTCAAAGGTCTATCGATGCTTTAATACGGGTGGTTGAACGACTAGAATCAGGTGATCTTGAAGAGGCGAAAGCGTCAGATGACTGGTCGCAATTGAAAAAATCGTGGCAAAATGCGCTAGCGTCATCGACGGTTGACACGAAAAATCGCCTACCGACCACTATCCAGCTTGAAGTGCTATTGCAGGTAGAACCGAGCGATGATGACCCGGCGTTACGTCAACAAGTACAATTAGACATGATGACCGCCAAATTTGAGCAAGGAGAGCAGGCTGACGCAGATAGCTTGATTGATAACTGGTTATCTCAAGGTGAGATCAACGCCGACGCAATTGCATTGCTACCTAGGCTGAAAGCGATTCTTCATAAACATATGTTGGGCAAATAACATGACTAATCAGTTAGAGTACGTGTTTGAAACAGAACCAGACGCCTACCGCTTTCTCAATACTGTAAAGCATTTTGATGCCGATAAACTTGTAGTCAAGTATGGGCGGTCCAGTTTTCACGTCAAAGTGGAATACAGCTATAAATCTGGTGAGTTCGATAGTACCTCATCTGAACTGGATGATTTGGCGGCTTCCATGTCTGGACAAGAAGTGTAGCGCGAAGATAACTTACAAAAAGGCACAGATGTGCCTTTTTTTATAACCAACAAAAACAACGACTAGCGTCGAGTCGTTCAGCTGGCGCTCAGGAACTACAATTAATATAAGTAGTATCAAAAAAGCAATGATAGATTACTACGCTACGCACCAAGAAAGAGGGAGAATAAAATGAATCGATATCTAAGCGCATTGTTTGCAGTATTGTGTTTAGGGATGGTTTCTGGATGTGCCAGTTTAAATCAGGATGAATGTCTTAATGCTAATTGGTTTACGCTGGGATATGTTGATGGAGCAAATGGCGTATTGGCCACGCGTGTAGGCGATTATCAGTCTGATTGTGCGGCGTTTAATGTGACGCCGGATTTTGAGTCATACGAACGCGGGCATGACAAAGGGGCAAGGGAGTATTGTACGCCGCTAAACGGCTTCAAACACGGAAGACGGGGCAACGACTATAATGGTATCTGCCCTGAAGAGGTTAAAGGGCCGTACTTGAAAGCGTTGAGTAAAGGCAAGGACCACCATCGTGCGTTAGAGTTAGTACGCGAAGCGGAAATTAATCTATCTCAAGTTGAGTCGAACATTGCTCATATCCACGATGAGATTGCAAAAAAAGAAGCCATTATTGTTGAAGACGCGACAAGCAAAGAAACCCGAATTCGATTGCTCGACGACATTAAGCTACTTCAAAACGACATTTTCGATTTAGAAGCGGATTTTGTCTTATTGGAGCAAGAGCGTATCAACCGCTTGGACAGAGTCGATTTTCTTGAGCGCAGAGATTCACACTTAATGCCTTAGTGATGGCAGGATGAAACGTCGTTGTGCCAGCAGAAAAGGGAAGGAGAGACAGACTAGTCGTTCCAACTATCCCTGATGTTTGTAAATAGCACTGGGCTCCTTTTTATCATCCAAAATGAAAAAATCGCGTTATTGTTTGTATGCGTTTGGCGTTGGTGTCGCCAATTTGTCGCCTGTCAGTCATGACCGACAGGGCCGTTTTGGTGTATCTTGTATGGGTATTGAACAACAAATGAGACGTAGCAATGAAGTCTTTGAGAATGGACCGAAATTGGTCCCAGGAACAACTCGCCCAATTAAGTGGCCTAAATGTGAGAACAATACAGCGGGTTGAAAAAGGCGAAAGTGTCGGTATCGAAACCCTTAAATCATTGGCTGCCGTTTTTGAGATGTCGACGGATGAATTAAGGTTTCAAATAGAACAAGACAACATGTCAGCGACCGATGCAAGATCAGGGACTAGTGAACTTGCATCTGAAAAAGAAGCGGTATTGGAAAAGGTTAAATCGATAAAGTATTTCTATGCACTCTCGGCGTTTCTTGTTGCTATCTTTGTTATGTTTATGCTTCCCAATTACAACGGCGGTGAAAATAGTGGAGCATTGCTTGTGGTATTTTTGTCGTTCGCTGCGATTATCGGTGCCCTATGGTTTGTTGTGTTTGAACCTTTTGGCGAAAAATGGGAGCGAGAAAAAGTCGCGAAAATACTTGCAGAGCAAGACCAAGATGGAAAACGTTGATGAGTTGTGAAACAGCACTTACCTAGCAAGATGAGCTCTCTGCGATTACACTTTTGTTATTTTCACTAACGCGCCGTCGTAAATCGGGGCGCTAGCATTCTAAGGATAGTCATGCTTTGTACCGATAGGGTAAAGTCAACCGAGTCCACTAGTGCTTTTTGTGGTGACGTAAAATGGAGTCCTGTTAAATCAACTTGGTTTTTGCTACATCTTTTACTTACGATTTTGATTGCGCCATTTTTTTTCTCTTTTAGTGCATTTGCTATTTTTATCCTTCTTTCTTTAGTCACTTTGTGTTTGGGCCATTCTCTTGGCATGCATCGATTGCTAATACATCGTTCTTATGTATGTCCGAAATGGATGGAATACCTGTTTGTTTATTTAGGTGTGTTGGTAGGTATGGCAGGCCCAATTGGGATGATTATTCAGCACGATCTTCGGGATTGGGCACAAAGGCAAGAGACATGTCATGATTATTTGTTACATGGTTCAAAAATCGTTAAAGACAGCTGGTGGCAATTGCATTGTGATCTGAAACTTAGGCATCCTCCAGTATTCGAAATAGAGGAAGAGGTCAGTTTGGATGGGTTTTACTTGTTTATTGAAAAAACGTGGATGCTCCAACAGTTAGTTATAGCCGTTCCGTTATTTTTTCTTGGTGGTATGTCATGGTTAGTGTGGGGAGTGTCAGTAAGAATTGTTGTATCAGTTGGGGGGCATTGGTTAGTAGGATATTTTGCCCACAATAAAGGGGATAAAACGTGGGAGGTTAAAGGTGCAGCTGTACAGGGCCATAACATAAAACTTGCAGGTCTGTTATCGATGGGAGAAGCTTGGCACAATAATCATCACGCTTATCCAGGCTCGGCGATGTTGGGATTATACGACGATGAACCCGACCCTGGCTGGTGGGTTTTAAATGCTCTACATAATCTTGGTATCGTTAAAAATATTAAATTACCAAAGCATCTTCCGGAGCGTAGCGAATTAGTGATAGTAAAGGAAAGCTCTTCTCATCGCCTAGCACGAGTTCCCACAGATTGTAAAATTTTGGCAATGGTTAAAAAATGAGCGCGAAACTCAAGTGCGTGGCAACTGAAAACGATGGACGGTTTCTCATATTTGTTTGGTTAAACAGTGTTTAAGCCGGTTTAGGTTTGGCAATGAGGGTCACTACTAACGCTATGTCACTATTCCTACTTGTTTTTTCTTTAACATCATCACAACTTGGTGTTTGCTCTAACGAGAAAGCGTTAGATATTGGCGTTAACGCTATAGTTGATTTGTATCCTGAATATCGTCAAAAAATAAGTATTTTTACAGTAGAAGACCAAATCGGAAACTGGGTGGTCTTAAGAAAGCCGTCAATCTTTAAAACAAACCCAAAAGAGTATCCGAGAGCCATAATTGTAAAGGATACATGCAAAGTGGAGCGCGTGCTGTGGTCGAAATAAGTTAACCTCCATTAGTTATCTGGCGCTCGTAGGATGATGCAAAACGTAAAAATTGCTATGCAATTTAACTCCCTATTTGTTTAAAGGTAATACATCAGAAAATATGAGCTGTACGAACACTTTTGCTTCTCTGCGGATCTTTTCAAAGAACATTTCGCCAACGGAAATGACATTTGCGTTAAAAATACTCCCAACGAATCAACGTCCAAGAGATATTGGGTCAAAAATTAGATCTCATCGAGACACCCATTACTGGAATTGGTCAACGGAAGGTCGAGTTAACTCAAATAAGACATCGGAACACGTCGATGCAATCATTGAACTGTTAGACGAAAAACAAGGTGCTATTTATAAACTCCAAGAACAAGGGTGCCAGATCGACATTTTTTGCTTTTGGAGCTTTGATGGGCAAGGCGTAATATC
>CAWUJV010000048.1:0-36819 GCA_963922845.1 uncultured Alteromonas sp.
TAGCCTGCTCGATAATTTCAGCTGCTTGCGCTTTCGCGTCTTTCAATTGCTCAGTAGCTTTCGCTTGAGCTAATTCCAGGTCTTTCTCAGCACGCTCTGACGCTTCAAGACCATCAGCGATTTTTTGCTGACGTTCTTCAATTGCTGCCAACAATGGCGGCCATACATATTTCATGCAGAACCACACAAAAACAACAAATGCGATTAATTGACCTATAAGAGTGGCGTTTATGCTCACGACCGCTCCTCCTCAATATGTGTTTGCAAATAACTAACGACTAGTAAGGCTTTCTTAAGAAAGTGCAAACAACATGTATAGGCCGATACCAACACCGATCATCGCGATAGCATCGATAAGACCTGCTACGATGAACATACGAGTTTGAAGTTGTGGTGCTAGTTCAGGCTGACGAGCAGAAGATTCTAGGAATTTACCACCCAAGATACCGAAACCAATAGCAGTACCCAAGGCACCAAGACCGATAAGTAGTGCAACAGCGATGTATAACATGTACGTCTCCGATTTAAGTTAAAATTAAAATTTAAAAGTTAAAGGTTAAAAAAATCTAAACTTCGTTTACCTTGCTTGTGTGTTTCCAGGTTCACCAAGCAAGGTTACAACTCATTAATGATCTTCGTGGGCAAGGCTCAGATACACGATAGTTAGCATCATGAAAATGAACGCTTGAAGCACGATGACCAAAATATGGAATACTGCCCATGGGAAGTGCAATGGCAATTGCCACATACCCAATGTCGCGATAAGAATGAAGATCAACTCACCCGCGTATAAGTTACCGAACAAACGAAGAGCCAAAGAAAAAGGTCTTGCAAGTAGCGTAACACTCTCGAGGATAAAGTTTACTGGAATCATCAAAGGATGGTTAAACGGCTGTAATGTTAGCTCTTTAGCAAAGCCACCAAAGCCTTTAACCTTGATTGAGTAGAACAAAATCAAAATGAACACACCAATCGCTAACGCTAGTGTAAGGTTGAGGTCTGTAGTAGGAACGACCTTCATGTACACATCGTGTGGGTCCATACCAAAACCGTAGTAACCGATTTGACCGGCAGCCCAAGGCAAGAAGTCAACAGGCACCAAATCCATAAGGTTCATGAGGAAAATCCAAACAAATATTGTCAACGCCAGTGGCGCGATAAGTTTGTTTGAACCGTGGAATGAATCGCGAACGTTTTCGTTTACAAAATCAATTACCATTTCGATGAAAGCTTGCCATTTAGTTGGTACACCCGTGGTTGCTCGCGTCGCAGCACGACGGAAAATCCAAAGGAAAAGTAAACCCAAACCGATAGACCAGGCTAGAGTATCGATATGCCATGACCAGAACCCAGCGTCAGCACACGCTTTGTTAAAAGCGATCCCTTCTTCTGTGGTACACATGGTGGCATTGGTCAAGTGGTGCTTGATATATTCTGAGGTAGTTATTTCAGATGCCATTGTTCAACCTAATTTTAAAGTGTAAAAGCGTTTCGTGTGTTCTTTTGGAATGGGATAGTTATTGAGAATACGATTGCACGTTTATCTTTTTGCCATACCAGAACAAAGCGAGCATGTAGCTCACCGTTGCAACTGCAAACCCCAACATGATGGGAAGCGCGTTCTCAGGGAACTGCTTGAATGCAACTACAAATAAAATCATTGTCAGTGCCAGTTTTAATTTAGAGCCCTGGCTAAAACTCCGCGCTACCAGTTGGTTTTGTCTGGCACCGGAGTATTTGAACGCAAAAACAGCAAATACTAGGTTGGGTAGGATACTAGTAAACGCGCCTGCACTCACCGAAACCGCCAGATGAGCAGACCCAAACAACCCTGTAACGAGAGCGACTAAGAACGCAACAACAAGCTGTGTTTGTAGCCCTTTTTTGGCTAGCCGCTTACCCTTGGCAGCCATATTATTTTTCACAGTGACTCTCTGGTTGTTCAAACCCAACAAAAAGCGTCAGAAGTATACTGTTTCAGTAATAATTTTCAACACAATAACGGTTTATGAAGCTTATTCTGAAAATTTACCAGTGCAATAACGGTCAACTATGTTTGACACTTCGCAACCACTGCTCAAATTAACACCACAATGAGCAATAAACCACCAATATGTCAGATTTTTGTTAAATTATTGTATGCGAGACAAAATCCCATCGAGTTGGTCCAAGTCACTAAAATTAATCACGAGTTTACCTTTGCCTTTGGCGTTGTGATCAATCGACACTTGTGCACCAAGCGTTTCAGACAATGAAGTCATCAAACGCTCTACATCGGGATCGAGTTGTTTTTCAGATTTGGGTTTTGCAGGTTCTAATAGTTTACGGACCAATTTTTCCGTATCGCGCACAGTGAGGCCTTTTCCAGAAACGGTCTGTGCCGCTTCTGATTGCGCGTCACCTTCTAACGCAAGTAGGGCACGAGCATGACCCATTTCGATATCGCCATACTCGACTAACTTTTTGACGTCTTCATTGAGATTATTTAATCGCAACAAGTTTGTCACCGTCGTTCTTGATTTGCCTACCGCTTGTGCCACTTCAGCATGAGTCAATTCAAATTCAATCATGAGACGGTCTAATGCTTGGGCTTCTTCCATCGCATTCAAATCTTCGCGTTGGATGTTTTCAATCAACGCAATTGCAACGGCCGCTTCATCCGGAACGTCTTTTACCAAACAAGGTACAACGTCGAGTTGAGCCATCTGTGCGGCACGCCAACGACGCTCACCCGCAATAATTTCGTATTTGTCTGAACCAACGGGACGAACAACAATAGGTTGAATAACACCTTGTGACCGAATAGACGACGCCAATTCTTCTAGTGCATCAGGAGACATGTCTTTACGAGGCTGATACTTGCCCGGCTGTAAAAACTCGATAGGGAGTTTTTTCAACTCATTTGCAGCTACCAGTGCCTCAGCTGCATCAGCGTTTTCCGATTGGGTGGTCTTTTGGCTAGTGGCAAGCAGCGCATCTAAACCGCGTCCGAGTCCTCTTTTTTTAGCAGACATATTTTCCTCAAAGCCCTGAATTCAGGTCAATTAACTCGCCATCGCAGGCGAGGGCGTTCGGTCTTTACGACGTAGTATTTCCCCAGCTAGCGCAAGGTAAGCTTTTGCACCAGTCGAAGATTTATCGTAATACATTGCAGGGGCACCAAAACTTGGTGCTTCAGCAAGACGAACATTGCGTGGTATTACAGTTCGGTAGACTTGCTCGCCAAAATGGCGCTTTAGTTGTTCAGAGACATCGTTAGCAAGTCGATTGCGCGGATCATACATGGTTCTCAAGACACCTTCTATCTTAAGATTCGGGTTAACCACAGATGCGAGCTTTTGAATGGTATCCATTAGCGCGGTCAAACCCTCAAGTGCATAATATTCACACTGCATTGGTACCAAAACAGAATCAGCAGCAGCAAGTGCGTTGACCGTTAGCTGATTGAGAGACGGTGGACAATCGATAAAAATGTAGTCGTAGTGACTCATCACAGGTTCGAGCGCCGTGCGCAGTCTCACCTCTCGGGCAAACATCTCCATTAACTTGATTTCAGCAGCTGTGACATCGCCATTGGCTGCAATAATATCGTATTTGCCAGATGTATCTTTGACAATTACATCGTCAATTGGCTTATCTTCGATTAAAAGCTCGTAACTGGTTGCCTCGACCTCGTATTTATCAACACCACTTCCCATAGTCGCGTTGCCTTGAGGATCAAGATCGATCAGTAAAACTTTGCGTTTTGTGGCCGCCATTGACGCTGCGACATTAACTGCAGTCGTTGTCTTACCAACACCACCTTTTTGATTCGCTATTGCGATAACCTTTGCCACTACGCTTTCCCTTCACACTTTTGTATTTTGACCAAGTGTCGCTCGCCTTCAAGATTGGGCACATGCAGAGCAGTGATCGATACGACATTGAATGTATCATCAAGAACGGCCAATTCCTCATCCGGATGCTGCCCTTTGAGTGCATAGAACACTCCATCAAAATCTACCAGATGCTCGCACCAGTGCAACATATCTTTTAGTGACGCAAATGCTCGGCTTAATACAATATCGTATGGAGCCCTTGGTTTATGGGCTTCTACGCGGGATTGAATGGGATTTACGTTAGTTAGTGCTAACTCATAAACTACCTGTTTCATGAATCGAACACGCTTACCCAAGCTGTCTAACAACGTAAAGTTTTTATCTGGGTGCATGATGGCCAGAGGAATACCCGGTAGACCCGGCCCCGTACCAACATCAATGATGTCTTGTCCCTCGACAAATGGCGATACAGCCAAAGAATCAAGGATATGCTTGATCATCATTTGTTCGGGATCGCGAACAGACGTTAAGTTATAAGCTTTGTTCCATTTGTTCATCAAGAGAACATAGGACACCAATTGTTCAGTTTGACGTGGCGACAGGTCAAATGCCATCGATGCCACGCCGTCTAAGAGAATATCAGTCAGTTTTTGTTGTTCTGAGGTCATGCCGTTTTCAGTTCGTGTTTTCTCAATAGCCCATGTTTTTTCAAATACACCAGTAACAGTGAGATGGCAGCGGGAGTGATCCCTGAAATTCGCGATGCTTTGCCAATAGTTTCAGGACGAGCATCCGTTAATTTCGCAACGACCTCATTCGACAGACCAGATATTTTGCTGTAATCAAATTCTGCCGGAAGTAGGGTGTTTTCATGTCGCTGTGCTTTAGCGATCTCATCCATCTGACGAGCGATGTACCCTGCGTATTTAATTTGAATTTCTACTTGCTCTGCAGCAATGGGGTCATCCAAACCTGGGCCAAGAGCAGGAATTGACATTAGCGTGTCGTAAGTCATCTCAGGGCGTCGAATCAGCTCTTCTAGAGAATGCTCTCGGCTAACCGGATTTTTAAGTAGTGGATTGAGGTCGTCAACAGCAGTGTGATCAGGATGGATCCATTGTCCTCTAAGTCGCTGAAGCTCGGTTTCTACCGCGTTCATTTTCTCATTGAATGCAGCCCACCTATCATCGTCAACCAAACCAATTTCGCGACCAATAGCAGTCAAACGACTGTCAGCATTGTCTTCACGCAGTAATAGTCGGTATTCTGCACGGCTAGTAAACATGCGGTAAGGTTCTTTGGTTCCCATTGTCGCTAGATCATCAATGAGAACCCCCATGTAAGCTTGATCGCGACGCAGTATCAATGGATCTTTTTGTTGAACTTGCAACGCAGCATTTGCCCCAGCTATAAGTCCTTGAGCTCCCGCCTCTTCGTAACCCGTGGTACCGTTGATTTGACCTGCGAAGAATAGTCCCTCAATAAATTTCGTTTCTAGCGTTTGCTTGAGATCTCTGGGATCGAAGAAATCATACTCAATGGCGTAGCCCGGTCTTACGATATGCGCATTCTCAAACCCTTTAATTGAGCGGACCAACGCCATCTGTACATCGAAAGGTAAACTGGTTGATATCCCATTGGGATACACTTCCATACTGTTGAGACCTTCTGGTTCAACGAAGATTTGATGGGACGATTTATCGGCAAAGCGCATGATTTTGTCTTCAATAGACGGGCAATAACGCGGTCCTACACCTTCGATAATGCCGGTGTACATGGGTGAACGATCAAGTCCACCTCGAATAATTTCATGAGTTTGTTCATTCGTGTGTGTAATGTAGCAAGGGATCTGCTTTGGATGCATTTGTTGCGATCCCATAAACGAAAAAACAGGCACGGGATCATCACCCGGTTGAGGCTGCATTACAGAAAAGTCTAGGGTTCGAGCGTCTAAACGTGCAGGCGTTCCTGTTTTTAAGCGATCAACACGGAATGGCAGTGCACGAAGCCTTTGTGCCAATGCAATGGAAGGTGGATCACCCGCTCTACCGCCTTTGTAATTTTCCAAACCAATGTGGATCGTACCACCGAGAAAAGTACCAACGGTTAACACGACAGACTTTGCTTTAAACTTGAGTCCCATCTGCGTTACAACACCTACGACGCGATCGTTTTCAACGATCAAATCATCACAACTTTGTTGAAAAACCGTTAAGTTATCTTGTGTTTCAACAATCTGTCTTATTGCGTTGCGATACAGTGTTCTATCAGCCTGGGCACGAGTAGCACGCACAGCAGGGCCTTTGCTTGAATTAAGCGTTCTAAATTGGATCCCACCTTTATCAATTGCCAACGCCATTGCGCCGCCTAACGCGTCAATTTCTTTTACCAAATGTCCTTTACCAATTCCACCTATTGCAGGGTTACAGGACATTTGGCCAATGGTTTCCATATTATGTGTTAGAAGAAGCGTAGATACACCCATCCGCGCAGATGCTAAGGCTGCTTCTGTTCCAGCATGACCTCCACCTACTACGATGACATCAAATTCTTGTTGATAAAACATGGTTACCTCGCCACAACTTAGAAAAATAAAACACTGGCCCAATAAAAAAGGGCGCGTATTTTATCTGAGTTATTGCTTAATGGGAATGGTTAAATTTTCCGCAATTATACCTGTTATCGCGTTTTCGATCTTGGCTAATTAGATCTATGATCTTATGAGATCTTTTATTTTTATATTTATTAAGAAAAGGATCTTCTGTGGGTAACGAACTTTTTCTTATATAAATCATGTGTTTGCAAGAATGATAACTAGTGGTAAAAACGATCGGTAACAGGGGATCTTTCCTGTGTATATCTTGGGTATTTATCCACATGGAGATTTTAGTGAAATTGTGTCCCGATCCTGATCAAAGGTTATACACAAGTGATCGGCGGATCATATCCACATGCTTGATCAATATGTGATCCGGTTGGGGATAAATTGGTGATTAAATTTGATAGGTAGCGCGCAAAAGCCCGCATGACGCGGGCTGTGAAAATGATCGCTTGTGGATTAATTTTTTTCTACACGAACACTACCACCAGATGTGTGCAGTTTAAGACGTGGACCTCCACCATTGATCTCACCGCGAATAGATTGCTTTTTAACACGTCCATCGACATCAAATTCGCTCCTTACACGTCCTCCACTTGTCGTGGCATCAAGATCAACTTGGATATCAGCAGGTAGTTTTGCTGTGATTGACCCTCCTGATGTAGTTAAACTAGCATCATCTTTAGGTTGAGTAGCAAAGGTAACGTTTATGCTGCCACCAGACGTATGAGCGTCAATTTCCCCTGTGATTGCATCTGTTTTAATTGAACCGCCTGATGTGTGCAGGTTAACGTCTCCTTCAATATCCCCTATGGAGATAGACCCACCAGACGTGTTGGCGTCAATATTACCGATGAGATCATCGATTTTAATACTGCCACCAGCGGTCATTAGCTCTACATCGTATTCTTTAGGGACAGTGACGTAAAACTTCACTTTTAAGTTGTTCCAGCCGTTGGCACTGTCTCGTTCGCCTCTGATTTCTAAACCTTTTGAGGTTTCGTCAAATGTCACTTCAAAATCATCTGCATTGCGGCCACTGATCTCGACCTCAACCGTGATTTCGTCTCGGTTGTGTGTATCAATGTCTATGCTGCCTGCGTCCGTTTTAAGATAGAGTCTATCTCCTGGATCAGCGTCGAATTGGCGTTCAATGTTTTCAGCTGCAACGACAGAGCTGGCAAGTAATGTAAGTGCGGCAAGTGTTTTGAATTTATTGATAGACATAGCATTCTCCTTTGGGTCATGAATGCTATGTCGTGTAGAAAATCAGAAAGGTTTAAAAGCGTTAAAAAATTTTTATCTGACTTGGTTTGGTTGGTATTTAGGTTTGACGTCGGTCGCTTCTGCTTCCGTCATCTGTATTCCTTTTCTGCGGCTTGGGCCGGAAAATTTAACTTTGTAGGTATCGTATTCTTTGATTGATTCAAAGCAATAGCGACCCAAAGCATGTTCGAGCTCAGACAAATTGTGATTGGTGATCATGATACAGTTTTTCTTATCCACTAAACGTTGTCTTAGTAGATTGCCTAACCAGCTTTGGGTGTTTTTCTTTAATACTGTTTCATTGACACAGACTTCATCCAGAATGAGCAAATCAACGGAGAGCAGTTCCTCATAGGCCTCTCTGAATTTTTGGCTGATATTGTCTTGTGCGTTGTAATCATAAGAATGAAAGCGCATTTCCAATAAACTAGACAATTGCCTGTATAAAACCGTAACTTCAAATTGTTCAATTAATTGATGGGCGATAGCGCCTGCAATATGCGATTTTCCTCGGCCGTAGTCACCATAAAACAACATCATATGAGAACCGCTTTGACGCCAAACAGTATCGTTGTGAGCGTGAATGAAAGAATCGGCGATACTCACGGCCTCCATTACGTCTTCACTGTCGACGATGAGGTTGTCAAAAGTCCATTTTGGATTGAGGTCAGAACGGCCGTGAATAGATGTAATGCGGTCTTTTTTAGACGATTGCTGTAGTTTTCGTACATCATCGTTCGCTTGCATCTCATATTGTTTTCGCATCGTTTGATAATCGATGTAGTCCTTGTCAGCTTGAGGTTGTTTACCCATTGCCTTGGCTAAATCATCAATACGTTTTTTGATCGAATCCATAATAGCGTTTAATTGTCTCGGTTAATGGTTACATTCAACGGAATACAAGATCTAAGACTTTCTGTTTTTGCTCGCATATTTTTCAACGAGTTTACGCGCATTTTCGTCGACTTCAATAGATGAAGCAGTACTGACCACTTGAGTGCCAACTTGCTTAACGGGCGTCATGCCTATCGCTGTTCTATTGCGTTTTATGTGTTGTGCGAATTTTTGAGTCCATTGAAATTGCGTGAACTGCGTCATTGGTCTTCCTAACCAATAGGCGATAAATTCGCCCAGTTCTTCTTCAGTGTAGGCTTCGTCGATCGTTCCTAGTAGCTGCGTAATTTCATTGTATAACTGTGTATCTGGACGCCATAACATTGTCATTGCGATATGTTGATGGTGAAGCGAATCAAATTGATTCTGAGTATCTAGCATTAAAGGTAAAAACAAACATACGCCATTTAATGATTGATCGAAGTTAAGATCTGGCGCCAATGAAATCAGGTCGCACTGTTCTAGTGCTTTTAGTAATTCATTGATTTCTCTGCCTCGTGTATAGCGTGATTCGTTGGCATTTAAGAGCGCAATGAGCGTTTTGTAGCTGATTGGCGTTGTACTGCCCGTGACCGCGTCTGCGGTATGGCGCAACCCAAGGCAATACAATACGCGAGCTGCATTTGATAGCGGTTTTGATAAAGCGTCGAATTCAGCCTGAGTGTACATAAATTTAGGCTAGCTGTTCCGTTAGCCATTCAACGGCAATATCTTCTGGAATCGGGTGTTGTAAAACGTCAATGTGAAGCGGTGTTGTACGAATTGTCGCTCCCTGTTGCTTCAACGTATTTTCCATCGTCACTGCCCCGTAGCAAAAGGTGTCGTAACTGCTATCTCCCAGCCCAATGATATAGGCATTGATGCCACCGAGATCGGTTTCTGAAAGCTGCTTGTGAAACGGAGCAATATTATCTGGAAGATCGCCAGCTCCGTGGGTAGACGTGCAAATAATCCAAGTACTGTCGCGATTTGCGTCATTAATGTCTGGGGTAAGTTTGATGTCTACGGTATCGCCATTATTTTTAATCACTTCTGCGATAGCGTCGGCAACATACTCAGATGCGCCCAATACGGAACCAACGAAAATTGAATAGTGAGTTGCCATGAATTACTTTCCGATACAAAACGATGAAAAAATGCGACCCAACAAGTCGTCAGACGTGAATTCACCAGTGATTTCTGAGAGTGAATGGTGAGCTAAGCGCAGCTCTTCAGCGAGCAATTCACCTGCCAAGCTGTCATGTAGTTGTTGTTCACCGATATTCAAATGTGATGCCGCTTGATTCAGTGCATCTAAATGACGACGTCTGGCGATAAATTGCCCTTCCGTTGTGGCTTCTAGTCCCATTGCATCCGCCAGATGTTGTTGCAATAGATCAATGCCCTCAAGCGTATCAGCAGATAAACTGATGACGGTGAATTGTCCATGCTCTGAATTCACCTGTGTCAGTGCTGCCGCTTCACCTGTCTGGTCGACTTTGTTTTTTATTACGGTTACCGGCATACCAGAGGGTAGCTTATCCATAAACGCAGGCCAAATATCGTATGGATCAATCGTCGAGGTTTCAGTGCTATCGACAACGAACAGGACTCGATCTGCTTCATTAATTGCTTGCCAAGCGCGTTCAATACCTATTTGCTCGACTTTATCGGGTGACTCTCGCAAACCTGCCGTATCGATAATGTGCAAAGGCATACCTTTGATGTTGATATGCTCTTTTAATACGTCTCGTGTTGTACCGGCAATGTCGGTAACAATTGCACTGTCTTTACCAGCCAGTGCATTCAGTAGACTCGACTTTCCTGCGTTGGGTTTTCCTGCAATGACAACTTGCATACCTTCGCGCAATAAGGTGCCTTGTTGTGCTTGTTTTAAAACACGCTTTAAGGCATCAATAATGTCACTCAGGTCTCCGGCAACTTTTCCATCGGATAGGAAGTCGATTTCTTCGTCAGGAAAGTCTATCGCCGCTTCTACATACATGCGTAGATGTATGATTTGGTCAGACAAAATTTGTATTTTGTCTGAGAACTCACCTTGCAAAGACCGAAGCGCACTTTTGGCAGCTTGCTTTGAACTGGCGTCAATAAGATCGGCAATTGCCTCAGCTTGTGCTAAGTCTAGTTTGTCATTTAAAAATGCTTGTTCACTAAATTCACCTGGCCTAGCGAGGCGGACGCCGTCCACTGACAGTACCGTATCGATCAACATATCCATGACGACTTGTCCGCCATGTCCTTGCAATTCAAGCACGTCTTCACCGGTAAATGAGTGAGGGGCGACGAATTGAATGGCTAAGCCTTGGTCAACAACGGTGCCATGCTCGTCAAAAAACGAGGTGTAAGTCGCCATACGCGGCTGTAGTTCATGTTTTACGATTTGAGACGCCACAGTTGTTGCTAACGGGCCGCTGACGCGAATGATACCTACACCGCCTCTGCCTGGGGCTGTAGCTTGTGCAACTATGGTATCTGTGGTCATTGGGTTGTGATCTGGCATAGCTAAATAAAACTAGTCTCTGAAATTGTTGAACTGGAACGGTTGGCCGAGCTCTGCACCTTTAACTAACGCGATAACTTCTTGAAGGTCATCTCGTTTTTTTCCAGTAATGCGCAGTTGATCACCCTGTATTGCAGTTTGTACTTTAATTTTGGCGTCTTTGACCATTTTTACGATTTTCTTCGCGACAGCTTGTTCAATGCCTTCTTTAAACCCAATGGTTTGACGGAAAATTTTACCGTGATGGCTTGGCTTTTGAACATCGAGGGCTGAGGTGTCAAGACTCCGCTTAGCACAGGCATTGCGGAACATCGATTCCATTTGTTGCAATTGGAATTCAGCCTCTGCTGACATCAGCACGGCTTTGTCTTTGAATTCAAAGCTCGCTTCAACACCCCGAAAGTCAAAACGCGTACTAAGCTCTCGCTCTGCGTTTTGTGTTGCATTGCGGACTTCTTCCATATCTAACTCAGAAACAATATCGAATGAAGGCAAGGTTGTATCCTCTATTGATGAATCAGCCCGCTATTGCGGGCTGATTAGTGAAACACTGATTTAAGATGTTTTAATGCCACGTTTTTCCATCGAGGCATAAATGATTTTAGCTTGTATTAGCGTGATGACGTTACTGACTAACCAGTAAAGGACCAACCCTGCAGGGAAGATGAAGAAGAATGCACTCATCATAACAGGCATCCATTGCATAATCTTTTGTTGCATAGGGTCAGTAATCGTATTGGGCTGAAGTTTCTGTAGAAGCCACATACTGGCGCCAGTTAGAATTGGCAATACGTAGTAGGGGTCTTTTACTGACAAGTCAGTAATCCAAAGTGCAAAATCTGCATGTCGAAGTTCCACACTTTCAAGCAATACCCAGTATAGTGCTAAGAAGATTGGCATCTGTAACAACAGAGGAAGACAGCCGCCCATTGGGTTGACTTTCTCTTTTTTATACAGCTCCATCATCGCTTGAGACATCTTTTGACGGTCATCGCCAAATCTGTCTTTCAACTGTTGCATTTTGGGCGCCAGGTTACGTAGTTTAGCCATTGATTCATATTGCTTTTTCGTCAATGGATACATCAAGCCTTTCACAAACACAGTGATGAGGATGATGGCAAGTCCCCAGTTTCCTACGAAACCCTGGATAAAGGTCAATAGTGAGAACAGGAACTGTGAAATAATCCAAAGGAAACCATAATCGACCGTTAGGTCTAAACCACGAGCAAGCGCTTTAAGCGTTTCCTGATCTTTGGGGCCAAGATACAACACACTTGCAACTTGAGCATTCTCGCCTGCAGCTACGTTAAATACCGCTCCGGTATAACCTATGTAGGCATTTTGCGCCGTGGCTTTAGAATAAAGTTTGTTAGTTTCATCTTGAGGTGGGATCCACGCAGACACGAAATAATGCTCGAGCATGGCGACCCAACCACCTACTGTGGTTTCATTTAGATTTTCATCAGTAATGTCATCGAAGGCGTATTTTTCATATAACTCATCAGAGGTTGAATAGGCTGCACCTCTGTAAGTTGGCATAAACATACTGCCGTCAGGTTGAACAAGGGTTTGCTTCAATTGAGCATATTGAGCAAATTGGGCCGCGGTTGTGCTTTGGTTGTCGATAGAATAAGACACTTCTATATCATTGCGACCACGGGTGAAAGAAAACGTCTTGGTGATCGTTAAGCCGTCCGCATTACGCCATGTTAATGGTACACGCAATGTATCGCCTTCGAGTTCAAACGACGATGAGGTAGCGGTATAGCGTGGGCGCCCTGCAGGGTTATTGTCAGGACCATCTTTTCCGACTAGTCCGCTTTGGGCCACGTACAAGCCATTGTTCGGTCTAAGCAAACTAAAGGTTTCGAGAGACCCCTGTTCGACAGGAAACTGGCTTAAATTTGCTCTTAGAATATCGCCACCTACCAAGTCGATATCAACAGATAAGGTGTCGGTATTGATTGTGATAATGCGATCTTGTAGTGGTGCCGTCTCCGATGCTACTGGCATTGCCGCTTCGGTAACGGGAACATCACTATCAATGCCCGCAGATACTGGCACCTCTGCTACGGAAGGTACGCCCTCCGAGGTGGGAGAGAAGGCTTGTTGTTCAACTGGTTCAGCGACTGGCTGTACTCCATAGTCCAAATGCCATTGTTGCCAGAGTAGGTAACTCACGATGGCCAGGCCTATAATCAGAAAACTGCGTTGCGATTCCATAGAGGTCTCTTTTAGTGTAGATGTTTATTGTTGTGTTTTTCCGGTACCGGATCATATCCACCCGGGTTGAATGGGTGGCATTTTAATATGCGTTTAATCGATAACCAACTGCCAATTATCAAACCATGCGTTTTTAACGCACTCACTGCATAATTCGAACAAGACGGCTCAAATCGACATTTAGGTCCAAGCATGGGAGAGATGATTAACTGATAAAGCTTAATCAGTACTAGGGGTACTAATATAATTACTTTTCGCAGCGCTTTGCCAACTTTTTCCATTGCTTATCCAAAATAGTGAATATTTCTTGATTGGACAGTTTATCAGCACCAGATTTACCTACCACTATTATATCGATATTTGGTAAAGCGGTGTGCGTGTGACGAAAGCTTTCTCTGATGAGTCGCTTAATGCGGTTTCTGTCATGTGCTTTTTTGATACGTTTTTTGGCAAGTGTTATGCCTAAACGAGAATGTCCCAGAGTGTTTTTTCTGGCAAGTAATGTAAACGCAGGAGATACAGCAGGAATAGCGTCGTTAAAGACGTAAGTAAAGTGGGAGGGAGTTAACAGTCGCAACTCCCTAGAAAATACTTTCTCACCCACTTTGGGGGATATTACCATTAAGCAGAAAGGCGAGCGCGACCTTTTGCACGGCGTGCTGCTAGTACTTTACGACCATTTTTAGTCGCCATACGAGCACGGAAACCGTGTGAACGCTTACGCTTTAAGTTGCTCGGTTGAAATGTTCTTTTCATGACCAAAGTCTCACTTATAAGAGGTTAAACACAGGCTTTAGATGAGTTACCTACCGGCCATATAACCGAGTAAACCGTTCACTCAAAATCAACGCCCATCTAAAAGGACGCTGAATTCTAGAGATCTAAGGCCTGTATGTCAACGGAAATGGGCGATAAAAGTACAATTTATTGCGAAAAAGGGCAGGGGGATGACAGACTTGCCTGTGAATAAAATTCAAAGTCAAGAGAAAATATCCACAGGATAGCTAAAAAAACTGAAAAAAAGACAAAAAATATGCGTGATCTATTGGAAGTGATCGTGTATAGAGCGATCGTTTTCCGTTGATCATTCATTGCAGTTATTTATTCTTATAACCAATAAAAACGCGGCTTTCAGTAAAAGATCTTAACGATCGTCAAAGATCATTATTGCGTTTAAGAGGATAAGATCGGATAATCCACAGCTAAACAAAATAAATATAAACATCGCTGTTACCCAACGAATAAGTATAAATAGAAATATGGGGCGAATTTTCTGTTTCGTCTCTGCTCGTGTTCGTTTTAGCTGGTATGTTTAGCGAGCATTGGAGCTTCTTCATCTTATGTCAATTTGGAATCTGTGCCTCGAACGATTACGGCAAGAACTGCCTACTCAGCAGTTCAGTATGTGGATAAGGCCGTTGTCTTCGGATCAAGATGAATCTTCGGTGACGCTGTATGCGCCCAATCGCTTCATTTTGGATTGGGTGAGAGACAAATATCGCGATAAAATTACCCAGCTGTTTGTTGAGTTTGCTGGTGCCAATGCACCTCAATTGCGACTAGAGGTCGCGTCAAAGCAGCCTTTACCTACCCGGTCTGCCCCGACACCCAGTACGCCACAAATAGCATCGCCTACTGAAACAATGGCACCGCCAAGTTTGCAGGTTGGTCACCCGCCGCAACAAGCTATACCTAAAGTGTCTCCCGTACCTAATACGATTACACCCATTCCGGAAGGGGCTAAACACAAAAGTAATATCAATCCTACTTACCAGTTTGATAATTTTGTTGAGGGTAAATCAAACCAATTAGCCAGAGCCGCTGCGACACAAGTTGCCAATAATCCAGGTGGGTCATACAACCCGTTATTTATTTACGGTGGCACTGGTCTAGGTAAAACGCATTTGTTGCATGCCGTCGGCAATGGCATCATCGCCAATAAAGAGAACGCAAAAATCGTTTACATGCATTCTGAACGCTTTGTCCAAGATATGGTAAAAGCGCTACAAAACAACGCGATAGAGGACTTTAAGCGTTTTTATCGGTCTGTAGACGCATTGTTAATCGATGATATTCAGTTCTTTGCGAATAAAGAGCGTTCTCAGGAAGAGTTTTTCCATACGTTTAACGCATTGTTGGAAGGAAACCAGCAAATAATTCTAACGTCAGATCGTTATCCGAAAGAAATTGATGGCGTAGAAGATAGACTTAAATCACGTTTTGGTTGGGGATTAACGATTGCTATCGAACCACCAGAGCTTGAAACTCGCGTTGCTATTTTGATGCGTAAAGCGGCAGAGAATAAAATTCATTTGCCGAATGAAGTCGCGTTTTTCATCGCCAAGCGTCTTCGTTCAAATGTTCGTGAGCTCGAAGGGGCGCTCAATCGCGTTATTGCGAATGCTAATTTCACAGGCAGGCCGATAACAATCGATTTCGTTAGGGAAGCGTTGAGAGATTTGCTCGCGCTTCAAGAAAAATTAGTCACGGTTGATAATATCCAAAAGACGGTTGCGGATTATTATAAGATTAAAGTGTCTGATATTTTGTCTAAGCGTCGCAGTCGCAGTGTCGCGAGACCTCGTCAAGTTGCAATGGCATTGGCGAAAGAACTGACGAATCATAGTTTACCTGAGTTAGGAAATGCTTTCGGTGGTCGAGACCACACGACGGTTTTGCACGCATGTCGAAAAATAGAGCAGCTAAGAGAGGAAAGTCATGATATAAAAGAGGACTATAAGAACCTCATCAGGACTTTATCGTCATAGCCACTATTTGCTGACGATTCCATCGGATTAAGAGAACTAGGATCGATGAAATTTTCAATCAGTCGTGAGAAATTTTTACAGCCACTTCAGTTGGTTTCTGGTGCGGTAGAGCGCCGCCATACCTTGCCTATTTTGTCCAATGTATTGATCAAAGTAAGTGAAGACGCACTTTGGTTAACAGGTACGGATCTTGAGGTAGAACTTATCTCAAGTATAAAACTTGAAGGCGAGTTTGAAGAGGGTGAGATTACAGTTCCAGCTAAGAAATTGTTTGATATCTGTCGCGGTATTTCAGATGGAACAGACATTCAATTTTCTTTGGACAACAACAAAGCCGTTATTCGTGCGGGTCGCGGTCGCTATACACTATCTACGTTAAGCGCGTCTGATTATCCAAACCTTGAAGACTGGGAAGGTGAAGTAGAGTTTGAACTCTCAAGCTCTGAACTAAAGCGCCTAATTGACAGCACGTCTTTTTCAATGGCCCAACAAGACGTTCGTTATTACCTGAATGGGATGTCTTTGGAAACGGAAGAAAATCTAGTCAGGACAGTTGCGACTGATGGACACCGATTAGCGTTGTGCAGAATGCCTTATACCGCAGCAACTCTGCCGACTCGTCAGGTCATTATTCCGCGTAAGGGTGTATTAGAAATTTCGCGCCTAATTGGCAGTGAAGATGACAAGCAGTTGAAGATTCAGATTGGTGCGAATCATTTAAGAATGTTTTCCACTGATTTTATCTTTACCAGTAAATTGGTTGATGGACGTTTCCCAGACTATCGAAGAGTTTTACCAAAGGACGGCGATAAAGAAATTGTCGCGAGTAAAGCGGTGTTAAAAGAAGCGTTTTCTCGTGCAGCGATTTTGTCCAATGAAAAATTCCGAGGCGTGCGCCTTAATCTTTCCTCTGGTGAGTTAAAGATTACTGCAAATAACCCTGAGCAAGAGGAAGCGGAAGAAATTGTTGACGTTAATTATCAAGGTGATGATTTAGAAATCGGCTTTAACGTTGCTTACCTTATCGACGTTTTAAACGCATTAGGCGTTAACGATGTACAGGTTAGTCTTTCTGATTCTAATTCTAGTGCGCTTATTCAAGACGCACAGGACGATGCAGCGTTGTACGTCGTCATGCCGATGCGTTTGTAGTATTTCAAGCGCTTGGTGCTTTTAATTAGCCTTACCATTGTCTTCATTTACAGTGGTAAGGTTTGGTTCTCTTCATGACAACGCTCCTATTCCCCATTGTTTGTAAAACCTGGATTCTAGTGAAATGAGGCTAGAACACATTCAGATTTCCTCCTTTAGAAATTTACGCGAAGTAATCTTGACTCCATCGCCGGAATTAACGGTCGTTACTGGAAAAAACGGTAGCGGTAAATCCTCGTTAATGGAAGCGATTTATTATTTGGGGTTTGGTCGCTCGTTCCGAACAAACAAACATAAAGTCGTCATTAATCATGATGCTGATGTTTTCAATGTTTTTGCCAAGTGTAGAGATCCAGAGGGAAACGAACTCAGATTAGGTCTCAATAGAAATCGTCACGACGAGTTTGTTTGTAGCATCAATGGAGAAAGGTCTAGTCGATTAGCCGATTTGGTTAGCTACCTACCTGTACAACTGTTTACGCCACAAAGTACAGACTTAATTTTAGGATCACCCGCTGAAAGAAGGCGATTTTTGGATTGGGGAGTGTTTCACGTGGAACACTCCTTCAATGGCCTTTTTCAAATGTATACTAGGCTGCTAAAACAAAGAAATGCGGCATTACGGTCGACAAGCGATCCTCAAGGAAACAACATCCCTTATTGGAGCGCCCAAATGGCGTTGTATGGGGAAAAAGTAGATAAGTTTAGGCTGGGCTACATTAATGCGTTAAAATCGTGTTTTAATGCCATTTGTAGCGAATTTCTACCTGAGTTTTCTCTCGAAATTTCGTATTATAGAGGGTGGGAAAAGGACGTGGCGTTAGCAGACAGTATTGCGCGTAAAACGTCTTATGATCACAAAGTTGGTTTTACGTCTTTAGGTCCTCATAAAGCGGATTTACGATTTAAAGTCGACGGTATAAACGCGCAGGAAGTTTTGTCTAGAGGGCAGCTAAGAATGGCTGTTGCAGCGCTTCAGTTAGCGCAAACTAAATTGCTGTATGAAACCAAAGAACGGCAGAGTATTTTTTTATTGGACGACGTTGGCGCTGAACTTGATTTAGAAAAGCGAGAACGTTTTATCGATGGCCTACTATCGATGAAAACTCAGGTGTTTGTTACTGCAATCGAATCTGAGCAATTGGAATTTATAAAAAAATATAAAAATATAAAAATGTTTCACGTGGAACATGGTCACGTGAGTGAGGAGTAAAAGCAAGTTATGTCAGAGCAGAACAACTACGATTCGTCGAGTATCAAAGTCTTAAAAGGACTCGATGCTGTTAGAAAGCGCCCGGGAATGTATATCGGTGATACTGACGACGGCACGGGCCTTCACCATATGGTATTTGAGGTCGTCGATAACTCGATCGACGAAGCGCTAGCAGGTCACTGTTCGGAAATTACTGTTCAAATTCACACAGATGGTTCCGTCTCGGTTGCTGATGACGGCCGTGGTATACCAACCGCGATGCACCCTGAAGAGGGCGTTTCTGCAGCAGAAGTTATCATGACAGTACTTCATGCTGGCGGTAAGTTTGACGATAACTCATACAAGGTGTCAGGCGGTCTACATGGTGTTGGTGTTTCAGTAGTAAATGCACTATCTAGCAAGCTCAAACTGCGTATTCGCCGTGAAGGGAAAACCCACGAGCAAGAATATCAGCACGGCGTACCGCAACAGCCTTTAGCCGTTATTGGTGAAACTGATAAGACAGGTACGAGTGTTCGCTTTTGGCCAAGTAGCGACACATTCTCTGATACCCTGTTTCACTACGACATATTAGCGAAGCGACTTCGTGAATTATCTTTTCTGAATTCTGGAATATCCATTCGTTTGAAAGATGAGCGAGATGGCAAAGAAGACCACTTCATGTATGAAGGTGGAATTCAAGCATTTGTAGAGTACTTGAACCAAAATAAAACACCCGTTCACCAGTCCGTGTTTCATTTCACGTCGGAGCGTGAAGACGGCATCTCTGTAGAAGTGGCAATGCAATGGAATGATGGTTTCCAAGAGAATATCTACTGCTTTACCAATAACATTCCCCAACGCGATGGGGGGACACACTTAGCTGGTTTCCGTGGTGCCTTGACTCGTACACTTAATTCTTACATGGAAAAAGAAGGGCTAAATAAGAAAGCCAAAACAAATGCTAGCGGCGACGATGCGAGAGAAGGTATCACTGCAGTAATCTCTGTAAAGGTACCGGATCCTAAGTTCTCTTCTCAAACAAAAGATAAACTCGTGTCTTCAGAAGTAAGGCCCGCTGTAGAGTCTGCAATGAACGAAAAGTTCTCTGACTTTCTACTCGAAAATCCTTCTGAAAGTAAAATCATTGCGAGCAAAATAATAGATGCAGCTCGAGCTCGCGAAGCTGCACGTAAAGCACGAGAAATGACAAGACGTAAGGGCGCGTTAGATTTAGCCGGTCTACCTGGAAAGCTAGCAGATTGCCAAGAAAAAGACCCCGCATACAGTGAACTGTACATAGTGGAGGGTGACTCTGCGGGCGGTTCAGCTAAACAAGGTCGCAACCGTAAAAACCAGGCTATCCTACCTCTTAAAGGTAAAATCTTGAACGTTGAAAAAGCACGTTTCGATAAGATGCTGTCCTCTCAAGAGGTCGCAACACTTATTACTGCGTTGGGTTGCGGTATCGGTAGGGATGAATACGATCCTGAAAAACTGCGCTACCACAGTATCATTATCATGACTGATGCTGATGTTGACGGTTCGCACATCCGTACTCTATTGCTAACGTTCTTCTACCGTCAAATGCCCGAACTGATCGAGCGTGGATATGTTTATATTGCACAGCCTCCTTTGTATAAGATTAAAAAAGGAAAGCAAGAGCAATACCTCAAAGATGATGACGCGTTAAACAGCTATCTTACAAATATCGCAATTAACAATGCTTCGTTACACACCAGCGCAGATGCACCGGGTATAACGGGTGTTGCGTTAGAAAATCTCGTACTACAATTCCAGTCGACGGAAACCATGATAAAGCGTATGCATCGCATTATGCCTGAATCATTGCTAACGAAATTGATTTACTCTGACATCCTAACGCTAGAATCTTTGAAGAGTGAGACCACGCTTGAAGGCATTGCCAAGAAACTTGTCGATGAGTTAACAGAACAAGAAAGTGATGGTGCAACGTATCGTTTTGAAATCAACAAAAACGAAGAAACGAGTGACTTCTATATCAACCTGATTACTCGTGTTCATGGCATCGATTATGAATATCAAATCGGCCACGATTTTGTAGATTCAAATGAGTACAAGAAGATTAGCGAGCTAAATGCTGCTATTAATAATATGATGGAGGCTGGAGCCTTTATTCAACGTGGTGAGCGTACAGAGCCCGTAGATTCTTTCAAACAAGCATTGGATTGGTTGATGACCGAAGCGAAGCGTGGACAATACGTACAACGCTACAAAGGTCTAGGAGAGATGAACCCTGATCAGTTGTGGGAAACAACGATGGATCCTACAAGCCGTCGTATGCTCCAAGTTACTATCGAGGACGCTATTGCTTGTGACCAGTTGTTTACAACCTTGATGGGCGATCAGGTAGAGCCTCGTAGAGAATTTATTGAATCAAACGCACTAAACGTTGAGAACCTTGACGTGTAACGTAGAAAAGTTTGATATTTTTAACGTAGTGAAAGCCACCCAATTGGGTGGTTTTTTTATGTTGCGTTAAATCATTGGAATGCGTCTGGGGCTAAACGGTCTTACATCCACTTACATACAAGAATTGTTGAGAGAGACAAAGCTATTTAGGGCGCGGTAAAGATTGCAAAAATGCACTGTACTTTTAGTGCGTGATAACACAGTGATTACGCTTATACACGCTGTCTTTGTATTACACTTTCGCGCGGTAGCAGGCGGTGACTCGTTTTATTTTCCTACCGAATGCAGAGTGGAATGACGTTTCAACCACGTATATGGGCTATAAGTTTTTTCCTTTTCTACTAATTCATCAAAGGTGTAAATGTTGAACGTATTATGGGAAATCGAGGGACCTTTGATAAACGCTTACCGATAAAGCTGCTAGCGGAATTTTTCGTTAACGCTTAGAGATGGTAAGCCCTATCTGTTGTTCTTGTGCGTCGAATATTGAAAACCGATAGATACCGGTTTTTTCCGGGGTGAACGTTAAATTGCCTTTGTCTTCAGCACAAAGCGCGTAAGTAGTGCTGTTTGCAACAACTTGCTGGTTAGCGTACGTCGCACCACATGTTTGATCCGGCGTCCAATTGAAATCCGATATTTTGAAATCGTATGGTTGACCATCTGCAATTAATTCCAGCTCAACATACCAGCCGGTATTTCCCTTCACAAATCTGTGCGTTTCTCTGGCTTCCCACCAATTGAAGATGCCTTTTAGATAAAGGTTTTCAAATTCGATTTTTGGATAGGGCGCCTCAATGGGAAGAACGGAACGAAAACCTTGTGAACTACAAGCCGACAACACTAAACAAGATGTCGCGATAACAAGTTTCTTCATTTTTTTAATTCTTCCTGTCTTGCATAAAAAAGCCCATTGGGAAATGGGCTTTTAGTGTATACCAGTTTGCTGTGAAAAATAATGGTTAGTATTATTTTGCTAGCAATGAAATATCCGCGGTAAGTAAAAATAACTCTCTTAACAATTGCAACAGAGCTAGCCTATTCTTGCGAATACTTAAATCGTCATCCATTACCATTACATTGTCAAAGAAGTCATCAATAACGTTTCTAAGCGTCGCTAATGCACTTAATACAGCGCTGTAGTTATGTGACGTCGCATTTTGTTTTACGTCGCTCTCAGCGTTTCTCAGGGCTTTGTAGAGTTCTATTTCTGCGTTCTCTACCAGTTTTCCTTCGTCAAGTTCAACGCCTTCTATATCACTAGCGTTCTTTGCAAGTATGTTGGCGACTCGTTTGTTTGCGGCGGCCAATGCTTCTGATTCGTCCAGCAATTTGAATGCACTAACCGCTTTCACTCTAGCATTGAAATCGGCTGGTGATGTTGGGCGACGGACCGCAACCGATTGTATAACATCGATATTGAAACCTTGGTCTTGCAAAAGTGCTTGAAAACGACCCAGTACAAAGTCGACTACAAGTGCTTGTGTGTCATTTGATGTTAACTTGTCGCCGTACACTTCCACTGCTTTTGCAACCAATACTTCCAAATCTAAAGTAAAGTTCTTTTCGACAATAATACGTAGTACACCAATTGCGGCTCGACGCAGCGCGAAGGGGTCTTTGTCTCCTTTTGGAATCTGACCAATACCAAAAATTCCGACCAGTGTGTCTAGTTTGTCTGCTAGCGCTACAGCACAACTCTCTTTGGCTAAGGGAAGCTGATCACCTGCAAAGCGGGGCATATATTGTTCGTACAGCGCATTGGCAACGGTTTCTGATTCGCCATCATTGAGAGCATAATATTTACCCATTACACCCTGAACGTCGGGGAACTCCATTACCATGTTTGACATCAGGTCTGTTTTAGACAACAAACCCGCGCGTTTAGCATCAGTACTATCAGCACCTATTTGTGTTGCAATAGACTCAGCCAGTGAGGCAATTCGGTCAGACTTTTCTTTAAGTGTACCTAACTGTTTCTGAAACAATATCGTACTGAGTGAGGCGAGTCTCTCATCGAGGCGAGTCTTCTTATCCGTGTTGAAAAAGAACTCCGCGTCGGCAAGGCGAGGGCGGATAACTTTTTCGTTACCGCTGATAATTTGTGATGGGTCTGCGCTTTCAATGTTCGAAACAAACAAAAACTGATTCGACAAGTTTCCATTACTGTCTAACAAAGGAACGTATTTTTGATCGTCCTTCATTGTGTAAATGAGTGCTTCTTTGGGAACGGCCAAGAAGGCTTCTTCAAACTTCGCTGTTAACACTACTGGCCACTCAACTAAGGACGCAATTTCTTCTAAAAGCGATTGGTCAAAATCTGCGGTTAGACCTAGTGTCTCTGCTTTGGCTTCTAATTCTGCTTTGATCTTAGTCGCACGCGCTTCAAAGTCCGCCATAACATATTGGCTTAGTGATTCATCAATATAATTGTCAGCATGAGAAAGTGTAAAACGCGATTCGCCGTGGAAGCGATGCCCTTGAATCTGGTTGTTACTTTCAAGTCCAAGCACAGTTGCTGGAACAACTTCATTGCCGTACATTACGCACAACGTGTGAACAGGGCGAATAAACTGAGTGTCGTTATTACCCCAACGCATAGGCTTGGGAATGGGCAACTTTGCAACAGCTTGATTAATAAGATCATTCAACAATTCGGTGATCGAGCGTCCTTTTACCTCAGCTTTATAAAGCAACCATTCGCCTTTCTCAGTCACTAGACGGTCAGCTTCTTCAACTTGGATACCATTACTAGCTGCCCAACCTGACGCCGCACGAGTTGGATTGTCATCAGCATCAAAAGCAGCAGAAACAGCCGGGCCACGTTTTTCTACGACCTTGTCATTTTGGCTTTCTGCAAGCGCTTCGACAAATACGGCCAATCGTCTAGGCGCGGCAAACCACTTTACACTATCAAAACTAAGGTCAGCTGACGCCAGCGCATTTTCTAAATTTTCTGCCAAACTTGAACCGAGTTTCTTTAGCGCCTTAGGGGGCAACTCTTCAGTTCCCAATTCGAATAATAGATTTTCTGTGCGCACGCTTACTTCTCCTGTTTGCATAGTGGGAAGCCCAATGCTTCACGTGCTTGGTAGTAACTCTCAGCACACGCTTTAGCGAGTGTTCTTACTCGTAAGATATAACGCTGACGTTCTGTAACGGAGATGGCGTGACGGGCGTCAAGCAGGTTAAATGCATGGGATGCTTTCATTACTTGTTCATAGGCCGGTAGAGGCAATGATTTTTCAATAAGCAACTGACTCATCGCTTCACATTCATCAAATGTTCTAAACAAATCGTGTACGCTTGCGTGTTCGAAATTAAAAGCAGATTGTTCAATCTCGTTTTGAAGGAACACGTCTCCATACGTCACCTTGCCCATAGGACCATCGGTCCATACGAGGTCGTAAATGCTGTCTACACCTTGCACGTACATCGCAAGGCGTTCTAGGCCGTAAGTAATTTCGCCGGTTACAGGCTTACACTCTAACCCGCCTACTTGTTGGAAGTAAGTGAACTGCGTCACTTCCATACCGTTAAGCCAGACTTCCCAACCTAAGCCCCAAGCGCCGAGTGTTGGCGATTCCCAGTTATCCTCTACAAAACGGATATCGTGTACCAGAGGATCGAAACCTAACTCTTTCAGTGAGCCCAAATACAATTCTTGGATATTATCTGGTGAGGGTTTCAACATAACCTGGAATTGATAGTAGTGCTGCAGGCGATTTGGATTTTCACCATAGCGGCCGTCAGTTGGGCGGCGGCATGGTTGTACGTACGCACTACTCATTGGCTCTGGGCCCAGAGAGCGTAAAAAGGTCATCGGGTGAAAGGTGCCTGCACCTACTTCCATATCAAGAGGCTGAATGATTACACAGCCTTGCCTTGCCCAGTAATCCTGCAACGCAAGGATAAGCCCTTGGAAGGTTTTAATGTCGTATTTCTGCATACACTTGTTGCTTATTTGAGACTGACTAAATAAAGGTGGGATAGTATACATTTTGTGAGCAATTTTAAGTAGGGGAAATTTGCTCAGTTAGCCGAGGATGTGGCGGTCTAGGCGTTATGTAGATCAATTGCACACCCCATGAGTATTCCAGGGTGTGCTTAACACTATATTAGGGTAATCAGTTAACTCTTAATGACTCGCTAAACGCCTTTATAGACGGTAACTCTTCAAGGACCTTTGACTCAAATTCGGATTCAATCTGACCCCTTTTTAAGTCTTGAGCCATACGTTCTTTCTTCGGTAACTGCTTTCGCTCTTCCAAAATGGCAAAACTACTGACTTCTGTAAATAGAGAATACGTATGGGGGTAGTCGTTTCGATATACGGGTTGAGGTGAAATAGGAAGCGCTTCAAGTAAGCGAACGATGCGGATAACGCCCTCTGACAGTTCACACTGCTGTTGTTGCATTGCTTTAACGATAACGATAATACTATCAGTAATCGTATCTACCCTGCCTAACCTTACCTGTTCTTTCTTGATATTTTGTTGTTTGAGTTTGTACAACAGGGTACCCGCGTAATAACCCAAAGGTGCGATAATCAGAAACGCCGCACCCAATAAAATAAAACTTAACACTGATGAATACTCGTTAGTCTTTAAACTCGTCCCAACTGATAGACTCTAATGAGTCTAACGGATCAACTTCTTCTTCCTCTTCGTCTTTGATGCCCATCAAATCACAAAGTACTTTGTGTCTCTCCATCATTTTACTGACGTAAGCTTGTTCTTCACTAGAGATACGCTTTCCGTCATCAAGTAAATCAAGTAAGCGTGACAGTTTGTCATCTGCTTCGATAAAGGCAAGTTCTTGTGCTGGTGTCGCAAACTTACGTTGCTTAACCTTAGCGACGGGTTCAGCGGACTTAATTAACTGAACAGGTTTTTTGCTGCCTAAGCGAGGATCTTTTTTCCCCTGTGACGCTTTCGACGTTGAAGATGTTTGTTCGACATTGTGACGACTACCAGCAGGCTTACCTTTTGGTTTCTTTATTCTTTCTTCTTTTTTGCTTCGGTCGGGCTTCTTATTTGGATCTTTTCGAACGCCAATTAAACCTATCTTGCGTGATTTTTTACGAGACATAATTTTTGATTCTGACTACTTGGTTAATCTGACTATTATAACTGAAATTCAGGGTGGGGTGATGACTGTCTTTGATACTCTGTTACTGCGTCGCTCTTTTTCTCAAAAACACGACATCTGCAGAAACAACGTCTAACGTGTATTGAAAACGATCGGCAATAAACTCAAAGGTTTTGAGAGAGAAAAAACTGACATGGGTTTGATCATTTTTGTAATGCCAGTTTTTGAATTTTTCTTTGCTAAGCACTCGTTTTGTCATTATCGCGAGCAATCCATGTGGTTTGAGAATTCGGTCTAGCTTAGCCAACTCGATATGTGGGTTGTGGAAATGCTCAATCGCTTCGGTACATACGATAAAGTCCAAACTACTTTCACAATGCAGGTAGGACTCATCAGGATAATAAATGGGATCATAGTAGGTTGTTGCTAAACCTGACTGATTTAGCAACATGGCGAGAACAGGTGTCGGACCACAGCCGAAGTCTAACCCTTTCGCCGGTCTCTCTACTGCTGCCAGTAATGGTTCACTGACTCTTGATAGAAATCGGATATACCCCTCATCTTCTGGCGTGTTTTGGTGAAGGTCATATTCGGACTTTTCCGTGAGTAGACTAGGGCGCTGAGTACTGTCTACAAACACTAGATCGCAAGCAAGACACTGCCAATAGTGACGCTTTGTGTCCTGATGATAAAACTCGATATGAGAGTGGCCACAGAGTGGGCAGGGTTCTGAACAGAACATGGTGTTATTTTATCTGCTGAAAAACTGTCAATAAGAAAAAAGGTGATGACCTTTCGATCATCACCTTATGTTTGAGTGTCAGATGACACCTCTCCCGTTATTGCACATCGATGTGCTTTAGTGCGTCCTGCGGGTGCTCCCCTTTTTTTTGTTTTTGACAGAGCTCTACTTGTTTTAGGCCTTCCTAGACTCTTTATCCGGATCGTCCTGATTTATTGTTATTATTATTAGTTGCTTCAATCCAACGTTGCCGCTGTATTCAAACTAGACAGTAGAATACACTACCAGTGTAAAAAAACAACTCTTTTTGCAACAAATTTTTAACAATACTGTCAATGACTTACGAAATTAGTGTAATCCCGACACGTAATTTGCGATAACTTCTATATCTTCATCGGTCAATTTCATTGCAATATCACGCATCATTCCATTCATGTCGTTTGCTCTTTCAACACTTCTGAAAGCTTTCAATTGCGCAATCGTATAGGTTGCGTGCTGACCACTAATATCGGGGAACCCTGCCGCTGCCATACCGTTTCCGCGAGGGCCATGACACGCTGAGCATGAGGGAATACCTCGGTCTTTATCACCGCCTCTGTACAAGGCTTCACCCGCTTCAACCATATTTTCTGGTGTTGCACCTGGTGTTTGTTCCTGACTTGCAAAGTAAGCTGACAAATCAAGAATGTCTTGGTCTGACAGACCTGCTGCCATTCCATTCATTACAGCATTATTGCGGCCTTCTTCGCCGCCAGTTTGCGACGCTAAGCGAAACTCTGTTAATTGCTTTGCTAGGTATTTTTCATGCTGACCCGCTAATTTCGGATTCATATCTATCATACTGTTACCGTCAGCACCGTGACATGCTGCACATACAGCTGATTTAGCCTTACCTGCTTCTGGATCACCTTCTGCTACCGCGTTTACAGATATGCCCAAAGACAAACAAACCAACAAACAAAGTTTTTTCATAATTAATCTCTACAAAGTAACCAACGTCTAGCGTGATATACGTGTTATGATGCGTATTTTACACATTTACCGCGTCAGAAAAACCTATTCCACTATAATTCTTACGGTTTTACGTCTGAAATGTTCAGATTCGGACGACTTAGATCAAAAAAGTCGTGAAATCCCGATATAAAAGAGTTGTAACATTGATGTTATTGAAAATAGGAATTGTTTTCATTAAGCGCAGAGAGGTACAAACATGAGTTATTATTCCAAAGCTAGCTTTTTAACGAGTGCGCCGGACATTCGTCATTTAGATGGTGATGAAGGGATAGAAGTTGCCTTTGCTGGTCGATCGAACGCCGGAAAATCTAGCGCATTGAATGCTTTAACCCGACAAAAAAACTTGGCTCGTACCAGTAAAACACCAGGTAGAACTCAGTTGATTAATGTTTTCGAGCTCGAACCTAGTAAGCGTTTGGTCGATTTACCTGGATACGGCTACGCACAGGTACCGTTAGCGATGAAACAAAAATGGCAGCGTTCACTAGGGGAATACTTACAAGTCCGCAAGTCTCTCAAAGGGTTAGTTGTGCTTATGGATATTCGCCACCCCTTTAAAGATCTTGATCAGGATTTGATTCACTGGGCCGTCGATCGCGAGTTGCCCGTATTGGCATTGTTGACGAAATCAGACAAATTAAAAGCGGGTAAACGCAAGGCACAATTACTAATGGCAAGAGAAGCGGCATTGGCTTTTATGGGGGATGTCACTGTTCACACATTTTCTTCGCTAAACAAGCAAGGACTACCTGAGCTTGAGTCAGTGCTAAACACTTGGTTAGGTGTCGAACGATTGCCTAAAGAGTAAGGGTGTAGACGTCTAGAAACACCCAGAAAGAAAAAAGCCCTATCAAATTGATAGGGCCAAAGGACTTAGAGAAACACATAAAAACTGTAGATAAGAGTAGGCTAAGCCTACTTAGTTCAAATTTTTTTCCATTTTTATCGTTTTTTTTATCATGATTGAATCATTCGTTGTGTGTAAAAAAGAAAAACCCCACCAAAAAGGCAGGGTTAAGGACTAAGAGAAACACATAAAAACCGTAAGTAAGAGTACCGTTTTTGTGTTTAGTTCAGATTGATTTCAATTTTGTATCGTTTTGAACCCACTTCTGTTTTCCCCAAAGCCGTTGTCCTTGTGTATTTGACTTTATATCGACATCGCATTGAAGTAATTATCTAGGTGTGTGATGAACCGGCGAGTACAAAAAGAAAAGCCCCACCAAATTGGTAGGGCTAAAGGACTGAGAGAAAACACATAAAAACCGTAAGTAAGAGTACTGTGATTTCATTTAGTTCAGATTAAATTCATTTTTGTCACTATTTTTTCCAATCCGCCTAATTTAAATTTCTACTAGGAGCCCCGAGGGGTATCTGTAGCATGGCGCAAATCTTCAACTCTGAAGCAATCGTCCGTCCTTTATAATAAGCTGCAACACACCGGTAAGGCCTATGTTCATTCCT
This sequence comes from uncultured Alteromonas sp., assembly GCA_963922845.1. Taxonomy (GTDB): domain Bacteria; phylum Pseudomonadota; class Gammaproteobacteria; order Enterobacterales; family Alteromonadaceae; genus Alteromonas. The sequence continues at coordinate 29,175 of CAWUJV010000048.1, forward strand.
CTTGGGCTAGTTGACCGCAATATGTTACTTCCTTTTCATGCTATTTGAGTTTCGTGAGGGATACGCGGCATTGAGGTCTAATTGTCGTGCTGCATGCGAATTTACTTATTCGGGCTAATATTCGCTTTTACCTCCGTGTTGTTGATGACTCGTTGCTGCCAAGGGCCAAGCTCAATATCGATTTGTACATTCGCGACTGCTCGTTATGAATCGCACTGGTGTAACTGAAAAAGAAAAGCCCCACCAAATTGGCAGGGCTAAAAGGACTGAGAGAAAACACACAAAAACCGTAAGTAAGAGTACTGTTAATTCATATAGTTCAGATTTTTTTAATGTTTAACAATTACGTTTGCTCAAAGGTTTGGTCTTGTTGTTTTTTGCTTGTGAGTGATGTTCACAGCGACACTCGCTCGCTGGCCTAGTCACCCATTGAAAAAAATAGGGGTGGGAACGCAAACTGGCCGAAAACAACTTTTTTATGCGAGAAAAGCAGATCATCTGCTACCGCAATATCATTCCTAGGACGTGTCGACTCAGTGCACTTCAGTTACCGTATCGGTACAAACCGTTGTCGTTCTTAAAGCAAATATTAATAGGTTAAAGCAACCTATCAGGGCCGTCTATCTATGTGGATTGGTATAATGCAGCTTATAAGAAAAAGCCCCACCAAATTGGTAGGGCTAAAAGGACTGAGAGAAAACACATAAAAACCGAATATAAGAGTACTCATGCATCCACTTAGTTCATTTTTTTATTAAAAATAATTCGAAAGATGTTTTAGCATTTGATTTTTATGTGTTTTTCTAATTTTTCAGTAAATTTCGGACATAAAAAAACCCCGGCAAATCGCCGGGGTCAAAGCAAAGGTTTGAAAACAGATTTCTCACCTCTGTACCCTACGAGCGAAATAATACCCTAGAGCACGGTTTTGGGGCAAGAAAAAATGTAATTTTATTACCAAATAAGCCAAATTATTGTTATTTATCTGCTGAATGTTGTAATGAAATTTCTTTTTTAGTGAGCTTCATCCCAGTTATCACCAACTCCTACTTCCACTACAAGAGGCACAGTTAAACTAACAGCACTTTCCATCAGTGCCTTAATTTGATCGCATCGAGCTTGTAAGTTTTGTTCTTTTATTTCAAAAACTAATTCATCGTGGACTTGCATGATCATACTGACATCCTCAGATGCTTCATTTTCAAGCCACTGGAAGACGTTAACCATGGCTTTCTTAATGATATCAGCAGCTGTGCCCTGCATAGGCGCGTTGATCGCGGCGCGCTCGGCACCTTTTCGTCTAGCACCATTACTCGACTTGATTTCAGGTAAATATAGTCTGCGGCCAAACACGGTTTCAACATAGCCTTTGTCTTTCACCAATGCACGAGTGTCTTCCATATACTGTAGAACACCGGGGTAGCGTTCGAAGTATACATTCATATAGTCTTGTGCTTCGCTCCGACCAATAGCCAGTTGTTTTGATAGACCGAATGCTGACATGCCATAGATCAAACCAAAGTTTATTGCTTTGGCACTGCGACGTTGCTCTGTCGTTACTTCTTCTAAAGGTACGCTAAATACCTCTGCTGCCGTTGCTTTGTGAATATCCTTGCCTTCATTAAAGGCATTTAATAATCCATCGTCTTTTGACAAATGCGCCATGATCCTCAATTCAATTTGAGAATAATCTGCCGCTACAATCTTGTAGCCTGAGCGAGGCACAAAAGCCTGTCTTACTCGTCTACCTTCTTCATTTCTAATCGGTATATTTTGTAGGTTTGGATCGGTTGACGATAATCTACCTGTCGCTGTTACAGCTTGATGATAGGACGTGTGTACTCGCCCGGTTCTTGGATCAATCATTTGAGGTAATTTGTCAGTGTACGTATTTTTGAGTTTTGTAAGACCACGGTATTCCATGATTAAACGGGGTAACTCGTAATCTAACGCAAGCTCTGTGAGTACTTCTTCTGATGTCGATGGGGCGCCTTTTGGTGTTTTCTTTATGACCGGTAACGCCATTTTTTCGAATAAAATGTGCTGTAGCTGCTTGGTAGACCCCAGGTTAAATGTCTCTCCCGCAAGCGCATGAACTTGTTGTTCTAGTTCCAGAATACGAGTCGCCAATTGTTGGCTTTGTTGTTTAAGTTGCTGGCTGTCTATCAATACACCCGTTTGTTCCATCGACGCTAATACATCGACAAGAGGCATCTCTATTTCACTAAATACGTTCTTTAGACTGTCAGTTTGGTTTAACTTTTCTGAAATTGCATGGTGTAGCCTGAGGGTAATATCAGCATCTTCAGCAGCATAAGGCGACGCTTGTTCGATGGGGATCATATCGAAGGTGAGTTGTTTTGCACCTTTGCCCGCTATGTCTTCGAAGTGTATTGTGTTGTGGCTCAAAAATGCTTGAGCGAGTGAATCCATGTCGTGACGAGTCGCGGTACTATTGAGCACGTAAGACTCGAGCATAGTATCGAACTGGACGCCGCGGAGTGAAATATTGTAATTAGCCAAGACATTTTTATCGTATTTAATGTGTTGACCAACCTTGATAATTGCATCGCTTTCTAACAAGGGTTTCAGCTTTTCCAGTACTTCTTGTCGATCGAGTTGCTCTGGTGCATCCGGGTAGCTATGAGCAAGGGGAATGTAGGCTGCTTCACCCGGTGCAGTAGCGAAAGACAGTCCAACGATCTCCGCCTGCATATAGTTTAAACTTGTTGTTTCGGTATCTACGGCGACGACGTCGGCCGACGCTATCTTGCTAATCCACGCGTCTAAAGCTTCATGAGTAAAAACAGTTTCGTACTTCTCACGATCAATTACTGGACCGGTTGGTGCAATCGGAGTGGGTGCTTCATCCGTGGTATTTTCCATTGGTTGGGGGCTATCACCTTTTAGCAGGCTCGATGTTTCCGTAGCCCAACGTTTAAACTCGTACTCATTGAACAGTGAAAGTAACGCATTGTGGTCGGGTTGACTTGGCATCAACGCTTGTGGGTCGTAATCCATTTCGACATCAAGTTTTATAGTTGCAAGCGTGTAGGAAAGCCTGGCTTGTTCCTCAAACTCTTCCATCTTCTTTGCCATGGTTTTCGCGCCGCGAAAGGAGAGCGATGCGATTTTATCTAGATTTTGATAAATCGCGTCAATACCACCTATGCCGTTCAATAAGCCCTGTGCACTTTTGTCTCCTACACCCGGAACGCCAGGAATATTGTCAACTTTATCGCCTTTAAGGGCTAGAAAATCGATGACTAACTCTGGTGGAATTCCAAACTTCTCGACAACACCGGTTTTATCCATCACCGAGTTATTCATTGTATTGATCAATGTCACCTGATCATTGACTAGTTGGGCCATATCTTTATCGCCAGTACTGATGACAGTATTCATGCCTTGTTCCGTGGCTAATCTTGCAAGAGTGCCAATGACATCATCGGCCTCTACACCGGACTCGACGATGATCGGCATGCCCATTGCCTTAATAATTTGATGCAGTGGTTCGATCTGACTTCTCAATTCGTCTGGCATGGGAGGGCGGTTAGCTTTGTATTCACTGTAGATATCGTCTCTGAACGTTTTACCTTTGGCGTCGAATACAACAGCCATATGTGTAGGTTGGTATTGTTTTACCAAGCTTTTCAACATGTTGATGACGCCATAGATAGCACCTGTATCCTGTCCTTTGGAATTAGTTAAAGGTGGTAGGCCATGAAATGCACGGAAAAGGTATGATGAGCCATCGACCAAGATAAAAGGTGGCTTTGATTCAATAGACATAGGAATTTTGATCACTAGATAATTCAATTGGCAAAAGCATGCCACAGGCGCTAAGTTAACGCTACCGCGTTGATCATTTGTTAAGATTTGGATCTGTGGATAACTCTGTGATCTACTTGAAAACTAATTGTCATGCACAAATGATCTCTTCAGCGATCAAGATCGCTAAAGTGCTTGATAAATAAGTTTTTTTACTAAAGAGGTAGAACTGCATACCTGTTATTATTATTACCACTTACATGTGGATAAAGCGGTGAGCAAAGAAAACGACTTAATCTTTGCAGGTCGGATAATCTATCACAAAATTTTTGTATAAATAGAGTACATTTAGATAATATTTTTTAACATTTTTGATCGTTTTTTGAACGAAAAAGCATAAGGCACGTTTTTAAGGGGCTAAGGATAAACTATGAAGAAAGTTGCGGTTATTTTAAGTGGATGTGGTGTTTTTGATGGCGCTGAGATCCACGAGTCAGTATTAACCTTATTGTGTCTTGCGCAACAAGGCGCGCATTATACGTGTTTTGCACCTGACATCGAACAGCTACACGTGATTAACCATCTCACCGGGGAAGTGGATGAATCAGCCAAACGCAATGTTCTCGTAGAATCGGCACGCATTGCAAGAGGCGACATTCAGCCATTGTCACAATGTGATGTACATGATTTCGATGCACTTGTCGTACCTGGTGGATTTGGTGCTGCAAAAAATTTGTGCACGTTCGCATTAGCGGGCCCTGAAGGTGAAATCAACCCAGAAGTTTTCAAAGTGTGTAAGCAATTCGCCGAATTACAGAAACCTGCCGCCTACGCATGTATTGCGCCAGCAATCGCGGCGATGGTTTATGAGCAGAACGTCAAGCTTACTATTGGCAATGATGAGGCCACGGCGGCAGGCCTGGATGCACTAGGGGCTAGTCATGTCAATTGCCCAGTGCAGGACGTTGTAATTGATGCCGATGCAAAACTTGTCACAACGCCGGCTTACATGTTGGCAGACAATATCGTAGATGCGCATAAGAGTATCGACAGCATGGTATCAGCGTTACTCGCATTAAATTGATATATGTCTTATTCGGGCGATAATCGAATGATTTTACTTTTGATTTCAAGTTGACCGCCGCATAATGTACGAAAAAACAAGAAGAGCGAAAAACTCGCTTACGATGCTTGCTGACTGGTGTGCTAACTAAATGCAATTTAGATCCATAATAAGAATATTGGGCCTATTGGTCGCCTTATTCAGTGTGACCATGATCCCACCTGCTGTTGTCTCATTAATCTATCAAGACGGTAGTGGGTTGCCTTTCTTTATGGCATTTATTTTGTGTGTACTCACAGGAATGGCATTGTGGTACCCCAATCGAAGTTACAAGCGAGACTTACGTGCTAAAGAAGGGTTCTTGATTGTAGCGCTTTTTTGGTCGGTACTGGCTAGTTTTGGTGCCATTCCTTTTATGTTGCTTGAGCAGCCGAGTATGAGTGTAACGGATGCGTTTTTTGAATCATTCTCTGGCTTAACCACCACGGGCGCAACCGTCATCGAAGGGATCGACTTTTTACCGCATTCTGTTCAGTTTTATCGTCAACAGCTACAGTGGCTCGGTGGAATGGGTATCATTGTTCTGGCTGTAGCGATTTTGCCTATTCTCGGCGTGGGGGGGATGCAGCTGTATCGAGCTGAAACACCCGGACCGGTAAAAGACTCAAAAATGACCCCACGAATAGCCGATACGGCAAAGCATCTTTGGTACATATATTTGTCTCTTACGTGTGCGTGTACTTTGGCCTACTGGTTTGCGGGAATGAGTTGGTTTGATGCCATTTGTCATGCTTTTTCAACAATCGCGATCGGTGGTTTTTCTAACCACGATGCAAGCTTGGGTTATTTTGACAGTCCTATGGTCAATATGGTCTGTGCGGTTTTCTTGTTAATTGCAGCATTGAACTTTGCATTGCATTATTCTGCCGCCAGTAGCCGTTCTTTACGCGGTTATTGGCAAGATCCAGAGATGAAAGCGTTTTTCTTTATTCAAGCGTCGTTGATTCTTATCTGTTTCTTAGTACTTTCTCTAACCGGTTATTACGCCAATGCAGAGCAGGCACTTGACCAAGCCGTTATTCAAGCCGTATCGATTAGCACAACCGCTGGATTTGCAACTACAGATTTTTCTGCATGGCCCTCATTTCTGCCCATTCTATTGATTTTCTCAAGTTTCGTTGGTGGGTGTGCTGGCTCAACTGGTGGCGGCTTAAAAGTAATTCGTGTGTTCTTGTTGTTTTTGCAAGGCAAACGAGAGATAGACCGACTCATTCATCCTAAAGCCGTTTACTCGGTGAAACTAGGCGAGCGCGCAATGCCTGATCGTGTGGTAGAAGCGGTATGGGGATTTTTCTCTGCCTACGCTATTGTGTTCGTCATTATTATGATCGGATTAATAGCGACGGGCTTGGACAACATCACTGCTTTTACTGCAACAGCGGCGACGTTAAACAACCTGGGTCCAGGCTTAGGCACGGTAGCGACAACTTATGCTGACGTCAGTGATGCAGGTAAATGGCTACTCGTTACGGCGATGCTATTTGGGCGACTTGAAGTGTTCTCGTTACTCGTACTTTTTTCGCCCACATTTTGGCGCAGCTAGGCAAGATTGCAGTAACTGCGCTAACGCATTTCACGTCGGTATGACACCATTTATCTATGCGGATTGGTATTACTTGCCTATTAAATTAACCGCACTGAGTGATGTCATGTGACTGCGCTGTTTATCGGCAGGATAGGGGATTTGGTTGTCTATGATCCATTGCTCAGTTAAACAGGCATAGCCTCCTGCACCGTAACCTATGCCCCAGCTGTTCGCCATGATGGCGCAGTACCGACCCTCATCTGCTCTCATGTCTTCAGGAAGCTTGATAAAGCCAACCAGTAATACCGCGTGGCCGCCGGCATGTTTACCTGTCGCTTGTTTTTTATTCAGGGGATCATTGGCTCTTACAATGCCTTTTGATTGTTGAAAACTGGGCGTTAAACGAAAACCTGCGGCAACGGGACGGTTTTGTGCAAGCTCCGATATCAAGGCATCCACAGGCAGAAATTGATTAATTTGAGTCGCTTGAACTAAACCACCTTGGTAACAGTTATTTAAAGGCGTATAGGTTAAATTATCTCGGTTTTCATAGGGTACGTAAGGGCATGAAAATTCGAAACGCAATGCCGCATTCGGGTTATTTGCGGTTGTTGATGCTACAAAGCCTTGATCAAAATAAGACCCGTCAGAATGTGTAGCCATAGAACAGGCTTTATCCATGCATTCTGGGCGGCTTAACCAATAAAAATGCTGTTCAGATAAATCCAACATGGATGCTTGAAACTGTGGATGCTGATTGAGCAATGTTTCAACCGCTCTGATCCCCGCGAAGGCGGCACAGGTTCCCCTGAACTTTTGATTTCTTACATCAAGCGACATGGCATTTGGAATGACGTAGTAATCGCCCGGCTTCATCTTATCTAAAGAAACAGAGCTTCGCAGCGCTGTTGACCCCAGGGCTACAACCGGCTCGTTGGCCGATTCAAACGTCACTGTTGCAGCTAAATGTTTGTCGGCGTTGCGATTATAAGTGCGTTTGGCGACTTTCCATTTCCTTACCGTTCTTTGATATTCGTTTTGCCACGTCTTGAGAGAATTTCGATAACTGGTCCTAAAGCCATCTAGTGTGTTTTGCATGTCTGCATACGCGCCACCGGCATAACCTCTTGTTTCAGGCTCAGGCTCAGGCTGAGGTTGAGGCTGAGGTTGGGGTGGGTCTGTAGGAACTTGTACAGGGTCCTGTGACAGGTAGTGTATGGGGTCGG
>CAWUJV010000049.1:0-36526 GCA_963922845.1 uncultured Alteromonas sp.
CATTTGATTGGTATTGTCGACAATTTGCTGTCATTCCGATGCGTTTTTCCTGTAATAGTGGGTGAGCGCTTGCACAGAGTTTCGAATTTTTATCATAGAATCAGTGCTATATGGGTCACTCACAATAAAAAAGAGGTAGCGTGATACTTTGGTCTTATAGCAGGGGATATTGCGTGTTTATTAGGTGAGTAAAAACGTTTCTGTTTGTAAATGAAGCCTTTCCATTAATGTAACAACTATGTAATATTTCAGTGCGAAAACTGACCGCTTGGTCTATTTTTGGTCGGTTAAGCGAAAACGCATCGAGTTTTACTTTGACTATGGTTTAAGCAGGGGTATGATGCGGCCCCAGTCTGTAACCTGAAACATTCATGATTTCGGCAATGCGACTGGATATTGTTGAACTCTTGCCTTGTAACGCTTAACAAGCTTGAGGTTTTCGCCCCTTTGGTCTAGCACTAGAGGAGGGAATCTTCAATATACACGTAACTAGCTAAGTTGTGAGTGCAGTCTGTGGGCGAAGCGCCTCAGATTATTAGGTTATGCCTTTAATAATAAATATTGAAAGACACCTGAAACACACACAAAGAGGTTACTCAATGAACAATTTTGACGATACGTCAAAAGCATTTGCTGCCAAAATGTCACCCGTTGCTTTGGCAGTAGCAATGTTAACGACAGGTTCACTTACCCCAGCACTTGCTCAAGAGGCTGATACTACAGCCGAAGACGACAAATTCGAAGCCATTACGGTTACTGCGACTAAACGTCCCCAAGTTATTTACGAAGTTCCAATCGCACTTAGTGCATTCGACGGCGATAAGCTAGCAGAGCAGGGTATTACCGACCTTACTGATGTGGGTAAATTTGTCCCTAACTTAAACGTAACTGGATTTGGTGCAGGCCATACCTCTTCAGTGAATCCATTTATCCGCGGTATTGGTCTTCAAGATCACCTTATTACCACGGATCCGGGTGTGAGCGTTTACGTCGATGGTGTGTATTTGGGTCGTCAAGTTGGTCAAAACTGGAGCCTAAACAACATTCAACGCATCGAGGTGTTGCGCGGTCCCCAAGGTACATTGTACGGTCGTAACTCAATTGGTGGTGCCATTAACATCATTACCAAACAACCTGACGAAGTCGATGTGACTAAGGTGAACGTTGAAGTAGGAAGCCGTGGTCGTCTTAAGACGGATTTGTTTGTTAATCACGGCTTGTCAGAGACGTTGTCGTTTAACATGAACCTTGGATTTAATCGCCGAGACGGTCTTGGTGAGTTTATCAACCTACCCAATGCTGAGTACGATGTCGGTGAAACTGAAGAGGTGTACGGTCGTTTCTCAATGAAGTACGAGCCGACAGATACCTTCCGTATGGTGTTGACGGCAGATGCCAATAACGGTGACGGTGGTCTTCGTCCTTACACGACCTTAATTGATGAAATCCCATCAGGTCGTTTGTATTCGGATACCAATGGTTTGGGTTTTGGTCTTCGCAATACCGACGTTGTTCCTGCTGGGGCCGATATCTATGATAACGCGACAGGAACGGCAGAAGTGGCCAGCACGTCCAACGAAGCTCGCGGAGTGTCTTTGACCACTGAGTGGGACATGAATGATGATTACACGCTGAAAGTGGTTGCAAGTCGACGCACTTCTAACTACAAAGCAGGCTTGGATGACGACGGCACTGTCTACGCACTAGATCATTACCCTGAGCGCGGCGAAGCTGACCAAACGTCATTCGAATTGCAATTGAATGGTTACCTGTCTGAAACTATGGATTTTGTAGCGGGCCTTTACTACTTCAATGAAGAAGGTAGCAACCGCCAAGGTGCTGACTCCAGCTTTAATGCGGGTGGTAATACGCTAGAACTGGATCAAGAAACCACAAGCCAAGCGGCTTACATCAACGTTGGTTATGACGTTACTGATGCACTTCGACTATCGGGCGGTTTGCGTTATACCGAAGATGAGAAAGACGCTTCAGCGAACGTTTTCCCTCCATTGGGCACGATTTATGATGAGAATGATTGGGATGAGTTGACGTGGGAAGTTGCGGCCAACTATACCTTTGAAAACAACATGAACGCCTATGCGACAATCCAAACGGGTTATCAATCAGGCCAGTATCCTGCGCGTCCATTCTGCCTTATCGGCCAGTTCTTCGGCGCGGGTGGTTTTGACGATTTAGACAATGCGGTCGCGGCAGTTCGCGCTGACAATTGTTTTGTTGCGTCTGACAACATTACCGCGGTGAACTATGAAGTGGGTGTAAAAGGTCGTGTTACTGACTACTTAGATGTCAGTATTGCGTTGTTTAACACCGAGTTTGAAGACCTTCCTTATCAGGTTAGCCGTGTTGGAGATGGTGGTTTCGATACCGCAAACCTTGTTGTTGAGCAAACCTCACGTGGTATCGAATTTGATGCAACGTTGAATGTCGGCAACTTTAGCATGCAAACGAGTATTGGTTTCATGGATGTTGATGTTGATGAACAGGATGGTTTCCAACCTGTTGCGCCACTGACGCCTGACCTGACTTTCGCCATTGGTCCAATGTACACCTTTGATTTAGCGAGTGGTGCGGATGTGCGTGTACGAGTTGATTACTCGTTCCGTGATGACATGTACGGTGAGCCAAGTGCCGATCCAGGTCGTCTGACTCAAATTGATTCTCGTGAGTTGGTCAACTTTGATATTGCTTACACGCCTGCCGATGACAGTTATACGGTTGCGCTGTACGGACGAAATATCTTTGATGAGCGATACGACAATGCACGTTTGAATACGGGTGATTATGTGCTTCGTATTCTAAGTAACGATGCGAGTGAGTTCGGTTTGCGTTTCTCGACTGAATTCTAATACGTTCGCAAGTGAACAAAAAAAGCGGCTTAATAGCCGCTTTTTTATTGGGTAAGACCCTAAGCACAAGTTTTGGGTTTACATATCTCGAAAGCGCGAATGACTTGTTTTACACCATCGACATTGCGGACTAACTCAATGGCTGCAGTCGCTTCTTGATTGGTAACTCTACCCATCAAAAATACTTCCGCATTTTGAACAATCACTTCAACTTGAATCGACGGAATGGCCTCGTCTGCCAATAATTTTGTTTTGATCAGCGATGCCAAAAGCAGGTCGTTTGCTTGAGCCTTAGCACCAATTGGTTGTGCAAGTCGGATTTGATTGTGTACCTTTTCTACGTAAGGTACGCGATTAGCAGCTGCTTCGGCAGCGGAGACAAGGGCTTGACTAGGAGCCTGACCCGTTAACAAAGCTACGCCGTTGTATACATCAACTTGCAATCGAGTTTGATTTTTCAGTGTCTCATCACGGGAAAACTGATAGGCAACCTGGTTTTCAGCCGTTTGGTCATCCAATTGTGTGCCAACGGTTCGTCTGTCTTGAGCAACATTATTGACTACGACGCCTGCCGTGCCCAATGCTACCACTGCACAACCCGACAACATACTGCTAGCCAGTGCTATTGCTGTAACTAACGTAAAGGCTTTTTTCATAAATTAGCTGTCTTCACCTAAATCTGCTGGAAACAGGCTGTCATCGATGCATTCACACAAATTGTGAATGATTAGCAGATGAACTTCTTGTATCCGCGCTGTGCGATTAGACGGAACTCGGATTTCGACGTCGTGTTCACCTAAGAAACCAGCCATTTCTCCCCCGTCTTTACCTGTTAAAGCTACTATCGTCATGTCGCGAGCCAATGCTGCTTCCATGGCCGCTATAACATTTCGAGAATTGCCACTTGTTGAAATTGCCAGCAGGATGTCACCGGGTTGCCCAAGTGCCCTGACTTGCTTCGAGAAGATCTCATCATAGCTGTAATCATTGGCGATGGATGTCAAGGTAGACGTATCTGTGGATAGCGCGATAGCCGGAAGACTGGGACGATCGCGTTCATAACGGTTAAGCATCTCTGACGAAAAATGCTGTGCATCGCCAGCTGAGCCACCATTACCACAACTCAGAATTTTATTGCCACGTATTAGCGCTTCCACCATCATAGAAGCCGCTTTTTCAATTGCTTCAGGCAAAATCTCTGAGGCTGCAATTTTGGTTTGAATACTTTCTGTGAAGTTCGCTTTAATTTGTTCGATCATAGTGGAGTGTAATCTTTGTTGAGCTTAGATATTTTTAAGCCATTGTACATTTTTGTCATCAAAGGCGACAACATCAATTCGCATCGGCGTTGATGCGGGATTTAAGCCATTATCTATTAAATATCGTTGGAACGCAGCCAACATTTTGCGTTGTTTAGACGGGGTGACAAATTCAGCTGCAAAGCCGTAACGCGCATTTTTGCGAAACTTGACTTCAACACAGACCCAAGTCGCCCCGTCTTTTGCAATTATGTCGACTTCACCAAACCGGCTAGCATAATTTGTTGCGATGATTTGGAGCCCGTTACCTCGTAAAAAGTTCAACGCATTGTGTTCGGCAAGGGCGCCAATTTTACGCATAGTGACTAGGGCTGACCGCCAACCACACCGTCAATACTGACCTCGGCTTTGGGAAGGATACGTACTACTTCGCCAAATTTATTGATGTAAAGTGTCCCTGTTAGTCCTTGTGTTGAAAGCTGTGGCAAGGCGGCCAAGCTTTGGACGTTGGGCAACAAATTGAATGCGTCATAACCCAAGGCAAACAATCGCGATTGGCTTGCAGTCTGAGTCTGTTTGGCACCATTTACCTCTTTAGCCAGTCGTTGCCATGGGTGGTTAGGTAGCAACCAAGGTATGTCGATAAACTTGAGTCGTTGAAGATCGCGCCACTGGTTGGGACCCTTCTGATAATCCATCGACCTAGAACTGGCATAGACGGGAATGTCCTTACCTATGAATGGGCTGACACTTGCTTCGACAATGGGATTGAGTAATTCGGTGTGTTCAGGTGAAGCAAATACAACAATACCATCTACATCCCGTCTGCTGCGGGGCATTTTGTATAATTCTTCAGTAATCAAGTCTTCTATTTGCTTGATTCTGTCATTGCTTTGAGCCACGTCCAACGCCCCTATAACACCGTCTTTTAGAGATTCATTGTCACTGAATTTTACCTCAGTCACCCTGCCTGAGGCATTGGCGTTTATTTGTTGCCAACGCGTGATAAACGCGTCGTGCATACGAGCGTACAAACTGTTGTCTGTTGAGACTACAATAGGGCTAGCGATCCCTGACTGAGTGAGTATTTCAGCCAACTGTTCTGCTTCATCCTCTGGTGCAAGAGAGAAGTAAGTAATCGGTTTGAAATCATTAGTAGAAGCAATCGATGGGTCGACTCTGTTGAGTGCTAGCATTGTTTGACTTGCGTCCAGTTTTGTCACGACAGCCTCAATATTCTGCTTCAGTAATGGGCCGATAATCCAACGACTGCCGCCTATGTCTGTAATCAGGGTTTCTACTGATTTGTCATTGGTGTCGATAAACCGAATTTGACCTATGGTATCGATGCTGGTGGACTGGAGAGCGTGTTGTTTTGCCTCAAAATAGGCGGCCAATATGCCTTCTTTTACCGTATTTCCCGTTACCGCAAAACGGCCGGACAATGGCAGTAGTACCGCAATATCGTCTAGTATTGCCGAGGGGATGAGCACAGCCTTCTCGACTTCAGATGGCCAATATTGAACCAGAGGGTGGTCGCGAAAAACGATGCGGAAGTCTTCGATAGACTCACGGAGTGCTGCTGCGTCCAAGCCTTGCCTTTGAACTTGCTGGGCGAGCGAAACATAGGGCGTCAATGCAGGCGCATTAACGGACAAGTTCGCATCGTTTTCGCTAATGGCTTGATTGACCAATTGCCAAACCTGTTCAACAGACGCTTCATCATCGGCATGACGTGCGAGTATGGTTGCAGCTTTACCCCATGCGCCTTGTTTTGTGTATAAATTCGCCTTGAGCTTGTCTAATCTTTTTGTGTATTCAGGTATCTCGTCAACGTCAGCTACCAAGGAAAGCAGGACCTCAGGTGAAACATCCGCGTCATTTTGATAGGCCTCGGCAATTAAAAGCTGATAATATTGACGTTGATTTTCATCTGATAGGTGCGACTTAAGTGCAAGCAACAGCTGTTTTGCTCTTACTTTTTCCCCTTCACCGAGGTAAGCATCGACTGCATTGAGATAGGCCGCGTTAACAGTGTCGGTATCCCGATTTTCTTCGACGTATCCGTTTGCGAGAGATTCCCACTGTAAGCCCGAATTAGGTTGAGTGGCTTCCTTTGCTACCTCTCGTTTATTTTCGACTGGGGTGGTTGCCACTGGCGCTGGTGTGTTACCACAACCGTTTAGGATAAACGGTGAACTCAGGGCTGCAACGATGTAAGAGGTGCGAAAAATAGAAAGCTGGCGCACGAATAATTCCTTTGTTAGACAATACCTGCATGCTCATGCAGTGTAACCTATCGAGAATGAAAATCTACGGTTGAGCAATGAAACTGTGCTTGAGTACGTTATCACGCAACTCTAAAAATTGAAGAAGAATCGCAATGGCAGAAATCGGAACCCTATACATAGTCCCAACGCCTATTGGCAACTTAGACGATATAACAAAGCGAGCGGTTGATGTGTTAGAACGCGTTGATTGGATCGCGGCAGAAGATACCCGTCACAGTGGCAAGTTGCTACAGCACTTGGGCGTGACAACGCGAACCATGTCAGTACATGAACACAACGAAGGCAAACGCACCGACATGTTGTGCGCAAAATTGGAAGCCGGAGAGTCGATTGCGCTAATCAGTGACGCGGGAACGCCGCTTATTTCAGACCCAGGTTACGTTCTCGTTTCGCAGTGTCGCAAGCGAGGCATAACGGTGACGGCTTTGCCCGGCCCATGTGCGGCAATTACGGCGCTGAGCGCTGCAGGTTTACCCACTGATCAGTTTAAGTTTGATGGTTTCTTACCCGTAAAACAACAAGCGTTGACTAATGCACTGGAAGCCCTAATCGGACGCACGTATACAACGGTATTTTATGAGGCGCCAAGAAGAATTCTTGCCACTGTAGAGATGATTAGAGAGGTACTTGGGCCTGATCGACATATCGTGGTTGCCAAGGAATTGAGCAAAACATTTGAAACGTATGTAAGCGGCAATGCTACCGACGTTATCGATTGGCTTACTGAAGATGCAGCTCATCAAAAAGGAGAGTTTGTATTAATGATTGCGGGGGAAGTGATTGAGCAAGCAGATATTCCAACTGAGGCGATGTCTTTGTTGGCACTGCTGGCTGACGACTTGCCCTTGAAAAAAGCTGCTGGCATTGTTGCTCAGCATTACGGACTGAAAAAAAACGCGCTGTATCAAGCGGGATTGGCACTCAAACAATAAGGAACAGTCAGATGTTAAGAAAACTGGTTTTAAGCATGGGCATGGTGTCGATCTGTGCATTTGCAGACGTATCTGAGCAGGTGTTAGAGCAAGCTCGTCAACTCAAAGCGCAGGCGCTACAGAGTGACCTTGCTTATGAAGTAGTAGAATCGTTGACAACCGAAGTAGGGCCAAGGTTGGCTGGTACTGAACAAGAAGCCAGGGCAAGAGTCTGGTCAAAAGCGACACTCGCGTCGTTAGGATTTGAAGAGATTGTTGAAGAGCCCTTCGATATGCCAACCTGGATTCGGGGGGAAGAAAAAGCACAGATCCTCTCACCATTTCCGCAACCGCTCTCTATCACTGCACTCGGTGGTAGTATCAATACACCACGAGAGGGTATTACTGCTCCATTGGTAGTCGTCGATGACCTATTTGCCTTGAAAGCACTCCCAGAAGCTGCGCTTGAAGGAAAAATTGTGTTTGTGGGTCACCATATGCGCAAAACGCAAGATGGATCATCCTACGGATATTCTGTTCCGCTTCGACGTGATGGCGCATCGGTGGCCGCGAGTAAAGGTGCGCTGGCAATTCTGATCAAGTCGATCGGTACGTCGAGTCACCGATTTCCCCACACAGGACAAATGCAATATGCTCCGGACGTCAAAAAGATACCAGTGGCTGCGGTGTCGGCGCCTGATGCAGAGCAAATCATAAGAATCGCGAAACGCGGTAAACCCATAGAGGTTAACGTGACGATTACGCCCCGAGCGCTGGGGGAGCAGGTATCGGGCAATATTATTGCAGATATCAAGGGGTCGACATATCCAGAACAAGTCATCGTCATTGGCGGACATTTGGATAGTTGGGACTTAGGTACGGGCGCGGTGGATGACGGTGCCGGAATTGCTATTACCACCGCAGCAGCAAAGATTATAAAAGACTTGGGGATTCAGCCAAAACGCACGATTCGACTTATTCATTGGGGAGCGGAAGAAGTGGGCTTGTTGGGCGCGAGAGCGTATGCTGATGCACACAAGCACGAGATAGACAACCATATTATTGGCGCCGAATCAGATTTTGGTGCTGGACCCATATGGCAGGTGTCATCGCGCGTTTCTGAAGATAGCCTGCCAGTGATCAAAACACTGGCACAAGAGTTACATTCATTGGGTATCGCGCAAGGCAACAACCAAGGTTCAGGTGGTCCAGATCTGATTCCTCTTATGTATATGGGAATGCCTGTAGTTGGCCTGAGACAAGATGGGCGAGACTACTTCGATCTGCATCACACGCCGGACGATACCTTGGACAAAATTGACCCGCAGATGTTGCGGCAAAATGTTGCGGCTTACGTGGTATTCGCTTGGATAATGGCGAACACCGATGAAGACTTTAGATGACAAAGCGGCTTAGGCCGCTTTTTTTGTGTTGGCGTAGTGGAGCGTCAGCCGATAGACGAGGATATACGCCTAATTACGCATGTGTTGCATAATTGTGCGTAGATGGCAAAATGGCACGACATACACAAAGGAAACGGTAAAGAAATGGAAGGGTGGCACTACAACAGAGCTGCACTCGCACAGCAGTATCTCGACGTGTTCAAGCTGGGGATTTCCTCTAGTTTTGCGATAATTGCGCCTAGGCGGAAAGGAAAAACCTTATTTATTCTGCGGGACCTCGCACCGCTTGCCGCAAAACACCATTACTTACCTGTTTATGCCAGCTTGTGGCATGACACCAATGCACCTCACGAAGGCATCATCAAAGCGTTACAAGAGGCGGTGGCATCGCTGCAAAGCCAATCTGCGTTATCTCGCTTACTCAATACTAAGATTAAGAAGACCACGATAAGCAATGAACTCATTGGCAAAATGGAAGTTGAGTTTGCAGATTCGCCAACGCAACCATCGAGTTCTCAGTTGAATCAAATCGATGGCTTACTTGACCAACTGGCCGCATTGGCGGGTGATAAAACGATCCTGCTGCTGATTGATGAAGTGCAGCATTTGGCGACATCACCAAAATTTGAGGCGCTGACTCATGCTTTGCGCACTATGTTAGATAAGCGACAAGGAGCGGTTAAAAGCTTGTTTACGGGATCGTCTCGACATTATATGGATTTATTGTTTAACGAATCGCAATCGCCGTTTTATCATTTTGTTGAGCCACTGCCATTTCCTGATCTCGATGATGCGTTTTTGTTATTTTTACGCAACAAACTTATTGATGACCACCAATTGCCCTGTGACTTACTCGCATTAGATTTAGCGTTCCAGTCTGTTGATTCCTCGCCTTATTGGATGATGAAATTGGTCACGCGAATGATTACCCACCGTCAATCCGTTGAGGACGCACAGAGTTACATATTGGAAGTCATAGAGGCCGCTGAAAATTACCCGCGCATCGCACAAAAAATGAAGCCTGTAGACCGGTTATTGTTTCTAGTGTTGTGCCGTCAGGAAAACCCGTTTAGTAAAGAGTTGATGGAGAGAGTGGGCAAAGAGACCAATGTGAAAGGGGTACAATCAAATATACAACGTGCCTTGCAGCGACTATCAGAACAACATTTGATCAGCCGCATCGCAAAAGGGGAATACCATATCGAAAAGCCGGGCCTAAAGCGCTTTATCGAACATCACTACCCTGAAGCAATAGGGCATAAAAAAGGCGCTTAAGATAAGCGCCCTTTAAAATCTTCGTATGTAAATTGCCTAACCACGTCCAGATCGCCATTGCGCCTGAGAATGGCTATCGCAGGATGCTCTACACCATTGAAAAACGTTGTCTTTACCATGGTGTAGTGAATCATATCCTCAAATTGTAAACGGTCACCAATTTGCAAAGGGTTGTCAAAGCTGTAGGTATCAATCATATCCCCAGCAAGGCATGAGTTACCCCCTAAACGATACTCAAACGGTTTCTCACCCTTTTCACCCGCACCAAAAATAGCGGGTCGATAGGGCATTTCCAACACATCAGGCATATGTGCAGTTGCCGAGATATCTAAAATCGCAATCTGCCCCTCATTTTCGACAATATCGACGACCTCTGCAATCAATGGCCCGGTTTGCCAAGCAACAGCGGAGCCGGGCTCTAGAATGACATCCAAGTGAGGATGACGAGTTTTAAAATCACGCAGTGTCTTGATCAGATGGTCGACATCATATCCTTCGCGAGTCATCAGATGGCCACCGCCAAGGTTTAACCACTTCAACTGAGGAAGCCATTGACCAAACCGTTTTTCGATGGCTAGCAACGTACGCTCGGTTGCAAAGGAGTCACATTCACAAAGGTTGTGGCAGTGAAATCCGTCCAAGCCTTCAATATCTTGCGAGGTAATTTGGTCTGCGCGAACGCCAAGCCGTGAACCAGGAGCCGCAGGGTCGTAAAGCGGCGTATCGGCTTCTTGGTGCTCGGGGTTAATGCGCAGCCCCATAGACACGCCAGCTTGGGCAAAGGTATCACGATAGCGATGCCATTGCGCAAAGCTGTTAAATGAGATGTGATTGACGAGCCGTTTTAGCTCGTCAACATCATTGGGTTTGTAAGCCGGTGAGTAAGCATGGACTTCCTTACCCATTTCACTGGCCAATTTAGCTTCCCACACAGAACTCGCCGTGGCGCCTTGTAGATACTGTTTCACAATATCGAAGCTAGACCACATGGAGAAGCCTTTTAATGCAAGAATAATTCGTGCGCCAGACTCGTCTTGTACACGCTGCATTAGCTCAAGATTACGAATTAGCTTATCTTCTTCCAGTACATAACAGGGAGAAGGGATATCTTGGCGTGAAGCTAAATGACTCAAGTTTTCGTTCCTCGTTATTTAGCGAACGGACTAGCGTCACATTCCATCACGTGCCAAGGCAATCCGTGTTCATTGAGCATCGCCATAAATGGGTCAGGATCAAATTGCTCCATGTTCCAAACGCCAGACGATTTCCACGTACCATTTAACATCAATGCGGCGCCAATCATGGCAGGCACGCCCGTTGTATACGATACGGCTTGAGCGCCCACTTCTTCATTACACACTGCGTGATCACAGTTGTTGTAGATGAAAATTGTTTTTTCTTTGCCGTCTTTTATACCGGTAATATATGTACCGATACACGTCATACCCGTGTAACCTTCTGCCAATGAACCCGGATTAGGTAATACGGCTTTGAGAAATTCCAACGGGACAATTTGTTGCCCTTGGAATTCAACAGGTTCGATACTAGTCATACCGATACCTTCTAGCACGCGAAGGTGGTTTAAGTAAGCATCGCCAAACGTCATCCAAAATCTAGCACGCTTCAATGTAGGGAAGTGTTTGACCAGTGATTCGAGCTCTTCATGGAACATCAGGTACGACGCGCGTTCACCGATGTTTTGGTAGTGCAGATCTTCGCGCACGCTAAGTGGATCGGTTTCTTTCCACTCACCATTTTCCCAAAAACGACCGCGTTGGGTGATCTCGCGAATATTGATCTCTGGATTGAAGTTAGTCGCAAAGGCCTGGCCGTGATCACCACCATTACAGTCAACGATATCGAGGTAGTGAATTTCATCGAAATAGTGCTTCGCTGCATAGGCGGTGTATACGTTGGTAACACCTGGATCGAACCCGCTGCCTAGCAACGCCATGATGCCTTTTTCTTTAAAACGTTCTTGGTATGCCCATTGCCATGAGTATTCGAATTTTGCTTCGTCTTTTGGCTCGTAATTTGCGGTGTCTAGATAGTCTGTGCCTGTCGCTAAACACGCGTCCATAATCGGTAAGTCTTGATAGGGTAATGCCAAATTAACCACAAGGTCAGGTTTGACTTCATTTATCAAGGCTTCAACCTCTGAAGCGTTGTCAGCATCAAGGGCAAAAACACCTTTTACGCGGTCTGCGCCGACTTCTTGCTGCAATGCCTCACATTTAGACACCGTGCGGCTAGCAAGGTAGATTTCATCGAAATGCTCGGGTAGTCGAGCACATTTTTTAACCGTAACTGTCGCGACGCCACCGGCACCAATAATTAAAACTCTAGACATAATTAGTTCATCCCTAGGGGTATTTTATAAATTTTGGCTGAATGCTAGCAGACATCGGCAAATTGGCAAGCATTGTCCGTATTAATGCGGGTGAATGTCGCATAAATGGCGTTATGCAGATGTGCCACCTTTGATGGGGCGAGCCCCTTGTAATCCACCAGTATGCAGCGCGACAATCGTGCTACCTCGCGGAAATTCTCCTGCTTCTGTCATGTGTTTCAGAGCGAAGAATAGTTTTCCTGAGTATACAGGCTCAATCGCGATCCCTGTTTGGTCCTTAAACTGGTGGCAGAAGGCGTCCAAATCGGGCGTTTTCTTAGCATAACCCCCACAGTGAAAGCGGCCGTCAACATGCCATTGTCCTTGGTTGGTCGTATCGACAAATTGCGCTACTAGGCCAGATAAATAGTCCTCGCCTTTCAGTACACCTATACCCAAGGCTTTTTGATTCGGAGCTAAACTAGCGACAACCCCTGCCAGTGTCGCACCACTTGCGACAGGGGCAGCGAAGATATCAAATGGCTGAGTTACCTCTTTCATCATCGCGTTTAACCCGTTTAGTGCACTGTGCTGACTACCACCTTCTGGCACAATCTCGACACGCTCGATTTTGCTGTACCACTGGGCAAGGTACGCCGACTCATGGCGTTGTCGATACACCACTTTATCCACAAAATGCAGTGTTGCGCCCCATTGTTGGATGTCTTTTAACATGGGCGTCAGCGTTGGGTAATGACCTCTTACTACGGCGGTAAAAGGGCAACCAAGTTGCTGACAGCAATAGGCCAAGGCGTGAAGATGATTGGAAAACCCGCCGCCAAAACTCAACACGGGGCGCGGATTGACTTTTAAACTGTCTAGGAGAGAGTTGAGTTTGCGATATTTGTTACCCGACACGATTGGATGAATAAGGTCGTCCCGTTTTACGAATAAGTTGATATCACCCATGTTTTTCCATTGAGGCGTCACTCTGATTAACGGAGATGGCAATGAAAAAGTGACGTGCTCCATAGTTGATTTGATACCCGTGTTGGTGCTGAGCACGATAGTCTACCAAATTCTCCTTCCCCGTTCTTAAATTGATCAGACTCAGGGTTGTCAGTGTATAAGCGTCATGACTATTGGAATGAACTTATGAAGAAAAAACTGTTTTTGATGACGGCGGTGGTAGGTATGTTGACGGTTTCTAGTGCTGGTGCAGACATAATTTCAGAGTATGTCACATCGCCCAAAAAGGTAGGAGAAGCGCGTTTTAGTTTTCTGTTTTGGGATGTGTACGATGCTGCCCTTTATACTCAAAGTGACGCGACATCACTGGTGCCTCCTTACGCACTTGAACTCAAATATTTGCGAGATCTCGATGGCGCGGCAATAGCCGAGCGGTCGATTGAGGAAATGAAAAAACAAGGCGTTGATGACAAACAAAAGCTGTCTCGCTGGGAAGCGCAAATGAAGGCAATTTTCCCCGATGTGGATGATACGTCTGTCATTACGGGGATCGCGGATGCGAATAACACCAGTCATTTTTATCTGGGCAACGACAAAATTGGGACGATCGACGATACCGAGTTCACTTCTCGTTTCTTCGGTATTTGGTTGAGTAAAGATACGTCAGAACCGAAATTCAGAGCGAAGCTACTACAAGGACTACCTCAATGAAAATCAAACTACTTGCTACGTTGACACTTTTAATGGGGCTGTCGGGGTGTTCAGTGTCGCTATCGGGTGACAATTACATCGATCAAACCCCTGTATTCGAATTAACAGAATTTTTTGATGGTGAAGTCAAGGCATGGGGAATCGTTCAGAACCGGTCTGGAGAGGTCGTTCAACGATTTGAGGTTGAGATTCTCGGTCGGAACGAACAGGGCGTGCTGATATTGGATGAAACCTTTGTCTATGGGCTGGGAGATGGTCCGAAAACACGTACTTGGACAATTAAACAGACGTCACCAGGCGTATATTCGGGTAAAGCCAGTGATATTGAGTCACCTGCCACGGGTATTGCTTATGGCAATGCATTTAACTTCACCTATGAAATGGATTTGCCTGTTGATGACACGACGTATCGAGTCGCATTTGACGATTGGTTTTTTGCGATGGATGACAACACCATGATGAATCGTTCTTACATTAAAAAGTTTGGCTTGGTCATGGCTGAAGTCACTATTTTTATGCAAAAAAAGGGGTCAACGGTACCTCATAATTAACTGTTGCTAAAATGACCAAATTATGGTCATTTTGACTAATTTCAAAAACGAAAAAGACCATTATACGAAAGTATAGTGGTCTTTGTTTTTTGTTATCTTGTTGTTATATATGTATTTTTAAAAGTTGGTACGCGAGTTGATTATGTTATTGCAACTGAACTTTCTCTCCCAAAAAGGAAACGGTGCAATGAAAACTTTAACTAAACTAGCGGTAATTTTAGGTACATCTCTAACATTGGCAGCAACAGCGTCAGCACAAACAAATGTGGAAGCGGCGGATGATTTTGCGACGTCAAAAATCTGTGCAGCAGCGACAAAAGGCAGTCGTATGAAGCTGCACAAAGCAATGGAAAATGCAGGTTACACCAAACAATTTGTTGTTGAAAACGTAACGTGTAACGACATGCCCCTAGTTGACTTCGTTGAGCAATACGGCAGCAACGTTGCGACTGTAAACCACTATATCACTAGCGGTCGCTACGAGCCAAAAGACGTAGTCGCAAAAGTCGCTTACTAATGCGCATCGAGGGGCCATACACCCCTCACACTACTCATTCATTTGTCTCCCCTTGGCAATGAACACTTCGCCCTCACTCGATACATCGATGTGAGGGCTTTTTTTATGCTCTGGGTAAACGCATTGCTTCGTTGTACGGCGTGAAATGCTGAATTTCACCGCTACCGGCAATTTGCTGTAGCTCCCGCCAATATTCTGGGGTCATCAAGTCGCCATGAAGGGTTTTTAGCATGTCTTTAAACACCTTTTTCCCTACAATGAAATGTTCAAACTGCTCTGGGAAAACGTCATTCGGCGCTACCGACAAGGTATCGATGGCGTAGGGATCATCTGACTTTGGTAAGGCTCTGAAGTTTCTCTCATGCATGTAGCAGATCTCGTCGTAGTCATAGAAAATAACGCGGCCGTGCTTCGTAATTCCAAAATTTTTGTGCAGCATGTCTCCTGGAAAAATATTGGCTAATGCTATTTGTTTGATGCACAGCCCCAGTTCATTGATGGCACTTTTTTGTTTTATGGGATCTTCTTCTTGTTGTAAGTAGAGGTTGAGCGGTGTCATTTTGCGCTCAATATACAAGTGTTTGATAATAAGCTCGTTGTCGGTGATCACTAAGCTAGAGGCACACGTATCCTGCAGGTCTGCTAGTAATGCCGGTGATACTCTATCCAGCGGAAGCCGATAGTTCACGTATTCGTGGGTATCCGCCATTCGACCCACGCGGTCAGACATTTTGACTAACCGGTAACAGTCTTTGACATGCTCTCGGGTAATTTTTTTACTTTCTGCAAACTCGTCTTTAATGATTTTGAAAACAACACCGTACGAGGGTAGGTGGAACACGGCCATGACCAAACCGCGAATGCCTGGCGCCGCCTCGAATTGGTCCGTCGAATTATCTAAGTGATCAATAAAGTTGCGATAGAAAACGGTTTTACCATGTTTGTAAAAACCCAATGCCATGTATAGCTCAAAGTGTTTTTTGTTCGGTAGTAGTTCTTGTAAAAATGCGGCGACTTCGGCGGGGTGTTGGGTATCTGCCATAAAGTAAGAGCGCGCAAAACCAAAGATAACGCTCAAGTCTTTACGATCGGTTAGCAGCGCATCGACGAATAAGGATTGGTCGTCACTGGTCTGTAATGCGATCACAAAAGGTAAGGTCTGGTCCGGCATACATATTCTACCAATTAGGTAAGCGGCTTTACCTCGGTAAAAAACGGATTTGAGAATTTCTACTGCCTTAACGCTGGCTAGCTGCGATTTATCCAACCGCTTGCGAAGTGCATCGTCGAGGTTTTGCATATCGCGTTCTCTGTTTTCGAACGGAATCGTAAAGCGGTAAACTTTAAATATCGACTCGTACATTTGGCGCACGGTGGTGGTTGGGTCGAAGCTGTTGATCACTTTGTCGCGATCGCGACCAGGTAGAAAGCATTGATTTGGCTGCACAAACATCAGGGCATTGTCGATTTTCTTGTGTCGAAACACGCGGCCTATGACTGAGTTGTAGAAGGTTTCAGCCAATTCAAATTGAGGATGGCCATCGAGTAGCACTGAATATGCTTGTTTCATCGCTATCCAGAACTGATCATCTTGTTGATGGACTTCTATTTGATGGTAGATCTCGGCGACGACGTCAGACAAACTTTGTTCATAGATGGTAATGCGTTCTCGTGTTGCTTGATGGGTCGCAGCCCATAATCCTTGCTCGAAACGTTGTTGTGCACCACGGGTGATTCGGCTGAACCAGCGAAAACTCTTATCAAAGCCGCTGATAATCTGATAAGCCACTTTCTTGGCTACTAGGGTATCGACCATGAGGTTACTCTATTGCTTTTTGTGTAACACTATCATAGAAACGGTAATGAAATGACGTAAAAAGACGCTATTGGTAGTGAAACTATAGTCTAAGGTAGTGCTTTAAAAGTGCGCAATCTTGGGGTAGGGTAGAGTCCGGATGTCTTTGGAACAAGGTCACTACGCGTAAGTGTGAGCGTAGACCTTAGATTATAACAATAGGAAACTCCTAGTGGACTTCTCGGTTCTTATTTGTGATGACTCGTCTATGGCGAGAAAAATGGCGAAACGCAGTTTGCCGGATAATTTTGTCGGTAGCCTCTACCAAGCTGAAAATGGTCAACAAGCATTGTCCTTGCTGCAAACCCATCCTATCCAATTGCTATTGCTAGACCTTACAATGCCAGTAATGGATGGCATCGATGTGCTACAAGAGATAAAGCGTTTGTCACTAGAAGTGTTTGTTATCGTGATATCAGGCGATATTCAACCTCAAATGCGCGAGCGTGCAATGGGTCTTGGCGCGCTAGACTTTATTGCAAAGCCTATTAACGCCGGTCATCTTTCTTCTGTACTCAATCGCTATGGATTGTACTAGTTGCTCTAGGCGCTTTTTTCTTGTTTGAGCCAATCTCTTGGTGTTTCGCCAAGACGTTTTTTGAATACCCTGCTCAATGAAGACGTGTCTTCGTATCCGACCATTTCTGCCACAATAGCCATCGGTCGCCCCAACAACAGCATCGATTTGGCTTTGTCGATGCGAATATCTGTCAGGTAATCCATCGGTGCTTGTCCTAGGGTTTCTTTAAATAAGGCGGAGAACTTTGAGCGAGACATCGCCGCGATGTCAGCCATTTTTTCCACTGACCAGTATTGTTCAACGCCGTCATTCAGTGCGGTTATTACTTTGTTAAGTTGCGGATGAGAGTGAGCGGCAATATCCGACAAAGACACAATGTTCTGGGTGACAACATAGCGCAATAGGTACAGCATGAAGACGTCGCATAATCGATCAATCATCACATCCCGACCGCTTTCTTGCCCAAAGGCCTCGTCAAATATCCACTGGGTTGTCGTGTGAAGCAACGGTGTTTCATCAACACTGATACATAAAAATTTAGGTAAGTTGTCTACCAGTACGCGCTTTTGATGAGGCTTGAAGCGAATCGTTGCACAAACAAGCTCACAATCGTGATGACGAGGCATGTTGATCTTGTGCTGACTGCCACTTGGAATAAACACAACACTCGGTTTATCAATCATGACTTTGTGGCCTGAGTCTGTTTCTAACGTCATGCAGCCTGATTTTAGAAAGTGGATATGTGCTTCTTGTTCATTGTTTTCAAAATGCTGTAATCCACATATTCCCCCACTGAAGAATACCCTCGCGTGTAGGTCTAAATCCTGTAACAAAACACTCAACGAATCCATTTTTTCTCTCTTTTTGGATGATTTGCCGTTTTTCGTGGCGTATCGGCAGATTATCCCTGCGTACTAACACGTAATCTTTACCACATAGGCGGTGGCAATGAAGTAGACCGCTTTATCTTGAAACTTTAACAGCTAACTCTATACAAATGTAAGGATTAGAACATGAAACTACGTCAAACATTCAAAGTAGCAACAGCGGCTGCCGCTATTTTATTCAGCACTTTCTCTTTCGCGTCTTCGGTTAATACGGGCGTTAATGATGTCGCCATCCACGGTTACGACCCAGTGGCTTATTTTACACAAGACAAGCCTGTTGTGGGTAAAGAGCAATTTACCGCAGTTCACGACGGCGCTATCTACCGTTTTTCAAGCGCGAAAAACCGCGATCTATTCAAAGCCAACACTGACAAATATGCACCGCAATTTGGTGGTTTCTGTGCGATGGGTGTTGCACTAGACAAGAAACTAGACGTCGACCCTGCTGCTTTCTATATCGAAGATGACAAGTTGTTCCTGAACTTAAACAGCGCAGTACAGAAAAAATGGCTAGAAGACGTGCCAGGTAACCTTAAAACGGCATACCGCGTTTGGGATGGCATTGAGAACTTGTCTATCGAAGAAACAAACGCCGAGGACGAGTAATCATGACTCAGCACCAGACAGCACAACAGCTCGAGTCTGATTTGTCCACTAAAGGTGCAGAGCTTCTCTGGTTCTCGGCTCAATGGTGCGGCCCTTGTAAGTATTTTAAACCTGTAATGGCGTCGTTTATCGACGCCAATAAAGACAAGGTGTCTGTTCGTCCTATCGATGTCGATGACTCAGCCAATATTGCGTTGAAATTTAACGTAAGAGCCGTCCCCAGCTTAGTGATTGCTGTCGATGGCAAAGAAGTTGAACGAACCAGTGGTTTTAAAAACGAGCGAGAACTTTCTCGTTGGTTTGATGAGCACAAACACTTGTTTTCAATTAATTGAGGATTTTGAAATGAACAATAAACAACGCGTCGCGGCAGCGGCATTAACTATGGCTGTTGCCTCTATTGCATCTTCACCTGTACACGCGGGTGGTAAAGAGAAGTGTTATGGCATTTCGGCAGCCGGTCAAAACGATTGCGGAAATCTAGCGGGTACACACTCCTGTGCAGGTCAATCGACAGTTGATAACGACCCAGGTGAGTGGAAGCTGGTTGCCAAAGGTACCTGTGAATCTCTTGGTGGCATGCTTAAAAAAGAAGCGAAAAAACGCTATCAAGCCGAACAGAAGAAAGGCTAATTAGCCTCTTTTAAGAAGGATATCAAGATGTCTCAGTTAATTACCCAAGATAGTCGAGTTGGTGTCGGACTTCGCTCAGAGCACTACAAGGCAGTGTTGACCGAGGCGTCTGATATCGATTTTGTTGAAGTACATAGTGAAAATTTCTTTGCCCAAGGTGGCGTCATTGCGGACTACCTTGAGCGTTTAAAAGATGTGGTGCCAATCAGCCTGCACGGAACGGCAATGGGGTTGGGGTCAGCCGATGGTATTGGTAACCAATACCTGAGTAATTTAGGGCGTCTAGTCCGTCACGTTAATCCTACATTGGTATCGGATCACGCGTGTTTTTGTTGGGGTGAAAGCGGTGGCCGTGTGCTGCATGCGGGTGATTTACTCCCCTTGCAATTTAATCAGACGCAGCTGAGCGTAATTGCCAACAATGTGAATCGCGTACAAGACACCCTGGGACGACAAATTCTGGTTGAAAACATCGTAAGTTACGTGTCGGGCAATCAGGACTTTATCGATGAGAATGTGTTTCTGTTTGAACTGACGCAACGCACAGGCTGTGGACTACTGATTGACCTGAACAATGTATTGGTGAATGCCTTGAATATGGGCAGCAACGATGCACTGGCGACGGCAAAAAACTGGTTACTTAAAATTCCTGCCAATGTGGTTGGCGAGATACACCTGGCGGGCTTTACCCCGGCTGCGCCAGATCAGCTCATCGTCGATGATCACAGCCAGCCTGTGAGTGATATGTGCTGGGAGTTGTACCGCTATGCCATTGAATTGTTTGGACCAAAGCCGACGTTGATCGAATGGGACAATGCGCTACCCGAATGGTCAGTGCTATTGGAAGAAGCGTCGAAAGCAAAAACGATTCTTACAAACAGTACGCCTCGCCTTCTCAGTGCAAATGAAAGTAGGAGATAGTCATGTCAAACATCGATATTAGTCAATACCAAAGGCAGTTTATGCAAATGGTGCATGGCGATTTGTCACTAGATAGTCTGTCTCAAGCGACACGAAAAGGTATGCATGTGTATCGCAATAATTTGGTGGCTACCGCAAAGCGCAGTTTGTCGCTCAGTTATCCCGTTATCACCAAAATGGTAGGTGATGATGCACTGACTTTTTTGGCCAACAAGCTACTGAGTATGTCGCCTCCTGTATTTGGTGATTGGGCAGAGTGGGGGGCAGATCTTGATGACCTCATTGAGCGCTCTCCATTACACAGTTCTCATCCGTATTTAGCCGATATGGCGAGACTTGAATGGCATACCCATGTCATTAGCAAACAGGCAAATGAACAATTAGATCCAGATAGTTTAGGGTTGTTACAGCAATCGGCATTAGACCAAGTCTTTTTTGTCTTGTCGCCGACGTTATCTGTCATGGTAAGCGCCTATCCCATTAGCCGCCTGCGTTCGATACATCGGCCACTCGAACCCGACTATCTTCCTTCTCATGGAGAACTGCAGTTGATCGCAGATACGGCAGAGCAAGAGTGGTTGGCAATAGTACAAAGAGATTCGATACCCAATATACAAAGACTCACCGAGACAGAGTTTGAGTGGTTATCGGATGTGATTAGCGGTAAGTCGATTGATGCCCTGTTGGATAAATATGTGGAATTCGACTTCGCTGCATGGCTACAAAAAGCGATTCACGAGGGCTGGGTTATTGGCCTAGCACTCGGCAAACATTAATTTTATTACTTCGAGGATTTATTATGACTGCTCTATTACAACGCTTCTCGGCGCCTTATTCAAAAGGTGTGTGGGGATTAAACAAACTTCAATCACTTGGTTCGTTAGTTGCCCGACTTTATATTGCCAACGTTTTTTTCAAAGCGGGTTTAGTCAAACTGCAAGACTGGGATACCACTCTGTTCCTATTTGAAGAAGAGTACAGTGTGCCTTTCTTGCCATACGAATTGGCGGCATATTTAGGTACCTTTGGTGAGCTTGTTTTTCCGGTACTGTTGGTGTTGGGTTTGGCGAGTCGCTTCTCGGCAATTGCGTTGTTTGTGGTGAATGTTGTCGCCGTTATTAGCTTAAGTGAAATGCCAGCTGCCGCGATGTCCCTTCATGTACTGTGGGGCGTATTGGCCGCACAGATTGCGATTTATGGCGGTGGCTTTTTCAGTTTAGACACCTTGGTCAAGCGCAAGCTTAATCTGTAATTATCCTGTCTTACGCAGTGAAGCCGGAAATTGTGTGTTGTTAAGTGTCCCTCATCGCTTTTCAACATAGAGTTCTCCGGCTTTTTTCTTTTCCCTTACCCCAAAGTCCAATTGTTTAGCCAATCCTTCCTTTTTACCCTTAAGTCGGCATCATTCAGTAGGCTACTCGTCCAATGTGACGATTTTTTAGCTTAATTGAACATTTCATCCCAATTATTGACTAATTTTGAAATGAAAATTTACGCTAATGGTCTGCGCAGTATTATTTTTTGCGATAATAATTGCAGATTTGTTGAAATGAGAGTTGACATATAGACGTCTATACGGCAAATTGACGACATGAAAACGATTATTAGCACCACCGGCATGATGATTACCACCTTTATCAGGGCGGTCGCTGGCTAGTGCGTAAAAAGCAACAGACAACGAAAGCCCGCCCTAGCACAGAGCGGGTTTTTTTTTGCATTAATTTGTGGCAAAAATGCTGATTGGTGAACAAAGGAGCAATACATGAAAGTCTTAAAGTTTGGTGGCTCATCTCTGGCTGACGCGACACGTTATCTTCGCGTAACTGAGATCAGTGTCGATACCCACCAGACCGACGGTGCGGCTGTCGTATTATCTGCTCCAAAGGGAGTGACAAATGCTTTATCTCTGCTGTGTGAGCAAGCCGAGCGAGGTGAAGATTTTCAACCGCTATTCAATAAACTCGATGACACCGTTACCGGTATTGCTAATGAGCTTGGTCAAACACTAGAAGGGTTTGATACCGAAAAAGTCAAAGCTTTTATCGACGAGAAACTCGCTCGCCTGAAGCAACAACTCGATGGCATGACATTGCTTAGTACTGCGCCCGACTCAGTTGCAGCAGGGATCTTAAGCATTGGTGAATATATCAGCGTGACACTGTTTAGTGAGATTTTGACTTCAAAGGGGATTACTAATCGCATCATTGACCCTGCCCACTATATTCTTGCAGAAGGCGAGTATTTGGACAGCATTGCCGACGTGGCATTGTCTAAGGCAAGATTCGACGACGTGGTGTCGGATGGCAGCCAACTTTTGATTATGCCTGGATTCGTTGCGGTTAATGAAAGTGGAGAAAAAGTCACTTTAGGTCGCAATGGTTCGGATTATTCAGCAGCCGTATTAGCCGCCTGTATTGATGCGAGTTGCTGCGAAATTTGGACTGACGTTGACGGTGTATACAATGCCGATCCTAACCAAGTTGAAGGTGCAGTATTACTTGATAAATTGACGTATCAAGAGGCGATGGAATTGTCGTACTTCGGCGCCAAAGTTCTCCATCCAAAAACTATCGGCCCTATTGCCCAGCACCACATTCCATGCTTAATCCGCAATACGTTGAACCCTGCGGCACCGGGAACCCTGATCAGTAACGAGAAGAGTACGGTTTGGACGAGTGTGAAAGGTATTTCACAGTTGGATGACGTGGCCATGTTTAACGTCGCAGGTCCGGGACTTAAAGGTATGGTTGGGATGGCATCTCGCGTCTTTGAGGTCATGTCGAATGCCAATATTTCTATTTGTCTTATCACGCAGTCTAGTTCTGAGTACAGTATTAGCTTCTGTATTCACAGTAAAGACGAAGAGCGAGCGCTCGCTTTATTAGAAGACGCCTTTGCGCTTGAACTTCAAAACAATCTGCTTGACCCAATTGAGGTTCGTCAAGACTTGGCCATTGTTACCTTGGTGGGTGACGGGATGAAGCAAACTAAAGGGTTAGCCGCGCGTTTCTTTAATGCCTTATCGCAAGCACGTGTCAACAATGTCGCTATTGCTCAAGGGTCATCTGAACGCTCGATTTCAACTGTTATTGAAAAAGCTAAAGCGAAAAAAGCGGTGAAAGTGATTCACCAAAACTTCTTTTCAGATAAACACGCCATCGACATTTTTCTGATCGGTTGTGGCACTGTCGGTGCTGAATTATTGAGCCAGATTGCGAAACAGCAAAGTGCCCTGCTAGAACGCAATGTTCAGGTGAGAGTTTACGGTGTCGCAAATTCTCGGCAGCTTCTGCTTGATAAAGACGGCATTGCGATCAATGACGATTGGCAGGCACTACTTGCGTCTAGCGAAGAAGCGTTCTCCATTGAGCGCTTGAAAGCATTTGTAAATGAAAACAGTTTGGTTAACCCCGTCATAGTTGACTGTACGAGTAACGAAAAGGTCGCGGCGCAGTATGTTGACATGATGGAAAACGGGTTCCATGTCGTTACGCCAAACAAAAAAGCGAATACTGATGCAATGAGCTACTACCGTGCTTTGCGCGAGACAGCCCTTAACACAAATCGTCAATATCTTTATGAGACGACGGTTGGTGCCGGACTGCCGGTTATTGATAACCTGCAGAAACTGTTCAGTGCAGGAGACAGCCTACATCGTTTTGAAGGCATCTTATCCGGTAGCTTATCCTATGTGTTTGGTAAGCTAGACGAAGGAATGAGCTTGTCTGAAGCCACCACTATTGCGCGTGAAAATGGCTACACTGAGCCAGATCCAAGAGATGATTTGAGCGGCATGGATGTAGCAAGGAAACTGCTTATTATGGCGCGTGAAGCGGGTATGGACTTAGAACTTAGCGATATACAAATTGAATCCGTTTTACCTAGCGGTTTTGCCGATGGTGCGTCAATTGAAGACTTTATGCAGCAACTTCCCCAGTTGGACGCTGAGTTTTCTCAGCAAGTTCGTGATGCTGCACAAAAGGGCGAAGTACTTCGTTATATTGGTAGCATCGAAGGGCAACAGTGCAAGGTGAGCATCCAATCGGTACCTGCATCTCATCCACTCGCCGCGGTAAAAGATGGCGAAAACGCATTGGCTATCCACAGTGATTACTACCAGCCTATTCCGTTTGTCATTCGTGGCTATGGCGCGGGCGCAACAGTAACAGCGGCAGGGGTATTTGCTGATATTCTCAGAACGATGCCTTGGAAACAGGTGGGTCACTAGAATGTCACAGACAAAACGAACAGTCGCCTACGCTCCTGCTTCCATTGGGAATGTCAGCCTTGGATTTGATGTATTAGGTGCTGCACTGGAACCGATAGATGGTTCAATTTTGGGTGATGAAGTCATTATTGAAACGGCATCAAATTACGGATTAACGGTATCGGGGCCATTTGCGCACAAATTGCCACAAGACCCCGCGACGAATATTGTGACGCATTGCTATCATTACTTTGCAGAGCAAGCGAAAACTCAGGGTGTCTCGGTGACGCCGGTTCATATTGAACTTAAGAAAAATTTACCCATTGGCAGCGGTCTTGGGTCGAGTGCCAGTTCAATCGTGGCGGCGTTGCACGGCCTAAATGCACATTTTGACGAACCCTTTGAGCACGATGCGTTGTTGCTTATCATGGGGGAGCTGGA
This sequence comes from uncultured Alteromonas sp., assembly GCA_963922845.1. Classification (GTDB taxonomy): domain Bacteria; phylum Pseudomonadota; class Gammaproteobacteria; order Enterobacterales; family Alteromonadaceae; genus Alteromonas. The sequence goes on from CAWUJV010000049.1 coordinate 25,154, forward strand.
AGGCCAAATCAGCGGCAGTATTCACTATGACAACGTCGCACCATGTTATTTAGGGGGACTCACCTTAATGACGGGGCAATCATCACCGGTCACGGCGTCCTTGCCTGTCATCAAGCAGTGGTATTGGGTATCCTGTTACTCTGGTATTAGTGTGTCTACGGCGGCGGCAAGAGATATTCTTCCAAAGGACATACCCTTGTCGACGGGGTTAGTTTTTGGTCGCCAACTCGGGATTTTTGTGCATGCGTTACATACCAATAATGCTGAGCTTGCAGCGTCTGTTATGAAAGATGTTATCGCAGAACCCTATCGGAAATCTCTATTGCCGAGGTTTGACGAAGCGCGAGCATATAGCGAGGAAGTTGGCGCGTTGGCGTTTGGCATCTCAGGCTCGGGCCCAACGGTGTTTGCTGTATGTGATGATTTAGCGGTCGCACAACGAGTACAGGCGTGGTTGAACGATAATTATATACAGAATGAAGATGGCTTTAGCCACATATGTCGCCTTTCCTCAGAAGGCGCCACAGCAAAAGAACAAGTGTAAGGTGTAGAAAGTGGATTTGGTAAATTTAAAAGTCGCGAGTGATACAGCATCGTTTGCGCAAGCAGTTAAGCGCGGTTTGGGGCAGAACCAAGGTTTGTATTTCCCAACGTCTATTCCTGCCGTTGAAGATATTGAAGCGTTGTTGGCTATGCCATTTGTTGAGCGTAGTCAGGCGATATTGTCCCAATTGATTGGTGATGAGTTAGATTCGGCGACATTGAATGACATTGTTTCGACGGCGTTTAACTTTCCTGCAAAAGTGGAAGCGGTAACCGACAATGTTTATTCATTGGAATTGTTCCACGGGCCAACGCTAGCGTTCAAGGACTTTGGTGGCCGATTCATGGCACAGTGCTTGTCGACGATTAGCGACGGTGCACCCGTTACTATTCTTACTGCCACTTCAGGTGATACGGGGGCGGCCGTAGCGCACGCGTTCCACGGAATCGACAATATCAATGTTGTGATCTTGTTCCCCAAAGGCAAAATCAGTCAGCTTCAAGAAAAATTATTCACGACTCTGGGTGGAAACATCCACACAGTGGCGGTAGATAGCGATTTTGACGCTTGCCAAGCGTTGGTGAAAACGGCGTTTGACGATCCTGATGTTAGAGAAGGTCTGCACCTTAACTCGGCAAACTCAATCAACATTAGCCGTCTGCTAGCACAAGTATGTTATTACTTTGAAGCCGTTGCCCAATTGCCGGAAGAAAAGCGTGAAGCGCTAGTTGTGTCAGTACCGTCGGGTAATTTTGGTAATTTGACTGCGGGCATGATCGCAAAGTCGATGGGGCTTCCCATCAAGCGTTTTATCGCGGCAACTAACGCCAATGATACGGTTCCTCGTTATTTAAAAACGGGCGAGTGGTCACCCAATGCCACAGTGGCAACGATGTCCAACGCAATGGATGTAAGTCAACCGAATAATTGGCCACGAATTGAAGCGCTAGTAGAGCAGGGTTATATCGACAAAGCACTACTCAAAGGTGAGTCAGTGGATGAAGAATACACGCAACTTGCTATGCGTCAGCTTCAGCAAGCCGGTTACACGAGTGAGCCTCACGCGGCAATCGCGTACCGAGCAGTGAGTCATGACCTCGAAGAAGGCGAAACAGGACTCTTTTTAGGTACGGCCCATCCTGCTAAGTTCAGAGAGACTGTAGAAAATGTGTTGGGTCAGCCGATTAGTTTGCCTCAACCCCTTGCCGATGTAGCTGGTAAGGAAAGCTTGGCAGTAGAGCTAGCGGCCGATTATGATGCATTGAAAGCGCATATGATCGCACTTTTAAAAGACAAAAATTAATGTCGTCTTGGCAATCTTTTTTAGGGGCAGAGCAATCTGCCCCTTATTTTTTGTCGCTAATGAAAAAAGTGGAAGCGGCACGAGAGTCTGGTACCTCTATTTTTCCGCCCGAAGAGGACGTCTTCAACGCGTTTTCATTGACGCCGCTTAGCAAGGTGAAAGTAGTGATATTGGGCCAGGATCCTTATCATGGTCCCAATCAGGCTCATGGCTTGGCGTTCTCCGTGTTACCTGGCGTGAGAATTCCCCCTTCACTTCGCAATATGTACAAAGAGCTCGCGGCGTCGGTTGATGGCTTTCAAATTCCTGATTCAGGTGATTTGAGTCAGTGGGCGAAGCAAGGTGTATTTTTATTGAATACGGTTTTGACCGTAGAACAAGGTAAAGCGCACAGTCATGCAAAGTGGGGATGGGAAACGTTTACTGACCATGTGATTGACGTTATCAATGAGCAGTGTGACGGCGTTGTGTTTTTGCTCTGGGGCAGTCATGCTCAGAAAAAAGGCATGCGTGTAGATACAAAGCGTCATCACGTTCTGGACGCGCCGCACCCGTCTCCATTGTCAGCACACAGAGGCTTTTTTGGTTGTGGGCATTTCCAGCAAGCAAACGCACTGCTAGCGCAAATGGGTAAAACACCAATCCGCTGGTAAAGTGCGCCCTCAGGCTAATTGCAAAGCGTAAAAAGCCTCAAGCGCATGCCCGAAAAAAGCCGTAACCTGTAACGAAAACGGCCACCTCATGTGAGGTGGCCGTTTTGTATTATCGTTCTAGGTTGTCTAGTTCTAATTCTAAGGTGTAATCAATATCAACTAGTTCTTTTTCTAGTTTGAAGCGATCCTGTATTGCTTCAATCTCTCTCCACTTGCGCTTTTTGCTTTTTGTTTTCGCTGGACGCTGCTCGATGTCTAACATTGCAAATAGATCGGAATTATCCACGGAGATCTCCTTGTTGTTACCGCTAACTACAGTCATAGAGTAAATTGTTTAAATTTCCCTCTGACTAATTATTTACCACAGCCACAAGCAAAATAAAATAAGAAAATTTACTTTTTATTAACAAATTGTGACGTTTTGATGACAACTAAGGTGTGGGATCATTGCGCTGAGTTAGCAGTGCTCAGCGCAATCATGAGGAGAGATAAAACAGAGGCGTGAGTTATTTTGGTGCGTTTGCGCGCTTAAATCGCGCAATCAACGCTAATGTTGATGCATCAAATGTCGCGTCGTCTGCAGTGCCGTTAATCCCCTCAAGTACTTGATTACCTAGAACTTTGCCCAGTTCCACACCCCATTGGTCAAAACTGTTGAGTTGCCAGATAACGCCCTGTACAAACACCTTGTGTTCATACATTGCAACCAACGCGCCAAGTGTGCGTGGATCAAGTTGTTCAAATAAGAAGGTGTTACTTGGTTTATTGCCCGGCATGGTCTTGTGTTGAGCCAATTGCTTTCTGGTCTCTTCATCCAAACCTTTACCGGCTAAGTCTTCATAGCAGTCGTCAAACGACTTACCTTGCATTAGCGCCTGTGTTTGGCCGAAGCAATTTGACGCTAGCATTGCATGGTGAGTGTCGTCTTGGTTCGGTACATTAAGCGGTAGCATGAAATCTGCTGGGAAGACACCACTGCCTTGGTGAATGAGTTGGTGGAAACTGTGCTGGCCATTCGTACCTTCGCTTCCCCAAATAATAGGCCCTGTAGGGTAGTCTACTACATCGCCACCTTGGGTAACGGACTTACCATTACTTTCCATATCCAATTGCTGCACGTAAGCTGGTAAGCCCCGTAAGTAATGATAATAAGGAAGTAGCACTTGCGATTGTGCGCCAAAGAAATTGCGATACCACACGCCCAACAACGCCAGAATAACCGGTATGTTTTTGTCGTTGGGAGCCGTTTTAAAGTGCTCATCCATGGCGTGAGCACCCTCAAGTAAGCCTTTGAAATTGTCAAAACCTAACGACAATGAAATTGGCAAACCAATTGCAGACCACAATGAGTAACGACCACCTACCCAGTCCCACATAGGGAAGATATTGTCTTGTGCAATGCCAAACTCGGTTGCCGCTGCAACATTAGATGAGACCGCAACAAAGTGCTTGGCAATATCGTCTTGTTGTCCTCCCTTGGCCAAGAACCATGCTTTTGCACTGAGCGTGTTTTGCAGGGTCTCTTGAGTTGAGAACGACTTTGACGACATAACAATCAGGGTCTCCTCGTGATCAACCGACGACAAGACATCGTGGATATGACATCCGTCGACGTTCGCAACAAAGTGAACATTAACCGCATCACAACGATAGGGCTTAAGTGCTTCTGTCATTATCTTAGGACCAAGGAACGAGCCACCTATTCCAATCGCTACGACCTGTTTAATTGACTTGCCTGTATAGCCTTTGTGTTCACCTGAATGAATCTTATGGGTAAACGCTTCTATCTTGTCTAGCGTTGCAAGCACCTCTGGCATAACGTCTTGGCCATCGACCAAAACAGGATTACCACTGAAGTTTCGCAATGCCGTGTGAAGCACCGCTCGACCTTCCGTATTGTTAATCGTTTCGCCAGAAAACATCGCGTCTTTATGCTTCGCTAAACCTTGTGCGTCAGCAAGTTCAAACAACGCGTCCAATACCGCTTTGTTGACGCGGTTTTTAGAGTAGTCTAAATGAATGCCACACGCTTCGATTTGCATCGTCTTCGCGCGTTGAGGATCGGCTTCAAACCAATCTCGCATATGTTCTTGGCCTACAGTAGAGGCAAGGTCAGAGAGTGTTTGCCACACTGGCAAGCTTGTTAATACAGTCATAGTTGTCCCTGTTGTTTGGCCCAATGATGCGATTAAATCACTGTTGCCTTAAATCAGTTGAGGTCGCGAAATGATATCCATCACACCTAATACGCATACTGATGGATGTCGACGCAACGCCCAACTGTGATTTTTCGTTTTACGCTTCTAATTTTTCTTTGAGCATCACTTCTAACTTGCGTTGGTCAGCCGCAAAATTGCGAATGCCTTCCGCCAGTTTTTCGGTCGCCATTGCGTCTTCATTCATATCCCAACGGAATGCACTTTCAGACAGACGTTCACCCGGTGTTGCTGTCGCGCCTTTGTCTTCCAAACGAGCAGAAAGCTCACCCGGTTGGTTGGCTAGTTCTTCAAGAAGTTGCGGGCTAATAGTCAAACGGTCACAGCCAGCCAACGCAATGATTTCACCTGTGTTACGGAAGCTTGCGCCCATGACAACGGTTTTGTAACCATGAGATTTGTAGTAGTCATAAATGGCAGATACTGAGATAACACCAGGATCATCTTCAGCCGTGTAATCGGTTTTGCCAGTACTCGCTTTGTACCAATCTAAGATTCGTCCAACGAATGGCGAAATAAGGAACACGCCCGCTTCTGCGCATGCTCTGGCTTGAGCAAAGCTGAACAGTAGTGTTAGGTTACAGTTTACACCTTGCTTTTCTAGGGCTTCTGCTGCTTGAATACCTTCCCATGTCGATGCGATCTTGATAAGGATTCGAGATTTATCGATGCCAGCATCCTCATACAACTTCACAAGCTTTTCTGCTTTTTCGATAGTGGCTTGGGTGTCGTAAGATAATCTGGCATCGACTTCTGTTGAAATACGACCCGGAATGAGCGCAGAGATTTCTTTACCAATTTCAACCGCAAGTTTATCCGCTGCATCGGTAAGTTGTTGTTCAGGGTCGTTAGACTGTGTCTTAGCCCATGCTACCGCGTTATCAATAGTTTGTGCATATTGTGGTAGCCCTGCTGCTTTTAACAGTAGTGATGGGTTTGTCGTTGCATCAACAGGCTGATATTTTTTGATCGCTTCGATGTCACCGGTATCGGCAACTACTGTGGTCAGCTTACGTAAAGATTCAAGTTGGTTACTCATATCGCTCTCTGAACTTATTAATTGAAAATGAAACAGCACGGCCTTGCTTATCTATGCAAGCCTTCTTTTATGTGTTGTTTATTGTGTAGGGTAACTGTGTCCGGATGATGAAACCAGATCGAATCCAGCTAGTATAGATCGAAAAGCTCTCCAAGGTGGTATAATCTGGAGCAAATTTCGATAGGAGTACCTATGCTAGCTGTTGTTTCGCCTGCTAAAAACTTAGATTTTGAATCGTCTATACCAGTCGCCACACATACCCAGCCGACTATGCTTGATCATGTTGACCATTTGGTCAAGTTTTGTAAGGCGTTGTCGCCAGCTGACTTGTCTTCATTGATGAGTATTAGCGACAAATTGGCTGTGTTGAATGCCGAACGTTTTGATAGTTTCGCTACACCGTTTACGCCGGATAATGCGCGCCAAGCACTCTATGCGTTTAATGGCGACGTATACACTGGCTTGGATGCCTACTCTTTAAGTGAGGACGAAGTCAATTACGCCCAATCACACTTGCGCATTTTGTCAGGACTATATGGTCTGCTTCGTCCACTTGATTTGATGCAAGCTTACAGATTGGAAATGGGGACCAAACTGGCAACAGACAAAGGCAAAGATTTGTATAGCTTTTGGGGAGAGCACATTACTGCTGAATTGAATGGGGCGCTTGCGGCACAAGGGGACAATGTGCTTATTAATCTCGCGTCTAATGAATATTTCAAATCAGTAAAGAAAAAAGCATTGGATGGCATGATCATTACGCCCAATTTTAAAGACCTTAAGAACGGCCAATACAAGGTCATCAGTTTTTTCGCAAAGAAAGCCAGAGGTTTGATGGCGCGCTACATTATCCAAAATCAGCTGACGGATGTAGAGCAACTCAAAGACTTTAACCTCGCTGGTTATCGCTTCAGCGAGGAGCAAAGCTCGCCTACGGACTTTATCTTCTTGCGCGACGAGCCTGCATAATATTGCAACTGGGTATCGATTCGAGAGATACTAAAACCAGACAGTGGCTTTGCTCAGGCAAAGCCATGCATTTTTCAGTGGTAAGGGAGTAACACGTTATGTCTAAACTGTTTAAGCCAGTGTGGCTAGTTTGCCTCGTCATCCTGACGACTTGCGGTGCAAACGCGCAAGAAGAATTCACGTCTAAACAAATCAAACAATACAAAAAAGGTATTTTTGAAGTTGTTACCAAAAAGTTGGACGACAATCTCGTCTATCGCGATGAATTCCCTCATGATCTCATTCCGTTTCACGTTCGAAATGACAAGTTCCACAGCGTGGGCACCGCCTTTTTAATCGGTGACAATACCTTTGTGTCTGCGGCGCATGTTTTTAGTATTGGGTATGATTCTTTGTGGTCTGATAATTTTGCTGTTAGGGATACTAAGGGTAACGTTTTTGAAATCACTGAAGTACAAAAGTACTCCAATTATCGCGACCTTATTCAATTCACTGTAAAAGGCGATACAGGCAAGTATTTTCAATTCCCTATTGCAGATGAGTACGAAGAAGGAGATATCGTCTACACCGCCGGCAATGCCCACGGTGAAGGCGTGATATTTAGAAAGGGTACTTTGACGTCTTTTACGTACGAACGCATTGGTGGAAAGTGGAAAAATATTCGCTTCTCTGCGGCTGCTTCACCGGGCAATAGCGGTGGTCCTTTGTTGAATATCAATGGTGAAGTCGTCGGTATCGTGACGCAAAAATCCAGTAGTGAAAACCTCAATTACGCATTGCCAATTGAAGAGTTTTTATCTTTTTCTACCACCGAAGCTGAATTCTTTGAAAGCCAAATGGCTGAGGTTGAAGCGACCAAAACGCATCGTTTTACATGGGACTTAAAGGTACCATTGCCTAAACCGATTAACGCATTGAGAAGAGTGGCCGAGAAAAGTTTATATGAGCGGTTTGCTTCCGGGCGTGTTGAATTTGAAGAAAAGTACGCCAAGGATATATTCCCTAACCACAGCGGTGTAAACAAATACTTGATGAATCAGGCCAATGAAGACGTCTTCGCCGTGATAGATATCAATGGTAACGGTGAGTGGTTACTCTATGAACCTGAAGATCCTCGCATCGTGAAAATCGATAAGAATCAGTCTTTGGTTTTTGCTAACAGTAAGCGCATGCTGGGGTCGTATCAGTTTGTGTTGGATAAGCCTGAAAACATGACATTGGCCGATTTTGTAGTCGACCACAAAGGGATACTGGATACCTTTTTAAAGTCCATGCAATGGAATCGTAAAGTTGCAAATACCGAAGTCTACATTTCGTCTTATGGCGATCCTGTGTATAGCGAACGTCACACAGACAAATACGGACGTGTGTGGCAAATGGCGACGTGGAAAGATCAATATTCAGATCGCGGCATTATGACGTATTGTTTGCCCGTTCCTCAGGGCGTAGCTTGCGATCTAATGGAACTATCGACTAGCTGGCTAGGCGTGGTTAAAAGCGGGTACAAAGACAATTTGCACCGTATGATGCTGTCCTATTCGTCAAAAATCAGTGATTGGAAAGCGTTCTTGGCGCTGGACAAAGACCTGATCCCTCGCTTTCTCCAAGATGCGAAAGTTGTTAATGACGACAACCAATTCACATTGAAAGTAGGGGAATACGAAGGGAGTTTTGATGCGCTAGATATCAATGACGATAGTAATTTATATGTTACAGTCGAGATTGACCCCAATGATGTCAATGCCCTTACCGTGGGTAACTTTAGCTTGCAGCCAAACGTCAACGAAGACGGTATATTCTGGGTGTCTCGATACTTTGATTTAGGCGACGACGCGTCAGACTCATATCGTGACTTCTGGGGGAAATTTACGGGACAAGAATCGCCTTATAATTTTGAGTTGATCAACGAAGGTGATTTAAACACCAAGTTTGTCAATTTAGGCGCAAGAGGCCTTAGCCCAGGCCTAGCGAGTGAAGAAAAAACCAACCAAGGTTTCCTAGCGGGCTGCGAATTGCAATCCGAAGAGGGCGTCGATGCTTTTAACCGTTCGTGTGACAGCTTTATCTCGGGTTTGAAGTGATTTAGATGAAAGCACAACTTCAAAAGGTCTGCACATGCAGACCTTTTTTATGTTAGCGGTTGCGAAGCGACAGAACACCACGGGTTTACCCGTGGATGAATAACGAACGACAAAGCGTAGTAACTGAGCGTGGCACTGGGTGCAAACACTCCTAGATAGTCACTGTGAACAAAGGGAATCAGTGCCGCGTATTGTTACGCTGTGCCTTTAAAAACAAAGTGGCGAAATATAAAAGCCTGAATAAAAGCGGTAACACCAAAAAACCATGGGCCGTTGGAAATGCCGCTGATTAGCAAAAAGGTTATCGGTAAAATAAGGTAAGACAAATAGCCTGTGTTGTTGTACTTGCAAGCCAGCCAGTGCACAGGCAGTCCGACAACAACCCAACCCGCTATCGATGCTAGTAGAAAAACGCCGATATAAAGCGAGAAAATTACAAGCATTCCTGGAATTTCGGAAACTTGAAACCCTCCAATATGGATGAGATAGAATGCGGGTAACAATAAACTAGAAACAAACACACTTCTTATTATTGCTGTGTCCCAATGACCCAAATCCATTTATTCTCCGTCAAACCAACCTGTAATGGCGGCGTTTGCTGCATGCGAAAATTACAACCTTACAAACTTTCCTACCCTATTTTTTAAGAGGCGAACAAGTTCGGGTTGCATGCGTTCGTAATTGTCAGGTATGTCTAAGCAAGCCAATTTTTTGCCTTTCAGCAATTCCTTATACTTTTTGGCAACTTTGTTTCTATGAGACTTTTCCATGACGAAGATGGTGTCAGCCCATTCAATAAGGTCGCCCGAAAGTGGTGTTTCGGCATCGGAATTTGTGCCACACCCGATTGCGTTAATTCCTTCGTATTCAGAAAACACGTCTTCACCCGTTGGGCTACGCAAACGATTTTCTGAGCAAACAAATAATAGGTTCATTGTGCCTTCAATCCTTTAATTTTCGCACAGCTTACAAAACACACTGCGATAGTATTGCGACGCTCACTCTTTTGTCCACAAGTGGTGTGCAGCAAGGTGCGTGTTAAGCGCGTTGATTGTCCGAGCTCAAAGATGATATATCACACACTGTACCCTCGGGGGCTATAATCAACATACGCTTTTGCCCGTAAATTGTGTCTTTGGGTGCTTCTATAACATTGTACCCAAGTGATAACGCTTTCTCATATGCGCTGTCTACGTCCTCGACAACAAATGTTAGGTAATTCGCATTACTACCGCTTTTAATGTTTGGTGGCACTACGTCATGCCCGTCGAGAATTATGCCTAATTCCATGTTGCCATTTGCAGTGATTAACTGAACAAACCAATCACTGGAAAAGTTAACATTGAATGAAAACATCGACGTATAGAAATCTTTCGATTGCTCAACGTCTTTAGAGCAAAGCGTGACTAAAAACCTTTGAATTATCATGTTTTACCTTAAGACCTTCCGCCTAAACTTTTATTTTGCACTGCCGTGACTTTTCAGTTACTACGAATAGTTAAGTGATTTGCTCTTGGTCCAGTGCTGACATCAAAAATAGCAACGCATAGCCTTAACGCATCAATTGAATTTTCCTTCGGACGAACCACGTTTTTGCACATACGCGACAGGCTCCAGTTTTTATTTCGCTAATTTGCATCACGCCAGTGCATCATCAAAGGTGTTAAACGCAACCAAGTGTGCATCATTCCATATACGTTGGGAAACATCGCCGTGATGTGCTTCTAGTTTTCTCACTAAAAAGTGCTCTATGGTATCAACGGGATAACCGTCGATATCAAGTAGTAAAAGTTCGCCACTGTTGAGCTCAGAATCGATCATATGCCTTGGTAGCCAGCCCCAACCCACCCCAGCGAGAATCAGTGATTTTTGCGTTTTGAGATCGTTTACTTGAAACGTTCTTGCCCCTGAAATGATCGACTTAAAAGCGAGTTGTGGATGTTGCTCCGCATCTTTTAGTACAAGCTGTGTTTCATCCAGTAGGGCAGCGCCACTCAGTGGTTGCCGCAGTTGAGCGATAGCACTGTGCGCTGATGCCACCGCGACGCGCTCTACGGAAAACAGATACTTGAATTCTAAATCACTGCTTACTGCCGTCGTCATTGGTGTGATGGCAATGTCTGATGTCCCTGCGTTGACGGCTTCGGCGGTATTGGCAATCGTCTCTTTCATCAAATTGAGCTGCATATTAGGAAATGCTTTGTTCAGTCGACCAATGAGACTCACTACGTGTGATTCAGATACAAAGTGGCTCACGGTAATAGCAAATTTGCTCGGTGCTTTGCGCCATTTTTGCTTTGAAAAATCATTGAGTTCTGTCACTGACCGCAGAGCAAGACGCGCTTTGTCATAGAAAGCACTGCCTTCGGCTGTTAATACTAGGCGATAGCTTTCTCGAGAAAACAATTCAATGGCAAGATTATCTTCAATCGCTCGAATCGCCGTGCTGATCGATGGCGCTGATTTGTGCATATGTTGACTGGCCGCTCGAACTGAACCGTGTTTTACAACAGCTTCGAACGCCCTCAATTGGTCAAGGGTCATAGGTCATGTAGTCAATATTCAACT
>CAWUJV010000050.1:0-34499 GCA_963922845.1 uncultured Alteromonas sp.
AGTAACGGCGTGATGCCATCACTGTGCGTAAGCGTCGGCCATGTACAGCGATGCTGCACAAATATTTATAAAAATGTATTTATCTGTGTTTGATATAAATTTATATAAAACTTGTTACGTCGCGTGAGGAGAAATGGTTTGATTTATAGAGTGAAATCAAAAAACGCGACCTAAGCCGCGTTTTTTAGTTTTAATTTTTTTCTAAGTATTAAAAACGGTACAAGCAAGCTGAGTATCGAAATCGTGCTGGGGCTAGGAACAGTGTTAGGGGGTGTTCCAAAAGAGGATGAATCACCAGCAAGGCTAAATGATGTATTTGTTACCTGTAGGAAACTGGCGTATTCCTCTGGTAACGTTATATAAGGGTCAGCAAGAGCTCGGAAATATGCGCTTTGTGAACTGGACGACGTCCCTCTCACCCCTGCGCGTACAAATGCGTTAAGTGTGACGTCAATGTACATCTGTTCTGCGAGAGGATTGACTACTGCGAACAAGGTACCTGAACGAGAACTCGAAGAATTTCCCGCTAATGTGCCCAAGGTCGATTTTACTGGATTAACCTGATTTGAATGGTTCCCTTCGACTTCGATACTGGCACTTAAACGCCGATCGGTAGGTCTAAACTGTGGGCCTTGAATAATGCCGGCACTTGTCGGTCTGTCCGATACACTACCAAATAATGATAAATGGTAGTTTACTCCCACATTTAGTCGATTGAATGGATCGTCAAAAGCTGCAAAGAACCCGTCTCTATCCACGAAATCGAGTAAAATCTGGTATTTAAGTGTGGCTGTGGCCAGTATATTTGCGCCGCATCCTCGAATGGCGTCGCAACCCCCATTGAATTCAGCAATAACACTGTCGCCTTGTTTTACGGCTCTAACACTTCCCCAAGCACCATCATATGGTCGGATGTCGGTACTGACACTGTGTGAAAATTCCTTTATGAGGACGCTGTCATCGACAATGTTTACATTCTCACTACGTATAAATGCGGCGTTGGCTTGCGAAGATAAAATTACTGACACGATGGACATCGCGATATAAAAGAGTCGTTTACTCATATTGTTCTCATCCCTAAGTTTGTACAAATTTTATGCACATGCCGAGCCAGTATGAAAAGTGTACTAGTTACAATGCTTTAGATAGACAAGAACTTTTAGAGAGAAAAAATTGTTAAATTTTCTGACACTAAAAAATTAAAAAACGCGACCTAGGCCGCGTTTTTTAGTCAGTGTCATCTTGTGTGTTTAAAAGCTATAACGGATATTCGCGCTGAGTAAATCTACATCGTCAAGCTTGCGGTAATCTGCGCCAATCGATAGCTGATCTGTGAAGTAATAATTAGCACCGGCACGCAGGCTTAAATCATCGATGTCGGCGTCATCAATATCGGCGTAACCAATTTCACCAAACAGTTCGAGTTGGTCAGCAACGCGACTTTTTACCCCAACATGGGCGCTGTAGCCGGTATCTGACAGGTCGGTGTCTTCTATTTCAATTTCCAAGTCTTCAATAGCAATGACACCGTACAAATCTGTCGTGCTGTTCATACTACGGATGTAACCAAAACCCAGCTCTATCCAAGTAGTATCAATATCAACAGCCACATTAGGTGCAATGCTTAAATCGTCACTGACGTCAATGTATCGGCCACGCACAAAGTAATTGTCGTTAAATCTGAATGAGCCGCCGACATTGAAACCGTTTTGATCGTCGGTACCGTCAATATCTTGTTTGGTGTAACCACCTTCCACGTAGTTCCAATTTGGAGAGGCCGCGAGAACACCAGTAGAAAGCGTACATCCCAGTGCTGCGGTAAGAAGTAATGTTTTGAATTTCATAAGTTATCCTTTCGTTAAACACATCCAATTGACGCTGTGAAGCATAAAGGAGTGAAGCTGAACGAAGGATTAACGTTAATGAATTCAAAATGATAAGCATCAAAGCCTAAGATACTTGACTGATCAAAGGCAGTTGAATCGACGCTCGTGCGCCACCGTTGGCAGTATTAGTGAGTGTGAATTCACCACCGTGATTCATGATGATTTGACGACATAATATCAGTCCAATACCACTGCCTTGTTGCTTAGTGGTATAGAAAGGCACAAACAAGTTTTCCGGGTTGTGAATACCTTGGCCCTGATCGGTCACATAGATAGTAATCGTCGACTCATTGGTTACCCATTTCACATCGATAGGCGAGGCATCGTTATCGGCAGCTACGTTGGCCTCGTGGGCATTTTTAAACACATTAATAAGGACTTGTTGTAACTGATCACGGTCGGCGTAAAGCGAGATATCTTGGTCTGGTAACGTGATATTACAGCCATCAAACAATTGGCAAATCTGGTGTACAAAAGGCGCTAACTCAAACACGGTTTTGGTGGGCGTCGGCAACCGCGTCAGTTGCTGATAATCTTGGATGAAGTGGTTTAGCGCATGTGCCCGTTCTGAGATTACAGATAACCCCTCTTTCATACTGACTTGAAGCTGGGGCGAGGCAATGGTTTGATCGCTGTCTTGGGTATTAACAAGCTGCCCTAAGGTTTCGGCGATCGACGCAATGGGCGTGAGCGAGTTATTTATTTCGTGACTTAAAACCCTTAACAGTCGTTGCCACGCCATGCGCTCTTCGTCACGCAAAATATGTTGGATATCCGTGATAAAGATAAGATAGTGAGGGATCCCTAATTCAAAATAGGTGTCGGTTCGCACGTACATCTTGCGCTTGTTATCACCAATTTCTAATTCACTGACCTTGTTAAGATTTTCTTGTTGCGTGGCATCCACAAGATTTTGCAAACCCAAAGACGTAATTGGCCAACCTTGGCGGTCTTCAAAGCGTTGCTTAAACAATCGTTCGGCCGCAGGGTTCATTAAGGTGATATGACGTTTATCATTGACCGCTACCACGGCTACGTCGATCTGGTCGGTGATTTTGCTCAGCAGGATTTGCTTTTCTCGGGTTACAAGACTTTGCTCTGACAACCGCGACGCCAAGGTGTTTAGCAATTCGTTAAAGTCTGCCAGCGCGCCTTTTAATTCCTTGTTGTTGGCCCGCATGTTGTAGTCGCCAGATGTCATTGCTTCGACTAAGTTAGTCGACGTACGCAATTGAAAGGTGACAGATTGGTGAAGGCTTAACAGCGTAAAAAAGATCGCCGTCAGCATTACGATAGTCAGCAATAGTTTGAAATACACTGATACATCGGCGTAATACAGCATCACCAATGCGGCGAATGTTGGCAGGGCAAATCCTTTAAGCGCGATACGAACGAGCTTGTCTTCAAACGCCACTTTGGCTTGCTGGAATCTTTTGCGCATAGCGATGGTTAGTTCAGTTGATACTTCTCTAATCTACGATAATACGCACTGCGACTTAACCCAAGCGATTCTGCTGTTTTTTGTGGGTTGTGATCAAATTGTTCAAGACGATGCTGAATGACTTTCTTTTCCAATTCATCCAGACTTTGCGTCATCCAGTCTGGCTGTACCTCGGTAACGGCTAACGGTCCGTGTTCAAGAGCAAGGTCGTCAATATCAATGAGTGCTTGCGAGCTCAAAAACATCGCGCGCTCAATAACGTGGCCTAGCTCGCGCACATTACCCGGCCAACTGTAACTGAGTAGTTTTTGTTGGGCTTGTGGACTGATTCGTTTCACAGGAAGCCGGTATTTTTGCGCAAAGTGCGCTATGTATTGATTGGCCAGGGGCAAAATATCATCCACCCTTTGGCGCAATGCGGGTACGTGAATCGTTATGGTGTTTAAGCGATAAAGTAAGTCGCGCCTGAAGGTTTCGGATGAGACTAACGCCTCTAAATCGGCATTCGTCGCCGAGATCAAGCGCACATCCACGCTTTGGGTTTTGCTGCTGCCAACCCGTTCAAATTGACGTTCTTCCAATACGCGCAATAACTTGGCTTGTTGCGCTGTTCCTAGATTGGCGATTTCGTCCAAAAAGATGGTGCCCGATTGGGCTAGTTCAAAACGGCCTATGCGGTTGGTACTGGCGTCGGTAAACGCGCCTTTTACGTGACCAAACATTTCACTTTCAAATAGGGTCTCAGAAATAGCCCCCATGTTGACCGCGATAAAGACATTGCTCGCTCTGGCTGATTGTTTGTGAACGTATTCCGCTAACAAACTTTTACCTGTGCCATTTTCGCCAGTAAGCAAAATGCTCATGTCGCTTTGCGCTAGCTTATCAAGTTGATTTATCAGTTCTCGCATCGCTTGAGATTGGGCGATTACGTCAGTGCGCTCGTTGTCAATTTGTTGTTTGAGTAAGGCGTTTTCTTGCGCGAGTTTGTCGCCTTCATGCCTCACTTGGTTGAGCTTAATTTGGGTGCGCAATGTGTGCAGCAAACGCTCGTTAGACCAAGGTTTTTGAATAAAATCTGCCGCGCCTAATTTCATGGCGTTAACTGCTATCTCGATACTGCTATAACCCGTCATGGCGATGACCGGAAGGTGCTCATCTTGTTTTTTGATCTGTTCAATCAACGACAAGCCTTCTTTGCCTGATGTGGTGTCTTTTTGGTAATTCAAATCGATGAGCGCGGCGGCAAACTCTTGTTTTGCCACTTGCTCCAATAGGGCTTGAGGTGTTGTTACCGCAACCACGTTAAACTGATGGGTTTGTAACAATAATTTGAGCGCCGCGATAACACTGGTATCGTCATCGGCGACCAGTATAGTGTGTCCGTTCATGCGAAAATTTTTTCGGTTGATAAGTGACTATAGTGACATAAAAAGGGCAGGGCATCGAACTCACACTCGATGCCCTGTCGATTAGTTGTGATGAAGCGCGTCGCTAGGCTCCATCTCAATGACCTTTTTGGTTGGCAGGTAAGTAGCAGCCAGTACCATAATGCTGATCAATGCAGGCATTACCAGCATACCCAAAATGTAGCTGGTTTGACTGAATATCATGGTCTGAGACATCAAGCTTAACAGCCACAACGCAATACCTACGCCCACGGCTAGACCTACTAGTAACTGCCAACTTGCTTGACCCATAAACAAGTTAACAATTCCGCGATCAGTACTGCCCAGTGCGCGACGTACCCCGATCTCTTGTGTGCGTTGTTGTACGCTATTGGCTGCGACGGCATAGATGCCTGATGCTGCCAAGAAGGCTGCAACTAAACCACACAGTAAGAAAATCTTACTCACTGCTTCAATCAGTAGGAGCGGTTTTTTGATAAGCGCGTCATAACTTTGCACGTGATACAAGCCAACATTTGGATTGACGGCGTTGACGGCATTCGCCAATGTCTCTCGCGCCTGACCTTCGGTGCCTGTGTAATGAATCGCGATTTGCATTCTAAATGGTCCCCAGTTATCGATAGGGTGATAGCTGTTATACGACGCACTTGAGAAATCCATATAGGTGCCGTGGTAGGTATCAGACACCACGCCAATGATAGTCGCCCATTCTGCATCTTGACGGCCGGCTCGGCGCACGCGTTGACCAATAGGGCTTTCATCTGGGAAGAAATCACGAGCAATGGATTCATTAATGATCATGTTGTTCGCTTCTTCCGTTGCATCACGATAGTCAAAATCACGCCCTTCGATAATTTCCATTCCCAAGGTCGCCCATCCGTCTTTGCTTGCCCCTTCGTTATTACTGTATGGGTTTTCGCTAATAACCGGATTTTCGCGCCCTTCAATCTCAAAGAAACTGGTGCCGCCGCCAGTGCCGGGCAATTGAGTCATCAACACGGTACCCATTATATTGGGTTGTGCGCGAAGCTCTGCTTCTAAGTCAAAATAGAACTGCGAGCGCGCGAGTCGGTCAGTGTACTCGTATTCTGTGCCTTGGCGAATCGGGTAGTCAGCTGGTGAGATTTGCACCTGTGCCGTGAGACGGTTTTCGGTTTGTACACCATAGTCTGCGACGCCAGCGCCGTAGCTAGAAACCAATAGGACAGTGGCCATGATCAGTACGACACAAGACAATAGAATTTCAGAGATAACCAAGGCTTTGGTGGTACGCGCAGCCCCTTTGCCCAATGCGCCACGTGTGCCGTCGCGAAGGACAGCGTTAAAGTCGCCATTAAGAGAACGCCATGCTGGAATAAAGCCTGTAATCACAATCATGGATACAATGGCTACAACTAAAACAGTAAGTGAGTCAGCGTCCAGTGTGGCGTGCCACCAATACGGTTTGAGGTTGTCAATTTCATAGGCACCGTCAAACACAGCATTGGTCACATCAAGTCCCCAACCTGCAAGCAAGATTGCCAGAATACCGCCGGTGAAGCACACGAAAATACTCTCCCACAACATCTGTAAAATCAGACGCTTCTGCGGTACGCCTAAAGCGACGCGAATCGCGACTTCCTTAACGCGTTCGTTCACGCTGGCTAACAGCAAGTTACCCACGTTGATACACGCAAGCATCAAAATGAGAAATACCACGATAAGTAATGCCATAAACATTCCGTAGTACTGCGTTAATGCGGCCTTCTTGAAAGGTTCGATAGACAAGTACTTGTCATTGTCGCGGATAAGCCAGGGATATTGCTCACCGACTTCTTCTTTGATTTCTAAAGACCTAGCGTCAAGCTGTGCTCTGGCGCGTTCTAATGTCATACCATCAGCCAGTTTGGCAAAACCACTGACGAAGTACATCTCGCGTTCTGTTGGTTTTACTGCGTTGTAAGGCAGAGGTTGCCAAATTTCGGCGATGCTTGGGAACGCAAAACCCTCTGGCATGACGCCAACAACACGGGCGGGTTCGGCACCATCAATGGGTACAATTTTACCGATGATATTAGGGTCGCCATTGAAGTAGCCTTGCCAAATGTCGTAGCCCAATACGATGATTTGCTCAGCCCCTTCGAAGTGATCTGATTCTTCGATGCCGCGCCCCATAATGGGGTTCACACCAGTAAAGCTGAACAAGTTGTAACTAACATAGCTTGAGTTGTACTTACGAAGCCCTGCATCGGTGCCGCCGACGAAGGTCGTGCCTTCATCGTAGAAGCCCATATCAGAGAACAGCGACGTATCTTGTTGTAGATTGTACAAGTCGTAGGTCATCGCTGAACGACGAGATAAGTGAGTGTGGTCATACATGGCCTCGACCGCATAGACCTCTTTACCATCGTCAAACTTCACCGGCGTGAAAAGTAGACTGTTAAGCAAAGAATAAGCGTACAAGGTCAAGCCCAACCCTATCGCAACAATACTGACGATAAGCGCAGTAAATTTTGGCTTTTTCGCCAGTAGCCTAGCGGCATATTTAATATCAAGTGAGAGTGACATAGTTTATTCCTCTACACGAATTATGCGGTGATCGCTGTCGGTTGATTAACCAACTGATCCGAAACAATTTGCCCATCAAATACTTCGATGGTGCGTTGTGCGCGAGCAGCCGAGTTAGGATCGTGGGTTACCATACAAACGGTTGTTCCGTTTTTGTGTAGTTGGTCAATTAAGGTCATCACGATCTGTGCATTTTTCGAATCCAAGTTACCTGTGGGTTCGTCGGCGAGAATAATTGACGGCTTACCTGAAATTGCGCGGGCAACCGCAACACGCTGTTGTTGACCACCAGACAATTGTGACGGGTAATGATTGGCACGATGAGACATGTCGACCTGCGCAAGTGCATCCGCCACCCATTCTTTTCGCTGCTTAGTGCTGAGGTCTTTACGGTAAGTAAGTGGTAACTCAACATTTTCAGCAACGGTCATGTCACTGATCAGGTTAAACGCCTGAAAGACGAAACCGATTTCTTTATTGCGAATGCGTGCACGCTCGTCTTTGTCTAGTGTTTCGACGTTGTGGCCAGCAAGCGAATACTGACCTGCCGAAGCAACATCCAATAGCCCCAACAGCGAAAGCAATGTCGATTTGCCGCAACCTGAAGGTCCTGTGATGGAGATGTATTCGCCTTGGTTAATTTTTAAATTAATATCGTTTAACGCATGAGTTTCGATATCGTCGGTGGCGAACACCTTTTTTACGTTTGTTAAGTTTACAAGTTCGTTTGCTGACATGAGTACATCCCCATTTTAATTAATATTGATTTGTTGATGTTGTTCGTATGACGACACATCTGACACAATGATTTGTTGACCTGCAGTCAAGCCGCTGATCACTTCGATATGACTGGCAGAGGATTTGCCGAACTCCACTTGGTGCTTACTTGCGGCATTTCCTTCGCTATCCAATAAATACACGAACCCTTTGTCATGACTTTTGGCGAACATGGGACGTTTGACAAAGAGTGCATCAGGCATTCGCGCCACTTCTATAGTGCCCTCAACGGTAAGTTCAGGACGGGCTTCTTTAGGCGCTTGGCCAATGAGATCGATGTCGACTTGTACCACGCCATTTTCAACCGATGGGTCGATGCGACGCACCACACCTTCAATTTCACTGGTGCGAGTATCGATAACGACACTTTGACCAATAACGACATCTTGAATTTGATTTTCTGGGATACGGATTTCCGCGATAAAGTCGTCGCGTTTAGCCAAACGGGCGAGGTTACTGCCCGCATTGACCTGCTGACCCAATTCGATGGGCATCTCTTGCACTAGTGCGTCAATACTGGCGGTAACAGTGAGATTCGCAACTTGCTCATTGACGCGGTTTAAGGTTTTCTCCATCCGCTGAACACGGGCTTCGTTGGCTATCAATTGTGCCGCCACACGCTCCTTTTGCTTAGCCAAGCGGCCTTGCTCTAACTCCCAGCGGCGCTTGTTTTGTGCCATTTGAATCTTGATCGTTTCGTGATCGATTTGCGATACCGCGTTAAAGCCTTGGCTCAACAATTTATCTTGGGCTTCGAAAGTGAGCTTAGTACTTTCATAATTGAGCTTTTCATTGATCACCGCCGATTCTTGATCCAAGAGTTCAGATTCTAACGCAACCTTTTCTGCTTGCATTTGCGCTCTGAGTTCATCTAGTTCCCACCTTGTTTCTTCTAGCTGTTGTGCCAGTTCTGGGTTGCTCAATTCCATGATGACATCTCCTTGCTGTACCAAGGCGCCAGGCTTGACCAAAATGCGTTCGACCTTACCTGCTACGTTGGTCGCTAACCAGCGGACATCTTTGGGCGCTAATACACCCATCCCGCGCACGGTAATCACGAACTCGCCGCGGTTAACTCTTTCGGTAAGTAAGCGGTCACTTTCTACGCTGTGACTGGCAGTCGAGCGTGATGCCCATGCATAGGTCAGTGTGATTGAAAGAAGCACAACGCCCAATATCAACCATTTTAGCTTTTGGCTGATGCCAGATTTTTTGTTGATGACAATATCCATAATTAACTCAATCTAACGTTTCAATAAATCGTGTTACAGGAGATAGGGCAAGGTATGTGCCAAAAAATAATTCTTTATATTTCATGTGCTTATTATTGGTTGGCACATTTGAATACCGTATTGTTGCGATAGTGGGACGTGCGTTTTTGGGATTTTGTCCCAGTATCGGGACGAGTTAATGCTAGAGCTGCACTTAAAATCAATGCTAGATTGACAGGTAGTTGGCACAAACAAATCGAAGCAGCAGTTACGGGTCTCATGCGGTTACAGTTTAGATGGATAGGGTTGGTTATTGTTGCCTTTATAGTGAGCAGCGCGCTTTACGAGCAGATATCAAGAGCGCATTTTAATCAGCGCTTTTCAATGCCCGGGCAACGCTACTCAGTGGGCCCGTATCAGTTGCACCTTTACTGTGTTGGAAACGGTAGTCCGACCGTGGTATTCGAGTCAGGCCTAGATAGTTACGGGCACATGTCTTGGGTACGCCAAATCGACGCCTTGAAAGAGGTCACGCGGGTGTGCAGTTACGACCGGGCAGGTATTATGTTCAGCGAGAGAGCTGGGCATGCAACACCGCTGGCAATGACCATAGTCAATGACTTACACGCACTTCTTGATGAGGCGCAAGAGCGAGGACCTTTCTTACTTGTGGGCCATTCTTTGGGCGGCGCTTACATTACGTTATTTGCGAACCGATATCCAAACGATGTCGGGGCGGTTGTATTGCTCGATGCGGTTCATCCCCAGCAACTTGTCCAATCCGGAAATGACTTGTCTGATTCATGGTGGAGTAGGGTCATTGATGACATCGTGATCTCAATTGAACCTGTTCTTTATGAACTGGGTTTGTTGCGATTTTACCACCTAAATGCTGTCACACATGAGCCAGAAATAAACTGGTCAGAGTCGGAACAAAACAGGGTAGACGGCCTTCATACTAAATCTTGGCGTGCGTTGTATCGAGAGGGAAACGCGATGCCTTCAACGCTATCTTCACTTGGTCAGGCTCATGATCTGGGTTCTATCCCTTTGTTGGTGGTAAATGTACCCTTTGATCCCAATACCGTGACAGATGAAGAGCTTGACGTCGAAGGGATAACACGAGCACAACTCAACCAGATACATCACGCCCAAATGAACATGCACCAGGATCAATCCTCATGGTCTACTGACAGCGAATTAGTTGTCATCAAAGGCGCTAGACATTACGTACAGTTCGACGAATCGCAGCAAGTAAATGGGTTAATTCGTGCTATGGTGAATCAGTATCGCCTTGATAAAGATGAGCCAAAATAAGGATGTGTCTGTGCTGAAAACCCTTGCTATCACCAATTATCGGTCTCTTCAGGATTTAGTGATGCCGTTGGACCGCCTGAATTTGGTCACAGGTCCGAATGGCAGTGGTAAGTCGAATATCTACAAAGCGCTACGATTGTTGGCCGAAACGGCTCGCGGGGGTGTGATTAACGCGCTGGCGCGAGAGGGTGGATTAGATTCGACATTTTGGGCCGGCCCAAAGGTTATTTCAGCCGCAATGAGTCGCGGGGACGTGGCAGTGCAGGGCACGCACAACAACAGTACAAAACGCCTGAAGTTGGGCTTCTCGGGCGACGATTTTAGTTATGCGGTGTCGCTGGGGATCACACCACCAGTGCCCTATCCGAGCGCGTTCAATCTTGACCCAGAGATCAAACGAGAAGCGATTTGGCAGGGGAGTGTTTATCGCGTAGCGTCTTCGCTGGTTGAGCGAAAAGACACGGTAGTCAAAGTTCGTCAAAACCGACGTTGGCAAGTTATCAATCAGCATATGCCAATGTTCGAAAGTATGTTTACACAGGTCGCAGACCCCACACAGGCACCTGAAGTTCTATCGATGCGCGAGTTCATTAAAAACTGGCGGTTTTACGACCACTTTCGTACCGATGCCGATGCACCTGCTCGACAACCTCAACTGGGCACTCGTACCTTAGTACTCAGTCACGACGGTGCTGACCTTGCGGCTGCGCTGCAAACGATTATCGAGATTGGGGATGAGGACGGGCTCGCCGATGCGATTGATGAAGCATTTCCGGGCGCGACATTGAGTGTTCAAGTCTCTGAAGATGGTCATTTTAGTGTGTTGTTCAAACAACACGGGTTACTTAGACCACTTACAGGAAAAGAGCTATCCGATGGTACACTGCGTTTCTTGTTGTGGGTGGCGGCATTGCTTACGCCTCGTCCGCCGTCTTTGATGGTTATTAACGAACCAGAAACCAGTCTGCACCCCGATTTACTGCCAGCCTTGGCCAATCTTATTATCAAAGCCAGTCGCTCTACTCAAGTGTGGGTGGTGTCCCATGCCAAGCCTCTGATCAGTGCACTTGAACGGGCTGAAGACTGCAATACTATTCACTTAAACAAACACTTCGGCCAAACATTGATTTCTGGCCAAGACAATCTTACTGCCCCGGCTTGGAATTGGCCGGCATAATTACATCTGTGGTTTGATATCACCCCTACTGTCTCTTTGGGCCGTTGTATTGTTTTAATCTGGGAGAGAGCAATGCTGCAAAAACGAATCAAACCCCTTACATGGCTCGCGGTTGTACTGGTTATCGTCAGTGGAAAGTGTTTAAACACAGCCGTTGATTTACAACAGCAGATTACAGAGATGAATGTGCAGGTCACACGCTTACAAGGGCAAGTGACCGACATCCAAACACCCCAACCGACACTCTTGTTGTTCTATCCACAATAGTTCGTCGACGAGTTACCTTAACATTGTCAACCAATGTGCTACATTCCATAGCGGTAAGGGTGATGTTGAGGAACGGATTTCATGAAATCACAGTCTTATATCGTTGACCGGGCACTACACTGGTTAGGTGCATTGTTGTTGCTTTTTATGTTGATGAATTTATCCAGTCAACTGCACAACATGGATTGGGATATCAAAGGGCAAGTAGCGCACCGACAAGATGCGGTTGAGATACACGCGGTAATTGGTATTGCCTTGGTATTGATTACGCTGGCTAGGTTGATAGTCCCTCTATTTACCAAGACTCCCCTTCCCCGCACTGTACCCAAATCAGTTAAACATGCTCTTTTTATCAAGGTCACGCATTACGCGCTGTATGCATGTATCTTTTTATTAGCGGTAACGGGGCTGGCCCTTATCAATAATTACGAAATTCCATTGACGGTATATGGCGTCGATATTGCGCCGGATGAAGTCAATTTTTACGATATTTTTCCTCCTATTCACCAATTTCATATGCTTTTAAAACAGGCGATATGGTGGTTAATTGCAATTCATTTTGTCGGCATTATGTGGGCTAAACGATAGGCTTGCTGCGGTGCAATGGGTGTTTGGTGCCACCATTCGATTTGCTTTACTATTTTAAAATTTGGAGACAAAGTTGCAAACAGAACTCGCTAATCTGAAAGTGGCGGTTGCGCAGGTGTCGTCAATCAAAGGCGATGTTAACTCCAACATAAACACACATTTAAAAGCGGTTGCAGCCGCCTCAAAAGATGCGGTGGACTATCTCGTTTTTCCGGAATTATCACTTACCGGATATGAACCTGAGCTTGCAGACGAGTTGGCTTTTTCTCTTGATGATTCAAGATTAAAACCTCTCATTGAAGCTGCGTGTCATCATCAGATTATCCTTGGCGTTGGTGCGCCCATCGCGGGTGAAGACAAGCCGTATATTGGATTGATTGTGATTTACCCGAACGGGCAGCTGGCGTGTTACCGCAAAAGACATCTGCATCCCCAAGAGGACGTTTTTTTTGCTGCGGGCGAGACACAACATTACACAACGGCAAAAGGAGCCACTATTGCCAATGCTATCTGCGCTGATACTAACAATCCTGCCCACGCACAGGAATGCGCCAGTGCCGGTAGTGATGTCTACCTAGCCGGGGTATTAATTACCGAACAAGGGTATGAGGCTGACACTGGCGAATTGGCGCGGCATGCTCAACACTTTACGATGCTAGTAGGAATGGCAAATCACAACGCCCCGACCGGAGGCTGGTCGCCTTGTGGCAAAAGTGCTATCTGGTCTCCCACTGGTTTACTGGCCAGTGCAAACGCGTCTGAACAGGCCTTGGTGGTTGCCCAGCGACACCAAAATCAATGGACAGGTTCTGTCATTCGTTTTTAAGTACGGCGTTGTCAATACAAAAACAAGGATGTTGTAGATGGTTAAAATGATTTCAATTGCTAGCGGTGTACTGTTACTACCTGCATTTGTGGCGTGCCTCGGTAATCTGATCGCGTGGATATCGTTTGGTCAAGCTGTATGGGTGATGGGCAGCCCCTATGATCCAAGGCTCATCGCGGGCGAGCTCAGTAGTCTAGTCTCCCGTCAACTAGTGGATTTGATTGGCCTGCTGCCCGGTATCATCGCGGTATCTATCGCGTCTTTGAAATTTTATGCCAACCAATTTGATTGGTTCCGGCTTTATGTCAAAGTCATTGCCGTCATGTTGATTTTTACGTTGCCAGTATTTACTGTCGTCGGTGTTTATTTGCTGTGGCTGCGTCGCCAAAAAGCCTTCGCACCGCTCAAAAGTGTGTTCTAACGACGAATAATCGCAGCGACGTCTTTGGCAAATTGTTGTGCAGTATCGGGCTCTATTTTTTGCACGCTGACGCGCAATGCTTCTGAACGGCAGTCTACATCGAACGAACTTCCCGGTCTTACCAACCAACCTTTTTGCGACAGGGCGAAGGCGGCAGCTTGGCAGTCTTGCTCGACTGGCACCCAAACGTTTAGGCCGTCAATGGTATGTGCTGGGGTAATATTCTCGTGCTTTAGCGCATCAATAAGCGTGTTGCGGCGATCAGCACAGTGCGCTTTTGCGTCGGCCAAGTGGCGCTGAAATGTATCTGTGGTTAAACATGTATAGACCATGGCTTGTAATACTCGGCTAACCCATGACATACCCGGGGCGAGACGTGTGTTGATACGTTTTACCGACTCGTGATCGGCCGCAACAAAAGCCATTCTCAGATCAGGTCCTAGGCCTTTTGACACCGAACGATAAATGGCCCAGTTTCGGGTGGAGTGCGGAATAACAGAATGATGTTCCGTCGTGGCGAGTAATGAGAAATGGTCATCCTCCATTACAATAACGTCTGGGTATCGGCTTAGCACTTGCTTGAGTGCATCGGCGCGTTCGGCCGTGATGCTTGCGCCAGTCGGGTTGTGCGCTCGAGGTGTAATTAATACGGCTTTAGCGCCTTTTTCCAATGCCGATTCAAGTGCGTGTGGGCACATACCCTGTCGGTCGACGACCGCACCAATCACTTGCATTCCAGCTAGTCGAATGGCGTTAGCCGAACTGATATAACAGGGGTCCTCAACGACAACCTTGTCACCGGGAATGAGGTGGGCGGCCATCATCCGTTCCAATGTGTCTATGGCACCATTGCACAAGGTCAGATCAAAGGTTGTTGGACATGCTCCAGCAAACCAGCGGCGTCCATAATCTAGAATGTGCGGCAAGATGGTCGCTTCGCCATATAGGTATTGATTCAATGGGGTAAGCGCTGCTACTGCATTTAAGTCAGGTAACCATGTTTTGCGTGGACTTCCATCTGCAAGATCAAATAATTCGGTCTCAGTGGCGCCTTCTTGTTCTCCTGCATTAATTTCTTGGCAGATGCGGGTCCCTAAGCGGCCTTGGGTTATCGCGATGCCAGCCTTAGATAATCGCTGGTAAGCTGATGACACCGTGTTGCGATTCACGTTTAACTGTTCTGCAAGTTCTCTGACTGGTGGGAGCGTGTCCCCTGCTTTAAGGTCACCGTTTTTTGTTAGTTGACGCACTGATTCAAAAATTCCTTGTGCGGAATCACCTGAAATCTTGACTTTCATTTTTGTCCTATGCCAATATTGTTTTTGTCATGGGTTAATTGATTTGTCCTAGTTATCCCATTTTTTGGAGCATTTTTCCATATTCTAAACAAAGAGGGGTTCAAATGTTTACCGGTTTGTCTGCTTTTCCTATTACACCGTTCAAAGATGAACAGGTCGATTTTGTGTCGTTTGACCGACTTATCGGTAACCTTGTAAATGCTAACGTTGACTCTATTTGTGCCATGGGATCTACAGGCCTATACCCCTATTTGACGCGCGAACAACTTTTTGATGTTGCCCGCCTCGCAGTTAACCAAGCGCAACGCATCCCTGTTATGGCGGGCGTGGGGTCGCTTCGAACCTACGACGTATTGCGCAATATCGAAACCGTTCAAAAAGCCGGCGTTAGCGCGGTATTGCTCGCACCGGTTTCGTATCAACCACTGAATGAAAACGAAGTATTTGGTCTCTACGAAGCGGCAAGTCGAGAAGTTTCTGTACCAATATGCGTTTACGAAAATCCGCGAGTAACCAATTTCACTTTCAGTGATACCCTTTATCAACGGTTGGCTCAACTGCCAAATATTGGAGCGATTAAGATTCCCGGGATGCCCTTTGCCACACATGAGGGCGCATTGCGATTAGCAACGTTACGCCAAATGCTACCATCTACCATCGCAGTGGGCGTCAGTGGCGATCAATATGGGGCAGCGGGTATCGCTCAGGGTTGTGATTTATGGCTGTCGGTTGTAGGCGGAATCTTTCCCAAAACCGTACAAACCATTATTCAATATGCGACGTCTGATCGGGCCCATGACGCGCATGCAGTATCCAACTCTCTAGAGGGTTTATGGCAACTGTTTGCGAGTAACGGCGGCGGTTTACGCGTCGTTGCGGAAGCTGCGAAAATCTTGGGATATTGCGAGGGTAATAATTTACCCGCACCTTTTTTACCTATTAGTGAAGGTGATCGCGACACGTTGACGGCATTAATTCAACAACTGTCTTTGGCGTAATGGCCCATTGAATGAATCGAGGAGAGAGTTCATGCCACTAGCAAGGCTTTCAGGGCTTGCACGATATATGTTTGCTTCGATACCTGCTCGCATTACGACAGGTGGCTCGGCGGTGGCGACGATTCTATTGGCGCGAACTTACGGTATGGACGGAAAAACCGCTGGGGCGATGGCGGCATGCTTGACCGCTCCCCATTTGTTTGGGCCGGTTTATGGACGGTGGTTGGATGGCTCGGCTGATCCCCGTTTGATTATTTCAGGTACCTGTTTTTTGTTTGCGGCGTGTTTCCAGCTCGCGATTCTGGGGTTCGAGTGGCAAATGACGTGGTTAAGTGTTTTAGCCCTACTGGTTTGTGGTACGTGTAGCTCTTTCATGATGGGCGGGTTAAGTACGCAAATTACTAAGCTGGTGGACGACAACATCAATGCGCAACGAAAAGCACAGAGTTGGGATACGGTTACTTATGGTTTTGGTCTGACAGTTGGCCCCATGATGACAGCAATACTGACCGAGTTTTATTCGACAGAGCTCAGTGTGAGTGTCGTCATGGGGTTGCCGCTTCTGGCGGGGCTATTTACGTTGTGTTTGCCACCGTTAACGTCTTCTCATGCGTGCACAGCGGCCCCTGTGCCCGGGTTTAAGCAAGTCATTGCGGTGATGCGTCAGTCAGCACCGTTAAAACGCACGCTGGTTATGACGTCCGGTGCGTCATTTGCAGTTGCGGCGCTACCTGTACTTGCGGTTTATTTGAGTGAGTATTGGCAACACACCCGCGAAAGTGGCGCATACCTCGTCACATTTTACGGCGTTGGGTGCTTATGCGGCGCCATTTTGCTAATGATAAGACCATTGCGCCGTGAAGCGCTTGTGTTACTTCGAAATGTGGGCGCGGTTTTATTGCTCACACTGCTTCTCGTCGCTTTAAGTCAATCGTTTGTTGCTGGTTTAATTGCCTATTGGTTGTGCGGTGTCGTCAATGCTATTTTCTTTGCTGTTACGTTGGCCGCGCGCAGCGAATATGCGCCAAAGCAAGGGGCGGCTCAGATATATATGTGGGTGGCTGCCGCGAAAATCAGTTTTGCCTCTATGGGGGCGTTTGTGGCAGGTTTCCTGGTCGATTTCTCTATCAGCTTACCTTTAGTTGCGTCCCTGTGTGTGTTAGTGGTGACGTTGATCGGATGTTTCTCTGCGCGAGACGCCACGTTAGCTCAGATATCCCGCCAAGAGCACTCGTAGCCACCGTATATCCTCTGGGCCCAATTTGGCCGCCTTATGTTGAGACGGGTCCTCTATTATACCTTGGTAAACGTGATAGATAGCTTTTTCAGTCAGAGGTCGCCAAAGTGCATCTTCCAGCGCCGCGATACTGCCATCAGCCAGATTGGGATCGTACAGTGGATCATGTTCTTGCTCACTGGTGCGCAACGCGAATTCAAGTTCCGCAAGTATAGGGTTGATAACCTTAAGTGTCGTAGATTCTGAGAACTGTTGTAATACATGGGCTTCGGCGTCTTTTGCACGCTGTTCTATTTGTGCTTGCGTGGCTTTCTCTCCAATTGGTTTTAGTCCGTATTTATTGAGTAAGCCGGTGACGCTGGGTAATACCGCTTTTGCCGCGATGCCTGCGCCAAGTAAAGGGTTAAAAATAGCCGCAATACCTCCCACGACTATCATGCCATAAGTCAGTTTATTATCGAGTGCGTCGATATCATCTGCCAGTCTCTCGAGCGTACTTTTACTGTCTTGGTGCTGTTCAATCGCCATGTTTTGGGCCGCACTGACCATAAACTGACGCAAGGTATCCTCGTGGTACTCTGTCGGAAAATGAAACACGCGTCGTTTGGGTAACGCATTCACCTCTGGAACACCGGGAGGAAGCGCTCGAACGGTGTGTAGAGAAAAGCCGGCTTCAGATAAATGTAGCGGTATGACAAAGTAATGCTTTTCGTCGTATTGAATACGTTGAGAGGCTTGGCGTTCCAGTGATACCAATACGGGTAAGCCATTTACCGCTTTTTTAACCAGCTGTACACGGGTCTCTAGCTCTTGGGTTAACGCGTTTGCCCCCGCTGTTATCGACGACTTCGCTTTCTCGAAAAACTGCTTCATGCTCTTCCTAATACTACGCCATCGATACGAAACTCCCCGCCATATTGCAAAGGATCCCAACCCGATCTAATGGCTCGTTCGACGGTTCGCATCACGAATGAAGGAGTCACAGCGCCTTGGTGACGCTCTATCCAGTTATCTGGACGTGTTAAATTTGAGTCAATGATTAATTTTTGCCTTTTGCCGCAACCTTTCAATTGCACAGCGATTATCATTGATGAGTGTTGCAACGCTTGAGAGTAAGTAGGTTTTCTTCGTACCGACCACTGCAATTCAAATCCTGAGCAGGTAATACTCCGTGCCCCTTTTTTTGCGACTGTCAATTTTGTTCCTTATTGAAGACCCGAACTGGGCCTCGCAGACCACCAGCTTACCAGCGGCACTTTAGCCTTTTTGATAAGCGTCTTCGCGGTCATACGTTAAATCCGTTTGTTGCAATTTAGGATAGCTTAACTAATTCTCTGATGACGACCAAGAGATTCAGATTGCGACGGTTGGCTCAACCAATTGGCAAAGGCCTCGATAAATTCAAATTCGGATGGCGTGAAAGGATCTCTGTGGGCGGCGGCTGAAAAGTTGACGGTACCAATTACGTCATTGTCATTGAATATTGGTGCGCCTAGATAGGACTCTAAACCAAAATGGGTGTAGCAAGGATGGGTTGCTATTGCGCTTTGCTTGGCGTGGTGAAACCCCACGGCACGGTTGGCCAGCAAAGTATGGCAACAATACGTATTGCCAACGGCAAATGTCGCGCCAATATCAATCATATCTCCCGGACTGCGCGCGTGTTGAACCGTGTATATGTCGTCATCAATGTGACTGACGATACCTATCGCTAAACCTAAAAAATCCAGACCTTGTTCAAGTACTTGATCAATTTTTTCTGTTTGTGACAAATTTGAATCATTAATGATGACTTGTAATTGTTGTTGTATGTCCATACTGCACCTTCGTATATTCAATGCCAAATCACCTAAACAAATCGTCAATTCAGAGAGTGCATAGGGCTGCAAGTGAGGGCTCTGGGCGCTCTTTTTGGGCACAGCTATCTTGCTCACGTCTTACGCTGAGATCATTTATCTAGGTAGACTGGTATCTTCTATCAAAGCAAAGTCGATATTTCTTAATCGCGCAAGATAGACTTTAGGTTAACAAGACTAAAACTGGCGCGTTTCACCAGGCTTGGAGAAAAAGTCTTCGCCAGACTTTATCAGTAGGTTTGGAATTTTAACTGGGACATGCACGCCAACAGGGTGCACGACATGTATCACATCTTTCAGAATGTAATTGCCTTCTGCACTTTGCAAAAACCAGTAAGGTGGGAAACCTAATTGTGTTTCCACTTTGTCCCAAAAGGCATTGAAAGGGAGATAGTGGTCTGTATCAGGGTCAGCATCGCCCATATGCATTACAGTGGCATTATTGGTAAAGGTTAGCCTGAACACCATGTTCTCGACATCCGCTCGACTAGGCCAACCCGCGTGGGGAATCCGAACCGCTTCGATTTGAATCTCTCCCACCGTTAGGCTGACGGGTACAGCGCCAAATGCTAACGCAATGGGGTGAAGTCTTCCTGTTAACTGGTCTGCACCCTCTAGTACTTCAAGTTGGCTAACTGCCTGTTTAGGGGCAACAAGTTGTACGCTGTCATGTACAAGCATATATTTTAGGACGTCTCGGGCCGAGAAATGGTCGTCATGAGCGTGGCTAATAACAATGATATCGATGTCATTAAAGGGCGCTTCACCTTTAAATATAGACTGGCGCATCGCTGACGGGACTTTTTGATAAAAACCAAAGTCTTTGTGGAAGAATGGGTCGAACAGTACTTTTTGGCTTTCGCTCACGACCAATACGGCTTCATTACCGAGGTAGTGCGCGGTGTTGTCACTGTGATGCTCAGTTTGATGAGCAAGCGAGCTAGGGCTCGCCAAAAGTGTGATAGCGAGCCAACAGATGATATTGCGATGAAACACGTGTCGTTCCTCTTACTAAGAGATCACACGTTACCACAGCAAATTAGGTCATGGTAGGCGACCTAATTTGCTGATTAAGCTCATTATCGCTTTACACGACGACACGTCACTAGCAGTGTCAAAATGCTGAGATAAATCCAATGCAAACTGCCACCACCTGAATCGCCCGATGATGCGGGTGGTGTCACTGGTACCGCGGATATACTTACTGAAACGGTCTTCGTTGCGGTCGCACCCTCTGAATCGGTTGCGGTTATCGTTAGGCTATCTGCACCTGTCTCTCCAGCATTTGCGGTATAAGTAATGGTCCCGGCTTCATCAACCGTGGCTTCGCCTTTGGTTGGCGCTTCAGAAATTGAGTAGACTAAGTCATCGCCATCAACGTCTGTCGCGACGACTGTGGTCGAACTCGTGTTGCCCGACAGGGTACTGATGGAAGCGGTATCATTATCAAATTGTGGTGCATCATTGATAGGGTTTAAAGAGACCCCAATGGTGTGTTCAACACTCACTTCGCCATCCATTACTGCAATGACAACAGTAAAATCGCCATTGTCATTGCTATTTGGTGTTAACGTCAGTGTCTCTGAATCAATCTCGTGCATCCAGTTAGTTGGCGCGGTTACCACTTCATATGTCAGGTTATCTCCATCAATATCAGTGGCGGCCAGATTAATCGTCACTGTTTCGTCTTCATTGCCTGTAACCTGAGTATCACCAGTGTATTCGGGGTTATCGTTAATCGGCGTAACTGTGATCGAGACCGTGTGTAACGATGTCGCGCCGTCACTATCTTCTATTTGTATTTCTACCGTATCTTGCCCGTTGTAGTTGAGAGTAGGAAGATAAGTCATGACACCTTGTGCACTCACTTGAGCCTCGCCGTTCATCGCTGCCGTTACTAAACTAAACACAATATCGTCGGTATTGCTGTCTATGTCGGATGCAACAAGCGTGACATTTGCCGTCGTATCTTCTATCGCACTGACGGTAGTGGTTTCTAATTCTGGCGCGTCGTTGACGGGATTAATTGAAATAGCGACATTGAATTGGGTGGCCCCGCCATGTGGGTCACTTACTAAAATTTGAGCGGTGTCATCACCATTTTCATTGCTATCGCCAGTAAAAATTAGGCTGGTATTGTCTTGTACACTAAGCCCACCCTTTTCAGGCGGTGTAACGATAGTATAGGTTACATCATCGTTTTCGTTGTCGACGGGGGATAGAGTGACACTGCCTTGGCCGTCTTCTTCTAGTGTAATACTGATATCTGCATGTTGAGGTGCTAGATTGACTTGACTCTGGTGGACCACACCTGAACTGCGTCGAGAAACGGTAAATAAATCGCTACCAAAACCTATACCAATGCCATTGGAGCTGATATTGCGATTTTCATCTACCAGCACAGGTGTTTGCGGAGCAGAAATATCTAGCAAGTAACCTCGGTCGGTCGCCGCCAACAAATAGTCGTCATTGGCAAACAGCGTGATAGCACCGTTACTTTCGCCCAATGTAACAGTCTGTTGAGCGACAGGTGTGGATGGCGTAGTAATATCATAAGGTGTCACGCCAAAATCGCGGCCCTCGACTAAGAAGGGGACGAACAGATAGCTACCTGATACTGCTACATTACTGCGGAACGGGCCGTTTTGTTCGATACGGCTCAGCTCGGTAACATTCGTTAAGTCTGATGTGTCATATATGATGACCTCAGAAGGGGAAAAAGTAGAAACGAACAACAAATTGTTTGCTGCCACGACCCCTTGTACAAAGTTGAAAATATTATCGGTATCAAAAACGATCGTTGACTGTAAATTATTGTCGCTGTCGATAAAACTAAGTTGGTCGAAAGCTTGCGCCACATAGCCGTTATCTAATTCAATGATCTGGCCGTCGCGCCCCGCACTTCCCACGCTATCGAATTGTACGCCAGCATCAATGTTTGCTTTCATGTTCGAAACGGAATGCGACTCAAAGCGAGCACCATCGTTAATGACAATTTGTGTCCCGTTGATGGCGACACCTTGAATATTATCACTACCCGAGAACGTGGCGTCTAATGTTGCGGCGGTAGAGGTAGAAAGGGACCAAAAGTGTATATTACTATCAAGTGCTGCGATGGCGAGTTCATCGCCTTCTTTATCAATATCAAGTATTTGTCCAGATTGTGAAAACTGAGTTTGGTTGACAAGCGTGGCGTCAGGCTGAATTTCAGCCGCTTCGATACCGTCAAAATCGCGCGTAAATATCAGTGTATTATCGTCGATTAGGGCCGCGCCCAGAAAACCACTTGTCGCGTAATCCGCAACATGAGCAATGGTATTGTCAGTATCTATCTCAAATATGCTAACTTCGCTAAATGCATCGAGCGCGTAGACATAGTTGCCATTAAATTCTATGTCACGAAAATCTGAATCCTCTGTATATTCGAAGATGATATTGAGTGTATCGTCTGTCATTTGGGCGACGTGAAACCCCCAAGGATGATAAGACAAGAACCACAGATCGTCTCGAACTTCGGAGGCGCGATAGCTGGCTTGTGCATCGCTTAGTGTCAAGGCAGTTGCTTCGCCTGGCGAACCGTCTTCGGAGACGGGAATACGATACAAAAAGGCTGGGGCGCTATTTTGATTACTTGTTACGTAAAATCTTTGACTGTTGAACGTTACACTGAAATCGTCATTTGTAGCAGTTTGGCTTGGTGCAGTACCAAAGCGATTATTGCTAGCCTGAGTCACCTCTCCATCCGTTGATAAACGATAGTGGATTACTCGCATAGCTGAGTCGCTGCTAAAGAGATATATATTGTCGTCGTCGCCGGAAATCAAAGATTGCTGATTACCACTGAGTTCAACTTCAATTTCATCGATGATAGTGAGCTCACCGGCTGACAATGAAGCGGTCGATAAATAATACCTGCCGAATTCACTGTAACCCAAAATGATCCAAAAGCCGTTTTGATAGGCAATATCAACAACATTTGAGTAAAGAAATCCACCTTCGGTGCGATCAAGCTGATATTGGCCTAGCAATTCAAAACTGCTATCGGCGTATTGCAGTATATCCAGATTGCGGCTGTTATTCGGAGCGCCCGCACCGAGCTTGCCTGTTACGAGTAGTGTCCCCTCATGATACGCCATCACTTTATATGGGTCTGACCCAAATGTATCTTTTAATACCAGAGACGCGGGTCTCTCCTGTGCGTGTGACGTTAGCGCGGTGAATGTGAGGGTTGAAAACAAAAGTGCTTTTTGGGCACCAGACGCAAACTGGCCAAGTATCTGCATACTACTTCCCTGTATTGAATTGTTATTGTTGTTGGTTCTGTGGTTGTATCGTGTGTAAGCCTTGAAAACACGGCTTCAACCGAGCGAACAAGAATATTAATTAAATGACTGAACAAGTGCAATTATTGGTCATACCTATTCACATACATCTTTCGTCTAAGTTGTTTTGGTGCAACTGATCGTAAATGGGGCAGGATTGCCATTCATCTTTGCTTACATGTTGTTGGTCTATTGCCCTGAGACTTTGTCTTGAAATGACGGTCTTACAACCATATGACTATGTTATCGAAGCAACAAGAGGTGTTAATTAATGAGACTAATCGGTGCGGCTATACTTTTACTTATCAGTATTTTTGCTGGACTGACGTTATTCTCTGGTAGTGTAGAGTTTGCGTTGCAGAAAACGCACATCGTTTTCACAGGAACTGTGGCGACCCTTATTACAGGGATTTTTCTTTTCTATGCCGTACGGGGCTTATTGATCGAGCGCTAGTGTTTTTGCTTGTTATTCGAAGCCACGCGTAATCGCTGCCAAAGTACAGTAAATCCATGCAGGGTCACTACGCCTACAAAGGCACTGGCGCCGAGCGCGCCACCAAGATGACCATAGTATTGATATCCCCATTGCCAAATCAAAATCATGATGACAGTCGCAGCGATTATATGCGGTGTGTTGAGCATGGGTTTGTTGGTCATACCGATAAATGTGGCAGCAAAAAATGTCGACAGATACAGATCCCGTTCAATGGTATAGATACCGTCAATGGCGGACAGCATCATTGCGAAAATCAGCGTGAGTAGCGCCGAAATACGTATGCGTTGATTGGGAAATCGCGAGGTGCAGTAAAACGTAGATAGCGCACCAAGCCAACCCACTAATATCTGCGCGACTAGCACATTTACCACCAATTGCCTTCTCCCCAAAACATGACTAAGCACGCAATGAATGCAATGCTCCCGAGCTTTCCGCCTATCCCAGAAAATAGTGGTTTTGTCGCAACATATAGCATGCCTGCGAACAATCCCACTACGGCAATTTCGGCTGGTGTAATAACAACAACAGTGGAACACATCCCAGCAAAAGAACCGGTGTAAATCGCGGCATGAAGCGCGTTTTTATCGACTAATTGAGTCGCGGGTAGAAACGAACCTAGTAGGCCTATCGCAGCGGATACGATGACACTGTTGATACCAGTGCCATCAGTAATGACAAAGGTCAGTACCGTTGAAATAAATACAATAATGACTTCGGCTACATCCGAAAATGCCAGTGAGAAACGAGAAAAGGCGTAGCTATTTTTTGACGACATCGATGTGAATGAACACCTAATTTAGGTGAGTAAATAGGTAACTGAGTTGTTATTGAATTGTGATCTTAGCCAAAAGTCGCCCCGTAAGAGTGGTTGCGAATCAAACAAACAGGAACACACTCATGACTAAGATCACTAGACTGATTATAGCAATGAGCGCGCTAGTATTTCTACAAGCGTGCGATGATGATGACGATGATGTCGTTGTAACCCCCGCGCCAGTGACTATTGTGGACGCTGCAGTGAGTGCTGGTAGCTTTACCACACTTGTTACCGCCCTTGAAGCAACAGGGCTGGACGATACCCTTTCTGATACCAACAGTACATTTACCGTTTTTGCTCCTACCGACGATGCGTTTGCGCTGTTAGGCGACGACGTCATTGCTGGACTTTTAGAGGATACTGATACGTTATCAAGTATCCTTACTTACCACGTGCTGGCTTCGGAAGTGGATGCGGCAGCGGCGATTGCGGCGGCGGGTACTACTGTCGATACCGTAAACGGAGCAAAAATTGGATTGTCATTAAGTGGCGACAGTCTATTGGTCAACACAGTTACAGTGACGCAAACTGACATTATGACCGACAATGGCATTATCCATGTTATCGACGCCGTTTTGATGCCGCCAGCAGCGAGTGCTGACCCTACGATGAACATTGTTGAGACGGCCGTTGCAGACGGACGCTTCACTACTTTGGTCGCCGCATTACAAGCCGCTGAATTAGATGGCGTGCTTGGCGATTCTGACAGTACCTTTACTGTGTTTGCTCCAACTGACGATGCCTTTGCGATGTTAGGGCAAGATACTATTGATACATTATTAGATAATACCGATGTGCTCAGCAGCATTTTACTACAGCATGTCGTTCCAGACTTGGCGGTAGATTCTATTACCGCCTTTTCATTGGCTGGAACCAGTGTGACAACCGCATCTGAGGCGATGATCCCTCTGGCAATTAATACTGAAACTGACAGTCTCACTGTTGGCGGAGCCAATGTCATCATCACTGACATTGCGACTACAAACGGTATTATTCACGTCATTGACATGGTAATTGTGGGTGATGTTGATGTACCAGCACCTCCGGGTACAATCGTTGATGTAGCGGTCGCCGCAGGAACGTTTACGACACTAGTGGCTGCCCTCCAGGCAACGGATTTGGACGAAGTACTCGCAAATGAAGAAGGCGAGTTTACGGTATTTGCGCCGAGTGATGCCGCATTTGCGCTTCTTGGCCAAGAGACTATCGATGCTTTGTTAGCTGACCCCGATACGCTGTCGAACATATTGTTGTATCACGTCATATCTGGCGACGAGATTCTTCAAGATGCTGCTGTTATGGTAGCGCAGTCAGATATGAGTATGGTCGAGATGGCCAACGAACAAAACACGTCGCTCTCGTTAAGCGGCTCAACCTTGTATGTTAATAAGTCAAAAGTGTCGACCGCCGATGTCATGGCGCAAAACGGTGTGATTCACATTGTCGATCAGGTCATTCTTCCCCCGTCGTTACCGGGCGAAACGACAAACACTATTGTAGACGTGGCTGTCGGTGATCCTAACTTCTCGACTCTCGTTGATGCACTAACAGCGGCAAACTTAGTGGGTACGTTAGACGATGAAACGGCGACCTTTACTGTTTTTGCTCCAACAAACGCAGCGTTCGACAAAATTGAAGATTCCGCACTAACAGGTTTGCTTGCAGATACGGACGCCTTGACTGACGTGCTGCTTCAACACGTTGTGGGCGGACAAGTTACTGCGCTAGGCGCGTTTGCAGCCAATGGCACAAGTGTAGACACGCTTGCTAATAACGATGTAACCGTTGAGATCGTCAACTTTACTGAAGCGGCCAATGATGCGACAACAGAAGTGGCATATGACGCAGCAAATGAACGCTTAGTTGGTGGAATGAATTCAGCGTCGCCAGGCTTCTCATTATATGTTTTCAATAATGACTTAGGTACAGCAGGTAGTGCATGTAACGATGGATGTGCAACTAACTGGCCGCCGGTTTTGGTGACAGACGGTGACGTATCCTCTATCCCTGGGCTGTCTACAGTCACGCGTGACGACGGCGGTATCCAAGCGGCTTATCAAGGTCGTCCGTTGTATTTCTTTGCGGGCGATGAAGCAGCAGGAGATACCAATGGCCAAGGTCAAGGTGACGTTTGGTGGTTGGTTTCGCAAGAACAAGTGTCGCTTCAGATTCAAGGGTCGAATGTAACGACGACAGATATCTACACGTCAAACGGTGTTATTCATGTTATCGACACTGTAATTACTGAAACCCTAGAATAGACAATATTCATTTAATAAAAAGCCGCGAATTGTCGCGGCTTTTTTGGGTTTTGAGTCCCGTCCTTGTTCAAACGACCTTAATTATCCGCCCGGTTGATACTGGCCGTCATCGTCTGTCCGCACTCTGACAACATTAATGTAGGGGGATTGACACTAATGGCAAAGGGGGCGGCTTTGCTCAGGGCGCTCATACCTAAAATGTTGTTCCCTTTCTTTATCACCGCCACTTCTACTTGGCCTAGTTCACAATGCTCGCCGATTCTGAAATTCGAAACAGTATAAATTTTTACTTTGTGTAGCTTACCGTTGGCAAGCCTAGCCGCGGCATCGTGAGAGAAGGTGACTGCACTTTGCTTTTTTAGCGCTGAAAATGTGTCTTGGTTAACGACGAGCATACCAGAGCCGGTATCAAGCAGGAAACTAGCCGTGACAGTCTCGCCTAGTGTGGCGTTAACATAGTTGGTTCCACCGCTTTTCGCATCCATAGCGACAGGGATAGAGAAGGGCTCGCTGGCTATTGCATTAAAAAACCACGCACTGGCAAGCAACAATGTAGAAACGCGTTTTTTCATGATCTCACCCTTGTTATTGCTTTTGACACACGCAAGCCTCAGGCCAGTATTTGGTGCGTTAAAAAACAACAAGTTATAAAGTTCATGTCTAGGCTACGCCCAATGTTGGTGCATTAATGCCCACATTTAGAGTAAGGCTTATAAAATATATGGTTATTTTTGTTAGTTTTTGATAGTTTTTAGTTATCACGAATTGATGTGAGATCGAGCAACATTTTGTGATCAAAATCCGTATAATGCGTCGTATGAATTAGACGAAAGTATGAGACTAAAAGTCAGTAGGGAAGGTTATGAAAAGAATGATAATCTCAATGTTAGCACTCGCTGTGTCTAGTGTAGCCGTTGCTAACGACACCGAAACGGTAACCGTTCAATCTGTCGATTTCAAAGGTAAACCACCCTTCAAGCGTACGATGGATGAATTGCCTGTGAGTGATGTAGCGCAATTTGAACAGGACCAGGAAATGGTTGCTGTCAAAGTGGTGCAAATGGGGTCAAAACCACCCTACAAACGTCGCACGGTTTACTTGCCTGTTACTGACGTTGCTCAGTTCGAAACAACTGATGACGCAAGTAAGACCAATTTCCGCGGTAAGCCACCGTTTAAAAGATAATCTGGGTTTACGTCTCCCGTTAACTCCGATAGATAACGAACTACCCTCTCGTTATCGAACCTTGCCCCTCGTTCCCAGGGGCCTTTTTCGTTTGTGACATATCACTTTGATATGTCACGACATACGTCACTCACTAGTGTACGAAACCAATCCAACGCTTGGTGTTGCCCTAACTGAGAGTGCCATACCATTTTCGTTTGAGAATAATCTGTAGGCGCGGTAAGTGGACAGGGCAAGATGACGAGTGAATAGTGACGGCACAGTTTTTGAGCAACAAGCCGAGGCAATACTGCTACTAGGTTTGAATTCTCTAATAACTCTCCGCATGCCGAAAAGTGATTGACGATGAGTGCAACATGTCGCGACTTTCCTTTCTTTGCAAGCAAGTAATCAATGAAGCCTCGTTCATCACCCTTAGGGCTGACTAATAGGTGTTGTTGTGCAAGGTAGTGCTCAAGAGAGGGATCAGTTCTAAATGCGTGCATTTGATTGGTGACACAGACGTAATCATCTTGAAGTATCTGCTGATGTGAAAAGCGTTCAGGTATCTGTCCAAATGCAGTGATCACCAAATCAACTGACTGTTCGTCAAGTAATTCGTCACTTTTGCCTTCGGTATGCCGAATTCTCAAACTCGTATTTGGGGCGTTTGCCATCAATGACTGGGAGATAGCATTTAGCGCGACATAAACAAAATAATCGTGTGTTGCAACACGGAAAATATGCGTGCTGTCCAGTGGCGTAAATTCTTTAGGATTGATCGCTGCCTCAAGAATATTTAACGCTTGTAGCATTTGTGGCGCCAATTGTACTGATCTTGGTGTCGGCTTCACGCCACCTGGCGCTTTCACAAATAAATCATCTTTTAGGACATGCCTCAGACGATTCATTGCGTGGCTCACCGCTGACTGTGACAAATATAGTCGTTCACTGGCACGAGTAATGTTTCTGGTTTTATACACAGCGTGAAATACGCGTAACAAATTCAGATCCAAATTTTCAATATGAATCATGTTCATATTCACTTTGTTTTTTATTCATTTCATTAATTTATAGCCCTTGATTACATTTTAGCCATAGGTTTTCGATGCCTTACATCGATCCGATGGTGATGTGTTCAACAAAAGGTGATTAAAATGAATTTATTAAACAAAGTAGTCGTAATTACAGGTGGCAATAGTGGTTTGGGGTTAAGCAGTGCAAAGTTGTTTGTTCAGCACGGGGCGAAAGTTGTTATTTTTGGACGCAACGCCGCAACAGTAGGTAAAGCAGCCCGCGACCTTGGTGATAACGTATTGGGTGTGGTTGGTGATGTCACTAATCCCGATGATTTGGACAGGCTAGCAAAAGAGACAAGTACCGCGTTCGGTAATATCGATGTATTGTTCGCCAACGCGGGACTAGGTG
Organism: uncultured Alteromonas sp.; assembly: GCA_963922845.1. Lineage (GTDB taxonomy): Bacteria > Pseudomonadota > Gammaproteobacteria > Enterobacterales > Alteromonadaceae > Alteromonas. The sequence goes on from CAWUJV010000050.1 coordinate 29,743, forward strand.
TGTTTCAAGGTGTCGCTGAGATTACGGAAGCCGATTACGATAAACAGTTCGATATCAATGTAAAAGGCGTCTTTTTTACAGTCCAAAGATTGCTTCCCTTGCTGAACAAGAAGGCGAGCGTCATTTTAACAGGGTCGGCGGTACATGAAAAAGGTGTTGCCACGGGCTCGCTGTACTTTGCTACAAAAGCAGCAGTGCGTTCGCTTTCAAGAACGTTAGCAGCCGAATTGGCTCCATTGGACATTCGCGTTAATACGCTGTCTCCCGGTATCGTACGAACGCATTTTGCCAGTAACACCAATGTTGATGAAGCGTCTTTTGAAGGATTCATCAATATGGTCGAAGGTTCAGCTCCGCTCGGTCGCGCGGGAACGCCTGAAGAAATAGCGCAAGCGGCATTATTCTTGGCGAGTGAGCAATCTAGCTATATGACGGCATCCGACCTTGTGGTTGATGGCGGGTGGATGAACGTATAGCGCCAAAGTTCGGCAGTCTTTCTGATGACAGACTGCCAAGAGTGGGTTTTGCCGCTTACTTTGGTTTCGTTTTGAATCGCTCATAACCAAAATAGGATAAACGTTAATTTCAACGCGTCTTAGTGGGTTACAAACTAACGGTTACCCGTTATGCGCTAGCTTTAGCCGCTTTGACTTTGTACATCGCGACATCAGAACCATGCAACAGTGTGCTAAGTTCGTTGTTGGTGTCGCTTGCTATTTGAAAACCGATACTTGCGCTGACCGGAATTTGTTTATCATCAACATTTATTCTCAGCCCTTCTAGCCTGTCCTGTAAGCGCTCGACTAATTTGCTGGCATGCTCATTCGTTTTACAAGGACTCAAAACAACAAATTCATCACCGCCAATACGCCCGATTATGTCAGTGGGACGCGCCTGATGTTTGATGATATTGGAAAACGCAATCAACACTCTATCGCCATTGATATGGCCAAATACATCGTTGATTTGTTTGAATTTATCGATATCGATAAAGATCAGAACGAGTTTTTCGTCGCTCTCTTTGATTTGCTCCAGTCGGCTTAGTGCTTCGCGATACCATCCGCGCCTATTTAACACGGGGCATAAATCATCCGTTGATGCACTAGCTTGTGCTGCTTCTTTTTGGTCGTTTAGGCGTTTTACTTTCTCTGATACGGCAAAGGCCAAAATCAACGACTCTAAGGTCAAGGCTATAATCAGACTATATTGCGCTAAAAACGGGAAGCTGTCGGAGAAGTACAGGCGGACCATCATCGCGCCCGCTAACAATACCTGTGCCAATAGAACCAAATAAGAAACATGGATATTCTTCAGAACGGCCCACAAGGTACTCGGTATAATAATGATGGCAATAAGCGTAGTGACATACCCCATAAGCGCTAGCATAAAGTGTGTAGTTTGACTCTGTGTCAACGCCGGAATAGCGGCGAGTAGCAACATCGAAATCCCTAGAATATGCAAAGTACGATAGAGCCAATAAGGCAGAATTCGCCTAAATTCGAGTAGTTGAGATAAAAAACGCTGCCCTGTAAAGACAGTAAGGCCGGCAAATAAAGCTGACGTGTACATGTCATGCACAATGGGAATATTGGGAAACAGTAGGTTTGTTAACCGTTCTTGGAGGATAAAGAAAACGCAGGCCGACAACACGTAAGCTGAATACGCAAAGAACGCTTTGTCTTTCATGCTTTTACCAAGCATCGTAATGTACAAACACAACGCGATACAAATGCCAGCGAAAATACCCATTGTGAGTGTGTGTAGTTGGCTCCAGCGATTGAAATCACTGGGCGTCTCGGTGCGAAGTGTTACGACTTGATGTACCGAACTGGAGATTGTGAATGTTGGTTGGCTAACCCCTGCTTGTATGACAAATGCATAGGCAGAGCTGTAGAGCTGTTCGTTTCCTGACAGCGATCTGACAGCGTCTATCGCCATGTCATCAAATACGACAATTAGCGGCGCCGACAGGTTACAGTCCAGCGTCAGCGAATTTTGTCCGGGCTCCAGTTGATAGTGAATTGGCGACTGATTTTGAGCGTAGTCAACACTGCACGCGTTTTGAGCGAACGCGCCAGGCGTAAACAATACACAAAACAATCCGCACCAACACAAGCGCCAAAGGCGGTCGACGTTAGTCGCCGCCAACGATTTGAACTTGCGCCAAGTCTGTGTCGCCCTTGAGTACTTTGTATATTGCATCTTGTACCAGTGTCCGCATACCGTCTTTCATCGCTTGGTCTTTCATCTCTGCGACCGACGATTCTTTATACACCAGAGATCGTAGCTCTGGCGTCATGCCGAGCAGTTCGTGAACCCCTGTTCTACCTTTATAGCCTGTATCGCCGCATTCGTCGCACCCTTTAGCCCGATGTAACTTTAGCGGCTCTTCAATACCTAGTTCCTCCAAGAAGGATTCACCGTATTGTCGCTTGATAAACGCCATTTCTTCATCAGTAGCAATGTATTCTTCTTTACATGATTTGCACAACGTACGGATCAGGCGCTGTGCCAATATACCCACACAGGCATCGGAGAAATTGACAGGATCAAGCCCCAAATCAAGTAAACGTGTGATCGTTTCAGGCGCTGAGTTAGTGTGCAGTGTCGAAAGCACTAAGTGACCAGTAAGCGATGCTTCGATACCGGCGTGAGCGGTCTCCTTATCACGCATCTCACCAATGAGAATAATATCGGGGTCAGCACGGAGAAACGCACGGAGTGCATTGGCAAAGGTAAAGCCTATCTTTGGGCTTACTTGGACTTGTTGCAGGCCAGCCTGAGTAATTTCCACGGGATCTTCCGCTGTCCAAATTTTCTTTTCGGGCGTATTGAGATAACCCAAAACGGCGTGAAGTGTCGTTGTTTTACCGGAACCCGTCGGCCCAACAACGAGGAGAATACCGTGAGGCTTTTTAATCATCTCTTCCATGCGCGACAGGTTACGCGGATGAAGATTCATTTTCTCGATTGGCATCGCGCCACCAGAGGCAAGAATACGCATCACCACACCTTCGCCTGCGACGGTGGGAATGGTCGCCACACGAACTTCTACCAATTGTCCTGACATGCGAAATGCGAGCTTTCCGTCTTGTGGAACGCGTTTTTCAGCGATGTTTAAGTTGGACATGATTTTTATGCGAGCAATAACGGCACTGTGGTGCGACGCTGGGACTTGATTTATGTCTCGGCATACCCCATCAACACGCATTCTGACACGCGTGGGTCCGTTTTTTTCGGGATCAATGTGGATATCTGACGCATTCAACCGTTTAGCGTCGTGAAGTATACGGCTAACCAAGCGCACAACAGCAGGCGCATCATCAGACAACTCGTCTACTTGCTCGTCTTTTTCATCGGAAGAGGTACCAATCTCGTCGAGTATTTCACTCATCTCGCCGGGCGCACCGCCACCGCCGCCATCACCTAAGTAGTTTAATACTTGATTGGGCAGCCCAACGGCGATGTCATAACTATCTACTCCTAACGCACTTTCTATTTCCATTAGTAAGGCAGCGTTGTTTGGCTCTGCCATTAACACGATGGGTCTGTCATGCGCATCGGCGATGACAGCGACGTGATTACGTTTTAGGTATGACAGATTTAACTTACTCTCGCCTTGGAATAAGTGATATTTATCTGGCAAAAATGGAATATAAGGTACTTGGTAATGAATCGACAGTGAGTTTCCTATGTCTTCTTCTTTAAGCCGTTGCTCTGACACCAATCGCTGAACCACGTGCTTGGTATCAGTTGAACTATCGATGAGCTCTTTTAGAGCTTTGGGGCTAATGACGCTTTTGTGAAGCAGTAAATCGAATGGGTTATTGGTGCCACCCAGTTCATACCGGAACTTCGCACCCAGTAACTCGGTAAGATCCTTTGCCAATTGCAAATCAGAGTCAGTGAAGGAACCGCTTTGCTTATTAATTACCTGAATCACGCCAAGCAAGACGCCTGCATTTAATATAGGCAGACACAAAATGTTGTTGGTACGAAAGTCATTGTTCTTATCGAACTTATCTGCAAAGCGCAGTCGGGGATGAATACTGGCTAACTCTTGAGTGTCGTACGGGTCGGCAATCATAAGCGGCAACTGTGCCAACGCTACATAACCTGCGATTGACAAAGGACTAATGGGAACCTTGATCTCAAGTGTTTCTTTACCCGTCTTAAACCGGGCGACTAAATCCTGATGTTGACGTCGACGCTGGAAAATACTCATCCGTTTTGCGCCAAACATATTTAGGATGATGGGTTCCAGCTGCTGATAAGCATCGAGCAACGAATGGTGAGCCGCCAGAATCGAGTTAATCTGTTCTAGTGCCTGTTGATGTGGTCCAGTTGTTAGCATATTTATTTTACTACGACAGTCTATTGCGCAATCGCAACCTGAATTCCTATAGGTATTACAAGCACTTTATACCCTAAATGGTCAGACAACAACGTTGTGACACTGATAACTAGACTAAAATCGTATATTTCTTCCACATTGGGGTTGCGTCGTTGGCTAATAACTGTATAATTCGCGCCCACTGCCCAAGAAGGGCACATTTTTTCAGCCGCAACCTCACTGTTTTTAGGGTTGTTGCCAAAGCCGATGAGTTTACTCATTAGTGGGCGTGCTAGAGAAGAGAAACAGGGTTCCAATTGGGAACCAACGGTTAACGCGCATCTTTTCATCCCAAGTTAGAAAGGGAGTGAAAAGGTGAATTTTTTTGTTCTTTCGATTGGAGCTTAATCGATGCCAAATCAAA
>CAWUJV010000051.1:0-34170 GCA_963922845.1 uncultured Alteromonas sp.
ATTCGAAGTCATTATTATGTAGATTGCTCACAAACACAACAATAAAAATCCTCACATTATTGAGTTAACCCATAAATATGGAGTACCCACAAGATGATCAGATATTTGAAAAAAGGCAAAAGCCAAACTGAAAAAAATGATGAAAATCAGCAGGTAAGAGATATTGTTGAAGGCATCATTAAGGATATTGAAACGAATGGCGATCAAGCGGTTGCCACGTATTCGGAAAAGTTTGATAAATGGAATCCGAAGTCATTTAGATTGTCAGAAGAAGAAATCAAAGCGTGTTATGACAAGGTACCTGAATCGGTAATCGAAGATATCCGCTGGGCACAAACGCAGGTAAGAAACTTTGCGCAGATTCAACGTGATTCGATGAAGGATGTGGAAGTAGAAACATTACCGGGCGTTACCTTGGGCCATAAGCACATTCCTATGGATAGTGTGGGTTGTTACGTGCCAGGTGGCAAATACCCGCTTGTTGCATCAGCACATATGAGTGTTGTGACCGCAAAAGTCGCAGGTGTTAAACGCGTTATCGCCGCTGCGCCCCCCTTCAACGGCGAACCATCTCCAGCGATCGTCGTTGCGATGGACATGGCAGGTGCAGATGAAATTTACTGTTTTGGTGGCGTTCAGGCTATTGCAGCGATGGCGGTTGGTACCGAAACCATTGCACCGGTTGATATGATTGTTGGCCCGGGCAACGCATTTGTTGCCGAAGCGAAGCGACAACTATTTGGTCGAGTTGGTATTGATCTATTCGCGGGGCCGACGGAAACCTTAGTCATCGCTGATGATTCCGTTGATGGTGAACTTTGTGCTGCTGATTTGTTGGGGCAGGCTGAACACGGTCCAAATTCCCCCGCTGTATTACTGACCAATAGTGAAGCACTAGCAGAAGAAACCATGAAAGAAGTCGAGCGTCAGCTAACCATCTTACCAACAGCCGATATTGCTGGTGCGGCATGGCGTGATTACGGTGAAGTCATTGTATGCGACACATACGATGAAATGCTCGAAGTGGCCAATGACATTGCATTTGAACACGTGCAGATAATGACGGCAGATATTCCTTATTTCCAAGACAATATGCGCAATTTCGGCGCGTTATTCTTGGGGCCAGAGACAAACGTATCATATGGTGACAAATGTATCGGAACCAACCATACGCTACCAACCAGACGAGCAGGGCGTTATACTGGTGGATTATGGGTCGGTAAGTTCCTTAAAACGTGTACATTCCAGCGCGTAACCGAGGAAGCATCAGTGGTTGTGGGCGAGTATTGCTCTAGACTCTGTGCAGTCGAAGGGTTCGCAGGACATAAAGAACAAGCCGATATTCGTTTGAGACGATACGGAACAAAATAGTTGAACAGTAAAAAACGCGTTACTTCTTATGACGTCGCCCGTGAAGCGGGCGTTTCGCAATCTGCAGTATCTAGGGTGTTTCGACCGGGACTGAGTGTTTCCAAAAAGACCCGTGAAAAGGTACTGGCGACCGCAAAACGCATGGGATACAAACCCAATGCTATTGCGCGTATGCTGATTACTCAAAGCTCAGGCATGGTGGCTGTGATTGTGTCTTCGAGGGCCAATCTTAACTACCCTGAGGTCTTGAGTTTGCTCAACAAGCAGATTGCTGAGAGAAACAAGCGCGTTTTATTGTTCACGCTGGATGATGCAGAGGGTTTGAGTGATCTGCTTGAGCAGTTGTGGACTTTCCAAGTGGACGGCGTGATTGCACTTGCCGCTCACTTTGATCACAACAGTATTCAAGAATTTGAGCAGCACCAAATCCCTGTGGTGTTATACAACCGTCAAGTGGACGATCATTCGGTAAGTTCAGTTTGTGTCAATCACGAGCATGGTCTCAAACAGCTTGTTGATTTATTGGTGAGTCACGACCATCAAGACTTTCTTATTATCGCTGGCCCAGCGGACTCTGATGTTGCGAATGACCGTAAAACGTTCGCGATAAAAGCGCTGGAAGCTCACGGTATCAGTGATGTACCTGTCGTTGACGGGGATTACTCTTATGAATCAGGTAGACAAGCACTTAGTGCCTATCTGGCTAAGCATAATCCACCTTCAGCCATTATCGCAGGAAACGATACGATGGCGATTGGGGTCATCGATGAAGCGCGAGAAAATCACGGCTTGTCGGTGCCAGAGCACCTGTCCGTTGTTGGCTTCGACGGCATCAACGCAGCAACCTGGTACAGTTATCAAGTGACCACCATCAAACAGCCTATTAGTCAGATGACCAAAGCCGCTGTCGATATCTTGCTCGACCAAATTGAAAATCCGGATAATCCCGCTGAGACCCGTTTCTGGTCTGGAACCCTTGTTGAGGGAACCTCCGTGGCCGCAGCGAGGAAAAAATGAATGAAAAAGAGTTAGTATTTCTACCGGGTACTTTATGTAACGGCGCTGTTTTTACCCGTCAAATAGACGCATTAACCAACGCTGGCTATACCTGTCATGATATCGATTTTGGAACAGCCAATTCATTGCATAGTATGGCAGACGCGGTACTTGCGAAAGTGGGAGACCGTCCGTTTGGCATCGTGGCATTTTCGATGGGGGGAATGGTCGCTTTCGAACTACTTCGCCGTGTTCCTCAACAGGTTTTATCGCTTGTTTTACTTGCCAGTAATGGTCATGCGGATCTACCCGGTCGCGCAGCACTGAGACAAGCGCATTTGCAACAAGCGAAGCAAACCGGTCTCGCTGGTCTTATTCGCGATCTGTACATGCCCAATTACTTGCATCGTCAAACGTCTGAGAATCAATCGTTGATTGTCGAGATGGCCCAGCAGTTGGGTATCGAGGCATTTGAGGCACAACTAGACGTGCTCGCTGACAGGCCGGATGCGTCAGAGACGATACGTACGGCTATCTGCCCAATGCTTATATTGGGAGGGGCAAACGACCCACTTTGCCCGCCACAAGAACAACAGCGAATGCATGCACTCAATGTACAAAGCGACGTCTACATCCTTGAAAGTTGCGGTCATTTTATCACGCTGGAAAGCCCTGAAACCGTTAATCAGCACCTCGTCACGTGGTTATCAAAAAGGATGTCATCATGAGTACGTTGAAACAGCGATTAGCGAGCAATCAGCCACTGGTAGGCACCTTTGTTAAGACCGCGCACTACCATGTTGCTGAAGTATTGAGTAAAACACCTTTGGATGTCTTGTGCTTAGACGCAGAACATGCGCCCTTTAGTCGTGAAGCACTCGATTCTTGCGTATTGGCTTGCCGTGCTGAGCAAAAGCCTGTGCTTATTCGGGTGGTGGATGATGCGCCTTCAACAATCTTGAATGCGCTAGATATTGGTGCAACGGGTGTTGTCGTCCCTCACGTCAAAAATGCCGAGCAATTACAGGCTATTGTTCGTATGAGCTTTTACGGCGACAAAGGTCGTGGTTATGCAGGTTCTACACGGGCTGCAGGCTATACCACACAAAGTATTCAGCAGAATTTGTCATTGAGCCAGCAAACGGTGGTGGTGGCTCAAATAGAAGATCTAGAAGCCTTAGATAACATAGACGAGATTGCTCAAGTCGATGGGGTAGATTGTTTGTTTATCGGCCGTATGGACTTAACGGTGGCGTTGGGCGAGACCAACCCAAGTGCACCTCGAGTAATGCAAGCGCTGGATACGATAATAACAGCGGCGGGAAAACAGGGTAAAACAACAGGTATGTTTGTTGGCGATTTGTCTGAGTTGCCGCATTGGATTGCCAAGGGGGTAGCCCTGTTTCTATTGGCGTCTGATCACAACTTTATGTTGGCAGGGGCTAAAGCGCTAAGAGCAACGTTTGATGATGCGACTTAATCTTGATGACCTTCTTTAAATTAAGGCAATAAAAACACCGCGCTGGCGGTGTTTTTATCTTTACGTTGTAACCATACGGATTGGTCTTATTTCGGGTTGGCAATCTTGGCGGTCCGTTCAAGGATGTCTAAGCCTTGTTGTTTTAACCAATAGGGTAAATCAATAATTACCCAGTTTTCTTTGAGCTTGTCGCCTTCTCGACGATAGACATCAACTACCCGCATATCTGCTGGCACATCGCCGCCAGTTAGACCAAGAAAACCTCCGATAGCAGTATTGGTGAGATTGGGCCAACCAAAGAAACAGGCGTAGTCACCTTCGGCAAAACGGCACAAATGGCCATTGAAGGTTTTGCCTTTCAAGCCTTCTCTAAACGGGTATTGATGGTGCTGTTGATAACGTTCAATAGTGTGCACCGAGCCAATACCTGCTGGGCCATACCACGCCATATCTTCATCCCAAGTCTGAGCCAAAAACGCCGGAGGACAGTTATCGTTACCCGACTTGTTTAGCTCGGAGAGGCCATCAATCATTTTATTGAGCAGTTCAAGAGTTTTGACGGATTCTTGTGGGTCGACGTCGTTAAACTGCAAACCATCGTGGGTTTCTGGCCCCGGTACCAAGAAAGAGGCGCCTGTTTGCAAAGGCAAGGGATTGAGTCCCACTTGTTGCATCAGCCCAATCAAATCGACAAAAAAGCTACTTTTGGTAATTTTTCCTGACTCAACACAATAAAACTCGGCGTACCGCAGCATAACGGTTTGTTTAGTTGCACGAATACCCAACCAGTCTTGATCAAATAACCCCATGAAATGGCCCATACTCATGACCCAGTTTTCGCCGTTGATTTCACTGGTGCCGGCAATGAAGACGTCCTGACGTCGCTGAATTCGGCCAAATGCCTGGTAAATTGGCGACCAGACTTTATCAAAAACGTTTTGTTTTTCTTCGATTTTATTAAATGGGTAGCAGGCATACATCACGTAGTCGTCTGCTAAGAATGGACGGATTTTCTCGCCAATATTCGTCGCGTTACCGTCGGCCATCGCGGCGAAGAGCGCACGGATAAGTTGCTTTTCTTGTTGGTATCCAGACATGAATGACTCACTTTTTATCGAAAGTATTGACTCTTGAATTTTGATGGTATTGAATAATGACTTCGAAGTCAATTTGTAATATAGTCGTTAAAAAATACAAGAGCGTAGTGTTAGAAATACAGTGTAAACCATGTATCGATTGAACAATACGTCGCAATAAAAACGGTAGTAAGAACAAGTGTTGAAGGTGACTTATGAGTGAATTTGGTTCACTGAATTGGGCGATACTGGTGTTTTATACCCTTGCAAACCTAGCCCTCGGTTTGTTCATAGGAAAAAAAATAGAGACCGCTGATGATTTTTATCTCGGTCAAAAACAAACACCTTGGTGGGCAATTGGCATTTCGGTTATTGCGACTTATGTCAGTGCTATGACGTTTCTTGGTGCTCCTGCTTGGGCCTACTCCGAAGGCATCAGTGTTATTGCCCTGCACCTCAATTATCCGTTGGTTATCATGGCCGTGGTGATTTTCTTTTTCCCATTTTTCTACAATGCCGGCGTGGCATCTATCTATGAGTACCAAGAAAAACGATTCGGCAAACGGGCAAGAGGCTTGGTATCCGGTATATGGTTAGTGAGCCAAACAATGAGCTCGGCAGCGGTATTGTACGCGACCTCTTTGGTGCTTAGCTTCATCACTGGTGTGCCTGTTGTTTGGGCCATCATTATCGTGACGGTCATAGCGCTTATTTATACCATGCTCGGCGGAATTACGGCGGTGATTTGGACTGACGTTATTCAGTCTATCATTCTCTTTTTAGGCGCAGGTATCATCATGTATGCGCTGTTAGATTTATCCCCTATGCCATTTATGGAGACCTTGGGTGAGCTCAAAACGCTAGGCAAGTTAGATCCGCTTAACTGGGAATGGGATTTTACATCTCAAACCACCGTATGGAGCGGTGTGATTGCGATGAGTTTCTATCACGTCACGGTTTATGGCACGAACCAAATGATGGTTCAGCGCACACTTGCGGCCAAGAATATCGGTGATGCCAAAAAGTCATATTTACTGATGGGATTTTGCGCCTTCTTTATTTACTTGTTCTTCATCGTAATGGGCGTTCTTTTCTACAGTTACTATCAAGGTAAAACGTTCGAAAACAGCAACACCATTATTCTGCAATTTGCTACTGAATACGGTATGCCGGGGCTGATGGGTATTATTGCTGCAGCCGTGATGGCCGCGTCTATGTCGAGCCTTGATTCGGCGTTTAACTCCTTGTCTACCGTGTCGACCATTGACTTCTATCGCAAGTATTTTAAACCTGACGAAAGTGAGGAACATTACCTTAATGCATCTCGCGTCTTCACGTTTATATGGGCGGTCATCATCATAGTACCCGCCATCATGTACCACTTGTATAGCGAAGGTTCGATTCTAGAAGTCTTGAGCAAAGTGGGGTCGTACTTCGTTGGGGCGCAGCTGGGCATGTTTGCTTTGGGCTTCTTCTCAAAGCAGGCATCTGAAAACGGCCTGTTAGTAGGCACATTGGTAGGGTTTGTGGCAGTCACGTTAGTCGCGTTATTGACTGATGTGGCTTGGCCTTGGTACTGCATTATCGGCGCCGCTGCCAACATCATAGTTTCTATTATTGCGAGTATTTTGATTGACGGAAAACAGCAAGATTACTCGCCATATTCAGTAAAAGGCCAGCAAGCCTGGTTTGCCGACAACAATAAAGCTGAGAAAGAAGGTGGTTGGTATTTAGTCCCCGGGAAAGTAGACCGAATCAACTATCTATTGTTTAGCTTCTTCGTACTCACAGTCGTGTTTTTAGCGGCTGCGCAGTACCTCTTTTAGTTGAGTTTATTTTATGACACAGATAGTTGATGCATTTTATCAGGCACTTATTAACCGCCAAAGTCCGAGTGAATATCTCGCTGAAGAAGCTGTTTGGGGCGCTTCACATCCGATCAATGATTTAAAGGGACGTGAACAAATCATTGAGGAGTATTGGCAGCCGCTGATTCATGCGTTGCCCGATATTGAACGCAAGCCAACCATTTGCGTTGAAGAAAATATCAACGGGACCGTGTGGTTGTGCGAAACCGGTTACTTTGTCGGAACGTTTACCAACCCCTTATTTGATATACCTGCTAGTGGCCGCACCTTGTATCTAAGGTATACCGAAATGACATGCGTCGAACATGGTCAAATCCAGCAAAGTTACGTGATTTTGGATTTCCTCGATGCAATGAATCAAGTTGGTGTAAATCCGATTCGTCAGAGTTTGGGTCATGTTGGCTTAGTACCTCCACCCGCTACGCAGGATGGGTTATCTCGACCTGAAGCGACCTCAGTTCAAGGGGAAAAAACGGCGGCTTTGGTCAATGACATGTTGGCCGAACTGGGGCGGTTTGACGGCCAATCTCTCGACAGTATGAAGCTCGAAAACTATTGGCATCCTGACTTTATGTGGTATGGACCGGCTGGTATCGGTACCACTCGCGGCATTAGCGGTTTCAGAAAACATCACCAGGGCCCATTCGTCTTCGCGTTTCCAGACCGCAGTATCGATCATCATCTGGCGACGTTGAAAAGTGGTCATTATGCCGCCACTGGTGGTTGGCCGCATATGCATGGCACTCACTCAGGGCCACATTGGTTGGGGTTGGCGCCCACGAATAAAAACATCAGTTTGCGAGTCATGGATATTTGGCGCCGCGAGGGAGATCTACTCGTCGAAAACTGGGTGGGCATCGATATTATCCACATGCTGTATCAGTTGGGACTGGATGTCTTTGAGCAAATGCGTTTGTTACGTGGTTTGACACAGGAGTCATAGATATGGCGTCAGAACTACCCATTACTCAAGTATATTGGAAAACCCTGGATGAACTGCTTCATCCCGAGGGCAAACGTCGCCATGAACTCGAAGGTTTTGATGACGAGTTTGTCGATATCGTTGATTACATCATTCGGATTACACACCGGATATGGGAGCAAAAAGACATTGGCCTTTGCTATGACTATTACGCCAAGTATTGTCCAGTTCACACTCTAGGCGGTTACTGTGATGATGTAGACGTGGTTGTGCAGAATACGCTGAAAACCATTGCTGCATTTCCAGACCGTTCACTTATTGGCGAAAATGTGGTCTGGAGCAAAGAGCAAGATGGGAGCTATTACTCGTCTCATCGCATCACTAGCGTGATGACAAATAAAGGGGCGTCTGAGTTTGGCCCTGCTACCGGCACCACTGGGCGTGTGACGACTATTGCTGACTGCGTATGCAAAGAAAACCGTATCGTGTACGAATGGTTGATGCGCGATAATAGCTTTTTGGTAAAACAGTTGGGTATTTCGCCCATTGATGCCGCAAACCATCAGGCTAAAGCGGCGGCACCAAAAGAATTTACCAGTTGGATAAACAACGAGTATCAACGCGTCGCTGATAAACAAGCCTTTGCCGATGATATCGCTGTTGGTGTAGACCCTGATGTATTTCAATTCATGACAGATTGGATCGATACGTTACTCAACCGCAAAAACCTCAATCAACTGGCGCAGTTTTACCACTTGAACGCAAAAGTACAATGGCCAGGAGGGCGACGAGCGGTCGGCATGCCCGGAATATCCGGCATCTTTACCCAATGGCTAGCACAGTGCCCAGATGCACATGCTGTACTGGATCATATTGCTGTGGTGCCTTTTGATGATGACACCATTGATGTGGCTATACGTTGGTCGTTAGCGGGCAAGCTGAATCCACGAGACACCGAGTTGATGGAATTTGCAGGCCTACCACAGTTTATTTTGGCGGGCTCTCACATGCGCATCAAACACAATAAAGTCATCCAAGAGTGGACGGTATTTGATGAAGTCGCATCCATTGCTAATTTGATTCGCCAATTGCCAAATAGGAGTGCGAGCTAAGATGGATAAAATTGCATTTGACGTCATTAGCGGTATCTATACCGAAGGTAATTTACAGCGAATTAGGCACTTGTTATTGCACAGTTCGTCTTGGCAACAGGGGCAATTTACCGCCTACGGTGAAAGTCAACACAGTCGGTTGTGGATCAACTGGCTTACTCAGTGTGGTGTGTCAGATATCACTCGGGTTTGTCAGGTTGATAACGATCTGGGACGCTCGGCGATTTTACTTGAAATGAAGCCTGCGAAATCCAGCTTGCCCACACGAGCTATCTTTTGGCTCCATCACAACGGTGAGCATATAAAGTCAGTAGACGTATCAGTGGATACCCATTTACTGCAAGACGGCCTTGGTGGCGACAGCGGCGCTTTGGCGACGTGGTGGCCTAACCCCGATCCTTTGATTATTAGCGACTATGACCAGCAGCTACATCCTAAAACGGCCCACGCGTCTCCATCAGACTTTTTTGAATCACTTCCATCACATATTTCGGTGCTGGAGCAATGGTGGGAAGTTTGGCAAACCATGCAATTGAGTCACATTTGGCAATTGTACACCCCTGATAGTGACATATTCTTGCCCGGTAAGGTCGATAGTACCTCGGCCGACGGTTTGTTTGCATTTGTGTCTCAACAGCTCAATCAAGTGACACGTCACTATTGTCAAATAGAGGATGTTATCTTCGATCAACAAGCTGATAATCGTTTCGCGATTAAATGGAATCTAGAAGGTGATGTACGCACTGAAACCGGTGTGCACCGCGTAAGATTGCCCTTTATGAGCCTACTTGAATTAGACCAAGGCAAGATAAAAAGTGAGTACCTTATCTTCGACCAGATTGCTTTCAATAAGCAGTTTAAAGAGGTATCTCTTACGCTTTAACGTCGCCTGAAAACCAGCTTTTGATCACAACCAAAGCTGGTGACAATGTTATCCTCGCTCCGTTTGCCGCTCTCAGCAAGCGGGGCTTTTTCTCGTCTGAAATACCCCATGTTTGGGCCACTGGTCAAACCAAAAAATACTTCGCAGTCAAAAATTATTACATTTTATATCTCATTGATTTTAAATATAAATATAATAATTTTTGAAAAATATTTATAATTTAACGAAATTTTAACAGTCACGACTTGACTTGAGTTTGCATTCGAAGTACAAAATTGAATTAAATTTAAACAATAAAAAAAGACAAGTGTATAGTTCGTGTATCTGAACTTGCGGTACTCAAATACAAATGACGGGCTATCAACATGTGCAGTCAAGTATTGAAGGAAAAAGCATGAAACCTACATCCCCACTTTATCGGAGGTCGCTCATCGCAGCCGCGGTGTTAAGCGCAGTCTCATCTACCACAGCTTGGTCTCAGGAGCAGGCGCCTGATTCCGAAGAAGAAACGCGCGGCGTTGAGCGTATTGAAGTCACCGCCAACCGACAGTCTCAAGATTTGCAAGAAGTCTCGTCGTCAGTCACAGCACTAGGTACTGAAGCGTTGAATCGCGCCGGTATTATCGACATGACTGGTTTAGAAAACGTCGTACCCGGTTTGAGAATGGGTGTGTCAGGTGGTGAACTTCGACCCGCAATGCGTGGCGCGCGTACCAACGAAGTCGGTGTCGCTGGTACTGGTATCGCTGAGCAAATCGTTGGTATCTTTCAAGACGGTATTTATGTACCGACCACGACAGGCGGTTTAGGTGCGCTGGTGGATTTGGAGCGAATCGAGGTACTTCGTGGGCCTCAAGGTACACTATACGGTCGCAACACCTTCGCTGGTAGCATCAACGTTATTTCCAATAAACCAGACCAAGGTGATTTGTACGGTAGTATTCAAGTTGAAACGGGTGCATTCAATCGCAGTAAATACGAGGCGATTGTAAACGTACCAATCTCTGATACCGTTGCTAGCCGCGTAGTCGTGGCATCTGATCGTCACGACGGTATGATTGAAAACCTGGTCATTCCTGGTCCATCAGATGACCTTCGTGAACGCAATCAGTTTTATGCTCGTGCGATTACCGAGTGGGAAGTTGACCCTGATTTTACCGCAACACTACGCTTGGATTACTTTAAGAAAGACGCTAACTCCGAAGCCATTTGGGGCTACCAACAGATCGCTGGATATCAGTTAACGGAAACCAGTGAAGGGTCAGGTGTTTTCAATCCCAATGCCACAGTGACGCCAGGTCATATTTACCAACCAGCGGATGCTCAACGAGATGATCTAGGGCCTTATGCCGTTTACCGAAATGCATTTTCGTTAGATAAACAAGAGAGTTTCACCGCGACAGTAACATTAGACTGGGTGACAGATTTCGCCAATATCAAATGGACATCAAATTATTCTGAGCTGAGCGGTGAGCAGTTCTACGATAACGAT
This sequence comes from uncultured Alteromonas sp., assembly GCA_963922845.1. GTDB lineage: Bacteria > Pseudomonadota > Gammaproteobacteria > Enterobacterales > Alteromonadaceae > Alteromonas. The sequence continues at coordinate 11,201 of CAWUJV010000051.1, forward strand.
TACAGCGATGGTGGCATTGATTTTGTTGGTGGTTTTGGCCGTCAAGACGACCAAAAAGCGATATCTAGCGAACTTCAGTTATCATCTAACTCAGAAGGTCCTTTGTCGTGGATTGCGGGCCTTTACTATTTTGACCAAGAAGCTGATTGGGAGTGGTTGTGGCGTGCGGACACGACGGGCGACGGCACGCCAGACGCGGTAGTCGTGCCATCATGGGGTAACCCAAACCACGATCCACACACTGTAGAGTCTATCGCCGCTTACGGTCAGTTGCGTTACCAATTAACCGAAGACCTGCGCTTAGTGGGTGGTTTGCGCTTCAATCGTGACGAGAAAACTTTTACGGGTGATAGTATTCCCGATTGGGATGATTCAGCTTTTCTTTGGAAAGCCGCAGTCGAATTCGATGTTAACGATGACGTAATGGTTTATGCCAGCGCTGCAACCGGTTATCGAACAGGCGGTGCAAATGACGCGCGCGTTGTATCACGTGGCGCTGATCCGCTGTACGACAACGAAGACGTGATTTCCTATGAGATGGGTATGAAGAGCATCTTGTTAGATGGCATCATGCGATTCAACGTCTCTGTATTTAGCAATAAATATTCTGATGTGAAAGCACAGCTTTTCGCCGTGGCGTGTAACGACACCTCTGTCGTTGAAGATGTATTGAGCTGTGTCGCTGACGGTCGCTCAACAACGTTTGAGTACTATGAAAATGGTGGTGACGTGACCACAAACGGCTTAGAAGCCGAACTTCAGTGGTTACCTGTTGAAAACCTAACAATTAGTGCAAACCTATCGTTGCTTGACAGTGAGTTTGATGATGGCTTCAAAGTAGGTAATGAGCTACTTCGTCCACTTCTTGGTCTGGGTAACTTTGAAGACCGCCAAGATGTGAACGACAATGCTAGCCAGTTCGATTTTAGTGGTTGGTCTCCTGCTATGGCACCAGATTATAGCATTGGCTTGTCTGCCAACTACGAGTTCTACCTTGGTGACGACGAGTATGTCATTCCTCATATTCAGTTGAATTACCTCGATGACTACTATGCGTTTGACGTCAACATCCCAGAAGTGAAAGTTGATGCTCACGTGATTGCTGATGCCCGCGTGACGTGGTTGGTCAATGACGCACTAACGGTTGAAGCGTTTGTTAAGAATATTGGTGATAGAGAAGTACTAACGCGTTCTGTTGTGCACTCACAAATTCGAAATGGATTACCAATCAACTCGGTCCAGGCAAACTGGAACAACCCAAGAACGTGGGGTTTGAGCTTGCGCTACAACTTCTAACGTTCAATACCTTTCCCTAAAAACGTTGTTTTTGCCCCGATTCTCCCGGGGCTTTTTTTTGTCCGCTTACGCTTGCTGATGCCGTTGCCAATGCATGACAAGTTGCAAGGCGACGTAAGCTGCACCGACCCCCGACGTCAGCAAAAAAACACCAAGTGCCATTTGCGTCGTCATCGATATGTACTGATAAAGGGTGACAAAGATAAGAATACTCGCCCCCCCATTGCTGACGATTCCCGCTAAAACGGGGGCCTTGATAAACACGCCCTTTTTGGCCTCGACCAGCCCCACATAGTAACCTACGCACAAGGCTAGATAAGCCCAGCCAAGTAATCGAAGCAGGGCAATGATGATGCCGTGTTGTTCACCTAATAGTTCGGCTACTTGATGAGGAAAAAGCAACAGCGGAACACACCACATTACAAGGGTAAAACTAATTTTCATTTGATAGGTTCTGATGAGCGATTTCATGCGCTTTTCTCTTGTAACGTCAAGTCGAGGTCATTGAGTTGCTGCCAACCAAACCGACTATTGAGTTTTCGTAAATAAGACAAATAGGCCTTTTTATTGATGTAATTGCCATGTCGTTGTGACTTCACATAACGTACGCCACCCGACAAATCCGGCATGTCAGATTGAATATTATGGGCAAAACGCTTTGCTGACGGCGAGTTTGCCAGATCACTATTGATAAAATTCACAATAAGATTGGCCATGTGATCAAACAAGGTAAATGCCCCAGAATTCGTTTCAAGAAACCCCATCGCAAACAGGTTAGGTGTTTTTCGATTAAACACATTCAAGTACATATCAGGACGGTGGTCTTTGAACGTTAAGTATTTAGCGTCGATATAGCGAATAGTGTTTTTATAACCGGTCGCATACACAATTATATCCACGCGCTCAGTGCTGCCATCTTGAAATACAACCGTATCGCCACTCAGAGTTTGAATATCTGGTTTGGCAACTACGTCACCGTGAGCAAGATAATGCAGTAGTTGATCATTCATAATAGGATGAGATTCAAACAAGCGGTGATCGGGGGCAGGTAGACCATAGTGTTGTGGTGACCTCGCAATATATTTTAACAGCTTTGGAAACAGCCTTTGTTTTACACGCATTGGTAGCCACGGCGTTTTGGCTTCGTATACATCTGCTGGTACTCCCATCACATGTTTAGGAATGAAGTGGTAGCCTCTGCGCACACTTATCAAGGCTTTATCTGCACGCTGCGCTGCATCACTTGCAATATCACAGCCTGAATTACCGGCTCCTACGACAAGCACTCGTTTGCCGGCAAATACATCAGAAGACGAGTAGTCTACAGCGTGTATTTGTTGGCCGCTAAATTCGCCAGCATAATCAGGCCATTGGGGCTCCCAATTGACCCCACTGGCACACACGAGATACCGGTATTGCGATCTTGTTCCCTGTTCATCGACGAGCTGCCAACCTTGGTGTGTTGGCTCGGCGGACACGATAGTTGAGTTGAACTTGATGTGTTGTCCCAACCCATAATCATTGGCAAAAGACTGAATGTATTGATGAATCAACGTACGATGGGGGTAATCTGGATAATGTTCAGGCATGGGATAATCGCAAAAACCCGATTGAGTCTTTGAAGAAATAAAGTGAGCTGATTCATACATCGGACTTCCCGTATTGTTGATATCCCACAAACCGCCTACTTGTCGATGCTTTTCATGAATTCTGAAACGAATATTAGCCGCTTGCAGTTGTCTCGCGAGAGCCAACCCAGATGGGCCCGCACCAATGATGCCGACGTCTATCACACTCATAAAAACCTCATTATGTAAGTAAGTCTTACTTTTATATTATCTGTCATTTTAATAAGATCAAGGTTAAACTAGAGAAAAATTTCGATAGGCTATGCGCAAAAAATAAAAAAGCGTGGCAAAACAGGGGCGAGATATTGCGCGAAACACCCACACAGGCAAGAGCACAAGAACGGCTCAAAAAAATCCTTGATACCGCAGAAAAACTGATGCTGGAACAAGGCTTTGACGATTTTAAAATGAGTGCATTGTCACAGCGAGCAGACGTTAATATTGCGACTATTTATCGTTACTTTCCCAATAAGGTGTCACTGGCGATGGGTTTGCTCGATCAGTATTTGATTCAGTACAGAGAGGGGCTGTCTGCACAGTTATCTCAGACGGAAATTAGTCGTATTGACCATGTTGTTGATGCTCTGGTCGATGGGTATTTGTCTTTTTTTCAAACCCATCCCGCTTTTGTGGCGGTGTGGAAGGGTCTACAAGGAACCATAGCGTTTAAACAAAAAGATATCGAAGACAGCCGTCACAACGCCTGCCTATTGTGCGAAACAGTCGGTGAGCATTTCTCCCAAATCGAACCTGATAAACTGGATGACGCTATGTTTATGGTGTGTGAGATGACCAGTAATCTCATGCCCACACTTTTGGCATTAGAAACGTCAAAAGCCGATGCATTCAAGCGCCACATGAAGCTTATGATCGCCAGTTATTTGCGCGAAATTTTCAGTACCGAGACCTAATGTTATGTCAGATGTGATCATCCCAGACTTTGAATCTCCGCAAATACCGATTGCCCCTAAAGCGATAGAAAAAGGCAAATCGCTTGCGGTGTTACTCTCTCAAGAAGCGATTGCTTATCTTGCTCGAAACATTCAACTTGTGCACCCAACGTTTGATACGTCTGGCTTTGTGGCCGCTGCGCTGGCGGATATTGAGTCACTGGCCTTAATGGACAGAGGGCGACATATTGCGAATGCGCTGTTCGATTACCTGCCAAAACCATTTGAAAAAGGCTTGGCTGTACTCGTAGATTCTATGGCTCCGCCTCAACCCTCTACATCTGAATTTGGATTGGCAGGCTTTTTCTATTTACCCCATAGTTTTTACATTGCCCAATTTGGTGTGTCAGCGGAATACAACGAGGGCAAGGACCCCTTTGATGCTGCTATGCGGGCTCAACATGCGCTTACGCAACGCTTTTCAGCCGAGTTTTGTATCCGGCCTTTTTTAATTGCTCATCAAGCGCGCACATTAGATGTGATTTACGGTTGGTTAGATGATGATGACACCCATGTTCGCCGCTTGTGTTCTGAAGGTACACGACCCAAGTTACCTTGGGGGCTTCGCTTGAAAGCGTTTGTTGATGATCCAACCCCCTTAGCGCCCATCTTGTCGGCGCTAAAAGATGACCCCGAATTGTATGTAAGGCGCAGTGTCGCCAATAGCTTGGGGGATATCAGTAAGGACAATGCCGATTGGGTCTTTGATATGTGTGAGCAGTGGTTGGAAGGGGCATCAAAAGAGCGTAAATGGTTAATTCGCCACGCCGTGCGCTATCACGCCAAAAAGGAACATCCCAGGGCGCTGGAGATTAGGATAAAGGCAAAGTAATTGAGTAACACACCGTCAGACGAAAACATCAATGAATTGGTCATGGCGTTATCGACGTTGAAACCCCTATTCCAAAAGGGAGTATCTGAATTTGAGTTACTTGGTGTACTGCAACAACCTCCTCATGAATTTTTTAGTGAATCGGCCCTGAAAGACAATGTTTCTATGTTTCAGGCGCATTTTGTGTTGTTTCATGCACTGTACTTATTGCGCGATGGTTGGCGTCAGTCGGGCATTGGCGACCTTGATATCTTTACCACCAATATTGTTTTAACCGATGTGTATTCACAAAACCAAACCGATTCTGCGACATTGCTCAGTGACGCTGACCCGTTGCGAACCTACTACTTGGATTTGACTAACCTGGTGAAAACAACAGAGCAAGATATCGACAACCTGCTAGCGAGCTTTTGGCAAAAAATGGCAACGGGTTTTGACTACCAAACCGCACCAGAAGACATAGAAAAAGCCATGGCGCAATTGTCATTGGATGCCTTGCCCGCATCAGCCGATGTGCTCAAGCAACACTATCGCCAACACCTACATCAAGTTCATCCTGACAAAGGCGGTGACCATCAAGCTACCCAAGAGATCATTCAAGCGTATCGGCTACTTAAGCGTCAGTTTGCTTAACTAGATTTGTTATGAGTTTATCGATGGTGACTTGTACTCTTTCTGGTCGCTGTGTCATCTGTGGATAGATTAAATACAACCCACGTTTTTCATTGCTGTAACCTGATAAAACTTCGATAAGTTGGCCGGACTCTAGTTCCCTCTCAATCAAATAGTGTGGAAAACGCCCAATTCCAGAGCCACTGACACACAACGCCTTTAACAGTTGATTATCACTTGAGGTAATACTGGGGGTAAGCTCCAAATTGACGGTTTTACCATCAAAAAATGACCAACGTTTCCAGTGCGCCAATGCCAAGGTTGCGTGGACTTCTAATGCGTGAGGCGATTCTGGCTCGCCGTGTTTTTTCAGATAGTCTGGGCTTGCCACACAAACATAGTGAATATCTCTGAGGTGTTTTGCCACCATATCGATTGGAGGGCTATTGGTCAGGCGAATCGCAATGTCGAAATCATCTTCGGTCAGGTTATGTTTTGTATTGCCGCAGTCCAAATCAAATTTAAGGCCCGGGTAAGCCAACCTCAGTGCGTGAATGTGAGGCCAAACAAGATGCTGCGCTACCCCAATTGGCGCGGTAATGTTTACTTGCCCTGAGGGGCGGGCTTCACTGCTGTCTAACATTGATTTAGTTTGCTCAAAGTAACCGGTGAGCTTTTGCGCTTGAGCGTAGACTACCTCACCCGCAGAGGTGAGGCGCATTGATCGGGTATTGCGAAACAGCAATTGCTTGTTCAACTGCTTTTCGAGTTGCTTAACCTGCTGTGAGACGTAGCCTTTTGACACATTAAGCTGCGCGGCGGCATGGGTAAATCCGCCGTTGTTCACAACTTCGGCAAAAATTCTCATTGCTTCTAATTTCATACTCAATTGTTCATGTATGTAAACAATGTTTTTATTTTACAGTTTATTAAAGAACAATTAAAACTGTTGTTATAGGAAAACAACCAAGCCAAACGCAATGAAAAACAAACTAGTTAAAGGGGCTGCAGTCGCCACCATGTTAATCGCTGGAATACTGGGAGGATGCAGTCAAATGGAAAGTGAAGTAAGCAGTTACAAACCTGAAAGCGATAGCTCTTATGCGCCCAAGCCATATGTCGAATTGACGCACCCCGAGTGGTCAAAGCGCGCCACCATCTACGAAGTCAATATTCGTCAATATACGCCCGAAGGAACGTTCAATGCGTTTTCCAAGCACCTGCCACGTCTTAAAGCGCTCGGTGTTGATATCTTGTGGTTGATGCCAATTCACCCTATCGGTGAAAAAAACCGAAAAGGCGAAAAAGGGAGTTATTACGCGGTTAGAGATTATCGTGCAGTGAATCCGGAATTTGGCACCCTAGATGACTTAAAACGCTTAGTTGACCAAGCCCATGAAATGGGGATGTATGTCATCTTAGATTGGGTAGCGAATCACTCGGCCTGGGATAACCCTCTTACCGTTTCAAACCCTCAGTGGTACACCAAAGACCACAATGGCAACTTTCAGCCTACTCCTTGGTGGGATTGGTCAGATATCATCGATTTTGATTACAACAACCCCGAGATGCGTGAGTATATGACAGAGTCGCTAAAATACTGGGTCAAAGAAGCTGATATTGATGGTTATCGCGCAGATGTTGCAGGCTTTATTCCCACTGATTTCTGGGACAGGGTACGCAGTGAACTCGATCAGATAAAGCCCGTATTCATGCTAGCCGAATGGGATGCCCGAGATCTCCACAAAAAAGCCTTTGATATGAGCTACGCGTGGAAACTACACGATGTTATGCATGACGTGGCGATGGGTGAAAAAGACGCGTCAGCGATCTATCTACATTTTGCTCATGACTTAAATGCATGGCCTGACAATGCAATCACCATGAACTTTGTTGACAACCACGACAAAAACTCGTGGGAGAAAACCATGTTTGAGCGCTTTGGAGACTATTTGCCTGCCAGTATCGTTCTGACTGCGACGGCTGAAGGTATGCCTTTGTTGTATAGTGGACAAGAGGCGGGCCTTGATCGCGCTTTGGCGTTTTTTGAGAAAGACCAGATCGATTGGCAAGCACACCCTGTGGGCGATTTGTACGCTAGTTTATTTGAGTTAAAGCACGAAACCGAAGCGTTGTGGAATGGCGACTGGGGAGGGAAGATGATACCGGTTCCAAATTCCGCACCTAAGGCAGTTTTCTCATTTGTACGCGAAAAAAATGGCAGTAAGGTATTCACAGTGCTTAATTTTTCAAACCAGCCGCAAACGGTGACGTTCAATGAAAATGCTCAGGTAGGCACGTATAGCGAATGGTTCGGTAAAGAACAAATGACGATCACTGAAACAACACAGTTGAACATCGAACCTTATGGGTATCGGATTTACGTTAAATAACTCGATTCAAAGAAATAAAAAAACCAGCATTTGCTGGTTTTTTTATAAGAGCAATACACGCTAAGCACAGCAGGCACAATTGCGTTTATGCTTGTCCATTTTTCCGACACCTGGGTTAAAGGTATTGGTAGGATCGAGTTTTTTGTAGAAACGTTGCAAGGTCTGCTCGGCTTCATACAAATGACCGACATTATGCTCAGCGGGATATTTCGCGCCTCGACTGTCGAGAAGGGCAAGCATTTGTTTTTTGACTTTGACCGGGTCTGCTCCTTTTTTCAAAATGTAGTCTTGATGGAACACGTGACAAAAGAAATGACCGTAATAAAGGCGTTTTTCAATTTGGTCGTTTATCGCATCTGGTAAGGTTTCAACCCACTCGTGATCATTGCGTCTTAACGCGATATCTAGCGCGAGTATGTCGCCTACAGATTGAGATTTCATGGTTTGGTAACGCACCGCCGCGCCAGCCGCAGCAAAGCGATGAAGGTAGGCACTTTGTGCTTCTTGAGGGTCGCATTCAAAATACCCACCTCTGTGTTCATGACCATCAAAGTAGTTTTTCAGCAAGGTCCGTGCTTGTTGAATGCCCTCGTCACCCATTTTTAGAATCAAGTGATGCTCGTATTTTTGGCGGTAATCTCGCATACGCTCTGGGATGTGATTGGGCAACAACCGAGAAACAAATTGTAATACTCGATCAGACAGGTAATTGGGTACGAAAGGCAGTTTATTGAGGTACGCATCAATTCGTCCTTTCATCGCAAACATCTTTGGCAATTGATCTGTGCCTAAGTGTTTGACACTCAAAAAGGTATCCTTGCCATATTCGTCTGCGATATCGAATACGTCGCGATGAATGTATTCACCCACATCGGGCAATACTGAGAATTGACTCAGCATTTCGCGACGGAGATAGGTCAGCGTGTCAGGATCGTTTGTGCCTATGTAAAAACTGCATTCTTTTTCAGGTACGTCAAAGGTATCGAGCCGGACGGCAAAGACCGCTATTTTTCCGGCACAGCCACTGGCTTCATAAAGTCGAGTCTCATCAGCGTTAAAGCGACTGGGCGTATCGGCGTCGACATCTCTAATTTTGGTTTCATAGTCGCGCGCAGATGCCGGAATATCGTCACTTCCCTCGGTAACCCGGTATTGACCATTCTCTAGGTTTGAGAGTATTTCCTCAGGTGATTCGCCAAGTTCTAATCCAAGGTGATTAACCAGTTGCAGTTCACCTTTTTCGTTGACCCATGCATATAGTGATAATTCGGTATACGCTGGGCCTCGTTTCACCAGCGCACCACCGGAGTTATTGGCGACACCCCCCACTATCGAGGCGCCCAAACAGGAAGACCCGATAACCGAATGCGGAGCGCGTTTTAGGGGTTTCAGGGTTTTTTCCAGGGTGTGAAGCGTGGTGCCAGGTAGGCTGATTACTTGCTTACCTTCATCTAGCACGATGAGTTTACTCATGGCGAGCGTATTGATAACGATAATATCGCGATCGTAATCGTCACCACTGGGCGTCGAACCTTCGGTCAGGCCGGTATTGGCAGCCTGCATAATAATAATGCAGTTGTTGGCGACACAGACTTCAAGGCATCGCCAATAGCTTACCAAGTCTTGAGGAAAGACCACAGCGAGCGCGCTGCCGCCACCTGAGCGCCAACCAGTACGATAGTGTTCTGTTTGCTTGTCGCCAACGGCGACATTGTCAGAACCTAGAATACGAATGAAATCTCGTACTGCAGGATGTGAGTTCATTTATTTAAATCTCCAACCCCTTGGGCTGACCAAGGGGACACATAGTCTACCGCAACTAATGGCTAAGTGGGCCGCTAACACCCAATAGATAAAGCGCCACCATCACTAATATGCCTGCGGTAACGACATAGTAGCAAGTAGGTAAAATGGTTTTTCTGAGTGTCGCCCCTTCTTGTCCAAGCAAACCCACAGTAGCACTAGCGGCAACAACATTGTGAATGGCAATCATGTTGCCTGCCGCCGCACCGACTGCTTGCGCGGCAATAATCAGTGCCGGAGACAGCTCTAATGTCATCGCTGCTTCGTACTGGAATTGGCTGAACATCATATTTGATACTGTGTTAGAGCCTGCGATGAAGGCACCCAATGCGCCAATACTTGGGCTGATAAGAGGAAAGGCGTCGCCAAACCAACCCGCTAACATTGATGCACTGGCCATTGGCATGCTTGGTAAATCCGACATGTTTACTCCCGAGTTGATAAACAAGCGGACCATCGGAATCGTAAACATTAATACAAAACCTGCCCCTAATATCGTTTTCCCCGACTCTCGAAATGCTGCATTAAATGCAGTCAGTCTATTGTCTTTACGGCCCTGAATAAAAAGACCAACAAGTGCGGCGATGACAAGTAATCCACCGGGCAAATACAGAGGGCTAAACGATGCGCTGACACCGACTTCACCGAGAATATCCGTTATACCGACACTCACGCTACTTAGTGCTGCTTTGATATCGCCAAACACCCGTGAGCAAACCAACAAAAGAGCCACGACAAGATAAGGTATCCAAGCCACCCATGGCGACATTGCAGTGTCGCGTGAGGGCTGATCTTCAGTGATATCCAGCTTACCAAGCCAAGACGACTCCCACTGTGATTTGGGCGGGAAATCCCATTGTTTTTTCGGTACTAAAAAGCCTCTTTTTGCTGCGCTGACAACTATTGCAAGACTCACTAAACCGCCAATCAGAGATGGAAATTCAGGCCCCAAAAAGATACCCGTAAGTGCGTAAGGCAGCGTGAACGAAATACCTGCAAACAGTGCAAATGGCAAAATTTCTAACCCTTCACGCCAGCGACGGTTGGCGCCGAAAAAACGGGTTAGCATCATGACCATAAAAACGGGCATCAAGGTACCAACGATACCGTGAATAATCGACACTTCGGAGGTGATCAGTTGTAAGTATTGATCCCATTGCCAACCCTCTAGTGCCAATTGTTGGCTGATAGCATCAGTATCTAACCCTTTATTTACGCCGATAATAATCGGTGTGCCTACTGCCCCAAAAGATACTGGCGTACTTTGGATCATCATACCCATGAGTACGGCTGCTAGCGCTGGGAAGCCAATGGCGACTAGTAAGGGCGCGGCGATGGCCGCAGGTGTACCAAAGCCCGATGCGCCTTCAATAAAGGTACCGAAACACCAGGCAATAACAATGGCTTGAACGCGACGGTCTGGGGATACATGGGTAAAACCTTGTCGAATAACACTCAGTGCCCCCGTTTGTTTGAGAATATTGAGCAAAAAAAGCGCCCCAAAAACAATCCACATCACCGATACCGTAATTACGATACCTTGAACTATTGATGCGCCAATGCGTTGTGCGGTCATGTCCCATGCAGTAAACGCGAGTAGGACAGTAAAGCCAAGTACGACAGGCATGGCTCGCTTTGCGGGCCACTGTAAGCCCACCAATGTAATCGCTGCTATGGCTATCGGCGTGAGTGCCAATAGCCCGAAGGTAATCTCATTCACTTTGGGTCTCCTCGTTCTTCTTATTTTCGTTGACCCATTCCCTCTCAACACTTGTTAAATATGGGTTAACAAATAGTAATCGGACTTTACATGCTCAAGTACTATTGATAAATATTCATAAAAGCGATAGTTTTCTTCCAAAAATGACATAATCACTCACGGCCGTCGAGGGAGCATCCAATGGTAAAAGCAGATGACATCTTTTTATTCGTTAACGTTGTTGATGAGGGATCGTTTTCAAAAGTGGCTGATAAAATGGAACTGACCAACTCTGTTGTCAGTAAACGAATTGGTCGATTAGAATCCGCTCTAAACGTCCAACTATTGTATCGAACTACCCGCAAACTGAGTTTAACCGATGCCGGCCAAGCCTTATATGGAAAAGCTAGGTTGGCGAAAGAAGCCTTACAGGATGCGCAAAATGCGGTGACAGGATACGGCGAGGCAATACAAGGTAAAATCAAAATTACCGCGCCCGCTGTGTCAGCCAGTCTAGTCTTAAGCGAGGCCATCGCGACTTTCTGTCAGCAATACCCTGAGGTGGAAGTCGAGTTGTCAGTTAGCAACGATTTTGTCGATTTAATTGACGATGGTTACGACCTAGCAATCAGAACCGCACATTTAGAAGACTCTTCACTCATTGCCCGTCGCTTAGTTGATTCTCATTGGATGCTTTGCGCAAGTCCTCAGTACATCAAGCAAAATGGTCAGCCTCACCACCCTGATGATTTGTCTTCTCACCACTGTTTGATTTACAAATACGAAGGTGCGGGTCCGGATACGTGGCTATTCAAAGTCGATGATCAAAGCCATCCCATTCAAGTGCAAGGGCGATTCCACACGAATAATTTGGATTCGTTGAAGCAGGCAGCAATGGCTGATTTTGGTATCGCTTACCTGCCGCGGGCGCTCATCCATGAAGCTTTGTTGGCGCAAGAATTAGTGCCCTTACTTGACGAATTTGTTGATAAAGATTTAGGCATCTATGCGGTGTATCCAAGAAGTCGACAACCGGATAAAAAGTTATCACTGATTGTCGAGCACTTTAGAGAGGCCTTTTTACGACGAAAGGCCTACTTTTATTGACACCTTTTAGAGCTTATACGTTGCTGAAAATTGAAGGTAATGCGAGTCGACACCTTCGATATTCTTATCATCGATAGCATAGTTGCCTAGTTCTATTCCTACGTCTAAATGATCAGTGATGCTGTCGATGAGGTTAACACCCCAATGCGACCGCTTACGTTCAAGTACATCCGTTTCGGCAGCTCCGTAAAACACAGTAGACCTCAAACTATTCGTCCAGAAGTGACGATATGACAGAGCAAACGCCACGGTACTCTCGACTTCCATTTGGTCGTCAATGGGATTTTCTACAATGTCGGGAGTCATGCCAGCCGCAACGTAGCGACCGGCCTCACCAGCGGTCACTTGAAAGCGGAAATCATCTTTGCCAACCGTCGGGATCTTACCCGCTATGTTAAATGCTGCACCGACTTCATCCATACCGCCTTGGTCAATTTTACGCACGAGTGCGCCAAACGAGACGAGTCCCCAGTCTTCATTCATATTGTATCGGGCGATGAAATCCGGAATGCTTTCATCTGGGTCGGCTTCGTCGCCGGTTAGACCCACTGCGCTTGCCGGTGTACCCACATCCCCGTCACCATTGGTTTCAGGGTTTTCAATGGCAAACTGCCAATTGCCATAGGTGTAACGGATTTGCGTTTCACGAATAAATACCTCGCCTACGTGCGGACCACCAAAATCTAGCGCTTCCGGTAAGGCGTGTAAGGGCATAAACGTGCTCCAATTTTGTCCAATCATCCAATTTTTGTAGGTGATGTAATAGTGTCGAAGTCTAGGGTTAGAAGAGTTACTTACCACTTCATTACCGCCACCACCATACATGTCAATTTCGAAGAAACCTGACACTTCGCCGTGTTGTACTTTGAAATTGATCCGGGATTCTCTGACATTGAAACCCGTATGGGAAGTTTCGATTGGACGTCCCCCCGGAAAGTTAGCAACCCAATAATCCTGATAGGCGATATCGCCGTTGACATGACGAACATCAATTTTTGCATAACCGCCAAGTGAAACTTTGGTGGTCTGCCCGTCTATAGTGGTGTTAAGTAAATCAACGGCATAAGCCGATTGAAAGGGTAAAAATGCCAAAGCGGCCATTGCGAAGCAGGGGCGTAAAGTAAACCTAGTCATGTGTGATGTGCTCATATCTGCGTTAATGAATTGTTAACGCCGCAATGTACGGGAAACTAGGATTGGTGATAAATGTGCAAAAAGGGGAATGACTTTTTCCAAAAATGGCATAATGGTCATTGGCCCGATTTGGTTTATTTTGGTTTTGGGCTTTTATACGACCTTGGGACCAGGGTGCTGTTACCGTGATTTAGTTTGATGTAACCTAAGCTAAACGGTTATCAATCCAACAGTGCTATGTACTTATTACCTGAAAAAATTACTAGGATGTTTAAGAGGTTACCATCGACGGATGCGGCTTTTGGGCCCGATGACAACGAAGGTAGTGAAGCATCAATAACAGAAAACAAATGGAAAAGACGCTGGCGCAGTTTGAACCCGTCTCAGCGCTACTATTTTGTGGCTGCTGTATTGGCGCTGGGCATCGAAATTTTTTATGACAGCACACTCAATACCATGGCGCTGCCGGTTATTCTTATCATTATTGGGTTACTTAAAGAGTTTGCTCCGCGTTTTGCGGACATGTGGAACAGCTTATATGGAAAAGCTGTTATTTTGCTGTTTTACGCTATCGTCGCCAATTTCGCGTTAGCAAATGCCGGTGGGATGGTCAACGAGGTTACCGGTGTTGCGGCATCTGATCTACCTTTTAGCCACAACTTCGCATTAATCATCAATTTGCCAAGTTGGTTCTTAGTCACCACAGTACTGGCACTCGTTGTATTTAATATTGCCACGCCGTTTTACTTGTTGCTACTTCTGTTCCTCAAACCCTTCGGTGTACACGGTATTTGGCATAAACCTGAGTATAAGTATGTGTTCACAACCGCTTTTCTTCGTTATGTATTGAGTTTTTTCCTACTCGTCTACGTTGCAATGATTATGGAAGAGGTAGGAGCGTCGTCGAATCAATCGACGTCTTGGGGCCACGTGTCGTTTGGCCAGACTGATAGCAAAGATGTGGGCACAGAAGGGGCCGACGCAGCAGCAGATGATGCGGGCGAAAGTCTTGACGAGTCTGAGCAACAAGAGGAAGAAATTAAAGTCAGTGGTTTCGACTACGAACATATGCAGCGTAGCTTGCTGGTGGGTTTTATTTACAACTTTGAGGCTGATGTGTACTCCAGGTGCGAACATCCAGAGGACGCTAGAGTGATTGAGCTAAACGATTTTGAAATTTTGACTGTCACGCCAGATAAATCAACCAAACTCGGTTACCGTTATGAAGTCATTGCTTGCCGATCAGTTGCAATAGGAAGGACGGTAGCAGCGATACCTGAGCCATTGTAAGTTCAATCTAGGGGATCTAGTCTTCAACATGAGCACGTGACTACAGCCTTGAAAAATGACATATATAGTAGATAGCACAATAGTGAGTCAGTTTTTAGCGATACCTTGTGCAAGGTCAAGGTTTAGTATCAGTGTTGTGGCACACTAGCTGTTGCTCATAAGTCATCATCTTTCTCGGAGGCCTTATGTCTTTTACTTTACCCCCAAAGCCGGATTGGCCTTCACTCGTAAAATCAGGAGCGCGTGTGTTTGTTGGTGCCAATGCCGCGGTACCGTATGGGCTGATTGATGACCTAGTGGCGAATAGCCAAGGGCTCAGCGATATCGAAATGATTCACATGTTGGCGTTGGGTGATACTTATTGGGCAGAAGAGAAACACAAAAATTTATTTAAGGTAAACACTTTTTTTATTGGCGGTGAAACCGTTCGCCGCGCCGTTGATGAAGGTCGGGCAGATTATACACCGTGTTTTTTGTCAGAAATTTCCAGTCTGTTTAGCGACGGTACCTTGCCTCTTGATGTTGCCTTAGTGATGGTCAGTCCGCCTGATGAATTTGGTTATTGTTCGTTGGGTGTTTCGGTTGATATTTCAATGTCAGCTGTCAGGCAAGCCAGTGTCGTGATTGCGCAAATCAATCCGAATATGCCGCGCACCGCGGGTCATTCTTATTTGCATATTTCTGAATTTCACGCGTGTATTGAGCAACAAGCCAGTCTCATTGAGGTGCCGTCGGCGCCAATTGATTCAGTGACAGAGCGCATCGGGCAGTACGTGGCGATGCTGGTTGAAGATGGCGCAACGTTGCAGTTTGGGATAGGTAAAATCCCCAGTGCGACGTTGAAGTATTTGAGTCAGCACAAAGATTTGGGTATTCACAGTGAAATGCTGACCGACAGTATTATGGAAGTGATCGAATCGGGTGCAATTTCAAACCGCAAAAAGACCTTCCATCCAGGGAAAATCGTCACGAGTTTCTGTTTAGGTAGCCAAGCGTTATATGACTTTGTTGACAACAATCCGCATATTGAATTCTATCCTAGTAGTTATGTGAACAAGCCAACCAATATTGCCAAAAATGACAATATGATCGCCATCAATAGTGCGCTAGAAGTCGACCTAACGGGTCAAGTTGTAGCCGATTCACTGGGGTACGATTTTTACTCTGGGATAGGTGGCCAAGTTGATTTTGTCACTGGGGCGAGTATCAGCAAAGGGGGCAAACCCATTATTGCATTGCCGTCTACCGCAAAAGGAGAGACAGTGTCGCGCATTACACCTCACGTCACCATGGGGGCCGGCGTTGTGACATCCAGAGGTAATGTGCATTATGTTGTAACCGAATATGGTATCGCGTCGCTGCGAGGCAAAAGTATTCGCGAACGCGCCTTGGAATTGATTCGAGTGGCCCACCCAAAATTTCGCGCTGAACTGCTGGCTGAAGTGAGGAAGCACTACTGGGTACCACACTACCAAGAGAAGTACCCTACCGATATTCCTGAACTGGGTGAAATCCAGTTAAAACGCATCGATATTCAAAATGAAACCTTCTATATGCGCCCTTTGAATCCTGCTGACGAAAGGCGTTTGCAGGAGTTCTTCTACTCCCACACGAAAGAGACATTGCGCCTGCGATACAACTACGATCCCAAACAGATGTCACGGGAGAAGAGTTGTAATTTGGTCAGCGTTGACCAAAGTAGCGATGCCGCCTTGTGTATCGTCAGGCAAGAAGGTTCGCGTATTACGATTCATGCGGTAGGGCGATTTTACTATTACCCTGAAGACAACAGCTGTGAAGTGGCGTTTGTGACCCGCGAAACGCAACAAGGAAAGGGCATGGCAAAGCGCCTATTGTCGCAACTCATTGATATCGCGCGCGCACGAGGAATTAACCGTATGATGGCGATGGTGAGAGCAGATAATAAACCTATGCGTAACATCTTTGAAAACGAGAATTTTCAGCGCATTGTTACCGGTGATCCGTCAGAGGTTGAGCTGGTACTGAAGCTAGGAGAGCAGTGATGACAATGAGAATTTTTCGCGGTGCTTCATGCCCGACACACAAGGTAGACAGTACGCACCCAGAAAGTCCTGACCGCTTGTATGCCATTGATGATCAGCTTCTTATCTCTGGTTTGGATATGGTGCTTGAACACGTTAATGCGTCGCCAGCTCATCCGGACAGCATCAAACTGGCTCATGATGATAGTTATGTCGACCGAATTTTTTCTCAAGCGCCAAGCTCGCAAACCCTGTGGTTAGATGATGACACAGCAATGACACCGAATACGTTGAACGCCGCGACTGAAGCAGTTGGTGCAGGCATTGAAGCGGTTGACTATGTCATGCAAGGTGAAGGTCGGCGAGCTTTTTGTGCGGTGCGTCCTCCAGGCCATCATGCAGAGCATGCCAAAGCCATGGGGTTTTGCGTATTTAACAATATCGCGGTGGCCGCATATTGGGCTATACAACACCATAAGTTGTCTCGCGTAGCGATTGTTGATTTCGATGTCCACCATGGCAATGGTACGCATGACATAGTCGCGAACGATGATCGCATTCAATTTTTCTCATCATTTCAACATCCGTTTTATCCATACAGCGGGTTTCCAGCGGGTGCAGCGAATGTGCACGTTGTCCCTTTGGATGCGGGGACAAAAAGTGCTGAGTTTCGCGAATCGGTCGTCCATTGGTTTGATAAATTACGCCAATTTAAACCGGAGTTAATCTTGGTGAGTGCTGGGTTTGATGCCCATGCCGAAGACCCTCTAGGGCATTTGCGGTTGACCGAGGAAGACTACCGCTGGATAAGTGAAGCGCTGAGATCGGTAGCCGACGAGTGTTGCCATGGCCGCATCGTTAGCATGTTGGAGGGAGGATACGATTTAAGTGCGCTGGGAAGAAGTATGGTCGCCCATATTCGCGGTTTAGAAGGATTGATTGAGGACTATGCTTAAGCTTGATTCTGGTGACAAAAACAGCCATTAACGTCTGCGTTAATGACGGCGCCAAAATAATCTTGTGATTGTACTAGCACAGCAATTTGGCTGAGCAGCGTTTTGCCATTAAAACAGCCGTAGCCTTTGGCATAAGGCCCCAGATACCTCAATTGTGAATGCTCATCTAGCACTGCAAGTGCCGGATAGGCCGGGATGACGGCGGACAGTTGTGGATAGTCATCGAGCGATAGCGTCGTATTGACGTATGTGTCATCGTCAATGGCCGATATTAATTCACTTTGATGGCTATCAACTAAGGTGTTGCAGTAACAGTAATCAGAATGGGTCAGTCGTACGACCGACCCCGGAGACACACCTGCCGCGATAAGCTGGGTTGCAACCGATTGGTCAAACTCAGGGTTCATCGCCGCATCTGTTAGCGTTAAATCCGGGTCAAAGGGCTTGAGCTGTTTTTCACTGTAGATTAACAGCCCACCTATGATAGATATGGCCCACAGTGCAAGCAGACCATAACTGATAAACGAACGTTTCAATGAGGGTTATACCTCAAAACGCTGCATTGTCATGTGCATGTCCATGCACAGTTTTGCTAGTGATTCTACTTGTGACTCAAGTTCAACAGCAGTTTGCGCTTCTTGTTGAGCAAACTCGTGTAACTTAGACAAGCTCTCGGCAATAGACGAAGACGCGGTTCCTTGTTCTTGTACTGAACTGGTCACCTCTGCCATATTCTCCGATACCTGATTGATTTGTTCAGTGATCGTTTGCATAGTCGATGCGGCGTTGTCGGATTCGGTGACGGCATTATCGACTAATTCGACGCAATTGGTCATCTGCTCAACTGAGCTGGCAGTGCTACTGACAAGTTGCTCGGTAATGCTACTAATTTCATCGGCACTTTCTTTTGACCGAATCGCAAGTGTTCTCACCTCGTCGGCAACAACCGCAAAACCACGACCATGCTCACCAGCCCTCGCTGATTCGATAGCAGCATTCAGGGCGAGTAGATTGGTTTGTTCTGCCACCATTGTTATAGAGCGCATAGCATCTGATATGTTGGCGCAGCGTTCGTTGAGCTCTTGGTTGGTCTTGGCGGCGTTATTGAGTTGGTCTCGCAACGACGCTATGGTCGACTTAGCGGTTTCAATTGCCGCCAGTGTTGTCTCTGTGCTTTGACGGACAGTTTCGGTCACTTCGTTGGTACTCTGCGTACGTTCACTCGACAGTTCCATTGTCACCGCTATTTCCTCAACCGCCGCTGAGATAGTCGCCGTTTCATTTGTGCTTTGGTGACTTGTTTCGCTCAGTTGCGACGTTGCTTGTCGAATGACATCGCTTGACGTTGCGACATCGTTGGTCAATCTACTGCTGTCAAATACCAGTTTTTTTACGGTACCAATGAAGTTGGCAAAGGGTTTGACCATCGGATTACTGTCATCGATATCAACGTTAAAATTAATTTTCTCTGGATTAGCCAATATTTTGTCCATGGCTTGCGTAATGGTCGCAGCACTGACCCCTTCTTTGTGCGAGCTGTGAGCCATGAACATCAACACTGTCCCCTCGGTTAGGGCAAATGCGGCGTGAAGTAGTAATAAGGAAAAGGTCAAATGCCCTTCTTCAAACGCAAAAACGGGTGCGCCCGAGGCTTGCAATGCAAAGAACCCGATGTGGTGAATGGCCACCGTTGCCGTCGATACCGCCACGGTTTTCCAATCCCTGAAGTAGGCCACAAAGGCGAGTAAGACAAATACTTCAAAATGCAATTCGATGAGACCGTAGGCTTGATGTATATGCAATGCGCCCATCAACTCAGTTCCGATGGCAACGGCATATCGACTGATTGGCGCGCCGGGATTATTGATACTGAGAAAGAGTGGGACTGCAACAATTGGGATGCCGAAGATAAACGCAGCAAGCAGTTCACCTGTAATCATTCCAATTACAATCGAAATGACTAATTGGGCGACAAGAACAACGCGAAAAATCTTGTGTCCTTCAAGTATCCAAGGGTATGTCACGGAGGTTACCTCATTTAATTCTTTGCTAGTATTATTTAAGCTCGAGCGTCCGTGCATCTTTGCCAACTACCTATAAACATAGATGAATTTTGTACTTTGTGTTAGCACTCTCACTGTAGTTTTATCACGACGTGAGTTGCTGGTTTCACTCGTATAATAAACGCGCTTAACGTTGAGCGCGGAAGTATCGCATCACACACGAGAAAAACTGGTCACATAACACCTACATTTATAAGATTATATCGGTTCACAATCAGTTATCATGAGTTATGGTCATGAATTCAATAGAGTTATCGTATGAAAATCGCGTTTTTATCGACTAAAGAACTAGAAGGTTTCTTTGTTTATGACGAATTAACCGTGCCTGTATTCGAACAAGCAGGCATCCAAGTCGATACTGTCCCTTGGCGAGACGAGGTCGATTGGAACCAATATGATGCCGTTATCGTTCGTAGTACTTGGGATTATCAGCAAGCACCTGACGCATTTATGGCTTGTTTACAACGTATTGCATCTTCCAGTGCTTTGTTGATCAATCCTTTCGATTTGATGCAATGGAATATTAAAAAAACGTATTTAAAAGACTTGGCAGACAAGAGCGTGTCGGTTGTACCTACCCTTTGGTATACAGGGCTTGAAGCTGAATCCGTGATGCATGCATTAAGTCACTTTGATACGCATACGCTAATCGTCAAACCGGTATTAAGTGCAAATGCCGATGATACGTTTAAGATAACACGTGACGCGTATCAAGAGGATGTGGCGGATGTAAAACACCTATTTGTCGATCGAGAGATCATGATACAGCCATTCCTTGACGCCATTGTTGATGAAGGTGAATATTCCTTGTTTTATTTCGGCGGGTGTTACAGCCACGCTATTGTGAAGCGGCCTGCAAAAGGCGATTTTCGTGTTCAAGAAGAGCACGGCGGCCAACTTGCCACCTATACGCCAGAAGCGAGCGTACTAGGGATAGCACAACAAGCATTAGACGCGATGCCGGCAGATTCGCTTTATGCACGAGTTGATGTGGTACGAGCGAAAAATGGATGGGCAATTATGGAGCTAGAGTTAATTGAGCCTTCCCTGTATTTCAATCTAGATGAAGACGCCCCCAAACGATTTGTGGACGCCTTCATTCGTTATATGCAATCACACTAGCGATTGGTGTGACGATGAACTCGCTGAGTAGAACGGCTGCGTTGACTACCATTGTTACTACGGTGGTGTCGTTCTACTTTGCGCGTAGTGACGCTTCTTGAGCCATCTCTGTGCGTGCGACTGACGGTAGTACGCGTTGTCGTTCTTGGTCTATCAACACTTGTGCGACGCACGTCTTGTGAACGGTGGTTAGATACTTGTCGTTGCGTTGAGTATCGTTTCACATTTCGATTGCTAGTAAAGCCTTTCACTGGGCGATGCGTCACATCGCGTTGAATTGAGCGGCTGCTTACTCGTTTCGCCGGTGTTCGATTATAAGACACGCTTCGCACATATTTTCTGTTCGAATACCGGTTGTGTTGGCGCCAGTGTGAATAGTGGTGACTGCGGACATGACGTGTCCATCGCCCACCGTAATAATGTCTCACAGGACGATGCGACACCACGACATAGCGGTTGTGCCAGTGAATTCCGCCAAAGTAGAAACCCGCACCGATATGGATTCTTGGTCCCCAATAAAAACCCGAGTGCCAGCGATAGTGTCGAGGGTGGTGCCATACAACAGGGTAGTGATTATGGTGCCACCACGTACCGTAAACTACAGCCGGATCGTAGTAGGGAACGTAAACCACTTTTTGACGACGAGGGACAATGACAATCACATCATCGTCTTCTTCGACTTGCATGTACTTATTATCATTTAAGTTACCAGCAGCCATAGCGCGTTGACGTAATACCTGCACACGAGCAAGCAGTCGAGATTCATCCTGAATAACATTGTCGCCCAATGACGCCAACCAATCTAAGTCATCGGCCATACTGTGCAGTAAATCGGTAAACGGCACGAGCGCCTTTACACTTGGGTCCCACTGTTCATCGTCAATGTAGTTTTGCACATCTTCCTCGTCGATATGGTCGTTATCTTGGCGCCAGCGATCGGCGGCGACCACATCAAGCGGGTAGGTCGAGGCGATGAAAATATGGGTCAGTAATGTATCGGGGTAGAGCGCTATCGGTGCCAATAGGCTGTCCAATTCTGCATTGGTGAAAGCGCGAGCTTCTACCTCTGTCGGCGGTGGTGTATTGGCATAGACGGTGGGCGCGTAACTAAACGCCGTCAATGAAGTAACGGCACACAAGCTTGCAATCAATGCTTTCATAAATGCTCCTATACCAGAATTTCTGGCAGTAACGTCGTGTTACTTGTATTTATAGGCGCTTGAGCATTAACCGTGGCTGAACCGAACCTGACAATCTGTCGCCAGAGCGAGGATTACTTGAACATATGAGGGTCGAATTTATGACCTAACTTTTCGGTTTTGGTTTTAAGGTAGTGCTTGTTGTCTTTCGTCATGCCGTGATCGATAGGCTTTCTGGCAATGACATTGATACCCAAGTCTTTCAACGCTTTTAACTTTTTGGGATTGTTAGTCATCAATTCCACTTGTTTGACGTTGAGCGTATCCAACATTAATTTACAAATGTCGTAGCTGCGAAGGTCCGCGTCAAAGCCCAAATGCTCGTTTGCTTCTACGGTGTCTAGGCCACTATCTTGTAGGTTGTACGCACGAATTTTATTGAGCAAGCCAATACCTCGGCCTTCTTGACGCAAATACAACAACACACCGTGACCGTTTTCTGTAATGTTTTGCAATGCGCGTTCTAATTGAAAACCACAATCACAGCGAGTACTAAATAGTGCGTCACCCGTTAAGCATTCTGAATGGATACGAATAGGGACGACGTCTTCGTCTGACCATTGACCATAAGACAAAGCGACGTGTTCTTGACCACTGACTTCCACAAATCCGTGTATGCGGAAATCGCCCCATCGAGTGGGTAATTTAGCTGAGCTTACGTATTCGTATTTTGGTTGTTGATTGGTCATGACACTACTATCCCCATAACTGAGACAACTAACTGGGGGCAATTTTGGCTTTTGCAAGTCATCGCCAGCGTAAAACTTGCGCATTTGTTCAAACTCATCGTATCAGTATAGCAGATTGCCTAATCGCCAGAAACTGACCTGTCTTGCTTGGCTAGTGGGGCATGTAGGATAAGTAAGGCAACGGCGGTAGGATT
>CAWUJV010000052.1:0-33633 GCA_963922845.1 uncultured Alteromonas sp.
GGCGACCTACTGATTACAAGTCAGTTGCTCTACCAACTGAGCTAAGTCGGCACTGCATCAAGTGGGTGCGCATTCTAGAGTAATGATTTACTCTGTGCAATAGCCTTTTGCGAAAAATTTTGCTTTTTTTTATCGTTTGGTCATTTCTGAACCAGTTCGATGTAAATTAAAGCAATTGGTTAATTTTTCGCGTAGCGAGCAAGGCCGCGCATCACCAAATTTGCGGGGGAGAGATTATCACCAAGATCTAGGTCTGTCAGCATTTTTTTGTCTCCACCGGTCACAAAAACGTCAAAATCGGTTTGAATGCTGGAAATATAATCAATTGCGGCCCTAACTGTGCCTTGAATCGCTGCTAAACACCCTTGTGCGACGCAATCTTCTGTACGTTTTCCGAGCAAAAGAGTATGCGGTACTGCATCATCAGCAAACACTCTTTGGGTATTTTGAGTTAATGCGTGTTTCATTAAGTGAAAACCTGGCACTATCCAACCGCCTAAATGTTGACCATTTGCGACAAAATCGCAGGTTAATGCCGTGCCGATGTCGATTACAACGAAAGGTTTAGTGGTCAATTCTTCAGCAGCAACCATTGCCAACCACCGATCAACTCCCATCGTCGAAACATTTTCATAACTATTTTTAAGAGAAAAAGCTGATTTTTCGGTAACGACTTGCTGAAAAATAATCTGGTGGTTGTAACAATATTGGCGAATGCTGTCGATCATTTGCTCGTCACGTACACTTGCCAAGCAAACTTTGTGGGGTTGATGTGTACTGATAAAGGCAAAAAGGCCATCAATGTCTTTACCGCTCATCACAGACTGGTCGATAGCACTTAGCCAGCAGTATTTGAATTGTGTATTGCCAATGTCCACTAAGAGTGTTTTATCAGTGGCCACGTAAGCTCACCTCACCGCCGTGGAATCGCGTCATACCATCTTCGGTTTCTACCAATAAGGCCCCCGAATTATCGACTCCTCTATTAATACCGCTAAATCGTCTCTCGCCCATCTTCAATACAACGCGTTTATCGGCATAAAGGTCGAGCGCGACCCACTCGTGGATAAAAGGGGTAAAGCCTCCCTCGGCAAATTTAGGCAAACTGAACCACAGCGACTCAATAATAGCTGCGGCGAGTTCATTTCTATCGACATCTCTGTGGAGCTGTGTGCGCACATCAGTATGAGGTTGACCGACATCGTTCGCATCTTCGGGAATGTCGACATTAATTCCAATCCCGATAACACAATGTGCAGGCGCGCCAATTTGTCCCTCGACTTCAACAAGTACGCCGGCCAGTTTCTTACCCATCACATAAACGTCGTTTGGCCATTTCAGCTGAGCCGTATCTAGCCCTACCTTTTCTAGCCCTTGGCAAATAGCCAAGCCAACCAGCAAAGAAAGACCAGACATACTTTGATATCCGTCATCAAATCGCCAATACATCGAAAACGTTAAACTGCCACCAACCGGTGCAACCCACTCTCGACCATGACGACCACGTCCGGCGGTTTGAATCTCCGCCAGCAATACATCACCATTGCGATAATCTTTAAGGTGCTCTTTCATCGTTGCATTTGACGATGCCAATATAGGTGCTATATCGAGATTAGCGCGCAAAACTGGCTTATCTATCGCCGCCCTGATCGCTTTAGCGTTCAACAGCGTGAGAGGTTTATCAAGACGATAGCCTTTGCCCTTTACACGAAAGACGTTAAGTCCCCACTGTTCGAGTTGGCTAATATGCCCAGCGACTGCCGTTCTCGACAAATTGAGAGTTTGCGCTAAGGCTTCACCGGAGTGAAACTCGCCATTGGATAATAATGTGAGTAGTTGTTGACGCACCCGTTGAGCTGCAGACTTCATAATGTAACTAATCCCGTTTTACCTATTAGGCGGACTTCTGGTTCTAAAACCACGCCAAATTGTGTGCTGACGCCTTCCATAATTTGTTGTGCCATTGTAATAAGCGCGCCGCCAGATGCATGACCGGTATTAGTAAGCACCAAAGGCTGGCTGGGGTGACAACGAATACCTTCAAACTCTTGTCCTTTAAAACCCGCTTTTTCAATTAGCCAAGCCGCAGGCATTTTAACATGAGTAGCGCTTTGCGGATAACTGGGTACATCCCCATGTGCTTGCTTTAATTTTTCAAACTGTTCGAGCCGAACGAGTGGATTTTTAAAAAAGCTCCCAGCATTGCCCAATACAGCGGGGTCAGGCAGCTTGCTCTGACGAATTTCCACAACTCTGTCAAAAATAGCTTGTGGCGTAACAGCTGCCAACGTATCTAAACCCGCGTAAGAACACGTGGGTTGCCAATCATGGGGAAAATAAAAAGTAACGTGGGTAATGATGCAACGACCCGCTAAGTCACGCTTAAAAATGCTCTCGCGATACCCAAACTCACAGTCTTGTGCAGCAAGTATGGTATGGTGACGGGAATCGACATCGTAAAAATGGACTGAGCGGATAAATTGTGCGACCTCAACACCATAAGCACCAATATTTTGAATGGGTGCAGCACCAACTGTCCCCGGTATCAACGCTAAGTTCTCAACACCATACCAAGCGTGCTTTAAACAGGTCCTCACGAATTGATGCCAGTTTTCTCCTGCCCCCACCTTAACTGTCGTGCCTTCTTCTTCCTCAGTCACATCTATGCCTTTGATACGATTGAGTAATACTGTCCCAGCATAATCATCAACAAAAACTGAATTGCTTCCTTCACCTAGCATCAGCCAAGGACTCTGTTTTGGAATGATATCGGTCAAATTGGATTCAGCGGTAATCTCGTGAAGGGCTTCGCAATAAGAAGGAAGAGAAAATGTGTGAAGATGGGTCAGCGGTACCATGAAAATTGTGAGTCAATGAAGATTGACCTAATGGTAAGACATGGCTTCATTAATTAAAAGCGAATTGCACCAGAGAGCATTATACGACGTCGGTTACCCAAAGTTTGGGCGACTACTCAAGAAGCGTCTCAATTGCCTTAATGGTCTTAGGATAAGTGATCGACGCTTGCCTCGCTCACTGACCGCAGAACGAACATGTTTAACCTTATTAAATACGACGCCTAACAAGGGCGCTTCATTTTCTCTGAGTCGTTGAACCGCTTCCATCAACTCTGACATCTCCGTGTTATTGGCGTCACAGACTAGAACGATACCGTCGACATATTTAGCGAGAACAAGCGTATCTGCATAAGAATTGACAGACGGAGCTTCAATGATGACACGGTCGTAAAAAATACCGAGTTTACGAATAATCGCCTCAAACCGCGGTTTGGATATGGTTTCCATCGGGTCCGCAGGTTGCTTACCCGCAGGAACAACCGTCAATTGGCTGCCCTTCACACGGTACTGACAATCACTAAACTTCGCTTCCTTTGAAACGAAATCAGTTAAACCTTTTGCTTTGCCGTCGATATCAAACGCCTTGCCAATGGACGGCTCACGCATATCAGTATCAACCAGCAGCGCTCGTTCCAAACGACCGAAAGAGTGTGCAATACTCATCGACACACTTGTTTTACCATCCCCTTGCCTGATCCCAGTAATCGCAATAATTCGATTGTCTTTCTCTTTGTTGGCCACCATCAAGGAGGCTCTTAAAAAACGAATGGCCTCAGAGAAAACAAAATTCTTTGAGCCCGCCTCACTCATGTCTTTTGGCGTTTTAACCTTACTCAGCTTGGGCAGCTCGGTCAAAATCGGGACGTCGAGCGAACGCAGCAATTGAGCGTGGCGACTTTTACTGTCGCTAATTAGGTGGATAACAAGCCAGAAGCCAGTGCTCATGGTCAGCGAAAAAAGACCTACCATCGCCAAGAGTACGGGAATATTGGGCTTCGACGGCCTAGTCGGAATCGTCGCCATATCGACAACCGCAAAGTCATCTTCTTCTCCAATATCTTGCAACATCTCTACTTCTTGCAACCGTGTCAAAAAGGACTCATAAAGCTGTTGCGTCGTATCAATTTTTCGCCGCAGACGGGAAAGCTGTAGCTCGTGGCGTCCTAAGTCACTATGCTGTGATTTCGCACTGTCTATTTCTTGGGTGAGTTTTTGGCTTCGGCTTTGAAAGGTGAGTAAATCTTGCTTCAAGCTAGCGATAATATTGGTCAACAAAGAAGCCAATTCGTCGTTTAGATTATCTACTGTCGATTTTGCCGCGATATACCTGTGGTGTTTTTCTTTATAACGCTTGGCGACCTCAGTCAGTGCCTGTTCTTGTTCCAGCAATTTGGTGCGCATGGAAATCACCAAACTATTTTTTAGAATATAGGGGATTTTCATAAGTGCATCGACATCGCCATTGGCTTTGTCGACTTGCTGGACGGTTGCCTCTATAGCGGCAAGTGCCTTGTCATTCTGTAACTTTTCGTGCAACAGTGACGCAACTTCGGTTTGAGCAAGTTCAATTTGGCTGGCAACATCAATCAAGCGGTTGTCTCGCATGAAATCTTGCATCTGGGACTCAGCTTCCTCCAATTTCGCTTGAAGGTTACCCAGCTGAACATTCAGCCAACGAGAAGCATCATCTGCGCGCTGTTTACGCATCCCCGTATGGTATGTAAAAAATGCAGGACCCAGAAAATTAAGAACGTCAGCAGCTAACTCTGGCGTATTCGAAAGAAAACTCAGCCGCAGTAAATCGGTGTCGCCCACTGGCTCCAGGGTTAAATTGGCCTGAAAACGGCGTACGGCATAGTCTTTACTCTCGGAAAAGCTGGCTAGGTTGGAGGGGTGCTGGTACTCGCCGTAATCCATCAAATTTAAATCGGCGATCATGGATTCGACAAAGGTTCGCGAACGAATAAACTCCATGTAAGTATCCATCGCCCCCGTGTCATTGCCCGTCACAGAACTCAACGCGGAGTTCAGCGACATGCGACTACTATCACTGCTGAGCAACAAGGTTCCACTCGCTTCGTAGACCTTGGGCATGTTTACTACATGATACCCGCCCAACCCCATAATAATCGCAGCAATAAATACAATCCTAAACTTGGACTGCCACAAAAAACCGAACATGTCGCCAAGTGTAAAGCCTTGTTCAGCATCAACGTGGGGGGACATAGGAGTGGCCATGATCAGAAGAAGCTTTCTTCGATTTCGAGAATATCACCGGGAACAATCGCCATTTCTCCGGTTACTTTCATGCGTTGGGTATCGGGTTCACGAATGATCCACCAGCTTTCTTTTGACGCTCGTTCGGATAAACCACCGGCTTTCGCAATTGCTTTGTTTACCGTTAAACCCGGCTCATAAACGAACGCGCCCGCTCGTTTGACCTCACCTCTGACGTAAAAGGGACGAAATGCGGTAATTTGAACCGACACACTAGGGGCGACAAGATACCCATCCAAGTACATAGCCTCTAAAACAGAAGCGAGTTGTTGAGGCGTTTTACCGGCAACATTAACATCACCGAGTAACGGAATACGCACTAAGCCCGACTCCGACACCCGAGATTTAACGGTAAGATCAGGCTCATTGTATACTGTGACGGCAATGGTATCACCAGCACCTATTTGGATACTGTCATCGTTGGCCCATGCCGTTGAGAAAAAGAGCAGTACAACAAAAATTGCACTGCTCCAATGTAGTAAAGCTTTCAAATACTATCGCGTCCTAGAACCAGTTACATGCGAAAACACGCTGCTTAATGTCAATTTATCGGCAGATCCCTTTTTTCCTTAATGTGATCATTGCAATACTTATACCAGGCTCTCAGTTAAGAAACGGCTTTTAGGCTTTGTTGAACAGACCCACTGTGCTCTGCTGGACTGTATGCCAATGGAATTTCATCTCGGAGCATTTTTTCCACATCTTGACCTCGCCCTTCCAAGAGAGCTTGATTCAAGGTATCTAACAACATCACCACTTCATCAAATGGAATTTTGATTTCATTGGCGCCCATAATACGAGGATGCAATGTCTGGGTGTCAGCGTCATCGATGAGGAGTTCCTCATATAATTTTTCGCCAGGGCGAAGTCCACTAAAATTGATCGCGATGGTATCTCTGTCTGTTGCTTCTTTATCTGAAACTGACATTCCCATTAGGTGTGCCATCTTAGTCGCCAGATCGACGATCTTAACCGGCTCCCCCATATCCAATACGAACACCTCCCCTTTTGTGCCCATTGCGCCTGCCTGAATAACCAACTGCGCGGCCTCGGGAATGGTCATGAAATATCGGGTGATTTCAGGGTGGGTCACCGTAATCGGGCCACCACTCAATATTTGCTTAGTGAAAAGCGGCACAACGGATCCCGACGATCCCAATACATTGCCAAAGCGGACAATGGCGAATTTAGTAGAGGAGTTGAGCTCGGATAACCCTTGAACGAAAAGCTCAGCAAAACGTTTGGTCGCCCCCATAATGTTGGTTGGTCGCACGGCTTTGTCAGTCGATACCAATACGAATTTTTCCACTTCAAACTCGGTTGCAATGAACGCAACATTAGCCGTACCAAAGATATTATTTCTCAAACCTGCAAACACATTCGATTCCACCAAAGGAACATGCTTATATGCGGCAGCGTGATAGATGGTTTGAATTTTATGGTTACCAATCACTTGTCGCATGATGTCAGTATCTTGGATATTCGCCAGTACAGGTACAATCTCAATATCGGGATATTTTCGGCTCAATTCATTGTCGATCTGATACAAATTGAACTCAGATAGCTCAAACAACACTAGCTTGGCGGGACGGCTTTTAATCAATTGTCGACACAACTCACTACCGATAGAACCACCAGCTCCGGTGACTAAAACCATTTTATCGCGGATGTCGACGTCCATCAGACTTTTGATCGGCGGCACAGGCTCGCGACCTAACAATTCCTCAATTTTAATCTGGCGTAGCTCGGTAAGCTGTCGCTTTCCAGAAATAATGTCTTCAAAACTGGGAATGGTTAACAAGCTGATTGCAAAGGGCGTCAACTCCTCAATGAGTTCTTTACGACGCGCATCAGACGTATTGTGAACCGCAAGCAACATCTTCGTGACTTTGTGTTCTTCTAATACTTTGGGAATATCGTTTCTCGAAATCACCGGGATACCAAGAATCTGTTTGCCAATATATTTGCGCTTATCATCAACGAACGCCACAGGGTGCATTTGATTCCCCGCTTGCAATAAAGACACAAGTTGACGGCCAGTTTCACCCGCACCATAGACAAAACACTTTTCTCGCAACTGATACTGTTTTGACTGAGCTGATGCTTGAATGAGCAATCTCGGGGCGGCAATTCCTACATAGCTCAGCACAAAGTAAATAAACAACGTCGACATTGGAACGAACATATTCATTGTCAGTCGTGCTGCAAATAAATAGACAATGGAAAGGAACAAGGCGCCCGCTATTACATACAACGCGCGCATATTGATAAAGCGAACGATGTTCTGATAATGCCCCATCATCATCAGTACAGAAGCCGTGAACAAGATGTTCGCGCCAACAATCATCCAGTCGGCTGCACTGAAATGCCAATCCTCAATCCCAATTCGAATCCAATAGGCTGTCAGTAGACTCCCAGATATCACCAAGGTATCCCAAACAACCGCCAGCGAGAGTTTGATTTTGCGATTAAGCAAAAACAATTTATTGAGTTGATTTAACATGTCGCCTTCTCCATTACCGCACGCAATACGTCACAGGTAAGCTGAATTTCCTGCTCGGTAAGCGTTGGATGCACTAAAAACATGAGTGATGTTTCACCAAGTTCTTTCGCCACGGGAAGTGGTTTTACAGGTTTAAAATCCGTTCCTTCAAACGCTTTTTCCTCGTAAACCTCTGAACAACTGCCAGAGAAACAAGGCACGCCAGCTTGATTCACCTCAGCCATAATACGGTCTCTGTCCCAACCATCACCGAGTTGTTGTGGCTCAACGAAGACATAACACTTGTACCAAGCGTGGGTGATATTGTCGGGTAGACCAGGCACGCGTAGCCCCTTCAGACCACCGGCAGTTTGTGTGATTTTCGCGGCATATTGAGTGCGTTTATCCCGCCAACTTGGCATTTTTTTCACCTGCTGAAAGCCAATGGCCGATTGCATTTCTGTCATGCGCCAATTCGTACCAAAAGACTGGTGCAACCATCGAAAGCCCGGTGGATGTTGCGTGTTGTATACCGTATCCCAGTCTTTTCCGTGATCTTTGAACGACCACATTTTCTTCCATAATACTTGGTCGTTGGTGGTCACCATGCCACCCTCGCCACCCGTCGTCATGATTTTGTCTTGGCAAAAAGACCATGCTGCGGCGTCTCCAAAACTGCCCACGGGTTTGCCGTCAATTTCAGCACCATGAGCTTGAGCACAGTCTTCTACAACTTTCAGTTCATGATCTTTTGCCAGCGCATTAATCGCAGGCATGTCACATGGCCACCCAGCTAAGTGCACGCATAAAATTGCCGCGGTATTGTCGGTAATACAGGGGGCAATGGTCTCTACAGAAATATTTTGAGTATCTCTGTCGATATCGGCGAAAACGGGCTTCAATCCGGCCAAAACAATCGACGATACCGAGGCGAGAAAGGTACGAGATGTGACAATGACTTCACTGCCTTTTGGTAGGTTTAATGCCTGCCATACCAAATCCAATGCCACAGAACCATTGGCAACAGCGATGGCATACTCAGTTGCGGTATATGCCGCAAACGCCTTCTCAAATTCACGACCAACTTGCCCTGTCCAATAATTAACACGGTTCGATGTAAGCACATCGAGCACCGCTTGCTTTTCGTCTTCCGCCACGCTCGGCCAAGGTGAAAAAGGACCATTTAACATATCAGTCGCTCCTCTTTTGAGAATTAATTTCTGTTGCGGGTGTGCCAACGACAACCAAGCTGTCTGAAATTGAATTGACCACTGTTGCTCCCGCACCAACAGTGACATCGCTTCCGATGGAAACGCATTGAATTACTGCACTACCGATGCCAATGAAAGTCGCTTCTCCAATCGAGACTTGACCGGCAATACTCGCGCCGGGCGCGATATGAACAAACTCACTAACGTGACCATCATGGTCGACACTGGCGCGTGTATTGACGATAGTACCGGCGCCAATCTCGGTGAACGCATTGACTACCGCACCCGCTAGGATCAAACATCCTTGGCCGATATGGCACGCCATTCCAACAGACGCATTTGGGTGGATAAGCGTGGCAATGGTTGCGCCCTGTTCTTCCAGCTGTCGCTGCACTTTTTGCCGCACTCGATTGTTCCCAATAGCGACGAAAAAATGATATCCCTTTGCAACCAAAGACGAGACGATTGCTTCATCCCCTACTACACTCCAACCTTCCAATTGCTGAATCTCAGGGTAACGACCATCCAAGAATACGATCTCTTGATATTGCGCCGACTTTAGCGCACAGTCAGCCACCACTTTGCCATGGCCTCCTGCTCCAAATATCGCTAATTTACTCACTTTCACTGCCTCTAAACCTTTCCATGGTGACGTGATTGTCGTGGGCAATATCGTCTTTCTTAATCACTTTGTAGAAGGTCAAAAACAGAATTTTGATGTCTAACCAAAACGATTGATTGTCGACGTACCAAACATCGAGTTTGAACTTCTCTTCCCACGACAATGCATTTCGCCCGTTGACTTGCGCCCAACCCGAAACGCCCGGGCGCATCTCGTGACGTCTCGCTTGGAACTGAGAGTACAAAGGCAAATATTCCATCAGCAATGGGCGTGGTCCCACTAGGCTCATCTCGCCTTTTAATACGTTCCACAACTCTGGCAGTTCATCTAAACTGGTCGCGCGCAGGAACAAACCAAACTTGGTTAAGCGTTTGTCATCGGGTAAAAGTTCCCCGTTTTCGTCACGCGTATCCGTCATCGTTCTGAATTTGACCATCTCAAAGGGTTTACCCCCAAGCCCTGGCCTAACTTGACGAAACAAGACGGGTCGCCCCATTTTGATTGCTATCAGCACATATAGAACAACCAGCACTGCACTTAGCGATATCAACAAGATCGCGGCTACAATAAAATCAAAACAACGTTTCATTAGGCATTCACCTCATCTGGTAACTGCAGGAACGACAACATCATCTGATTTACAATGTTTACGTCAAACTTGGCCTTGGCAAGTTGATGAGCGTGTTCCCCCATCTCGCTTATTGAGTCAGGGTCTTCTACAAAGCTCGCCATTTTTTCGGTAAGCGCATCTGAATCTCTCGGCATGATCAAATAGCCATTTTGACCTTCAATGACCGTCTCTCGACAACCGGGACTATCCGTCGTGATAATCGGTCGCCCGGTTGACATCGCTTCAAGTACAGAGCGAGGCGTGCCCTCCCGATAGGCTGAGGGCAAAACAAAGACATGACAGTTATTTAGCATTGGACGGACGTCTTTTACTTGCCCGTGATAGGTGATCACACCATCATCACTCCAATGTTTGAGCTCCTCATCACTCACACTGTCTGGCGTATGGTCGGTACCGCCCACCAAATGAAATTCAACATTGCTAAAACGCCGTTTTAATGCGTATGCCGCTTTCACATAGTCATACACGCCTTTCGCGCCATAAAGCCTAGCAACCAGTAAAAATTTAATCGCGGTAGGCTCTGGCAAGGCGGTACGATGAAAATGATTCATATTGACGCCAGAACCATTAACAACAGACAGCTTATCCCTTGATGTAATTTTCTTGTCGACCAATAGCTCAAGATCATCGGGGTTCTGCACAATAACCTTGTGAGCGAAGGTCAGGCCAAAGCGATACAAAGTTTGAATCGCTTTTTTCAACATTGGCGTTTTGCCATTCTCGTCAGTCACAAAGGCATAGCCTAGCCCCGTAATCAGTGCGACACGATGTTTTACGCCAGCAAGCTTCGCGGCCAGCGTACCGAAAATGACCGGCTTAATGGTATATGGCATGATAATGTCAGCCTTCTCATTCGCTAGGCATTTTCGCAACGCCAATAAAGTCTTCAAATCGCGCACGGGATTAAGGCCGTTTCGTTCAAGAGGATAGCTGACTGCTTTCGCCCCCATCTCGGCAAGCGTAATCTTAATATCTCCTGAAATGTCAGGTGCCAGACAAGTGACGTCATAGCCTTGTGCGAGTAGTAACTTAATTAAATCACCACGAAAATTAAGCAATGAAGGCGCATAGGATGCAACGATACAAATCTTTAATTTTGGCTGCCTACTTTCCATTTTGACCTCGATTCAAGGTATTTTTAATCAACGCGTATTTACCGCTTTTCTCTTTGGGAATGTCGTCTACCAATTTGAACGAGAAAGTCATTTTGTCACCGAAGCGATAAACCATCGCCGCGGTAATTTTCGCTTCGGCTGCTTCGTCATATAAACTTTCATCCACATTCAACCAAATCTCTATCGACTCAGGCTCATGCTGATGAAACTGTACCGACTTAACGCAGTTGGGCAGACCTTTGATAACATCAGCTAAGTGACTGAGTGAGACCTTGCCGAATTCTGGCGAGTACAAGAAGTCTACTTTGCGCCCTTCTATCGCTGCCACCATAGGTAGCTTAGAACCGCAAGCACAGTCTCCTTCCATAAACGTAATCATGTCACCGATACGATAACGAATAAGTGGCGTTCCATGAGTGAAAAACGCCGTCACAAGCATTTCATTACCCGCCTCAGTTTCAATGGTTTCGATAACGCCAGTGTCCATCCCGTAGTGAAGGTGCCCTTGGGGGCATTCTGTAACAAACGGCGCACCTTCAGCACTCGAATATTGGTCATACACCTTGGTATCAAAAACCGATTCGATCATTTCTTTGTGATGAGGCAGTAAGCTTTCGGAGGTGGTAAACACGGCATCAACGTCAAACGTCAACGTCATATTCTCGCGCTTAATAAAATGCGCTATTTCGTACACTGCTGATACAAAGCCATTGATAACATTGGGCTTCCAACGATTTAGATCTTCCACATAGAGCGGCAAGTTGTCTTGTGACATATCGAAAGTAGAATAGAGTCGCTGATTGTAGGCGCTATTTTGACGCCAAAAAACGCGACTGCGCTTGCTCGCCCAACCACGGGTAAATTCGCGACCACTGAATGTCGCTTTGCGACACTCAAATGGCTCGACTCCCAGCGCCATCTTAAACGCATCCAGATAGGCCATGCGTTTTTGAAAGTCATCTTTAGTAAAAATAACTTGTAGGGATTTACCCGTTGTTCCGCCAGTGAATGACACCAAGCCTTCATCTGGCGCAATGGTGTGAACATCTTCGATGTTCTGTCTCAACATCTCCTTATCGACGACAGGAAGTTTGGTCAAATCTTCCACCGTTTGGATTTGGCTGATATCAATATCTCGGTAAAGTTCTCGGTAGAACTTACTGTGTTTTACCGCATGCTGTAGAAAATCTTTAAGCAGGTTATTTTGTTCATCTTGCAATGCATTGAAATCAGATTTGTCTTTGTTGAGAAAACGTTCGCGCTCCGCATAATACGTGTCGCCATATCGCTGGTTAATCAACTGCTGACCATAACGACTGATCATTATGTTTTGAGCCCAAACAGGCGAGTACCTTAATATTTTTTGTTTTATCCCCATAACTGGCCTCTCGTCTCGTTTTTTTTCTCTACTTCCATTTGGTAAACGGTATAGAACAGAATGACTAGCAACATCCAAATTGGCAACCGCCGCAAAATATCACCGCCTAACACGTATATCGTAATGGTGCATATCGCACCGAATACAGCAGGACTGTGGTCAAAAGCTTTACGCATAATATTGAATAGCAAACGCAAATACAGGAATAAGCCAATGATGCCCGTTTGCAACATTGCGCTTAACAGAGTCTGGTGAGCATCGTCGAATTTACCGTGATACCAAATATGCTGACCATTGCCACGACCCACTAACCAAGATTCCGTCACCAACTCCAAGCCTGCAGAATACAAATATGCTCGACCACCTTGGTCATCAGCTTCGGCGAAAGCGGCAACGCCATAGACTAAAATGTCCCCCTGAATAAGCAGCAACATACCGAATGAGAAACCAATAAATAAGGTAGCAACACGGGCCTGAGGTGACTGTTGGGCTTGTAGCTTGGCTGCGACATATCCACCTGCACCAAGTAATACGCCCAACATCGCCTTAGACGCTCCAGTAGCGGGCAACATCAACAAGGTCATCAGTGTTAAAAACATCGCCAGTAAACGTGTTTTAGGATCTTTCTCTTTTTCAATCACCAGCACCCCGATAAATACAAACGGGGCAATCAACATGGCAATTTGATGAACGTTAACGACAAATGGCGCGAAATGATGGTAATAGCGCAATGACAAGCCACCGATGTTCGACGTGAAAAAGTTCAATACAAACAAGGTGCTCATTAAAATAGTAAAAAAGAAAAACAGTGACTTTAGGTACTGATATGCATCTTTACCCCGGTTTAGAAACAACTGCTCCATTGCTAAACACGCAAGGAGAACCATGATATACGCCGCTGTATCAAAGAACATGCCCTTAAAAGAGCCCGTCGCTAAGTTGAGTACAAATAGGTTGTAGGCAAAGCCACAAATACCGACTAGCAAGTACATTGACCAAAAAGTACTGAAAACATAGCGCCTATCGACAGGCTGATAAAACATATTAAACAGCGCAAATAGACCAGCGACCAAAAAGATCAGCTCGCCAATGCCCAAAATGGTGATCCTGAAAGCGGTAAAAGACGCGAAAACGACGCCAAATACGATGACGTACCGCTGAATTAGACTGAGGTTAATCACGCCGTTCATGCAAGTACCTCAGTTTGTGTCGCTTGTGACGCCAAGCGTTGTACTTACCGCGAGCAATGATGACTGCACTACCAATATTTAAACGCTTGATGTACCAATTCAAATCACGCATTTGTTTACGGCCCGCAACATATTGGGCCAATAAACCATTGCGATAAGACGTATAAGTTTGCTCATCGGTATTAAGATAGTCAGTGTAGGACGCCAGCTTTTCTTCGACACCGTCAATATCAAAACTCAATTTGTCGTCTTTTGCGTAGAAAGGTGTAACAGACCAATCGATTAACTTACCCGCTTCGACTTCAAGACTCAGTACCACGGATGTTTTGTTATTATCAGACTGTTTAATTAGCGGCTTGTCTGATTTGTCGGTATAGACATCGTCAAAGCAAAAATTACCCAAGCTATATGCCAATAGTGACGATTTATACTGTTCAATACCCTGAAGTACATGCGGGTGATGGCCATACAATACGTAGCTTGCGTCTTCCGCCAGTTGCCGAGCCATTTTGATATCGTGGTAGGCAGGAATGTTGACGTGCTCTAAACCCATGTGGCTACCTACGATATTGAGATAACCCGCCTTATCAAACGTTTTCATCACGTCGGTTATCTGCTTCACATCCAATCGGTTGACCCCTTGGCTCAATCCATAGGGGTTGGTTGTGTAACAGCAATAACCATGCAATGCGATTTTGGCGTCTTCAATCGTCACCGTCTTACCATCAAACCCAAAGTGCTCTATACCCGCACCTTCAAGTTCGGCAATAGTGGAATCGACACCCGCTTGGGCAAAGTCATATACGTGGTTGTTGGCTAGACAGACATGAGTGAAATGCAGCGACTTCAATAACTGAATATTCATTGGATGAGAGCTAACATGGGCAGACTTAGCACCGTACGCTTTTAGCCCGTCGATAAACGGCACCTCTAGGTTACCCACGACATAGTCGAATGAGGAAAGGTAGTCAGCCATTTCAGAAAACTGATCCATTGCTTGCGGATTATTTTCCAATGAGTACTTACCAAAGAAGCCAATATCTCCAACGAGTGCGATCTTCATTCCCTTACCTCCGTGTTGACCAGACTTGGTCCTTTTTTTATTGCAGCAACCAAAGTCAAGACTGCCATCACTACGCTGGTACCAACCATGATGCCGGCCGCTCCCCACGTTTCAAAACGAGGGATAACCCACCATGACAGAGCAAAAGCCACCAGTGAACAGCTTAATACAATGCGCTGGTAAAGCGTGTCACCCCCAATCAACATCAAATAAGCATTGCCAAAACAAAACCTAGTAAAAATAAAGAGCACCATTAAGCTGAGGATTTGAACCATTGGGGAAATGTCTGAGCTACTCTGATCAAACAACCAAGGCAAAACATAGGGCGCGAAAAACACTCCACCCAGCGTAAGGGTGACGCCTGCACTTAACATCAATTTAGCAACCAACACATGTTTAGATAGATCGCGAGCGAGATAAGGCAATACGGCGTTAGTCAACAGAAAACCGACGGCATTCAAGATGTCAATTATTCGCAGTGCGGCTGCATATATACCGACCGTCGCAGGATTCGAGTACAAGCCCAAAATAAAGGTTGATGAGTTTGAATAGAGAGTAGGAGCAACTTGAATAACAAAGGCCGACCAACCTTGTTGGACAACGGCAAAAACAGGCTGGATTTGAGGCAAAGTAAACCGAACCAATCGCAATTTTAACGCCAAAATGATAGATAGGCACACGCCGAGTAACCCTGCGGCTCCTTGAATCATTGGCACGAGGTAAACATCCTCGGCGTCACGGACGAGCGCGATAATTAGGATAACGTAAGCCACTTTGATACCGGTATTTAATAACGCCACAAACTCCATTCGCTCAAGGCCTTGAAATAACCACAATGGTAAAAGAGCCTGGCTTAGGCAAAACAATAACACCCCGACATAAAGCGCTTGGTGTTGGCTGAAAAAGTCGAGGAAAAACAGCGACAGAAAACCGAGGCAAGCCACAGTACAAATGACAAGTGAGGCATAAAAATAATGGCTAAAGGTAGAAGACAGCCCTTGTTGGTCTTGCCGTTGACGCGCAATATCTCGCACCGCAGTGATGTTGAAACCATATTGCATGAAAGACGTAAAATACACACCAATGGCGAGTGCAAACGCAAGCGTGCCGTATGCAGCGATCCCCAATGTATTAATCAAAAATGGGAGAAGCACTAACGGTATAATAAAGTCGATACCCTTCGTTACGAATAGGTACGCAAAATTTTTGACTACACGTCTAACATCACTACTTAACGGCATGTCCAGCTCTTTAGATTCGTTGTCAACTCATACATCTTAGGCACGACATTTTTATTGTCGTACTCTCACACCACCAAGTTATCAACATTTATAATTATTGGCTGACTATACCTTACTCAATTAAACACCTGTTTCAAAGGTCTGAACAGCAAATTCGTCCTAATGTCTAATACAGAAAACGAGTAAGTACACACTAACTTTTCATGTAATTTCTGCCATTGCGTATGCTTTATGAAACGCAATCGCGCGATTGGTTAATCCAAAACAATGATGACGCCAGCCTCTTCGAAAAAGCCTGTGTCATTTAACGCTTTAACTTTTGTCGACTGAGACTGATCGATAACGATTTCTGTTCGAGTGTCACCATAGGTTCTAAGCGCTTTTACCAGCAAGGGACGTGCGCCGACCACAGGATGATTAATAGCAAAATCGACGTCTCTAGCGAACAAAGATACCAATTGACCACGCGCTAACAATTTATCACTGGCTTGCACTGAACCATCGGGATACACGATGCTGCCCCGCAATTGGCGAATTTTAGGGCTCAGAGAAGGGATAAAGTTGCTACCCCGCGCATCTACCACCAAACCGGTTGGCGAGGTCTGCTCGCGACTTTGCGATTGTTGTTGGGCTGTTAGTGCATTTTCTACAACGGACAATCGTTTGCTTATGGTATCGATTCGAGTTGCCCATGGCGCCTCGGTCATTTCGGTCTGTTCATCCAGTGTCGAAGCGTACGCAGTTGGGACAATTTGATTCCAAATATCGGACCAAAACTGGCTCGCCGAGACATCACTGTCTTTTGCCAGTTGCGAGTAAACCGCTTTTGAGGCCCCACCAGCCAACGGAATATCCATTACAATTTTACAGCCCCCCTCACTATCGGGTACGCGGTTGAGAATACGCGCATCCTGAATGATTCCTTCGACTGTACTTTTTACTTCGTCACTGGATAACATGTAGTTGTTGATGACAGTAGTGGAGGTCACTCTTACTCCCTGTGTCGCCTCGAGTAAATTTCTTTGCGCATCGACGACCGCGGCCCGACACGCTAGCAAGGGGCCCACTTTCGCATTAGCACTATCGGGCGCAACCCCATACCCCTCAGCAGAGACCCGGCCAGTTGTCCAATTCACCTCGCCACCGCTAACCGTCAATTCCTTATATTGCCTATCTTGTGCCACACCAACAAATGCCACAAGACACAGTAAAACGCCTATTTGCTTTTTCATAAGTTTACCTCGCCTAATATTGAGACTTCGGTCGCGTCAGGGAGCCATTCATTGCCTTGAGCATTGACGGGATATTGAGAAGCATTTTGAATGTGAAAAGGAAAATTGTTTTGTAAAGTACAATTGCTCATGGTCAACTTGCCATAATCCGACACAACTACCGCGGAAGTGTTGCTGCCGTCTATCACGCAGTGCTTAATTTCGACGCTCCCCTCTCCCGACACCGTCAGTGCAGTAAAACGGGTATTGGTAAATGCAATCGAATCCATTGACACCTGTCCACGATCGACCATGACGCCCTGCCCCGCGTCAACAAAATTTACGCCTGTCATCTGCACCGCTTTATCACTCGATAAAGTCAGATACGCTTTTTTGCGCTTAATCTCGCCAACAGGTTCCAATGAAATGGCTTTCTTTGTGCCCCAAAAATATGCCTGACCTTGAACACTGATTGAGGCATCGGGGTCAAATCGAAGTACCACGCCAGGTTCGACATAGAGTTCACTAGAAGACAAAAACGTGACCTCTCCTTTAACCTGATATGGGCTAAATGCCCGTGTCAGCATGGTAATTCCATCATACTCTCCGCTGATCGCGCCTGTGACGAAGTGCTGATGCCCGACTTCTTGAGGATACGACGTCAAGCTAACCTGAACGCGATCACTTTTGTTCCCCGCTTTATCCACGGCATACACACTAAATTGATATTGCTCGAAAAGTGCAACGCCACTGTCTGTATTGAGGTAATCGTGGTCAGTTTTGGTCAGTAAAGACACTTCGCCTCCTTTGTTCCACCATACTTCATAACCATCTGCATCGGGTAAGCCATTCCATGTCAGCTTGATATTATCAGGGGTAACACTACCGGTGAGGTTAGCAACTTTATCTGGCGCAGCGTTATCAAAATTAATCAAACCAGCAATACTGAGTAACGTATTGTTATTGCCCAACGGATCTTGCAAACGACCTTTGAGCGCGACCTTTTGTTCATTCCAACTGGCCTCTACTGGAATGTTTGCGACGTAAGTACCGGGCTCGACTTCTTCAAGGTCATAACGCTGCAGATTTTCTAACTCTACGGTGCCATACAAACCGGGCTCACCCTTCAAGCCAACTTTGATCATGTCACCGTACTTCAACCACTTACCAGCAGCATCGTGCAGAACCGCTTCAATTTGAGGACCACCGTTTGGTATATATCCCTCCGGCTGAGGAAATTGAAAGGCAATTTTTCGACCTAATTCATCGGCGGCGGCGAGTACATTTTCATCATCAAGATGCATCGCCGCTACCGCAGCATTGAGTAACAAGCCCCATGCGGTGGTGGATAATCCCCCCGCACTTTGCACAACCTCTTCTTCAGTTTGCCAAATGAGCTCGCCATTCGCATCGTGTAGCCTAAGCACGACACCTAGTTTTATCTGCGCATAAATGCCTGCAAAAAAGCGTTCAAACGTGACGACTTCACCAGACAACACGCCATCTACACCTAGGATAGCGGCCATTTGAGTCGGGTCGATAGGCCCATCAGGGACCCGTAAATCTACTTCTGACGGGTGCATTAGTTGGAAATTCATGCCAGACAAATGACTATTGATCACCTGTCGCAGCACGATGGATGCAACAGGCTCATCGGTTAAATTTTCAAATGACAAAATTGCGACACTGTTAGGAATAGATTTCGCTTCAGGTTTTTCCTCTTTTCCCTCAATGAACTCTTTGACCTCATTTACCATTCTCGGTGCAGATTGACTGGCCACAATCGTATCTTTCGAACTAACAGTACAACCGCTCAGCCAAGCCGTCAGACCAATACTTATCCCTATTGCAATGATTCGTTTCATGGCGTTTTACCTCCGCTGTTCTTTAGTGGTTCAAGCGACGACTGATAAAGTGACTCATCCGGTGGTAAGACGATAAAAGGACGAGAAATAGACGTAGTGGATTGAGGCAATTGGGAATCGCCCAATAACCAATGTTGGTTGAGTTTTTCGGTCAGATTTAAGGTTTCGAGTAACACACTATCCAACAGCCGCTGGGTTTCGGGCAGTGACTCAATGGTCGGCTCCAAAGCATTCACGATGCCATTGATGCCTTGCATCATTTCTGTCGACGTCGTTAAGGTTTCGTTGAACACATCGACATTTTGATTGAGTACGCTTTGTGTATCTGTAACAGTTTGTTGAAGGGTAGTGAGGGTTGCATCAAGTTTAGCTAAAACAGAAGGCAAGGATTCACTTGCTTGCGCCAAGGTTTCGGTCATCGAGGCGATGTTGTTCAAACTGGCCGTCACGTTTTGCTGGTTATCTCGCACCGTACTCATCACTTCGTTGAGATTGTTCAAAATGTCTTTGACTTGATTTGCCAGCGCTTCTACATCCCACTCATCCATTAATGACTGCAAAGACTGCGGCTCTTGAACTTGAACGGCTGCGCCCTCACCCAGTTTCGGACCCGGTATACTTTGAAAGTTTAGCCCAGCCCCCGACAACACGTTGTTAATGCCAAGTGTGGTGTCGACAACCAGCACACTGTTGGTGGTATAAAGGTTTTGATACTCGGTAGATAGTGTAAATTCAATTAGCACTTCCCCTGAAGGCGTGAGCTCCACCTGATCAATCTGTCCAATATTGATACCATTTAGCTTTATCGGTGCACCGACCGACAAGCCGTAAGAAGAATGCATTTTGGCATTAAACGTTAGCCATAATTCACTGTCATCGAGGGCGCTGCGAACATAGATAGACAAGGTCACAACAACGGCGATGATGACAAATAAACCCAAGAGCTTATCCTGTCGACTTGCACTCAGTGACTGAGGTGGGGCAAAGCTCATTATGATGCCCTCTTGAGTTGGCAATCTGCGATGCAGTACACACTATCAGCAAAGCTCTCGTCATCACCGGCGGTCACTGTCATGATCATGGCTATTGCCTGCTCATCACAATAATCCACAATTGTTGCGAGAATTTGCTCGCGCATCTCATGAGACATGCCACTTTGGATCTCATCCAGTAAGATCAAACGCGGTTTGAACGCCATAGCTCTCAATACGTTAAAGAGCCGTGTTTGCACATCATTGAGCTGATGAGGCTCTTGATGTAAAACCTCAAATAGCCCTAATTTTTCAGCCAAGTCTACGATG
Organism: uncultured Alteromonas sp.; assembly: GCA_963922845.1. GTDB lineage: Bacteria > Pseudomonadota > Gammaproteobacteria > Enterobacterales > Alteromonadaceae > Alteromonas. The sequence goes on from CAWUJV010000052.1 coordinate 20,446, forward strand.
AGCGATTGAATGTCCTTAGCGCTTTTCTTTGTGTGATACATGAGGGGAAAGGCGATATTGTTGTAGTTACTGAAAATACTCAGTAGCCCACCACTTTCAAAGCAGTAGCACGAGGAAGCAAACCGCAATTGCTCATTCATTTTCGAGAGGTGTGTTGCGTCTATCAATACACTACCATCTGTCGGTTGAATCAGACCCGCAGCCAATTTAAGTAAACTGCTTCCGCCATCGAGGACACCAGTTCGAACACAAACCTTTTCTTTGCTCTTCACTTCAAGGTTGAGCGACGAAAACACACAGTGTTTTCTGTACAGTAGTGACACGTTTCGCATCTCGAGTAAGCTCATAGGTACACCAAGCTAATAAAGAAAACATTGATTGCGAAAAAGCCGAATAGCTGGGCTGCATTGGCACTTGCTATCGCCCGAGAAACTTCCGTAAACCTATCGTTTACTCGATGACCAAAATAAACACTTGTGATACCTATTAAAAAACCGCCTACTGTCGTTTTCACGGTGAAGACCAATACATCTGCGAGGCCAAGGTTTTCAGAAAACGCTCGTGTGAAACCTTCAAGTGTAATGACGTCGGTGTTAAAAACCGATACGAACCCATATGCTCCCAGCACGCAAACCAGAGAAAAATAGAAACTCATCAGCGGCAGCGACAGGGTAAACGCCATTACAACAGGCATGAGAAAAGTCAACACGGGACTCATATTGACCGCACCCAACGCATCAAATTCACTGTACAAACGCATGTAGCCAATCTCGGCTGTTACGGCGCTAGCGGAACGCGCAATGAGAATGAGTCCAGCAACCATGGGACCAATGTCACGACCAACTACCAAAACAAAAGTTTTGGCGTAAAAATCGAGGAACTCCCCACCTGCGGGAACAATGGCTAATGCCCGCGACATCATCAACCAAGCAAGCAGGAGCGCAATAATAGCGATGAGTATGGTTGACTGTACGGCAGCATTAAACAATTGACGTTTGAACAACAACCAGAATATTCGTCGATGTTGAGAACGTAACAGTTGAAAAAAGGCTTTGAAGATGAGCCACAACCATCCTGACAAATCGTCTGCTAGCGTCCCTATCGCTCTTACCTTAGCGCCGACTGATGCCATCATAGGCCAGACTCCTTCACCCAAGCTCTCACTGCACTAGCTTGGCTATCTGCTCCAAGTCGATTCAATATCAGCGCTGATTGTGCAGCCAGCAGTCTACTTTGGTTAGGCGATTTTTGTCGATTGAGCTTGGCAAGCAAGAATAGGGCATCAGCTCGATTGCGCTGCCAATTCAGCGCATCAAACAATTCAATGGCTCGTTCAATAGCGGCGCTATCTGCATTTTGCTTGCCATAGAGATAGCAGCTCAAAGCTCTGAATTCTTGAATTTGGTTTTGGTTGGTACAATGGGAACGCACAGGCTTGTCCCAACTCGTCTCGTCAATATCGATGCTGAGTTGTTGACTCAACCTCACTAACTCTGCGTCAATGTATGAATCCTTGGTCATTAGCCGCTGCATCAGTAACGCTCTAAATCGCGCTTGCGGTTTCATTGACAACAGCGCCAAGTCTGCCGCTTGTAGGCAATAGTTGTTATCAAGGCCGTGTTGCAAACTACTGCTACATAGCGCAAGTAAACCATCTAACTGTGTGTCGGTTTTGCCAGTTTCTACGCTTTGTTCTAAGAGTCGCGCAACACGGCTAACAGATATCGGTTCTTCCGATAGCGCATTCACAAGCTGTTGCTCAGACGTCAATGGTTGAGAGCTAGAACAGCTCATCATCAATACAACAAGCGGGAGACTAAGGATGCGGATGTTCATGAGCGAGCCTGACCATTCTTGTCAAGGTATGCAGGTGCTCCTCCGTATTTACGTAACGATTGAGCATAGTTAGGATCTCATCCACCGTCATGTGCTGTAGCATAAACTCTACACTGTGTCGCAAAGGTTTGAGCTCATTGGTTGAAAGCTGTATTTCCAACATATCGACGAAATCATCGTAATCATTGTTCAGGAATAATCGTCGACTGCGTCGTGAGAAATTCCAATCACCAAATTTCTTTATGTATCGCGACATTAACGTACCAAGTGAAAACGCTAACGCCATCGCGAATAAATCAAATAATTTATCGAGCGTTAACTCTTCTAATTGTTGCGCCTTCTCACTGACAGAGGCATCGGAAATGGAGCGAATGACTTCAATTCGTCTAGCCGCTAGTGCATTAAGCGGGTTGATTTCAAGTGCTTTTCTAAATGCCACCTCGGCTTCGGCAATTTGCTTGTTTTCATAAAGCGCATCACCGTAAAGAGATAGCAAAATATCATTGTTTGGGTGGTCTATAATGGCTGATTCGAGGTAAGAAATCGCTTCGCTGTATTCTCCACTATCGAGTAATAGCTGTGCTTCCACAATCGCAACTTTGGACGAGGGAGCAGATTGCGCAGACACGCCAATACTCAACACTAAAACGAAGGAGAAAATGACCCAATAGCGCATACAAACCGATCCCGTTCGTTATCGTGCGACCACGATCATGACACCTGCATTCCCCAATGCCGTTAACAGCGCTTGGTGAGAGCGTAATAACTCAGCGGATTTGGTATCGATAACCAAATCACTATGACGGGCTTTATATATCCCTTGGGCACTCACTACGTAGGGCTTAACGGCAACACGCTGATTTAAAATGGCATCGTCTCGGTCAAAATCGTAGGAAACCGGACGTTTTTTAATGTTGCCGTTTCGCAAGTCTTCAGATGTTGGGTAAATAATATTACCCTTGGGATCCCGTATCCGAGGAATTGTCGCTAACTCGAACTGATTAACCTGGCTGGCATCAATAATGACCCCCGTAAAATGGGCTTCGTTTTCGTACATGGCGATCTTTTGAGAGAGCGTCTCAAGTACTTGTGTTGATTCCTTTTCTTTAAGAAGCTTTTCTAACGATTTAAGCAGCGCTAGCTGTTCGGGGTTAGTAATAACGAAGTCGCCCACAGTACTCTCACTTGCATAAGCTTTACCAAACACACTAGGCATGGCAGGCATAATAGCCAGTAAGTCACTGTATACATCGGCAGCCTGGCTGCGAACGGTATTAGTCGTCACCGCACTCGGTGCAATAGCTTGTATAAAACGTCCGTCCAGCGACATCGTTAAGGTGACCGTGGCAACTTCATTTTGATAATGATCCGATGTCATGACAGCACCTTTGATTAAGGTTTCAAGTGTCGTTTTGACGGTGTCACTTTGCGCCACCATTTGCTGCACTATTGTTTCCGAGGTGACGCGCACGCCATTGACCATTTCGGCTAAGTTTCGATAAGCGTCGAGCTGTGCAGCTCGCCTTGCTAATAGACGTTTTTTGACAGTCGGGGCGTCTTCTGGCGCTACGCCATATCCAATAGCAGAGACGGTTCCCTGGGTCCAATTGACGACACCATTGCTGCGCTGGTCAACAACCTCATCAGCCCACAATGAACGGACAAACAGTGAACCGACAATAAGTACAACAAACGATAATGATTTGACCTGTTTCATAGCTACCTCTAATGAGAATACGGTGACTTACGCATCAAACTGTTCATACTTGGTCTTTCGGGTGACCACCTTCTTAAGATAATTTCTTGTTTCTTGTGCAGGCAGGTGACTCAATAAATACTCATAAACTTGGTCACTGGTCATAGTGTTTATTTCGCGAACAGCCAAATTGATGTTTTTCTTACCGACAAAGGTTTTTGCCAAATTACCGACGCCGGTGTTGTAGCTGGCTACGGCACAATAAAAGCGCGATAAGGGGTCTTCTATTTTGCGCAAATAACGCTTGGTCAATATATGAAAGTACGCCGACCCTAATAACAAATTGTTTTGTTCATCGAACAAGAATTCGGGTGAAACCACCTTTTTTTCACCATAAACCATTAAATGTGCATCAACGCCGGCGGTTTTAGGTACGAGTTGCATCAAACCAAACGCAGGAATGGGTGAGACAGCTCTGGGATTAAAGCTTGATTCTGTCTCGATGATGGCTAGCACAACCGACGCGGGCACATCATATTGCTTAGCCAATGTTCTTATTTCAGATAAGTGCTCTTTGACCAATTGCTTCTGAAAATCATTGATAAAAGGAATCGTCAGTCTAAGTTTCTTTTTACCCTCACTTTCAATCAGCGACACGGTGCTTTGCGCATTGAGATTTTTGGCTGGGTTGGGCAATACGGCTTTACTCGCATCCGCCGTCATACTTGCTAGTGTGGTTTCATGTAGCACAGTCTCAGTGACGGCTGCATGTTCGGTTTCAGGTTGGTATTTTTCTGCCGTCCCTTTTAAAGAAGAAGACAACATTTTTATCGATGGGGACGACGGCGCTTGTGCATTGTCGATTGACAATAAGGCTAACGTCTCTTCAGAAATAAGTTGCCCAATCTCACTCTTCGTTTCAAATTGTGGTGCTGATAACTGGCTCGGTGTAACGTCGATATCAACGTCCATTTTCTCCAACTCATCTTCAATGCTGGTCAGCAGAACGTCAGCTTCGTTGAGTTGAGTAGGTGTAGCGTTGGCGATAGTTTTACTCAGTTCGACCAATTCATCGAAGGCAGCAGACATCTCCTCATTCTGATCTGAATTATCCTCTACATCTGTCTCGGGTACGATGGTTTCAACAATAAAAACGCCTTGTTCGTAATCAGCAATCGCCCGGCTCGTTTTTTTCTGGTTGTATGTTACCCATTTAGTTCTGTCTGGTAGCGCGCCATCGGGCCAGTCAACGACGATTTCACTCTTCAACCCCTCATATGCCTGAGAAATGGCCTTGTCTACCGCATCGTAAATATCATCAATCTTCTGGCTTTGCTGTTCGAACATCCTATCGATGTCAGCACCAAAGTCATCCTGCCCTGTAACAAAGGCACAAGGCAATAACAGTGCGATTAGTAAACCTTTACAGCTGTGACGCGTCATTAGAGATTGACCTCAAAGACTCTCGGGTTTTGCATTGTTCAGACTGGTTGGTTAAGCAAATACCCATTTTGACTTCAGCAACCCAAGTCCCCTCTTCCATTTTGACTGACTCATCAAGAACAACACCACCTTGAAGCCATGTTTTCACTCGTGTAGCTATGATGTCACTTTTTACTTCATAGTCTTCAACAGTAGAACCGGCGCGAATTTCAATGCCTTTTACTTGTTCAGACAACTGACGCTGAGCGTCTAATTGCGCCGCCCTTTTGGCAAGCATTTTCGCCTGAGCATTTGTTTTGGTCATGGTAGGATCAACGGTGCCAAAGCCTGTCGCCACAATCATGCCTTCTTGAGCAAAAGCACCGAGCGATAATGCCCACAATAACGCAACGCTTCGAATTACGACTTTCATTAGTTAAACCCTCTTTTTTTCAAAACATGCCCGTAGACTTCATTGACCAGATCAATTTCAACGCCTTCATCGACCGAAGCCATAAGCTGGTCAATGACATCAACTTTAAAAGCGCTGGATAATAGAAATTGGCGCACGAGTAGTAACTCGCGTTTACACGCAATCGGAGCATGTTTGATCGTTGAATCAATACTGTTAACTAATATGAATTGTTTACCCTTCGTCAGAACACACGCCCGATACGCTTCTTTTAGCGACTCATATTCTTTGGAATTAGTTGCTTTTTTAACTGCTGATAGCTCGTTGGCGTGGACCTGATTGGCACATAAGGCTATTGCCAAACAGGCAAGGCTATATCTCTTGAGCCATTTCACTACTCACCTCCTTCGGCAGGTGCCGTTAGTGTGATTTTTACGGGAGCAGAGTAGGTCCCTTCCAAACCTGCAGCGTCTATGGCGGTAATACGGTAACAATACGACTTGCCTGGTGCCGCCTTGTTGTCAGTGTATGATTGGGTTGAAGCACGATTGTGCTTGCGCAAATTATTGCACGTTGAACCCCGGTAAACTTGATAATAACTAATGTCGTTTTGCACACTGGGCTGCCAGTTAAGCGCAACGGCTCCCGACACTTCATCAGCGGTCAAGGCATCAACAGGCGGAGGCAAAGGCTTGGTTTGTATCTGTATAGGTGCCGACGCCTCGCCCTCAGCATTGAAACGATTAACACTGGAAATTCGATAGGTATAAACCGTGCCGTCGTCTAATTTACTGAAAAAGCTTCCCTCATCAACATAGCTGACTTCTCGCGTATTCTTCGTCTCCAACAGCAATTCAAGTTTGCCGTTTTCCTCTACGCGATAAAGCTTATAGCCTTTGACATCTGGGTCTTGCGTTGCCTGCCAGGTCAGGCTTACTTTTTTCACTTGTCCATCAACACCAGAGAATGAGGATGGAGGTGTCGGTAGTCCCTTGGTTATTGCGCTGACAGGTTGCGACTTTATGGTTTCTATATTCGCATCGAATGCCGAGACAGCGTACTCATAACGCAAACCATCTCTCATATTCTTGGGATCAGCATCCTCATACTGTGTCGTTTGAGACGAATTAATATCGGCTACTTGTCGCCAAGACGCATCCCCCTGGACACGTCTATACAACTTGTACCCCGAGATATTGTGATGTGAAGACCAAGAAAGGTTGACTTGCCTTGCTAGCCCCTCAGCAGATACATTTAATACAATTCGGTCTGGACTGAGTACGTTAGCAACGTTAGAAGGTTGGCTTTTAAGACCGTCGGCATCCATTCCCACCACTTGATATTGGGTTTGCGCATAGGGTTTAAGGTTGGCATCTACATAACTGTACGTTTCACTATCTACCTTGCCGGCTAATTGCCATGGCTCATTGTTCCATTTCCGTAGTACCTGATATTCCTGTATGTCGTCTACAGCAGAGGCTTGCCATTGCACGGTAATGTCAGCCTCTCCGACTTGCGCGGTAACCATTTCGACAGCTGGAGGAAGGGGCTTTGTTCCAACCGTTTGAGTCGGCGTTACCTCGCCAACACCATCAAATGCATTGAGCGCAGCAATGAGATAGTGATAGGTCATACCGTCTTTTAATGGTTTTCCGTTGTCGATTCCATCGACAAACTGCGCGGATTGTTGCCCTTTAACCGTAGCGACTTCGTCAAGAAGGTCATCCTTATTCAAATCACCTTCTTTACGGTATATGCGGTAGGCAACTGCATCTGAATCCTCAACTGGCGTCCAAGAGAGCGTCGCCGACTTGACTCCCATAGCAACACTAAACGCCGTAGGAGCAGGGAGAAGCTTTGTTGTTGCCTGTACTATATTCGACTTAGTGGATTCGGTTTTAGCGTCAAATAGTGAAGCGGAATACTCATATTCTTTACCGTCCTGCAACGCCGTTTTATCAGAGTAAGACATGGCTCCAGCGTTGACTTCACCCACGGACTGCCACGACTCTTCACCTTTTTCACGCCTATAAATTTTCACGTTGTGACTAGCGGGCTCTCCCCACAATAAATTGACCTGACGGGTCAGAATCGCATTATCCGTTTCCAGTAAAACAGGTTTAGCCGTTTGAATCACCACAGGTGAAGACATCGGACTTTCGACATCGCCGTCTCCCACACTGGTCATAGCGAAGTCATAGGATGAACCTGCTAGCAAACCGCCAAGATACGTCACTTTGTAACTGATCTTATCGTCGTGCTCGATGAAGGTGACCGTTTCCCATGGGTCTTGTCCGCGTCGACGGTAGAGGCGGAAGCCCGTCAACTTTATACGGTTTGACACAGAAGGGACGAAGTCCAAAGCAATACCGTTTACAAAAGCCTCATGACCCAAAACAGTAGGTGGCGATAAATCTCGACTACTGCGCATTTTATTGACAGATACGCTCGCTAACTTTCCCCCTCTGACTTCTTCACCGCTTTCAAGGATAACGCCGATACGGTAAACATAATTACCGGATTGCGCTAAGGATGTATCGCGGTACCTTGGCTCAGTAACACTGCCGACAAATTCGAATGGGCCGTTACTGGATTCACCGCGATAAATGTTGTAGTAAAAAACACTTTGGCCGGAACTGTTTTCCCAAGACAAATTAACATTGCCGTCATTTGCTTGCGCACTAAAAGCCGCGATTCGGCTGACACTCGTCGTCACTTCAGCCGCTTGAGTGGTACTTGCTGTTAACAGCGACTGCTCTATTTTTCGGGCGATCGCGGCTGCCTTGCTGACAAGCTCTAAGTTGGTTTTAAATGACTCTCGCCATTTAGCGGCTTCAACACCGTTAACGGCATCCACCAACTTGAAATTCACATCAATGGACCCGGGCACAACATTCATCGACCCAGTTAAGATGTAATTAACGCCTAACCCCTTTCCATATGTCACAACTTCAGCAGTATCAGATACTTGTGAGCCGTTGATACGATACAACCCTTCCTCCATCTGCCGACGAGACATCAAGGCCACTACAGACGACTTTTCAAGCTCTTGCCTGATAGAAAAGAGAAGATCGCCATCCATTCCGATAGCGTCAATACTCTCTGGCGTTAAATTAAATAACGCCATACTAATTTTTGTTTGCGCATACCCTTGCTGACTCAGAACGAAAAGGCAAAGCACACATAACCAAAACTTCTTCATGGGCTAACCTAGTCAGCGAATCGATGTGATTCGATGATCTGCTTCATGTATTTATTCACTTGCGCTGAGATTGGCGAGTTAGTATTTGATTTAATTTTTTCATCAAAGACAGCGTTGGTGAACTCTTCCATTGCAGCCAAGCCCTCCTTGCGGCGGAGCAGCAATTCTTCGCCTTTTTCGAAGTAGCCAATTTCTCGATTACGAAGAGGCTGAAGGACCTTACGTGATAGTTCTTCAACAACCTTATCAGCCATAATTTGCAACATTTCAGTGTCCGTTTTGACTTCAAGTGGGTCAAACACAATTCCCGCGTCTTTTACCCCTTCGTTCCCTGTGTCCTCTTCAATTTCAGTCGCAGTGATCGTTTCAACTCGTGTATTTTCACCGGTACCCACGTCTGTGATTCGGAAGGAAATTTCTATGAAACCAACCTTTTTAGCACTGGTGACTGTGTATTCTTTTTCTGAATAAACTGGCACCATAATCTTAGGCTGAGGGGCTTTAGCCAATTCGGCACGACTTGGCTTAGGGTTGAGCGCTTTCCAATTCAGAAAGTCGATATTGTCCTGAATTTCCTCGCCAATTTGATAACGTACGGTTTGCGCACTTTCTGAACCAGACTCATCCACTTTGAACATCAATACTGAGCCCATGATGGCGACATCGATACCATAAATACGCCCCATCTCTTTTGCCGTATCTTCAGATACAACCCCTATCTGCCCCAGTTTCATTTCTTCCAAAATGGACTTCAAATTTTCGCGTTCTAGAATATTGGTATCTTGGCTCGCGTTATTAAACAGGTTTGCTATTAACTTATTTGCAATGAGGACACCTGCGTCTTGGTTGTATGACGGGCTTTTAAAGTCAAAAACAGCAATCGATTTAGTCACCCGCTCGGTGATTTTATCTTGCACATCTCGGTTCTTCTCAAACAAACCATCCATCAAAGGATCAAGCTCTCGTAACAGTTCATACATGTACCATGCGACGCCGTAGTAACCTCGTTCGGCGTGAGATTCGGCAGTTGCTTCAATACGCTGGATGACACCGTTACGCAAAGCTACGGCGCGAGGGGTAAGTGCACCATTCAAATATTCATCAATTTGCACAGAGATATTGAGCGCTCTCGCGAGATAGCCTTCGCCAAGTAACCTCGTGGCCTCTGCAATCATTCTGTCGACTTGGTTCGCTTTGGCTGTAGCTGCCCATCCATCACAGTCAGCATCGGCTTCGAATCCAAATACCTTTTCGCAAGCGAACAACACTTGCTCCCAGTTTTGTCGGCTGACCGCTTGTGCAGCAAGTGTCTTAAAGAACTGTTTGTTGTTATTTTTTACTGCATCGCCCTGAAGTTTTTTAGCAATGGCATTCGTTTTATCCAACATCATGGCTTTACGGGCACTTAACGTCGCGCCCTCAAAATCATAGCTGTCATAAGCCTTTTTAGCTGCGAGTAAATAGGAACGCGTCCCCTCTGTTTTGACCTTACTCGACAGAGGTACTGACGACTCAAAGTTGGGATATAAACTTTGCACTTGTTGCAATGCAAAATTTGCAGATACCCAGTCTTCGCTGTCGATAGCAGATAACGCCGTTGCGTATTTATCTCTAACTTGCTCTAACAACGACGTTCTTTTATCTGCGACTTCTGACGTCATCGTATTTAGCGACGCAAGTGAGGGAGAAAATTTCTTCGCTTCTTCCAACAAAGACAGAGCTTGGTCAATATCGCTGATCGTAACGATATCCATTGAAATTAATCGCTTAGCCTCATCAGCCATCGATGTCGATGCTCGTGTTCTCATCGACGAAAGTTGCGCCTCATAGTTTTTGTTGCCCGGTTCTTTCTGCAGCGCTAATTCTAAATACGCTATCGCCTCTGCATAATTACCAGATGATGCGAGCTGTTGAGATACATCGAATTCTTTTTGTCCTTTTCCTGTCGACTGACAACCAACAAGAAGTACCGATATTGCCGCGCCTAACACATAACGTTTCATGTTATTTCTTACCCCAACTTCGCTAGAATTTTGTTGCCGTTAACGCCCGTTAACGTCACGTTTGATTTGTAATTAAATTGACTGCTATTTATCGCTTCATACATTTGCTCAGCCCAACCTTTATACTCGACGGAAAAAGTAGCTTTACCTCGTTTTAACTCAACAAGTTGGCTGGTTTGTATGGCAGGAATAGTATCGAGCAATGCAAGGCGAATTTTTTCTGCCTGTGCCCCTGACTCGACACCAGATACTTCAACAACCAGGTTTCTGGCTCTAAGCTGTTCGTCTTTCCAAAAACGTACCGTTTGCTTTTTCAGTGACGGCCAAGCGTCATTCACGATACGTTTTGCTAGCTCAGCGTAAATTTGCCCAGTCTTAATACCAGGCTTGCTTTCGTTGCCTTGTGCTGAAGCGAGAATTTGGTTGTCGCCCACCCGACTGACATTGAAGGTAACGTTTAGATCATTTGCGGTAATCACGATCCCTTGATAATTATCGGTTTTAGACTGGGTTGTAGTCAGTACATCCATAATAAAGCCGGCGTGAACCGCCTCGTTTGAATCGAATACGTCGAACCCTTCTCTTTTCAGCTTTTTGTGGAGGTTTGTCTTTACCGCATTGGCGACGGGTATATTGTTTGTCGCATCGTTAAGCCGCACAGAAATACGCGGCTTACGTGACCAACCATACGCATTCTGAATATCTTGGACTTGTTGTAGCATCTCATCGACTTGCACGTCCGCTTCGATGACAACCTCGTAGATGCCGTCTTCATTAACACCGTCTTTGGTATATGAAAACTGGGTGATTTGACCTGCTGTGGTGGAATAAATTTGATCTTTGGCGAGCAGGTAATTGTTGACGTCGGTCCGAGTTCGTATAAATGTGCCGACTGCTTGTTCTACCGCTTCACGCTTCGCTGCTTCAATTGCCAGCCGCCGTGCTTCAACAATGTTATCACCGTCGACTTCACTCAAACCACGGGCAGTCACCATTTTGGCATCAGCCATGGTGGCAGCAAAAAACAAGCAGAGTAAACTACAATTGAAGATACAGTGAGACACACCGACCACAGTCGATGATAGCCAGGACAACATGGCCGACTCCTTTCTAAGACCAAAAATTTTTACAAATTTCGCTTAGTCTCACCCGGCTTTTAACCGACTACGTAGTGAACATCCTGACACAACAAGCGTTAGAGTTGTTGAGTACCTTTGGTGGTACTTTCTTTTTATTCTAACTTCCTATATTAAAGCACATTTTTTAGCCTCTCATAGTTTTTTTTGATGTCAGCTTTTTTTACAATAGCTAACTGATCGTGTTTTTCATTCCCCAACATTTATCGATAAATGCCTGCGACTCATCGACTAATACTCAGGTTTTTTACGTCTTCGGCCTAGTATTGAAGCGGGCAATAAACACACACGGACTTCAAATGAAAAAAGGTATTATCGCGGCTACATGGATGGCTATGGTCGGGGTAGGGTCGGCCGTCGATGCTTGTGAAGTGTCATTAGAAACCTACCAAAGTGCGTATAATTTCAGTGCAAAGCAATATTCGATTAATACATTAATCGACTGCTTAGCATCTAAACATCCTGCACTACGTGATGAATTTGCGTTTACAGAATTGAGTAGTAGGTTGAGAGACAATACCTTTGCTCCAGACGAAGTTGTAGATTATTTTAATCAAGTTACATCATCTATATTATCTGACAAACAAACAGCGTATCACCGCTCTTTTCTAACACTTGCGTTATCTGAGCTGGCTCGAGTGGATAGAAAAAGTCCCTACCTCAACCAATCACAACGCGAACAGTTGGTGAACATAGCGGTTAAACTTTTTAGCCAGACAACTGACTTTACTGGGTTTAACGAGGAAGTTGGCTACGTCCATCAGATCCCACACACTGCTGACCTCGTGCTCCAATTGGCGTTAAACCCTGGAATAGACAAACAGCAAATTATTGAGCTGTCTAAATCATTAGCGAAAGTCATTAATCCCACTCCTATTCATTTTTACCACTACAACGAACCAGATAGATTAGTTAGAGCTAGCGTTTATCTAATGATGCGATCTGAGTTAAAAGAGTCATATTGGCAACAATGGCTTGGTCAATTGAGTACATACAAGAAAGGTGACTGGAACCGTGCTTACGAAGACAATGAAGGTCTTGCCGCAATGCATAACACGCAGTCTTATTTAAACCGATTGCTACTCTGGACATACAACGCGAAGAATGAACGGCTGGCTAAAATTCATCAACAAACGCTCGAATTACTTAAGAAAGTCCGATAATCGGTTAAAATTATCGAAATTAGTTATGAGTCTACTTTCAACAGTAGACTCATGGTCTATTTTCATCTGAAACGATATTCACTTCGAATAATCTAGATCTCGCACCAATTCTACATTCCCTCGTTCAAATTTCAGAACAATGCTCAATTAACAGGCTGATTGATTTCTGATCCGCCTATCAAAATGACCGATTAGCACCTCATCGCCTTGTTGATAAAGGGCTATACGAAATTGAGAAATTTGCCGAGGTAGTGTTTGAAGCACTAAATTAAAGTTCTTTTGCTAGCCATTAGCCACATGCATTATGTACTAGCGCTG
>CAWUJV010000053.1:0-33196 GCA_963922845.1 uncultured Alteromonas sp.
CCAAATTGTCGAGGTTGACCCGGGTGGGTCATGATTTTGCCGGGTTGAATGGGCACGTCAAAACCGTTTCTTGCTGTGTAATTTTGGTCAAAAGCATTACGCAGCCACAAGATAAATTCCCCGTCCCAATCAGGGAGGCGGGCACTGAGTCTTGCGTGTGTTAAGTCATAGCTACCAACGTGTTTAAGAGGATCATTTGTGTCGTCTAGGAACACGTCTCCAACGTACTGATAGTCAATACTGAGCGTATTGTCGAAACCAGCCACAGAAAACGCATATTCATAGCGCAAAGACAGGGTGCTTTGCGGCTCAAAGCCAACTCTGTCGCCTGCTCTTGAACAATAAGGATCATTAGCCGATTGTCGACCGGGATCGTCAATACCAGTATGCCACGTATAGGCGACCCAGCACGTACCTTGCTCAAACTCGTCAAATGTTGCAAGGTTACGCGCATAAGCAAGATGAAGTTGGCTTTCTTGAGTTGCTAACCACGTTATTTCTAGTTCAAGGCCTTTCGTATCGATACTGCCCGCATTTTGCAGGTTAAAGCCTGTTCCCGTGAACGTGGTGGCCTGATAATCATCAATCCTACCTATGTATGCCGCCGCATTGAGTCGAAGGTCATACTCCGGCCAATCTCGTTTCAAGCCCAATTCAAATGTGGTTGCTGTTTCTGCATCAAATACTGGGTTTAGTGCAGGCGAAATGCGATCAGTGTTTATACCTCCAGACTTAAAACCCGTCGCAATAGCGCCATACAACAGCGTGTTTTTTACAGGTGTGTAGCTTAGTTTAAGTGAACCTGTAGTTTGATTGTCATTCAGTCTGTCGTGGAGAGCAGGGCGGGGCAATACGCTTGCTGTGCCCAATAAAAAGTAGCCCCAACCATCAGTTTGAAAAGGCGATATTGCGTTCAATGCGTTGTCATTGGGAACATTGCCTAGTGTCAAATCAGAGACAATTTGAGTAAGTGCTTGGGCGGCAACGGGAATATTTGGCCATAGGTTAGGATCTTGATTCAAGCCGTCAATGCCTGGCCCTAGCTCACGGTATTGACCCTTGAGCGACTTTTGTTCTTTGGTGTACCGCAACCCCGCTGCTAACGTCCAATCTGCGTGAAATTGCCAGTCGATGTGAGCAAATAACGCGATACTTTCTTGCTCCTGAAGTGCCACATGACTAAATGACGTATGCGCGGGCGTCGGCGCGCCAACAGGTGCAATGACACCACTACTCAATGCGCTTATTGTATTAATTCCGTCAATAAGAGGTTGTAATGATTCAATGCCTGCACTGAAAAAAGCAGGAAACTGCGATTGTGTGGTTAAAGAAAAATCCAGGTCGAGATCTTGTTGGAAATAAAACAGGCCAACAATGGCCGATAGGTCCTGTTCTTCCAAGTGAAGCCGAATTTCTTGCGAAACGGCATCTTGCTTCGCGTCATTACGGGTTTGCAGTAATGCAACACTGGAGAAATCTGAATCGATATCGTCGAGACTATCAAAGCGTCGAATCCCAGTAAGTGACGCGAGACGCCATTGCTTACTCAATTGCCAATCGAGGGTTACGGATACGCCTCTGTCTTCCATCTTTGAGCGAGGCAAAGCGTTGACTGCGGTGATATTGTCGTTAAATTGTTCTGCGTTGAAGAGCGTGCCGTTGAAGGGGGCTGAGCCAAGCAGTGCATCGGTTCCAAACTGATTTGGAATGTCAATTGCACTCGTATTGTCTTGCCAGGTCAGTGCGGCACAACAGGCTTCATCAAGCTGGGCGTAGTCGACAATCACATTCACTGAAAGGTTATCGGTTGGTGTGTAAAGCGCATGTAGTTTTGCACCCGAACGGTCTCGGTCATTGAGTGTGTTCTGACCAAGCACAACGTCATCGACGATACCGTCTCGTTGAGTCGTAAACCCGCCAATGCGAAAGGTAAGTGTGTCATCTATCGCAGTAAAATTGGCAGCGGTAGAGGCTGCGTACAATTGATCGTTGCCTACGGTTATTTTGACAAACCCATCGGGGGCGTAATGGCGGGGTGTTGTGGTATTGATTATGACGGCACCAGACGGCGTATTTTTGCCAAATAACGCGCCTTGCGGTCCTCGCAATACTTCGACACTGCTTACATCAAACAAATCGTTGATGACTGCATTTTGGCGAGCGCGATAAATTCCATCGACGTACAACCCCACAGAAGATTCAAACCCATAGTTTTGTGAAGAGGTCCCGACGCCGCGGATAGCGAATGTGGTGTTAGTAGCACTTTGTGCTTGAAAACCATTGAAACTGGGTACATACCCTTGAATGTCAAAAATATCGTAAGTCACCGTGCTGTCGATAAAATCTGCACTTATCGCAGTAATCGATACTGGCACGCTTTGCATATTTTCAACGCTTTTTTGCGCTGTCACTTCAATGGTTTCTAGTTGGTGTTTGGCCTTTTCGGCGCTCGCTACACTTGGGCCATAACACACCGCAATGGTGGCAAGGAAAAGAGCGGACTTGGGAAACGGTAACGTCCTTGTAATCATATTCACGGGATCTCTAATCGGTGGCCTCTTGGAATAGGAGGCGAAGAAAAAAGGCGACAATATACCAATCAGAATCAGAAAAGTCGCACTAATCACATATTTTTTAACCTGCTAATTTGGGAGATAGCTGGTATTTTCCAGAAAAACATAACATCTTATTTTTACTAAACTTTCTTTAAAATAGTCTCAAACCAATTCCGACTAGAAACCGCGTGACCCAAATGGTGAGGTTGCCTCTGCATGGAAGACATGGTGCGCGTTGCGCCTGATAGAAAGAACTTGTTTTGCAAAGGGGCGAGGACCTAGGAAATACTATCAATAATAGACGTTGTATAAATACTAGGCAGTCTCAGCAAAAAAACACAGAGATAAGTATTTTTTAGCCTGTGAAATATTGTAAGCTTTTGATATTAAATCCGAATACAAAGATTTTTTATAATTCTTGCCCGGTGTTACTGTGAGTACTTCATAAATATATGTTTGTTGAACTAAGGATGTTTAAAAATGGACTTGCCATTAAGAGATCTAGAAAAGGAACACCCGATACCAAGTCTATGGAAAGATGAAATTTCCAGTATCGTCATTCAATTGACCAAAGGTAATTTTGAGTGACTGGAAACCTCTTCAAACGTTTCACTTCAATCTAGCGATTTAGCTTAGTTAAATAGACAAAATGTTGATGATTATGGTTGCCGTTTAATGCCGTTGATTGAGGAATGTTGGGAGCGTTCATGTTACCGGTGGCAAGGTGAATACTGGGACTTAATTGTTGATTTATGCACTTCTGAAGAGGGCGTGAGTGACCTGATTTTAAGTGGTAGAGTTTATCCATTAAACTCAGGCTACAACTATCAATTTGGATTAATTTATGTTCCTTAGTGTAGTCAGACAGTCATCAAACAAATCAAGCTCGCACGCGACTCCGCGATAGTCGCTTGTAAGCAGTTGCCTCTTAGTTGTGGGGTAGGAGAGTAAGTGTTTTACAAAAAGGATGGTTTAATGTCAGAAAACGATGCATTAACTTTGGTTGCTTTAGCAAATGAACTTGAAGTCTTTATTCAAAATTGTGTCCCTGATAGTTCTAAGGTCAATAAATATGGCGGCACATTGTTCACGCTAAAACCAGAAGAAAAAGAAGGGCAATTTTGTGGAGTATTTGTTTACTCAGCGCATGTTCAATTGTCGTTTAGTAATGGACCTAAACTAAATGATGAGCGCAAAATGCTTATTGGTACTGGTAAGCACAGAAGGCATATCAACTTCAAAAGTTCTGAAGAAATTGATTACTCCTATGTAAAAGACCTTTTATGCCAGGCATCAAGGATTTAACCGAAATGTCGCTTAACATGGATGGCCACTTATAGTGGGCAAGAGTACTTTCAACGTTGGAGATTGGCTATTTTTCGCAGTTTTAAGGTAGTCGCTTGGATTTATATTACGTTTGGCACCATGAACTTCGGAGATATTACCAGTCATATAATGAAATCCGACAGAAAGGCTAGAGAGTTAGGTGGACGTTACGACGGATGGGGAACTAGTGTTGAGAAAGAGTAATTGCACCAAACGTCGCATGATTAGCCACGAATTATCGGCCCCTTTTTAAACGTTATATCTAGAGTGTGTTCATGAATAGTTCAATTTTAATAGCATCGATACTGTTGTGTTGTGTGTTTGCCATTCTTTAAATATATGTTTAAAGCAGTTTTTCAAAATGCTCCAGATTTTGAAGAAGGTTACATGAAAGTGAAAGGTCGGGATGTGACAAAAGACTTTTGGATTGCCGGGGGCAGTCGAGATACGA
Organism: uncultured Alteromonas sp.; assembly: GCA_963922845.1. GTDB lineage: Bacteria > Pseudomonadota > Gammaproteobacteria > Enterobacterales > Alteromonadaceae > Alteromonas. Next base: position 4,333 of record CAWUJV010000053.1, read on the forward strand.
CGGTCAATTCTTTTGTATTTTATAACTTGATTGTTCTATTACTTCCCCTTGTCCCAGCATGTTTTGTTGCGGTACCAATTTACTTTTTGCTTGAGTGGCTGTATCAATACGCAATATAACAAGCCGCTTGCGTGTATTACGGCCTCTTAGGACGACAAAGGACCGCTATTGCAATGTGATATCTGCTTCTCAGTAAAGCATTGTTAACCAAGGATGAGACCATGAAATATATTGTTTCTTTATTGCTCTTTTTTTCTAATGGCTTATTTGCCAACCCTAGCCCATCAGATGTTTTTAGAATGGAAACAACGGCTTGTTTTGGTAACTGCCCAGCCTACCGAGTTGACGTTTTCTCTGATGGACTAATTGTTTATATTGGACATGCAGATACTCATTTAAAGGGTACATATCGGCTTCCAGAGAGCCCTGAGCTTTTTCAAAGAATTCTTCGTCTTCTCGATGAAAACAGCTTCCACACATTCCGTGATGCTTATGGGTGGACCGGAGAAGGAGAAGCAAGTGTTTGCAGAGAAGAGTGGACAGATCATCCAAGCACAGTATTAACATTACAATTTGCAAACAGTAAAAAAACAGTACACCACTACCATGGTTGTAAAGGGTTTGAGCGAGAAGATGAACTAGAAGCGCTAGAGAAAACGCTTTTTGAACTAATAGGCCTCGATATCTATGTGGGCACGTAATAAACCGCTCAAACAAGGCATTTAAGGTTATGTGTCTCTGATTCCTAGGCACTTTAGCCAGTCTTAACAATCTACTTAGCTGTGTGCTACTTCATCAATAGGGGCTTAGTGAAATGCTAAAAAAATCTACCTTCTTGATATTCTGTTTTTTTTCATTTTGGGCTATTGCTAAAACTGAAATCAAAGTTGAAATAGGTAAATTCAAGTTTCATGACTATGAACTTTCATATTCATGCGCGGGAGAGGGGGCGCCGAATGTATTTCTTGAGCCGCCATCGGGAATTAGCGCAGAGATCGCTTTTTCTAAGATTTTTCTTCAAGTAGCACGTACCAACAAAGTCTGTTTTTACGAAAGATTAGGGTTTAGAGACAGTGATAACCCGCCGAGTGGACTCAATCAAACGGTCAAGGATTATAGTGCAGAGTTATCTCATTTAATTGATTTAAAATCAGATTCAGAAAAACTTATATTAGTGGGATATTCATTCGGAGGTTTTGTGACGCGATATTACGCAGCAAACAACCCGAACCGAGTTGACGCACTTCTTCTCATTGATGCTGCACATGAGAACTGGATTCAGTCTATGAAGGTAGCTATGTCAAAGGATGACTGGCAAAAAATGCAAAGTATCCTCGACTGGTTCGAAAACAACCTAGGTCACAATGTATGGGATAGCCAATTCGAGGTCGCAAAAACAAAGCTTCCAGAAAGCCTAGAAATCAGAATAATCTCTCGCGGGCTGCCACACGAGACTATTAGGCAGGCTGGTGTTTCTGAGGAAGGTATTAGAATTTACAATGAGCTTCATGACAAATATCAAACTGAGCAACTTAAGTTAAGTAAAAATACTAAAAGAATATTTGCAAAAAAAAGTGGTCACTTAATAGTTGATTCAGAGCCTCATATCGTTATGGAACAATTATCTGAGTTGATGAACTAACCATTTACTTTAGTTTGTTCAAAACAATTCTGGAGCAATTATTAGCGGGCTTGGTGCGGCGCATTTTTATTGGTAATAGTTGGGGCGTATACACGATGCTTGGCCGCGATTACTCATAACTTATCGTATACAGGAGAGGGGCTCACCTACCAACGTAAGTGAGCCAATAGTATATCTATGGTTGTTTGAACTACGACGATTTTAACGCGGCTTCCCTTACGTCTTTGGGTTTGAACAGCAGCGCTAATCGCCTACACAGTACATAAAATACTGGCGTAAACAACAGGCCGAAGAAAAGAACGCCAACCATGCCACTGAACACTGCAATACCCAGCGCTTGGCGCATTTCTGCACCGGCTCCTTGTGCCAATACCAGTGGTAATACACCTAAGATAAAGGCAAACGATGTCATCATTATTGGTCGAAGTCGCAGCACCGCAGCACGTATTGCTGCGTCATAGATATTGAGCCCTTCATCTTCTTGTTGCTTGGCAAATTCAACAATCAGTATGGCGTTTTTACTCGCTAGGCCCACAAGCACCACTAATCCCACTTGGGTCAATATGTTGTTATCAAGACCAGCAATATTGACCCCCGTAATTGCAGATAGAAGGCACATTGGAACAATCAGTACAACAGCAAGCGGCATTGTCCAGCTTTCATATTGGGCGACCAACAATAAAAAGACAAATACGACGGCAAGGACAAAGGCTATGATACCCGTATTGCCCGCTTGTTTTTGCTGGTAGGCTAGTTCTGTCCATTCAAATCCCACGCCCGCAGGGAGAATCTGGGCTGCCAGACTTTCCATTTTAGCCAATGCCTCACCAGAGGAGTAACCCGGTGCGGCTTCGCCGGATAAATCGGCCGCGGCAAACAAGTTGTATCGCGGCACGCGAGAAGGGCCCGAGCGATACTCAAATGTGGCCACTGAACTTAATGGGACCATATCACCGTTTTGATTTTTCACCCTTAATCGCCCTATATCATCAGGTTCCATGCGATAGGGCGCGTCAGCTTGTGCAGTGACTCGAAACGTGCGACCAAGCATATTGAAGTCGTTCACGAAAGAAGATCCCAAGTAAATTTCTAGTGTTGAGAACACATCCGGTACGGCAACGCCTAATTGTTCAACGCGCTCACGATCAATATCGATATACAGTTGCGGGGTATTGGTTTCAAAAAAGCTAAATACACTCGTCGTTTCGGGCGCTTGATTCGCCGCTCCGGCTAGTTGCCACATAGCACCCTCAAGCGCTGGTAGGCCAATGCCTCCTTTATCCTGCAACATCATTTTAAAGCCACTACCATTGCCTACGCCCCGAACGGATGGAGGCTTGATAACTACAACGAACGCTTCCTTCACGCTGGCCACTGCGCCCCACGCTTGACCGTAAATCGCGTCGAAGCTAATACCTTTGGCATTGCGTTGCTCAAAGGGTTCCAAGGTGGTGAAAACTACACCCGCATTGGTGCTATTGGTGAATGTTGCGCCATTGAATCCCGTAAAAGCGACCGAATTTGCTACGCCATCAATTTCAAGCAAGCGGGTGGTTAGCGATTTAGTGACTTCGTCTGTCCGGCTAATCGAAGCACCTGAGGGGAGTTGATACGCGACAATTAAGTATCCTTGGTCTTGTTCTGGAATAAACCCTTGCGGTACGCGACTAAATTGCCACACGGTGACCACCATAAGCCCCAGATATAACGCCATGATCACTGGACCTATCTTAACCAGCTTACAGACTAATTTCCCATAGCCAGAGGCAAGGCCATCGACGAGTTTGTTAAACCCTCGGAAGAACCAATCAAGAGGGTTCTTACTGTCAGACGAGTGGTCAGCCCGCTCATGGCCGTTAAATAAAAGATTTCCCAGTGCAGGGCTGAGGATCAGCGACACCATAACTGAAATCACCGTCGCGACTGCAATAGTGACACCAAACTGCTGGAAGAATTGGCCGGAAATACCACCGATGAAAGCGGAAGGTAGGAACACGGCAACGAGGACTAACCCCATTCCAACCAGTGCGCCACCCACTTCTTTCATTGTCTCTTGCGCGGCTTTGTATGACGACATGCCTTCGCTCATCAGTCTTTCCATATTCTCAACAACGACAATAGCATCGTCGACGACAATACCGATGGCCAACACTAAGCCAAACAGCGATAAATTGTTTAAGGAAAAACCCAAAGCACTCATTACCGCGAAGGTTCCGACCAACGAAACGGGAATCGCAATAATTGGTATCAGCGCTGCGCGCCAGTTTTGTAAAAACAAAATAATGACCAATACAACGAGCACAACCGCCTCATAGATGGTTTTTTTCACCTCATCAATAGATTGGCTAATGAATTCTGTCGGGTTATAGGCACTCGTCCATTCTAGGTCTTCTGGGAAGTATTCTGCTAATCGCTCCATAGTCGCAAATATGGTGTCTGCTGTTTCAAGAGCATTGGAACCTGGGCGCTGAAAAATGGGCATGGCAACCGCTTGATTCTCGCCGAGATAACCACGCGTGATATAGCTCTCTGCACCGAGCTCAACACGGCCTACATCTTTGAGTCTAACGACGCGTCCGTTTTGATTTTTTATGACAATATTTTCGAATTCTTCCGGTTCGGTTAAACGTCCTTGCGTTTGTACGCCTATTTCAAATGCAGTCTGTCCTTGTGGAACCGGGGATTGGTTGAGTGTACCACTCGCTACTTGTACGTTTTGGCCTTGCAGCGCACTGACCACTTCCGCCGCGGTCATCTCAAGTGACGCGATTAACGCCGGGTCTAACCATACACGCATCGAATAGCGACTCGCGCCAAACAGTTGCACATCACCAACACCGTCGATACGCGTGAGTTCATCGAGGATTTGCAGCGATGCGTAGTTAGCGATATAGGTTTGGTCATAGGTTCCATTTGGAGAGTAGAGGTTGATAACCAGCATGAGGTCCGGCGAATTTTTCTGCGTAACTACGCCTAAGCGCCGAACTGGTTCAGGTAATCGTGGTTGGGCGATTGATACCCGATTTTGTACCAGTACCTGAGCAGTATCTAAGTCTGTGCCCAATTCGAAGGTGACTGTGATAGTGACACGTCCGTCAGATGTAGATTGCGAAGACATGTAAAGCATACCTTCAACACCGTTTATCTCTTGTTCCAAGGGCGTCGCGACGGTTTTCGACGCGATTTCAGCGTTGGCTCCGGGATAGGTTGCGACCACTTGCACGGTTGGCGGTGCTATTTGCGGGTATTGCTCAATTGGTAACGTGAAATATGCAACACCACCTATGATCATCGTAATTATTGAGATGACGGTGGCGAATTTAGGCCTGTCGATGAAAAACAATGAAAAATTCATAGATCACCTATTCGCTAGCGGGATATTGTGCACTAATATCAACGGTTTGTGGTGCTACAACCATGCCCGGGCGTGCGCGCAGTAGACCATTAACGACGATGACGTCTTCAGTACTCAAGCCACTTTCAATGACGCGTAACGTTTTGTTATACAGTTTTCCCAAGACAACTGGGCGAGGTTGCAAGCGATTGTCTGCATCGATCACATACACAAACTTCATGGTTTGATTAGTCCCAATAATGTTGTCAGGGACTAAAATAGCATCCACATTGGCTCGCGATAACAACTGCATTCGACCAAACAAACCCGGAAGTAAAAAGCCTTCTTTGTTTTCCAATATTGCCCGACCTTGAATCGTCCCCGTACTTTGATCAACTCGATTGTCAACAAAGTCCATTACGCCGGGGTGAACAAAATCCGCCTCGTCTTGCAGTTTTACACGGACTGGATTGGCCACTTCTCTGGAAGATTCACGCTGTTTGGATTGTGCATAACGAGAGTAGCGCAAGTATTCCTGTTGACCTGCTTCAAAGTAGAAGTGAATCGGGTCGATTGATACCACTGTGGTTAATAGGGTAGCACTGCCTGCACTGCCGTTTACAAGGTTTCCCGTATTCACTAAATCTCTGCCAACGCGTCCAGTGATAGGTGCTTTAACCTCGGTGAATTCTAAATCCAGCTTAGCTTGGTCCAGCTCAGCTCTTGCCAATTCAAAATTGTTGACCCGTTGATCGAGTTGTTCTTGAGACAATGAATTGCGTTGTCTCAAATCACGACCGCGATCGAGCTCTTTTTTAGTCAACTCGTAACGAGACTTGGCCGCTTCTAGGGCTATTTTAAATGGACGCTGGTCGATGACAAAGAGGGTCGTACCCGATTCGACCAGTTGCCCTTCTTTGAAATTGACTTGTTCCAAATAGCCGCTGACTCTTGCGCGAATTTCGACTTCGTGTACGGCGCCGAAGCGACCCGAATATTCGTCCCATTCCGTGATGGTTCTGGCAATGGGGTGGCTTACGTCAACTTGAGGAGCTTGAGGTTGGGAAGCGGTTGGGGTTTCATCCGCGCAGCCTGAAAGCATCAAGAGCGCACTGACACATACGAGAATTTTTTTCACAATGTCGTCCTAGAGATCTCAAAATTTTTAGGGCGAGTTGTCCTTTTGCGCGACTAGTATTGCTCAATCTGAGCACAACTGAGCTCAGCACTATATTGAATATCGTTCAAATCACCGCAACATTAAACCGCAAAGGTCAACACTCTCTAATCAGTGTAGACTAATCAAGCAATTAGGTTGTATCGATTATCGAATTTATATGATACAGATTAGGTATTTAAGTCGGGAGGCAGTATCAAATGGATGAGCAAACGGCGTTGTCGCGATTAAATACTATCATTCGCCAAGATACTTGGCGGATGTCAGTACTACAAACCGTTGCCTCTCTCGATATTCCCCAATGTTACGTTGCAGCTGGGTTTTTGCGCAATATGGCGTGGGATGCCAATCACGGTTTCAACGACATGTCGCCCTTGGAAGATGTTGATGTCATTTATTTTGATTCGTCACAAATAGATCGTTGTGAAGATAGAAGGTGGGAGATAGCACTATCGCAAAAGATGCCGACAGTTAACTGGCAAGTTAAAAATCAAGCGCGTATGCACCTTCGAAATGGCCATCAGGCTTATACAGATATCGTAAGTGCAATGCGATATTGGCCCGAAAAAGAAACCGCTGTCGCCGTTAGACTAACTGGTGAGCAATTAGAGTGGTGTAGTGGGTTTGGTTTCATGTGTTTGTTTAACAACACGATAAGTTACAATGAGTTGCGGCCGTATGCGTTGTTCGAACAGCGTATCGCGAAGAAACAGTGGCAACGCCATTGGCCCATGCTTCGAGTTTTAGGAAGTAAGAAGGACGACATCCATGATACCGAAAGATGAGTTTGCCCAGCTGTGTTATGAGTCACTGCAAGTCGTGGGACCGGTATCCTACAAACGCATGTTCGGCGGCGTGGGGTATTTTATCGATGGGTGCATGATTGCTATCATTGCCAACGGTACTTTGTATTTCAAAGTGGATACGTCGACCAAAGCCCGATTTGAACAAGCCGGCCTGCTGCCGTTTACCTACGATAAGAAAGGCAAGCAGGTAAAGATGAGCTTTTATGAAGCACCTGAAGAGGTATTTGAGAGCAATGACGAGATGCGAGACTGGGGAAATCTTGCCTATACCGCCGCGCGCCATGCTATGTTAAAAAAGCACCGTAAGAAGACCAAAAACTAGCCGCTAATAAAAGGGGAATGACATGAGCAAATCAGGCCACACAGCGATGCTAGAGTCGTCGGGGTTCGTTTGGTTTATCTCTTTGCTCATCGTCTATTCAGTGGTGTGTTTTTCAATTGAAACACTGCCAGATTTAAGTGATGAAACTCGCCGTTTTCTCTCTCTTTCAGAATATGTCGTTACCGGTATTTTTACGGTCGAATACCTGTACCGAATCTACGCGGCAAAACGCCGGCTTAAGTTTATCTTCTCGTTCTACGGTTTAATTGACTTGATTGCAATCCTGCCTTTCTACTTGGCATTTGCAGTTGATTTGCAGTCTTTGAGAATTGTCAGATTGCTCAGAGTACTGCGGGTGTTAAAACTCGCGCGTTACAACCGCGCCTTCAACCGCTTTGTTGAAGCCTTAATTATGTCTAAAGAAGAATTAGTCATTTTTACGTTGGCGAGTATTTTTATGCTGTATTTAGCAGCGGTGGGAATCTACCATTTCGAACACGCAGCCCAGCCTGATGTGTTTCGCTCCATTTTCGATTGCATGTGGTGGGCTGTTGCGACATTAACCACCGTCGGTTACGGCGACATTTACCCGATTACCGTTGGAGGACGAGTCTTTACGTTTTTAGTACTCATGCTAGGGTTAGGCATGATAGCGGTCCCCACCGGTATCGTTGCGTCTTCATTGGCGGCCGTGAAAAAACGTGAATCGAAAGCAAAATCGTAGGTCGTACCATAGATTCCTTGAATCTACCCATATTCAAATTATCAATTAAACTTATTCACCGCATTTCTCTACCATCGTTAACATATTGCTAACAATAGAGGTTGAGATGGCCGAAATATTTCTAGTTAGGCATGGTCAGGCGTCATTTGGCGCAGAAAACTATGACAAACTCAGCGACTTGGGATTCAAACAAGCGGTATTGCTGGGCGAATATTGGAAACAAAGGTCTGTTGAGTTCGATGGCATCTTTATGGGGGACATGGTCCGTCACAGAGAAACCGCCGAAGGCATTCTTCAAGGGCTTAACGTTACGCAGAACATTACTATCCACTCGGGGTTGAACGAGTTCGATTTTGCTAATGTGGCAGAGGTGTTTCTTCAGCAAAATCCAGATTGTATGGTGCCAGAAGGGGCACCAAGAAGTGCTTTTTATCGCCTGTTAAAACAAGCCATGACCGCTTGGTCACAAGATGCGCTACCAGAAGCTGAACTCGCAGAGTCGTGGCACTCATTCCAAACTCGTGTATTAGACGCACTCGCTGCAATGCGGGCTACTGGTGGTAAACGCATCTTGGTGGTCAGCTCGGGCGGTGCCATTGCCAGTCTTGTTGGTCACGTCATGCAAACCGGGCCATCGGGTGTTATCAATCTTAATCTTCAGACACGCAATGCCAGTGTCAGTCAGATCTTAGTAGGCAGTCAATCTTCGAGCTTGTCTGCGTTTAACCTGGTACCACACCTAGATGTACCGGGCCAACCTGAACTCATTACCTACAGTTAACGGTGAGGAATAACAATGAATTTTGAATACAGTGAAAAAACACAGGGATTAATCGACAAGCTTGAACAGTTTATGCAGCAAGAAGTCTACCCGATTGAAAAGCAATACATCGAGACCGTTGAAGGCAGTCCCAACCGTTGGCAAACCCCGGCATTGATGGAAGAACTCAAAGCCAAAGCTAAAGCGGCGGGATTGTGGAATTTATTTCTACCAGAAGAATATCTGCCTTATGGAGCTGGCTTATCAAATCTAGAGTACGCGCCACTTTGCGAAATTATGGGCCGTATTCCCTTTAGCGCGGAAATCTTCAATTGTAGTGCACCAGACACAGGCAATATGGAAGTCATTGCCAAGTACGGTTCGCCCGAACATCAAAAGCAATGGCTAGAACCGCTGCTCAACGGTGAGATTCGTTCAGCTTTTGCAATGACAGAGCCAGCTGTTGCTTCCAGCGATGCAACCAATATTGAGACCGCGATTGTTCGCGATGGCGATGAATACGTCATCAACGGCAGAAAATGGTACACCAGTGGTGCAATGAATGAAAACTGTCAGATCATGGTTGTGATGGGCAAAACTGACTTTGATGCACCACGTCACCAGCAGCAATCGCAAATCTTGGTGCCGATGAATACACCGGGTGTCACCATAGTGCGCGCGATGTCGGCGATGGGCTACTACGATGAGCCCGTTGGTCACGCCGAAGTACTTTTTGAGAACGTAAGAGTCCCTGCATCTAATTTGTTAGTGGGTGAAGGTAAAGGATTCGAAATTGCCCAAGGTCGACTCGGTCCAGGCCGTATTCACCACTGTATGCGCCTAATAGGTTGTGCACAGCGCGCACTAGATTTGGCCTGTGAAAGAGTCGAATCGCGTATTGCTTTTGGTCAACCGCTAGCCAAGCAGCAGAGTGTACGTGAGAGTATTGCGACTATGTACTGCAAAATTGAACAAGCGCGCTTATTGACCTTAAAAGCGGCAGACAAAATGGATAAGTTTGGCAATAAAGTGTCTAGAGACCTTATCGCAGCGATTAAAATAGTTGCACCTAAAATGGCCTGTGAGGTCATCGATGAAGCCATTCAGATGCATGGAGCAGCGGGAACGAGCCAAGATTTCACCTTATCAGCGATGTTGGCCTATGCTCGTACTGTTAGATTGGCTGATGGCCCAGATCAAGTTCATATGATGCAACTTGGCCGCAATTTAATCAGTGATACTAATGCTCGAAATGTAGCGAAATAGTGGAGTGTGAATGAGCGTCAATACTCTTGATTTAGCCGTATTGAATAATTACCTTGCTGATCACTGCGACGCGATCGGTGAGGTGACCAGTGCGGAAAAGTTCAGTGGTGGTCAATCCAACCCCACATTTAAACTGCAAAGTCACAATGGAACCTTTGTGTTACGTCGTCAACCACCGGGAAACTTGCTCAAATCTGCTCATGCAGTTGATCGTGAGTTTCGGGTTATTCAAGCCCTAGCCGACACTGATGTACCTGTCCCTCATGCGTATCACTTATGTGAAGACCCAGAGGTTATCGGCAGTATGTTTTACATCATGGAGTATGTTGAGGGTGACATCTTTTGGAATTCAGCGTTGCCCGAAATCTCGTCGGTAGCCCGTCGTACAGCGATGTACCACGAAATGAATCGCGTGTTGGCGGCTTTACATAGCGTTGATATCAACCAAGCAGGATTGGCTGACTACGGTAAGCCCGGTAGCTATTTTGAGAGACAATTATCCCGCTGGACTAAACAGTACCGAGCGTCTGAAACGGAACACGTTGAAGATTTGGAATTGTTGATTACGTATCTAGAGGAAAATTTACCTGAGGATGATGGCTTGGTATCGCTGGTTCACGGCGATTTTCGACTGGATAACATGATGTTTAAACGCACCGATAACGATACCGCTGAAGTCGTGGCTGTGTTGGACTGGGAATTGTCGACACTCGGCCATCCCTATGCGGATCTTGCTTATCAGTGTATGCAATTACGTTTACCCGCAGACTTAGCCCACGCTTCCGGTTTGGGAGGGCTAGATCGCGACGCGCTCGGCATACCCAGCGAACAGGATTATGTTCAAATGTATTGTGATCGCAGGGGCATTAAAGGCATTGATAACTGGACATTCTATATCGCGTTCAGTTTCTTCCGTTTAGCCGCTATTTTACAAGGCGTTGTCAAACGCTCTCTCGATGGCAATGCGTCAAATGCTAAGGCAGCGGCGCTGGCAAAAATGGTGCGTCCGTTGGCTGCATTGGCCGCTCAAAGTATCAAATGACAGAATAACAATATTAAGGATTATTCAAGATGAAAGCGATTGTATGTCACGAATTTGCTCCGGTTGAGCAACTGCGTTTTGAAGATGTGCCCGATCCAGAAATGAAACCTGGACACGTGTTGATCAACGTTGAAGCGGCAGGAGTGAATTTTCCTGACGGTTTGTTGGTTCAAGGTTTGTATCAAATGCAGCCGCCATTCCCATTTATACCGGGTAATGAAGTGGCGGGTACGATTGAAGATGTCGCTGATGGCGTACCGTTTTTAAAACCTGGCATGAGAGTTATTGGGCTAGGAACGTTAGGCGGTTATGCTGAAAAAGCGTTAATCCCCGCAATGCAAGTGATGCCGTTGCCGGATGCCATTCCCAGCGATGAAGCGGCGGCGCTTGTAACGGCTCATGCGACTGCACATCATGCGCTAAAACAAAGAGCAAACCTTAAAGAAGGTGAAACCCTCGTTGTAACGGGAGCGGCTGGCGGCACCGGTTTAGCGGCGGTACAAATTGGCAAGATCATGGGCGCAAAAGTGATTGCTGTGTGCTCGACACAAGAAAAGCTTGATCTTGCGAAAGCAAACGGTGCCGACGTATTAATCAATTACACCGAGCAAGATTTGAAAGAAGCGCTAAAAGACGCGACAGGCGGAAAAGGTGCTGACGTGGTTTACGAATGTGTAGGCGGTGATACGTTCCACGCGTGTAGTCGTTCTATGGCATGGGAAGGGCGTTTGTTGGTGATTGGTTTTGCAGGCGGTGAAATCCCGAAATTCCCAGTCAACCTGTCTCTGGTGAAAGGCTATTCCGTCGTGGGTGTATTCTGGGGGTCGTTTACTCAACATGATCCCAAAACGTTCCAAGCCAACATGCAAGAGCTCGTACAATGGTACGTTGAGGGCAAAGTCAAAGTCGTCGTGGATGAAGCACTACCTTTGGCTGAAGCCAGTACGGCGCTATCAAAAGTGCTCAACAGAGAAGTAAAAGGCAAAATGGTACTGACAACCAAGTAGTCTTTTGTGCGGTTGGTGAACGCCAGCCGCATCCTCTACTTAGCTTGATTATTGTGGTACTGACCATTAGCATGAGAACAAATAACTAAAAGACTTACCTCGTGCCATCGTTTGATATTCAACTCTTCTCTTTTTTAATTCAGGCCATTAAATTTGCCATCGCCCTGATGGGTATCGCAATATTACGCAAAGAGCGACGCTTTTTAGGTGTTCATGTTTTTCTCGCTTTGGTCGTGATTTCATCGATGTTGAATGTGGTTGAGGCCACTGATTTACGGGCCACCTTTGGTCTGATTACCCCCATTTTTGTTATTGGATTCGCCCCCGCTTATTACATTGCCGCCACGTATCTTATTCAAGGGCAGCAGCCATGGCATACATGGTTACATTTTTTACCCATGTTTGTAGCACTGCCATTTGCACATCATGTACAAGAAGTGATTGCCGTGGGGACATTGGCTCGGGTGGGCTACACCATAATAACGGTCTATGTCATTATTAAAGCTACTCGCCAGCTTGCCGAATGGCGTAGCGATGTGGCTGACGTTTCACTTGTGTGGTTTGCGTGGCTTGTTGCCACGTCGACCGTGGTAAGCGGATTAGACCTCATTAGGCTTAATTTTCAAGTTGAACTGGGTAGGCCGCTGAATATGACGTTATATGTCGTAGCTGCCGCTATCGGTACGGTTTTATTGGCCGCAATGATTGTCTTACTCAATAAGCAAAGCGCAGAGCAGGCAATGGTCGACTCATCGCCAAAAATGCCTCCAGCCCCGAGTCAAGATACTGAGGGGGATTTCCAGGCTATCTTTGCTGAGGTCGACAAGCAAGTTGTGCATCATGAATGGTACTGTCAACCCCGTCTCACCCTAGCAGACGTCTCTACTATGACAGGGTGTCAAGTGCGCGACATCTCTCGTGCGATAAACTTAGTCAGCAAAATGTCGTTTAACGACTACATAAACAAACATCGAATCAATAAAGTAAAACGCATGTTGAACGAACATAGCAGTAAACCCGTGTTAGAAATTGGTATCGATGCAGGTTTCAGTTCGAAGGCCGCATTTAATGCCGCATTCAAAAAGTTTGTCGGTCTTACGCCAACACAATTTAAACGTCAATCAGGTACAGAGTCTTGATTCTGGTCGTACAGAATCCTGTCATCAAGCGATAGTCGTTTCCAATAGATGTGTAATGGTACTTCATTGTTATGGAGTACTGTCTATGCGAGTCTTTTCTTTGAAAGTGTGGGTTACATTGGGGGCACTTTGTTGCGTGGGTAAATCTGTTGAGGCCACAGAACATGCCACGTGGTGTATCGACAATCTCAGTGTGGTCGATGTCACTACAGGTGACGTTATTCGTCATCAACGCATCGCCATCGAGGGACAATCTATCCACTCAATCACGCCAATGACCAGCTCATGGCAGTCGAGTTGTCAGGACGGCCATAATGCTTATGTTATTCCTGGTCTGATTGATATGCATGTGCATGCCTACGAACCCGGAGCGTTCGCGTTATCACTATCTCATGGTGTAACCCATGTTCGCATCATGAATGGGGTACAAGACCATTTACAATGGCGAGATGAAATCGCGAGAGGTGACCGAACTGGCAGTACAATGACGGTCAGTAGTCCGATTTTATCCGCTTACACAGGCCCGCTACATCGTACCGTGCTGACGCCAGAGGAGGGAAGAGCAGCTGTTCGGGAAGCCCATGCGCTTGGTTATGATCTCATCAAGGCATACGGTAATTTAAGTCAGGTGTCGCTTGATGCGATTAAGTCAGAAGCGGATAAACTGGGGTTACCTGTTGCCAAGCACGGTCCTCATGCTAGTGATATGGCTCGCTGGGATACGCTTTTTGGGTATCAAACCTTCGAACACGTCGAGGATATATTACAAGGACCGATGCACCGAAAAAGAGATGACAATGAGTTAAAGAGAATTGTCAGCGAATTGAAAAAAATTAATGTACCCATATCGTCAACGTTAAGTGTTTACTGGCAATTAACCCAACTTAGTGTCAAAAAAGACGCCTTTTTGGAAACAATCAATCAAGACTACATCTCGTCGATTATTGCGTTGGAAGAGAGTCATAACCAAGTTAAGCGGTGGTTAGATGCTGATCAAGGAACGGCGCAACACAATGTTGAGACGATGGCATTTCTAAAACACATTACTAAAGCACTGTATGATGCAGGTGTCCCTTTGGTAGTGGGATCCGATGCGGGTGTGTTGTTGTCGCCGCTCGGTTTGGCGACTCACACAGAGATGCGGCTTATGGTAGAAGCCGGTGTGCCTAGCCTGACAGTATTACAGGCTGCGACAGTAAATGCTGCCGAAGCACTGAATGAAAACAAGCGGGGGCGCGTATCAAGCGGGTATATTGCTGATCTTGTGCTCTATGATTTTAATCCTCTATATAATATTGAAAATTTAAGTTACCCCAGTGGTTTGATTAAGTCTGGGGTGTATTTCGAACAGGAAGATTTAACGCAACTGCGTGAGATGGCCATAGAAAATAGAAGTTTATGGCAAGAAATGGGCACGCTGTATGAAGCGCTATGATTAGCGGCAATACGCTACAAAAAAGGCGCCGAGTCGGCGCCTTTCAAGCATTCTGTCGTTAGCTAGACAATCTCACTGAACGATTATCGTTTTGCAATGATTGTACGGGGGAGTTTCTTCATCATGATGGCGTTAGGTTCAATATCCTTTGCCACGTCGTCTGCGCTGGCTTTTGTGCCACAGTGGCTGTCAGCGAATTCGATTAAATTCAAAAGTGATGCATTCTGTTGCTTCGTCTTTTTAACAAACAAAGCCTTCGGCATGGCGGCGTTGTCACACTGCGCTACCTTGTTATCTGAACCGGAAGCGAAGCTAGCTTGACTGGTTACGATGGCTAAAAGTCCCATCGCTGGAATAACGTTTTTTGCTACTACTTTCAACACGACTTTTCTCTTTGTTCTTAGTAACTTCGGCCATCTAGCGATGGCGTCAGTCAGTTTTGTTTGTTTGCAGGTTAATTACACAGCATAAGTCGTGTGAGTGAAAGTAACAGGCTCATACCATGGTATTAAAAAAAATACCTTATCGTTTTTTCGAGCCTGTCCAATAAGGCTAATTCAACGCTTAAACAACGTTACCATGCGGTGACGCCGCCATCGACAGCCACCGTTTGACCGTTCATAAAGCTATTCATCGGAGAGAGCATTAATACCATAGTGTTGACGATCTCTTGTGGACTGCCCAATCGTTTCATCGGGGACCCTTGCGCCAGTTGAGCTTGCGCTTCGGGCGTATTATAACCGTCTACATTGAGAAT
This sequence comes from uncultured Alteromonas sp., assembly GCA_963922845.1. Classification (GTDB taxonomy): domain Bacteria; phylum Pseudomonadota; class Gammaproteobacteria; order Enterobacterales; family Alteromonadaceae; genus Alteromonas. Next base: position 19,744 of record CAWUJV010000053.1, read on the forward strand.
GTTTGTCGGGCTATAAAACGGACAGATGGCGTTTACTCGAATATTTTTTCTGCCATATTCTACTGCTGCGGTGCGAGTTACACCGCTTACCGCATGTTTTGCTGCGGCGTAAGCGCCGCCTTTGGGGGCACCGCCTAAACCCGCTAGTGAGCTGACATTCAATATGTGTCCTTGGCCCTGCTGAAGCATCGCTGGCAACTGGTATTTCATGCCGAACATAACACCTTTGACGTTCACCGCCATTTGTAAATCAATGATCTCTTCAGTCATTTGGTGAATAGGTGCGGGCTGATGCGCAATTCCGGCGTTATTGACACCTATGGTTAACTTACCAAATTGTGCTACGGCCGTTTCAACTAACTGCTTTGATAAAGACTCGCTGGTAACATTGCCAGCGATAGCGACTACATCAACCCCCGCATTTTTTAATTCGGATTCAGTTGCCATTAACCCGTCAGTGTCGAGGTCAGAGATGACCAACTTGCATCCGCGGATACCAAGGTCGTGAGATAATAGCTTGCCAAAACCGCTTGCGGCACCGGTTATAACCGCTGTTTGATCTGAAAAGTCCAGTAATGAGTCCATAGGGTTTCCTAATCGTTATTGTTTGAATTGATGAAGGTAATTAAGTGTTGTGAAATCTCTTCACCTTTGTCTTCTTGTAGAAAGTGACCCGCTTGCTCGATTGTCACGTGATTTTGCCCTTTGCAACCTGGAATCAGCGCTTGCATGAGTTTGTCGCCACCCGCTGTAACAGGGTCTGAGTCACTAAATGCCGTCATAAAGGGTTTTTCAAATTGCTTGAGTTTGGCCCATGCTTTTCGATTATTTTCAGTTTGCGGGTCAGATGGGGTTGCGGGGACAAGCAATGGAAATTGTCTGGCACCCGCTTTGTATTTCTCTTCCGGAAATGGCGCGTTATAAGCAGCCAACGTCGCTTCGCTCAGCGTGCTAACTGTTGCTCCCTTTACAATGCCCGCGGGCGGAAAAACCTCAACCTCCTGCGAAAAGCGACGCCAATTTAAAAATGCGTCGGAGGGGGGCTGCTCGCCAGTTGGTAATCCTGTGTTTGCTGCCATCACATGGCTGAATCTATGGGGCATGTCGGCGACTAATCGCAACCCCAAAATTCCGCCCCAATCTTGGCAAAACAAGGCGACACTTTCAGGCGCCACCTGCTTGAACCAATCCGATATCCAGATTAAATGACGGGCGTAGGTGTAGTCTTGCTTTTCAACGGGTTTATCTGAGCGACCAAACCCAATCAGGTCGGGCACCAATACTCGAAAACCAGCGTCGACAAGAGGCGGAATCATTTTTCGGTATAAATATCCCCATGTAGGCTCTCCATGAAGTAATAGAATGGTTGTCCCATTCTTATCGCCCTCATCAATATAGGCCATTCTAAGTGAACGGCTCATAGTGTCAGTGACGTCTACATAATGGGGTTCGTACGGATAATCTTCGATGTGCGCAAAGGCAGATTCGGGTGTTCTGAGGCTTTCCATGAATGGCTCCGTCGTCGCTCTTGTTTTATTAACATTTTATTTACGTAAACTAACAAAAACAGAGCCCTAAAAGTTTGTCAAATTAAGCACAGTAAGCTTTTGCGAAGAATTTCGCCTTGTTTCAATTAGGTAAACGACTCCCGACTATTATTGATATTTTTAATAAATGAATATAAGACCAATAAACTTGGATGATTTGAGGTCGTATCCTAACATCGGCAAGTAACAGAAAATCGAGCAACAAATAGGAATGAATATGGCTGAGCAGGTTTCTGACGTAGTGACGTATACAGTACAGCAAGGTGTTGCTGTGATCACGATGGAGAACGCACCCGTTAATGCGTTATCTCAATCGGTTCGAGTTGGACTAATCGCAGGTATGGATAACGCGCTACAAGACGACGGCGTCAACGCTATTATCATTACCTCGTCTCTTGCACTTTTTTCAGGTGGCGCCGACATTTCTGAATTCGCATCAGGCAACATGTCGCCAATGCTGCCAGACGTGTTAGAGAAAATTGAACAATCTTCAAAGCCAGTTTTTGCCGTGTTACCGGGGCCTGCGTTTGGCGGTGGTTTAGAAGTCGCACTGTCGTGTCACCACAGAATCACGTTCGCGGGTAACAAAGTAGGTTTGCCAGAAGTCAATCTCGGTATATTACCTGGTGCTGGAGGTACACAGCGCCTCCCTCGTTTGGCCGATGCTGTCACGTCATTGACGATGATAACGACGGGCAAGCCACACCCAGTTGAAAAACTACCGGGCGTCTTTGACTTGGTATTGCCCAGCGCTGACGATGCTCAGGCAAAGATTGCGGAGTTTATTGGTCAAACGTTGGCAGCAGGAAACGGCATCAAACGGACTTGTGATATTGCGCTTGAGATGACGGACGAACTCAACGCTGTTTTTGCCGCCACGAGAGAGCAGGTAGCAAGACAATCTCGCGGATTTTTCGCGCCTGCTAAGTGTGTGGATGCGGTAGAGGCCGCATACATCCTACCTTTCAATGATGGTTTGAAACGCGAAGGCGAACTTTTCATGGAATGTATGAGAACGCCACAAGCTCGCGCGCAACAGCATTTCTTCTTCGCCGAGCGGGCAGCTGGGCATGTGGCTGATTACGATAAGACTACACCGGTTCGCGACATCAAGAAGGTAGCTGTTATTGGTGCGGGTACTATGGGTGGCGGCATTGCAATGAACTTTGCTAACGCTGGGATTCCAGTAGTGATGCTGGAACTGAAACAAGAAGCCTTGGACAAAGGCTTAGGCATTATCCGTAAGAATTATGAAAATACCGCTAAGAAGGGCCGTTTGACTACCGAACAAGTTGAGCAACGGATGAGCCTGCTGACGGGGACAACCCAGTATGAGGATTTGTCTGATGTCGACTTAGTGATTGAAGCGGTATTCGAAAAGATGTCAGTCAAAAAAGAAGTGTTTAGCACGCTAGACAAAGTGTGTAAGCCGGGTGCGATCCTCGCGTCTAATACGTCTACGCTTGATATTGATGAAATCGCGACAGCAACGTCAAGACCATCTGACGTCATCGGATTGCACTTCTTCTCGCCTGCTAATGTAATGAAATTGCTTGAGGTAGTTAAAACCAAAGATACCGCACCTGATGTGATCAAGACGTGCATGAAGATGGCCAAATCAATTCGCAAGGTCGCAGCGCTCGTCGGTGTGTGCTTTGGCTTTGTCGGTAACCGTATGATTGAAACATATGGCCGAGAATCAAACCGCTTGATTCTAGAGGGCGTGTCTCCTGAGCGAATTGACAAAGTCATTTGCGATTTTGGTATGCCGATGGGGCCTTTCACCATGGGTGATATGGCAGGATTGGACATTGGTTATTATGTTCGCGAGTCTCGTCGCGAGTTTATCAAACACGACCCAAGCTATTGTGTCGTCGCTGACCGTCTTGTTGAACAAGGTCGAGTAGGACTGAAAGCCGGCAGAGGCGCTTATTTATACGAAGCAGGTAGTCGCAAACCGATTTCCGACCCTGAAGTGATGGAGATTGCGAAACAAGAAGCCGAGCGTTTGGGCATTGAGCAGCGCGATGTCTCTGATGAAGAAATTCTGGTTCGTTGTATCTATCCGTTGATTAACGAAGGTGCGGATATTCTCGCTGAAGGTATTGCGGCGAAATCGAGCGATATCGACGTCATCTATGTATACGGCTATGGGTTCCCAGTTTATCGCGGCGGTCCAATGCAGTATGCCGATGAAGTGGGTGTTAAGCATATCTACGACAGATTGTGTCACTACCGAGATCAACTTGGCGACTACGGTAAAATGTGGCTTAACCCTTCACCATTATTAACTGAAATTGCTGAAAGTAATGGCAAATTCTCAACTTATAAGAAAGGAGCTTAACAATGAAAGATGCAGTGATTGTAAGTACCGCAAGAACACCGATTGGCAGGGCTTATAAAGGAGCGTTGAATGATCTGTCTGCTCCTTCACTTGGTGGGCACGCTATCAGTCATGCAGTTGCGCGTGCCGGGATTGACCTTGACGCGGTTGACGATGTCATTATGGGATGCGCGCTAACCCAAGGTAGTGGCGGTATGAACATTGGTCGACTAGCTGGATTAGCAGGCGGTTTACCAGTATCCGTCGCGGGGATGACGCTGGATCGCCAATGTAGCTCTGGTATGTATGCGATCGCGACGGCGGCTAACACTATTGCGACGGGTCAAGCGAATGTAATGGTAGCAGGCGGATTAGACTCGATTTCGCTTGTTCAAAACAAAAACATGAATATGTACCGCGCCGTCGACAAAGCGTTGGTGGCCAAGCACAACGATATTTATATGCCGATGCTGCAGACCGCAGAGGTCGTTGCGAAGCGCTACAATATTAGCCGCGACGTCCAAGATGAATACGGTTATCAAAGTCAGATGCGCACTGCGGCTGCCCAAGAGGCGGGACGATTTGATGACGAGATCGTAGAAATTACCACTGACAAAGTTGTATTTAACAAAGAGACAGGCGAAAGCAGCTCTCAAACGGTTACCTTGTCCAAAGATGAAGGCAATCGACCTGAAACAACACTGGAAGGGTTGCAGGGCCTCAATCCAGTGATTGAAGGGGGTTGTATAACGGCGGGTAACGCAAGTCAGTTGTCAGACGGTGCGTCAGCAAGTGTCTTGATGGAAGGCAGTGTCGCTGCGGCGTCAGGCGTAACACCTTTAGGTTTGTTCCGAGGTATTGCGGTGGCGGGTTGCGAACCTGACGAAATGGGTATCGGCCCTATTTATGCGATTCCCAAGTTGCTTAAACAGCACGGGTTGACGATGGACGATATCGGTCTGTGGGAGCTAAACGAAGCCTTTGCAGTTCAGGTGCTCTACTGTCGCGACAAGTTGGGCATTCCCGATGAGTTATTAAATGTAAATGGTGGCGCAATCAGTATTGGTCACCCTTATGGTATGAGTGGCGCGCGTATGGTTGGTCACGCGCTCATCGAAGGTAAACGACGTGGTGCGAAGTACGTTGTATGTACCATGTGTATTGGCGGCGGTATGGGCGCTGCTGGTTTGTTTGAAGTTTTATAAGTTATTGAGGCATCAAGATGCAAAATTACAAAGCTCCATTGCGTGACGCGCAATTCGTAACAAGTGAATTACTTGGATTTGACGAGCACTATCAGAACTTAGGTTTTGATGAGGTCACCCCTGATCTTGTGTCTGCTATTTATTCAGAGGCAGGCAAGTTCGCTGAAAACATTCTTGCTCCGATTAACGCATCGGGCGATGAAGAGGGCTGTAAATGGGACAACGGTGTCGTTACAACACCGGCTGGTTTTAAAGAAGCCTATCATCAATATGTAGAGGGCGGTTGGCCTTCGATGGCCCACCCAGAGGAATTTGGTGGTCAGGCATTGCCTTATTCTTTGGCGACCGTTATGGCTGAATGGTTTTCTGGTGCAAATCACTCGTGGGCCATGTATCCAGGCTTGAGCCAAGGATGTATGGAGACCCTGAAGTCGCATGGTACCGAGGCTCAACAAAATACTTATTTACCTAAACTTATTGAAGGTAGCTGGACAGGTACTATGTGTTTAACAGAGCCGCATTGTGGCTCAGATTTGGGCATGTTGAAGTGTAAAGCAGAACCACAAGATGATGGTTCTTATAAGCTTTCTGGTACAAAGATATTCATCTCTGCTGGTGAACACGATATGTCAGACAACATTGTTCATATCGTACTCGCTCGACTACCGGATGCGCCTGCTGGCACAAAAGGCATTTCACTGTTTATTGTGCCTAAGTTCTTGGTTAAAGAAGACGGTGAACTCGGCGAGCGCAATGGCGTAACTTGTGGTTCGATCGAACACAAAATGGGGATCAAAGCGAGCGCGACATGCGTTATGAACTTTGACGGTGCGACTGGTTACCTCATTGGTGCGGAAAACCGCGGACTTAACTGCATGTTCACGTTTATGAACGTGGCGCGAATCGGTACGGGTGTCGAGGGGTTATCGGCGTCGGAAGCATCATTCCAAGGCGCCTTGGCGTATGCAACTGAACGTTTACAGTTCCGTTCACTAACCGGCCGCAAGAACCAAGACGGGCCTGCTGATCCAATCATCGTTCACCCAGATGTGCGTCGTATGCTTTTGACCCAAAAAGCATTTGCTGAAGGTAATCGCGCGTTGGCAACATACTGTATGCAACTTGTCGATGTCACCCTATACGGTGAAGAGCCTGCGTCGAAGCAGCTAGCAGAGGCGAAACTCGCGTTCCTCACTCCCATCGTGAAAGCGTTCTTGACCGAAACTGCACAAGAGACAACCAGCTATGGTATGCAGGTATACGGTGGCCATGGTTACATAAAAGAGTGGGGCATGGAGCAGCTTGCTCGTGATACGCGTATTTGTACCATGTATGAGGGCACTACGGGGATTCAAGCCGTTGACCTATTGGCACGTAAAGTGTTGGGTTCCAATGGTGAATTGCTTAAAACCTTTATACAAGAAGTGAGAGAGTACTGCGCTAGTGTTCGTTCGCAAACTCAATTTAATGCGTGGACTAACGCGCTTGAATCTCACTTGGATGAGTGGGGACAACTTACCTTAGATATCGGTAAAGCTGCGGCATCAAATCCGGATGAACTTGGTGCGGCGTCGGTCGATTACCTCATGTATTCTGGCTATGTCACTGTCGGTTACTTCTGGTTGAAAATGGCGGTTACGGCGCAACAGAAACTTGATGAAGGATCTGAAGAGAAAGACTTCTATCAAGGCAAACTGTTGACCGCGGGCTTCTATTTTGACCGCTTGCTAACTCGCACACGTTCGCTAGTGTCAGCTATTGGCTCTGGTGCTGACAACTTGATGTCAATGACCGAAGATATGTTCAGAGCGTAAGTGCTCTAACACTATCTTTTAAGAGAAAGGCGAAACCTAGTTTCGCCTTTTTTGTTTTTAAACGACAAAGTGAATCATCAATGAACGCAAAACATGAGTCGATTCAAGGTCGATCGATTTTTTACAAGGAGCAGGGCGAATTTTCGTCGTCAGCCCCGACCTTAGTTATGCTTCACGGTTTTCCAGAAAGTCATCTGACTTGGTTAGACTGCGTATCCCATTTGCCAAGTGATCTTCATGTTATCGTACCGGATTTACCCGGATATGGGCGGTCAGAGGCCCTTGAGGATGTTGCCGACTATAAGATTGAACGTTTGATTCAGCGCATGGCGCGTTTTCTCATGGCGGTGTCTGAGAATAAGCCGGTTGTATTAGTCGCTCATGATTGGGGCGGGGCGATTGCATGGCCACTGGCGGCCTTTTATCCCCATTTGATTGAAAAGTTGGTCATCGTCAATGCTGTCCATCCTTCTACGTTTACTCGTGAAATGATAGATAATCCCAGACAACGCGCGAAATCTGCGTACATCCATAAGTTAATCGAACCAAACGCAGAGGCAGTGCTGGTACAAAATGATTGCCAATATCTGGTCGAAACTGTTACTCACTGCATCACCCCGGTATCACCCGATATGCTGTCGCAATACAAGGCCAACTGGCGAGATCCAGACACCCTGAGCGCGATGCTGGAGTACTATCGCCAAATGCCGCAATTGTTTCCAGAACAAGCTCTACATAGCGATGATGAAGAGACCAAAGCGCTACTAGCGCAAATCAAGATACCTAACATTCGCATTGAGATGCCAACGCTTATCTTGTGGGGGCTGAATGATGAAGCCTTTGAGCCAGGTGTACTTACCGGAATCGAGCAGTACGTGAATCACGTTGATGTCCTAACTGAGCCGCGAGCAACACATTGGTTGCCAAGAGAATGCCCACAATGGGTCGCGCAACAAATTATGACTTGGGCTAATTTAGAGGAGTAGAAATGAGTGCGGCCCCTTACGGAGCCGCGTGCAGGGAATCCCTGCAACCATGTTGAATCTTTACATGGCGTGACATGAAACGAGTATTAGATACGACCCGCTACTTCTTGAGCAATTGGGCTAGCATCAAAGCCGTTAGCTTGAATCCAAGCTTGTAGCGTTTGGCCGTCTGCTTCTGCATTGGCAAGGTCTGCTTTACGCATTTTCTTAACTAGCAATGTACCTACATCAACAGAGTCGTTCTTGATTGCAGTGCGAATCAAGCTATCACCGTTACATGATACGCCTGAGTAGTAGTTGTGAAGCTTTAAGTTAAAGTCGTTTTGAACTTTACGAAGCTTTTTGCGAAGCTCGCCTTTGTCGTTTGCTTCAACGATAGTACAGATGTTTGCAAGTGCGTCTTCAACACCAGCATGAGCAGGCATAGCAACAGCAGAAGAAGCGATAGCGATAGCAAGAGTAGTCTTAACAATTTTCAACATGGTTAATTCCTTACAAGTAGTTCAACATAATCATAAATTCAGGGTTAAAGAAGACGTAAACTGCATGTCCTCTTGAGCACGGCGCGCATTAAACAGCAAATCGTTGAACGAAAAAATACGAGAGGTTATACAAAGGTATCTAAAATGATACGGTAACGTGTCACAGGGTAAGAAAAGGCGGCGTTAAGCCGCCTTTAATGCAGAGTTTCCTCTGCGACCATGTTGACTAGCTCACCATGGTGTGGTGAATTTTTTTACATGCGGTCGTTAAGAACCGCGGCAAGTGCTGAGCTTTCAAGACCTTGCTCCGCCACCCAAGCTTGTAGGGTTTTGCCGTCCTTCTCAGGCTCCGCAAGAGCGGTCTTTGGCATCTTCTTGACGAGAAGTGTACCGGTTTCTACTGCATTATTGAGCATCGCAGTGCGAATCAAACTGTTTCCACCGCAAGAGATACCTGAGTAGTAATCTTTTAACTTCAATCGATAATCAGATTGAACGCGCTTCATTTTCTTGCGCAGTTCACCTTTGTCATCGGCTTGAACGATAGTGCAAATATTAGCAAGTGCTTCATTGACATTGGCTTGAGCACTGCCGCTGAAAGTAAGAGTAGCTGTTGCAATAACTAGCGAAGTTTTAACGATTTTCAACATGGTTAATTCCTCGGTTCGGTGTTGTTGATGACTTCATTTAAGCCGAGTATTCGAGGGTTAGAAACCCTGTAAGTGATACATGGGTATTTTGAATAATACGTAACGCGCAGCGCAATGCGTTTACGTTTTGTTTAAAACTTAACCATCTGATGACAATAGCTTTTAAGTTAAGTTGTAAAATTTGGTTAACATTTGAACAGTGTTGTGGGGTGAATAAACATGCAGTTTGTGTGAATCTTGATGTATGCACACCACGTTCTATAAGGGTATAGCCTGTCGTCGACCTACTGCATGTTTCTAAATTTTTGGGCGAGAAAATCGACCAAGGTTCGAACTCGTTTCGAGAGGTGTTTTCGGTGGGGATAAATAGCATAGACGCCGTATTCGATTGCTTCCATATCCTCAAATAATGGGATAACCGCCCCCGAAATGACGTAGTTTGACATCACGTAATAGGGACACATGCTGATCCCTAGACCGGACGCGACCATTTTTATCATTGATGCCGGTGAATTGGCTTGAAAATTCCCATTGACCTCTACACTAAAAGTTTGACCGTTTTCTACAAATGGCCAGTGCTTACCAAACCTGACATTGGCATCAATCAGGCAGTTGTGGTCAATTAAATCTCTCGGATGCAGGGGAACGCCATGTTGTGCTAGATATTCTGGTGAAGCACACACAGTGACTCTCATCTTTGTGAGCTTTTTGGCTATCATGGACGAATCGGTCAATTGCCCAATGCGTATCGATAAATCAAACCCCTCATCAACAATAGATACGCGCCTATTCGTTAGGTTGAGCTCAATTTCGATATCTGGATATAAGTTTTGGAATTCAGCTAATTGCGGAACCAAGTGATATTCACCAAATGCCGTGGGCGCAGTGATTCGAATCTTTCCAGTGGGAGCGGTGTGGATATCTCGAACTGAGGATTCTACTTCTTCAAACAAAGAGAGCACGTCTTGGCATCGTTCTAGATAGGCTTTACCCGTTTGATTCAGTGTGACTTTTCGCGTGGTGCGGTCGAATAATTGGACATTGAGATCATCCTCGAGAGATTTGACATACTTGCTGACAGTCTGGACAGCCATTCCTGTCTCGCTGGCGGCTTTGGTAAAGCTATTGAGGCGTGCAACCGTAGCAAACACCTTCATCATTTCAATTTTGTCCATGTCTCATATCCATCAAGTGAAACTTATTATCCATAATACGTGGATTATCATTCCATAATCAATCCATTTATCTTTGTTTCGTATGAGGCTAAATTTTACACATCTGTTCATTACGACACTGCAACTACCCATAGAGGAAACGAAAAATGAAAATTTACGATTTAGAACTATCTGGTCATGCTCACCGCGCACGTCTTTTCGCTAGTTTATTGGGCCTAGATGTACAATTGGTCCCAGTGGATTTGCTAAACGGTGCACATAAATCAGCTTCCTATTTAGCGAAAAATCCCTTCGGTCAAGTGCCTGTACTGGAAGACGGGGATATTACGGTAACCGACTCAAACGCCATTCTCGTTTATTTGGCGAAAGCCTATGACCGAGCTGGAACTTGGTTACCAGAAGATGCCAACGGACAAGCTCAAGTGCAGGTATGGCTATCTAAAGCAGCAAATGAACTCGCACACAGTATGGCCGCCGCTCGTTTAGTGACCGTGTTTGGTTCAAGTCATGATCATGCTGTTGTGTTGTCTAAGTCGGACGACTTACTCAGCATTATGCAAGCACATTTAGCTGATAAAGCGTGGTTTGTCGGTGACAACCCCACTATCGCCGATGTGGCATTGTACTCCTATACCGCTCATGCCCCTGAGGGCGGGGTTGATTTGAGAGATTATCCCAATGTTGTTGCTTGGCTTGAGCGTGTTGAAGCATTGCCTGGTTTTGTTGCGATGCCACAAACCGAAACTGAGGCCAAAAAAGCCCTCGCGTAAACCACAGATGGTGGCGCCATGTGCGCCACCACGTTGCTTAGCAATCGATATAGGAGAAACAACCATGATTCGTCAAATGTATACATTTTTAACGCGTCTAGTATCGACACGATCACCAACGAGAATGCCGAAGTTGTTGTCTCGACTTGATTGCGGCGTTACACAATCTTTTGATTTGGGATTTTGGCCCGTGGAGCTACACGGCCTACTCGATGAGCAGGTTCGCTATTGTAACCAATGCAGCCAGAGCGAAAAATAACAGGAGGCTATGATGTCCAGTGTAAACTCAGTATTTCACGAAGGCGAAATCGCATTACAAAAGAGAGCGGGCGTAGCGGCGCAAGTCGCTACCTATGCGCCTCGGATGATTCGCGATCACATGCCCAATCAGCATCGCGATTTTTATGCGTCCTTGCCCTTGTTGTTTGTCGGCCACAGTGATGAACATGGCCAATTATGGGCGTCTGTGCTCTCTGGTCCAGCTGGCTTTGTACAATCGCCAACCGACAAAGCACTCGATATCAATGGGATTCCTTTATCCGGTGATCCCTTAGGCACATCAATTCAACGCAGTTATGACCAAGGGCTGCCGCTGGATATTGGTATTCTTGGTTTACAAATGGAAACCCGTCGACGCAATCGCATGAATGGTAAAATTGATGGTGTTAACGAATCAGGCTTTAGTGTGGTTGTTGGGCAATCCTTTGGAAACTGTCCACAATACATTCAAACACGTGCGTTAAAACCCAGAAGCATGGCACCGTCACAAGGCGAGAAAACGACATTTTTTGAGTTTAACGATTCGCTAAAACACTTAATTTCTACTGCCGATACTTTTTTTGTGGCGAGCAGTGTTGCACCAACAGCAGATAAATCGCGACCTGCAAACGGAGTGGACATGTCACACCGTGGCGGTAAGCCGGGCTTCGTTAAAATCGAAGGTACGTCGCGCTTGCTCATCCCAGATTATATGGGCAACAACATGTTCAATACGCTGGGTAATATTCTCGTTAATCCAAATGTAGGTTTATTGTTTGTTGATTTTGAAACGGGTGACGTCGTTCAACTTACCGGTCAAGCCACCATTCATTTTGATGACAAACCCGACGGGTTTGACGGCGCTGAACGGTACTGGGAGTTTGAACTGAAACAGGGTCATATACTGCCGCAAGCCTTACCATTCGAATTTGAATTTGACGCTTACTCGCCAAATACGTTAATGACAGGAAGCTGGGCGCAAGCCGAATCAAGACAGGAGGCGCCAGAATCAGCCAGTGAATGGCGCAATGTGCGCGTGCTTCGCAAAGAGAGAGAAAGTAATGGTATTACGTCATTTTACTTTGACCTCGATGATTCACGTCCTGCCTTCAAAGCTGGGCAATTTATTAAGATTCGCGTTGAAATTGATGGTACCAAGCACATTCGACACTACAGTGTATCAAGCGGGCCCAAAGATGACTTTTTTCGTATCAGCGTAAAACGCGACGGAGAAGTCTCTAATTGGTTACACGATAAATTAAACGTTGGCGATATGGCTACCATTGGGGGGCCTCAAGGTCAGTTTGTACTCGATAATATCGATAAACCCATCGTCTTACTCTCTGCAGGCGTTGGTATTACGCCTATGATATCTATGTACCGCGACGCGCTACAAGAGGCACTGCGTACGAGAGAGCGTACCAAGGTCATCATGTTTAATACATTTAAAACACTTGATGACATGGCATTTAAGTCTGAAATTGACAAGCTTACCCAAGCCTATCAGGGGTATGCAGATGCACGTGCGTTTTGGCTTCTTACCCAGCCAGAGCAATCAGCAAAGCCTGGCGTGGATTTTTCTGGTGCTGGAAGACTCAATGCTGATATGTTGCAATCGGTTTTGCCACTCGACAAATATCAATTTTACCTTTGCGGCCCTGCAGGCTTTATGCAGGATACCTACGACTTATTGCTGAGTTTAGGCGTCAATGATACCGATATTAATGCTGAAGCTTTTGGTCCTGGGTCCATCACAAGGCAACGTCCCGAAACCGCACGCGAGCCTGAAGCCATCGACATTGCAGAAACAGCAATCATACAGTTCAGTCAATCACAGGTTGAACAGGCATGGAGTAAGCAAGATGGGAGTCTGTTAGACTTTGCTGAGGGGCATGGCCTTCAACCTGAATTTGGCTGTCGCAGTGGTAGCTGTGGTTCTTGTAAAGTGAAAGTGAAGAAGGGCGAAGTAGTGCACAGTGGCGCGGATTACCCTCTCAACGATAATGAAGCGTTATTGTGTTGCGCCATGCCCAAAAGGGTGGCGGGAGAAATTCCTATTGTTCAATTGGAAGCGTAACAATGATTAGTAGGGCTAACGCCGTTTTATCCTTACGAGTGTATGCGCGTTCAACCGGCTGAATACGAAGAGGCTTGGCAATAAAAAAGGCAGCTCATAGAGCTGCCTCAATGCAGAGTTCCCTCTGCGACCATGTTGAATCGGTCACCATGGTAGGTTGATCATC
>CAWUJV010000054.1:0-30552 GCA_963922845.1 uncultured Alteromonas sp.
TAAGTCGCGTCATTGACGGTCACAAAAAAGCAGCCTATTGGCTGCTTTTTTTATGCAGTTCGTTGTTTGAACACATTCATGACAAGGCATATAGCCGTTGTGACTATGGGATAACCAGAACCGCCGCACTTTTTATCAGCACAACAAAAAAGCCACTTTGTAAGAAGTGGCTTTCGCTTTGTGAGTTTGCTGTCAGGACTGTTTTACCAGATTCTGACGCGGTCTTCAGGCGCAAGGTACAACGCATCGCCAGGTTGTACGTTGAATGCCTCATACCACGCGTCATGGTTACGAGGTGCGAGCGCTCGATAACGACCAGGAGCGTGCGTGCCGCCGCGTAATTGATTCAACATACTTTGCTCTGTGCGCTTTTCTCGCCATACCTGTGCCCAAGCCAGGAAGAAACGCTGATCACCGGTTAAGCCATCGATGATAGGGGCTTCTTTGCCGTTCAAGCTAAGTTGGTAAGCGTGATAAGCCATCGCTAGACCACCTACATCACCGATATTTTCACCAAGACTATTGCGGCCGTTAACGAAGTTACCTTCAATGGGTTCATATTCACTGTATTGGTCCGCAAGATTGTCTGCTTTCAATTCAAATGCTGCACGGTCTTCATCCGTCCACCAGTTTTGCTGAATACCATTTGCGTCCGACTTAGACCCTTGGTCATCAAAGCCATGACCCATTTCGTGGCCAATAACAGCGCCGATTGCACCATAGTTAACGGCAGGATCGGCATTCGGATCGAAGAAAGGCGGTTGCAAAATTGCCGCCGGGAATACAATCTCATTAAATGACGAGTTGTAATAAGCATTCACGCGCTGTGGTGTCATACCCCAACGATTGCGATCAGTTGGCTTAAGTTCTTTTTCGACATCCTGAGCTTGGAAGAATTGACGAAGGTTTCTAATGTTACCCACCAAATCATTGTCAGCAATGGTTAATCCGTCGAAACTTTGCCATACGTCAGGGTAGCCGATTTTGGGATTGAAGGCTTGAAGCTTGGCTTGAGCGTTCACTTTAGTCTCTTCACCCATCCAGTCTAGGCCTTCGATTCGCTCACCCAGAGCCTTGCGCAGGTTCTCAACTAGCTCTGCCATTTGCGTCTTTGAACTTTCTGGGAAATAACGATCGACGTAAACTTTACCAATGGCGAAGCCCAAGCTTTCTGTTCCAGACATTTGGCTGACAGCACGCTTCCAGCGAGGACGAGGTTCTTGCTGACCGCTAAGCGTTTTGCCAAAAAAGTCAAAGTTAGCGTTGTAGATATCTTCTGACAATAAACCCGCATTGTTGCTGATAGTATGATAGGTCAAATATGACTTCCAATCTTCCAATGGAGTGTCATTGATAATTTGAATGACATCTTTTACCGGTTGCGGTTGAGTGATATTTAAATGAGGAATGGCCAACCCTGTTTGTGCAAAAAAGGTATCCCAGTCAAACCCACCGTAGACATCTGCAAGCTCTGCACGTTCGATTTGGTTAAGTGTTAAATCGCGGTTGCGGCGCTTTTCTCTTGGCCACTGGATTTCTGCTATCGCCGTTTCAAGTGCCATGATTTTAGCCGCTGCGTCAGCAGGGTTTTCGACACCAGCGAACCCAAGCATTTGTTCAATATGCGCGACGTACGCTTGGCGAATGCCGTCAAAACGCTCTGAATCGGTGAGGTAGTAATCGCGATCAGGTAGACCTAACCCACCAACGCCAACGCTCAACTGGTATTGGTTTGGATCTAAACGGTTGTACCAAAGTCCACCGCCGATTGGCGTCGATGTGCCAGTTAGCCACGCATTACCAAACACTTTTGTTAGGTCTGTCGTATTTTGAATATTGGCAATCGTTGCTAGCACGTCATTGATAGGTTCAATACCTTTGGCATTGATCGTGTCAGTATCCATGTATGCTTTGTAGAAATCGTGAACTAACTTTTCTTCAGCATTCAAGTCAGTTTTAGCCATGATGCTGTCGATAATTTCTTTTACTTGCTCTTCGCTGCGCTCGGCGAGTTTAGTAAACGCACCGTAACGCGTTTTATCAGCTGGTAATTCATAGTTGTCATACCAAGAGCCACTGGCATACATGAAGAAATCATCGCCAGGTTTAACCGCTTCGTTACGTGCGCTCAACTCCACACCGAAACTGCCTAATTCAGCTTTACCTTTAGGCGCTTGCGCTTGTGTATCGGCTTGTTCTTCAACTTGTTGTGGTTGGCTACAGGCAGCCAGCCCTAGCGTCGCTGCCACTAAAGTGGCTATCATCGTTTTTTTCATAGTGTATTTTCTCTGTGTGACTGAGATGAAAATGTAGGATTTACGTCTTCTGTCGTTATTGACTCTTTGTAGCCCTGATTAAAGGGCAATGCAGCAAACGCTTGTTCATAATAGCGCTCTATTGCTGGTTTTTCCTGTGTAAGGAATCGGTTCACGGCTTCGTGGAAGCCCTCGTGGAATAAGTGATGGTGAGAGTAGCAGAAAATAGGCTCAAACCCTCTTAAAATTTTGTGTTCGCCCTGCGTCCCGGGATTGAACAACGGTAATGTGTGCTCAATGGCAAAATCTACGCCCTGGTAATAGCAGACTTCAAAATGTAGGCCGTCAAGTTCTTCTAAGGTACCCCAGTAGCGACCATATAACCCTGTTTCATCGTAAAACAACAAGGCGCTTGCGACAGGAGTACCAGATTTTTCCGCTTGTATGACAAGGAGGTTATCGGCCATTTGCTCAGCAATACGTTCGAAAAACGCCTGCGTCAAATAGCCCTCATGGCCACTGCGCTTTAAATATGTTTGCTTGTAGCAAGTGTAAAAAAAGGCCATGACTTGATCAGTAATTTTGCTGCCGGTGAAACGCTCGATTTTAATGCCTTGCGAGGCTAATTTGGCTCTCGCCTTTTTGATGTCTTTGCGCTTTCTTGAAGTAAAGGTTTGAAGGTAATCGTCAAAACTATGAAAACCGCGGTTAAACCATTGAAATTGGACACTGAGACGCTTGAGTGGGTAATGTGTGGCAATGTGGTCACTGCTATTGACACTTGTAAACAGCCAATGCAGTGATGAAGATACTGAACGTTGTTGTTGTTCGATATATGGTAGCAATGTATCGACGATGTCGCTGGAATGGGATACATCGTCGGATAACAAGAGTCTTTCACCGGACACCGGTGTATAGGGTATACCATTCACCCATTTGGGATAGTAGTCCAGTCCGTGTTGATGATAAGCATTTGCCCACGCAAAATCGAAAACATACTCTCCATAACTATCGTACTTGGTATAACCCGGTACGGCAGCCACGAGCTGTCCATCTTGCTGTGCGGCAAAAAATTTAGGCTGCCACCCAGTGTCATGGCCTACACAGTCTGTTTGCTCCAATACACTCAAAAATTCGTAGCGCAAAAACGGCCCTTTGCCTCGGGCAATAGTGGCCCAGGAGTCTTGATCAAACTCCAAGATGCTGTGGTGGGTGCTACACTGAATTGCCATTGAATTCTTAACGTTAAGCCCTTATTTTACGGAAAGTACAAACACTGGGGCGATATCAACCGACGACCATGTCAGATAACATCAGAAAAATCATCACAGACGCGATTACTCGCATGCTGGCACGACGAGAGCACGCCCAAAGTGAAATAATACGTAAACTTACGGAAAAAGGCTTTGAGTTAAGTGACTTTTTATCCATTTTGGAAGAGTTTGTGGAAGCGGGGATTCAAAGTGACAGCCGTTACGCTGACATGCGCCTTCGCTCTTGTGTCTCAAAAGGTCAGGGATTCCTCAGAATTAAACGTGACTTAATGCTAACTAAAGTTTCAGAAAGTGATATAGAACAAGCGTTTAGAGATAATGATGTAGATTGGTTTGAGTTGGCGCTGCAAGTTAAAGTCAAACGCTTTGGCGACGCAGTAGAACGGGATCTCAAATTAAAACAAAAGCAAATTCGATTTTTGCAGTATCGCGGCTTCGACCACGAGCAAATTCAATATGCATTAAATCCCCACTAAAATCAGGGCTGAAGCTTAACAATCAAGGTGTTTCCGTGATATCTTTGCGGCCCTCTAGGTTATAAATTATCCACGTTAAATCTCATGTATCTAGCGTGTTGATGTTCAGGTGTTTATCCCACGAGCATGTTAAACAGGACTTTAAAATAGCAATGACATTATCAACTGCTGAAATTCGCCAAAAATTTATCGACTACTTTAGTCGCAACGGTCACCAAGCCGTTGCCAGCTCTTCGCTTGTTCCCTCTGATGATCCAACACTGCTGTTTACCAATGCGGGTATGAACCAGTTCAAAGATGTGTTTTTGGGGGCGGAAACACGCTCATACACTCGGGCAGTGTCCTCTCAACGTTGTGTGCGTGCTGGTGGTAAACACAATGATTTAGAGAACGTAGGTTACACTGCGCGTCATCACACATTTTTCGAAATGTTGGGTAATTTCAGCTTTGGCGATTATTTCAAAACCGATGCAATCAAGTTTGCATGGGCATTTTTGACTGAAGAACTGGGTTTGCCGGTTGAAAAGCTTCTCGTTACGGTTTACTCAGAAGACGATGAAGCCTTTGCGATTTGGGAAAACGAAATCGGTTTGCCAAAAGAAAAAATTATTAAGATTTCGACGTCAGATAACTTCTGGTCTATGGGGGACACAGGGCCTTGTGGTCCGTGTTCAGAAATCTTTTATGACCACGGTGAGCACATTTGGGGAGGACCTCCGGGTTCACCAGAAGAAGATGGCGACCGTTTCATCGAGATCTGGAATCTCGTTTTTATGCAGTTTAATCGCCAAGCCGATGGGACGATGGAGCCCCTACCCAAGCCTTCAATTGATACGGGGATGGGACTTGAGCGCATATCTGCTATTTTGCAAAACGTTCATAGTAACTACGAAATTGATATCTTCGAAAACTTGATTAATGCGGCTGCCAAAGTTGTCGGTACCACGGATTTGTCTAATAAGTCACTTCGTGTCATAGCGGATCATATTCGCTCGTGTAGCTTCTTAGTATGCGACGGCGTTATGCCGAGCAACGAAGGTCGAGGCTATGTACTGCGCCGCATCATCCGCCGTGCGGTCCGCCATGGCTATCAACTTGGGGCAAGCGACGTTTTCTTCTACAAGCTTGTTGACGCTTTAGCGGTAGAGATGGGCAAAGCTTACCCAGAGCTAGTCGATCAAAAGCCCGTTTTAGAAAAAGTGTTAAAAGTCGAAGAAGAGCAGTTCAGCAAAACATTATCTCGTGGTATGGCAATGCTCAACGACACACTGAGCGAGTTGAAAGGCGATACGATTCCTGGTGAAGTCGTCTTCAAACTTTATGACACCTATGGGTTCCCAACCGATCTCACCAATGACGTTGCCCGTGAACACGATTTGAAAATTGACGAAGCGGGATTTGAAGCGGCGATGCAAGCGCAACGTGAACGCGCGCAACAAGCAAGCCAATTCGGGTCAGATTACAATGAGCTATTAAAACTAGAACAGACTACCGAATTTACAGGATATGACCTTGTAGAAGGTCAGTGTACTGTACTGGAGCTCGTCCACGATAATCAACTTGTTGATCGTTTAACTGATGGTCAGCAGGGGCTAGTAGTATTGAATGAAACGCCATTCTACGCCGAGTCTGGTGGTCAAGTAGGTGACACAGGAACCTTAACGTTCGGTGATGCGACATTCTCTGTAGAGGATACGCAAAAGATGGGCAATGCATTTGTTCACAAAGGGACGGTGTCTGGCACCCTTGAAAAAGGTCAATCGCTATCGGCGCAAATTGATACCGTTAATCGCGAAGCTATTAAAAAGAACCACAGTGCAACTCACTTGTTGCATGCGGCGCTGCGAGAAATTCTTGGGGAGCATGTAACGCAAAAAGGATCGTTAGTAGACGGTCAACGTTTGCGTTTCGATTTTTCACACTTTGAAGCGGTATCAGCCGAGCAGATTCTACAAATCGAGCAACGTGTAAACGAGGAAATTCGAGCAAACCACAGTTTGACGACTCAATTGATGGACTTAGACGAGGCCAAAGCGTCAGGCGCCATGGCACTTTTCGGTGAAAAATATGACGAGAAGGTGCGAGTGGTGACGATGGGGCCATTCTCGGTTGAACTATGCGGTGGTACGCACGTACAAAGAACAGGTGATATTGGTTTATTTAAAATTACTGCTGAAAGCGGTATCGCGTCAGGTGTACGTCGTATTGAAGCAGTAAGTGGTGAAGGTGCATTGGCATTTGTTCAGTCTCAACAGCAATTACTTCAGCAGTTGGGCGGTCTATTAAAGGTCGATGCAAGTGGCTTGGTTGACCGAGTATCCGGTTTGCAGGCGCAAGCGAAGGAATTAGAAAAGTCTCTGAGCGCGGCTAAGCAAAAACTGGTGAGTGCGCAAGGCGCAGACATTCTTGGTCAAAGTATCGATATTAATGGCGTCAATGTGTTGGTATCGCAACTTGATGGCGTCGAAGCAAAAGCCTTACGTGGCATGATGGATGACCTTAAAAATCGCATTGGCGAAGGCATTATCGTTCTGGGTGTGGCCAACGCTGGAAAAGTAAATCTTATTGTCGGTGTCACTAAGGCGCTCACGTCAAAAGTGAAAGCCGGTGAACTTGTTAACCATATTGCTGCCCAAGTAGGTGGTAAAGGTGGCGGTAGACCTGATATGGCGCAAGCTGGTGGGGATAACCCTGACAATTTGCCTACAGCCTTGGCTTCTGTCGCTTCTTGGTTGACAGATAAGCTATAATCGTCAATAAGTTATATACAGCAAGTTTTTGCGGTGACACAGAAACAAGGAATGCTGTTGCTCGAGGCGGGTCGTGCCGTTTCGCAGCGTTATAATAGGGAATATGTTCAAGATTAAGGAACAGGAGCAATAGAATGCTTATTTTGACTCGTCGTGTTGGTGAAACGCTTATGGTCGGTGACGATGTGACCGTTACCGTACTTGGCGTTAAGGGCAATCAGGTAAGAATTGGTGTGAATGCACCGAAAGAAGTATCTGTACATCGTGAAGAAATTTATATGCGCATACAGGCTGAAAAAACAGGTCAATCTGTTGGCGCGCCTAAAGACGATGCCTAAACACTGATTTTTCGGTGTAAAAAGGTCGGCAATAGCCGGCCTTTTTTGTTTCGGCTTGATGAAAAGTGATGATATCGTGCGCGTAGATTCGGTTTGAGCAAAAGAGTAATGTCTATCGTTGTTGTTTGTTCATTGTTCAAAAAAAACAAATATTCGCCAATCTGTTTAAATTCCAAGCATGTAGACGTTTTTGTTTGAAAAAGTGTTTGACTTCCCCCCATGAATCAGTAAACTGCGCTCCACGTTAAGGAGAGGCGGCTGGAATCGCTCCCACACAAGGGAATAAGGATTAAAGCTGTAACAAAATTTACGCTCACTTACGAATAAGTAAGTTGATAAGCCTCTGATAAAGACTTAACATTTGAAACAAATTCGGAGAGGTGGGTGAGTGGCTGAAACCAGTTCCCTGCTAAGGAACCATACCTATATACAGGTATCGAGGGTTCGAATCCCTCTCTCTCCGCCATTATTGCTTCTTAGAAGCACTGAAGTTTAGAAATGCGCGTGCGTAGCTCAGCTGGATAGAGTACCTGGCTACGAACCAGGCGGTCGGAGGTTCGAATCCTTCCACACGCGCCATCTTTCAAAAGCCCGCTTAATGCGGGCTTTTTTGTACCTAAATCTAACTCATATCGATAAATGACCGCCCAGCGAGTCTTCGTTCTAGATGACCAATCACGCCTATTAACCACTGGTTATGTCTGAGGCAACAGTGGAAACACTGTGTCTTGAATACAGTCCTATACGCTCTAGAAGTCGACCATTTTGCCTACATGGGTCGATATACATTGACGTATTTCGATTCTATTATTTCCATTTTAATGATTCAGTATGTCTTAAAATTGCATAATTAGTCGAAAAATGTAGTGAATTTACGTTTATTTAGACTAAGTATGCATTTATGCGACTGTTTTACTGTTGTGTTTTGTGATGTCACGTGTTACTTATTCGGTTCTTTTTTCTACAGATAGAGAAGCAAATCGTGTCAGATACTATTACTGCTCAATTAACCGAGGCGGCAACGCTTATGTTAGTGGGCATGGTTGTTGTATTTGCGTTCTTGACGTTACTTATCGGCGGCGTGAAACTCATCGCTTATGTATGTCAAACGTTTCCGGGGGATGAAAACGTCTCACCCACACTCCCTCAACAACAATCCACGACAACTGAATTACAACCCAATCACCGTGTCGTTGCTGCTATCGCTGCGGCAATCAGTCAACACCGACAGCAAAATAAGTGAGCCTAGGAAATACTATGTCTAAACCATTAGCTATCACTGAACTCGTACTACGCGATGCTCATCAATCTCTATTAGCCACGCGATTGCGATTAGAAGATATGTTACCTATTGCTCAACAGCTCGATGACGCCGGGTATTGGTCTATTGAATCGTGGGGAGGCGCGACATTCGATGCTTGCATTCGTTATTTAGGAGAAGATCCTTGGGAACGTATTCGGGCTTTAAAAAAAGCCATGCCAAAGACAAAGCAACAAATGTTGCTGCGCGGGCAGAATTTGCTTGGCTATCGCCATTATGCGGATGATGTAGTAACACGATTCGTAGAGCGAGCACATGATAATGGTGTGGATGTGTTCAGAATTTTTGATGCCATGAATGACATGCGCAATCTGCAAACCGCTATTCGAGCAACCATAGACTGTGGTGCCCATGCACAAGGTACGATTTCTTACACGGTGAGTCCTGTGCATTCTATCGACTTGTGGGTTGATCTTGGGAAGCGGCTCGAAGATCAAGGTGTACATTCTATATGTATTAAAGACATGGCAGGCCTACTAAAGCCCTACGAATGTGAGGAACTGGTCACCAAACTCAAAGCGTCGGTTGATGTACCTATTGCTATGCAATGTCATGCAACAACTGGTCTTAGTACCGCAACCTATCAAAAAGCGATTGATGCTGGTATCGATATTCTAGATACCGCGGTGTCGTCAATGAGTATGACGTATGGCCATACCGCAACCGAAACGATTGCGTCTATTTTAGAAGGCACGCCTAGGGATACGGGGCTGTCATTGCCGCACCTTGAAGGTATTGCGAGCTACTTCAGACAGGTTCGCAAAAAATATGCGAAATTTGAGGGTAGTTTAAAAGGTGTCGATGCTCGTATTTTATTGGCTCAAGTCCCCGGTGGCATGTTGACCAATATGGAAAGCCAACTAAAAGAGCAGGGGGCTGAGGACAAATTTGATTTGGTACTCGAAGAAATTCCGCGAGTAAGAGAAGACCTTGGCTTTATTCCTCTGGTCACACCGACATCCCAAATCGTTGGTACACAGTCTGTTCTCAACGTTTTAACTGGCGAACGTTATAAGAGTATTACCAAAGAAACGGCAGGTGTTTTGAAAGGGGAGTACGGTGCCACGGCTGCACCGGTCAATTCCGAGCTGCAATTACGTGTGTTAGATGGACAAGACGCGATTACCTGTCGACCGGCAGACTTGCTTGAGCCTGAAATGAACACACTGACTGAAGAGCTAGAAAAATTAGCGTCGGACACCTCGTTTACGTTAGCCGAAGACAAGGTTGATGATGTGTTAACGTACGCCTTGTTTCCTCAAGTAGGCTTAAAATTTTTACAAAATAGACATAACCCCAGTGCGTTTGAGGCGGCACCTTCTGAAGATGAAGTCGTACAGTCTTCCACTGTTCCCTCGACGTCATCTGACGCGTCACCAACGGTTTACGATGTCAGAGTGGATGGCCAGCTGTATTCAGTAGAAGTGGGCGCGGCGGGTCAATTGGGTGCAATTACACCGGTTAATACACCTGTGCCTGCTCAGTCTCCTGCTCCGCAATCTACGACAGGCCACACTGTTACGGCTCCCTTAGCAGGCAATGTTTTTAAAGTCGTAGCGAATATTGGTGCTCGGGTTGAGGAAGGCGATGTCATCATGATCTTAGAAGCAATGAAAATGGAGACGGAAATACGCAGCACACACAGTGGTGTGGTCTCTTCGGTACTGGTCAGTGAAGGTGAGGCCGTGACGAGTGGTCAGCCGATGTTGGAGCTGAATTAAGCCATGGATAAGTTATTGGTTTTGTGGGAAAGCACCGCGCTTGCACACTTTGAGCTTGGTCAATTGGTTATGATGGCCGTGGGCTTACTATTGCTTTATCTTGCAATTGTGAAGAAATTTGAGCCTTTGTTGCTCTTTCCTATCGGGTTTGGTGCACTGTTGACCAACATCCCTTTGGCCGGTTTCAGTGAGGCCGGCGGTTTGCTCTACTACATTTATAAAGTTGGTATTGATAGCGGTGTCTTTCCACTCCTCATTTTCATGGGGGTAGGGGCGATGACAGATTTTGGCGCCTTGATAGCTAACCCTAAAATGTTGTTACTTGGTGCAGCGGCTCAGTTTGGTATATTCGCGACGCTATTCGGCGCGATAGCATTAAACTTTGTACCGGGTTTTGAATTTTCGCTAAAAGATGCTTCTGCAATAGCGATTATCGGTGGGGCCGATGGACCAACAGCCATCTTTCTCGCTTCCAGGCTTGCCCCTGATCTCCTTGGCGCGATCGCGGTTGCGGCTTATTCGTATATGGCGCTGGTACCGATCATTCAACCACCTATTATGAAAGCGTTAACCAACGAACAAGAACGCAAAATTGAGATGGCTCAGCTTCGCCCTGTATCCCAGAGAGAAAAGATCATTTTTCCGCTTGCGGTACTTTTGGCAACCATCCTATTTTTACCTTCGGCAACGCCGCTTGTCGGCATGTTTTGTTTTGGTAACTTAATGAAGGAGTGTGGCGTTGTAGAGAGACTGAGCAAAACCGCACAAAACGAACTCATTAATATTGTCACGATCTTCCTTGGTTTAGCAGTAGGTTCAAAACTGTCTGCTGATCAATTTTTGACCGTGGAAACGCTAGGTATTTTGGCTCTGGGAGCCGTGGCATTTGCTATTGGTACGGCAACAGGGGTATTGATGGCCAAGTTAATGAACCGTTTTTCGGGTGGTGGTATCAACCCGCTAATCGGTGCCGCAGGCGTATCTGCCGTCCCTATGGCAGCACGCGTCGTCAATAAGGTAGGTTTAGAGGCCAATCCCCATAACTTTTTGCTGATGCATGCTATGGGGCCCAATGTTGCTGGTGTGTTAGGCTCTGCTGTGGCGGCTGGAATACTTTTGGCTTTGGTAGGCTAACCAAGGTAGCGTTAGTGCTAATTTTACGGCACTAGCGCTGGTATTTTATTGCTGCTAATGATTGATAGGACATAATCAGCTTTTTGGTGATCGGGTGTTTTGGCCATCGGAAGATGGTTTCCGTTTCTCCCGTTTCAATAATCTGCCCTTCATCCATCACAATAATTCTGTCAGCAATATGTCTAACAATACCCAAATTATGTGAGATAAAAATAAACGCAAGACCCATCTCTTGTTGCAGTTGCAAGAACAAGTTGACGGTTTGAGAGCGTATTGAGGGATCCAGTGCCGCGAATGGTTCGTCGGCGACTATTACTTTGGGATTGAGTAACAACGCGCGAGCCATTGCGATTCGCTGTTGTTGGCCGTCTGAAAGCATATGCCGATAAAAATGATAGTGTTCTCTTAATAAGCCCACTTTTATCAAGGTTTCTTCAACGATTTGCTTTCGCTCAACTACCGAGATCGTTGTGTTCAGCTTTAAAGGTTCATCGAGAATTTGACCAACGGTAATACCCGGATTCATTGCTTCACTGGTTTGTTGAAACATCATGCGGATATCACCCGCTCGGCACTCTGGCCCACTGATTTTAGCTTCCTTTCCGTCTTTTCGCTCGTGCATCCAAATCGTACCTGTCGTGGGCGCCACCGCGCCTACGAGAAGTTTGGCCAACAGCGATTTACCAGCACTGTTTTCGCCGATTATTGCAATGGTTTCTCCGCGATTAACACTTAAATCGATAGGACCAAGTTTAAAAACGACGTCTTTTTTAAACCAACTGGTTGTTTTGCACTTGTCAAAACTCAAATTCTCAACGCGAATCACTTCCATCAGATTTTATCCATATGCAGTGGGAAGTGGCAGCTGTACGTGTGGTCATGAATCCGTCTCACGGAAGGAATACTGACACAATCTCGTTGAGCTCGAGGGCATCTAGGGCCCAATCGGCAACCGATAGGCAGATGCTGTAATGTGGGAATACTCCCTTCTAGACTGGGTAAACACGATTTTGGCGGTAGATCAGTTCTAAAACTTGGCGCGCTATCAAGCAATGCTTTTGTGTAAGGGTGCAGTGGACGTTTGCGTATTTTTGACATGCGTCCAGATTCGACGGTTTGTCCGCAGTACAGCACCGTCATCGTGGTTGCCATACTCGCAATCGCTAACAAATCATGGCTGATAAACAAAATGCCTAAATCTCTAGTTTGGTTGAGCCGAGTAAACAATTTCAGTATCTGAGTTTTGGTTGTCGTCTCCATACCGCGAGTGGGATCGTCGGCAATCAAGAGTTTTGGCTGCGAGATGAGTGCCATCGCGATCATGAATTTCTGCGCAATGTCGTTTGAAATCTCATGAGGATAAGACTTCATGTATTTTTTGTGTTGCTTAATACCCACCTTATGCATTACGCCAATGGCTTGTTTGCGACGAGACTGCGCCTTCTCCCAAAACCATTTTCCTTCAACAAACTCGACAGGCACACTTTCTTCGAGTTGTTCTCCTAGGGTTGCTGATGGGTCCAACGCTGACGTGGGGTGCTGAAAGACCACTGCAATGTCTTTTCGCATAACCTCTCGGCGTTCAGCTGACGACATGGTGAGAAGGTTTCGGCCGTCCCATGTCAGCCTGTCTGCGGTCAGTGTCCACTGCGGTGGTATCGACCCAGAAATAGCGGCTACGATGAGGCTTTTACCCGAACCAGACTCACCGACGAGGGCGCGTATCTCTCCTGAGTTGACGGTCAAATTCACCTTTTCAAGTGCTTTTACAGACCCAGTACCTGTGTTGAGTTCGAGTGTAAGGTTCTTGATATCTAGTACAGCCATTAGCGTACAAGCCTTTTTCTTAGCGCAGCACGTAAGCCATCGCCGACGATGTTGATGGCGAGAACCATTAAAAATATGGTGAGCCCGGGCAGGGCAACTTGCCATGGCGCAATGTAAGCAACATCTAAGCTGCTCGCGAGGATGGCACCTAATTCTGGTTGTGGAGACTGCGCCCCTAAGTTCAGAAAGCCCAGTGCACTAATGTCGATAACTGCAATCGACAGCGCCAGTGTGCCTTGAACCACTAACAATTCAATCATGTTCGGTAGAATTGAATAGGAGAACAACTGCCAATGACTGGCCCCATCAAGTTTAGAAGACTGGATGTAATCCTTTTCCATTTCACCGCGCACAAATGAACGGGTGTTGTGTACAAATTGGGGAATCAAAGCAAGGGTGATCGCCCACATACTGTTAACCAGGCCTGTCCCGAGTATTGCCACAATGATGATGGCGATGAGTAATGTTGGAATGGCCATCAAGGCATCAAGCAGATGGTTAACGACACTCGAACGAACGCCACTTAGCATGCCGGCCACGACGCCTATACTTACCCCTATTAGCATGGCGACGAGAACAACGATCACCGATGTTCCAAATGTAATCTGACAGCCGTAGATAATGCGACTAAATAGGTCTCGGCCTAATGGGTCGGTTCCAAATAGGTGCGTAATGGTCCCGTTGAAGTACCAACTGGGTGGAACAAGTAGGGCATCGACGTTTTGCTCTAGGGGATCGTAAGGCGCGATAATCGGTGCAAATAACGCAAAAAACATGAAAAACACCAGCAACGCGAGGCCGACAATTGCAGCATGACTTGACTTAAATTCAAGCCAGGTTCGTTGCCATGGTGATGGCTGGAACTCGTCGTCGTAAAAACTAAATTGAGCCACGATCGAATTTATCCCTACTTGGGTCAATTAAACGGTTAAACAAGTCAATCGCAATTGTCAGTGTTATAACCACAAATGATACCGCCAACATGCCGATTTGTAACGCACAATAGTCGCGCTGGTAAATCGCTTGTAGCAACCAGTTTCCCACACCCGGCCAAGAAAATAGTGTTTCTACAATCATGGCATTAGTGATAAGTGTAGTGACCTGAATTGCCATCAAGGGCAAGATTGGCAAAAGACTATTGCGCAGAATGTGCTGGGAAAAAATTTTCCAGCGAGATAGACCTCGAGATCGCGCTGCCGCAATGTAGGGTTTGTTGAGTACATCGATAACTGAACGACGCATTAAACGGATGATTGAAGCCGTGGTGATGATAGCAATAGACATGGTCGGTAAAACCAAGTGTTGCAAGGCATCACTGAACGCTAATCCTTTGTCTATACCACTGGTCAGCGCTATATCAATCAAGATAAAGCCAGTTTGAGGTGGAATATCAAACATCAAGCTAATTCTTCCAGACAGCGGAGCGATACCGAGCTGTAAACTAAACACCAGAATAAACAGAATCGCCAACCAGTAAACGGGGAAAGAATAGCTGAAAATGCTCAGAGAGTTTAGGGTGAAATCCGTAGTCGAATAGGCGCGCAGACCCGCTAAACAACCCAGCGCAATACCCACGATAAGGGACACAATAAGGGCATAAGCAGACAATTCTATCGTCGCAGGTAACGCGACAGCTAATTCATCTTTGAGCGGTCTACCGGACACAAAACTGTATCCCCAATTGCCCTGCCACAGTCGTTCAAGATAATACCCGAACTGGACAAAATAAGATTCATTTAAGCCGTATTGGGCAATGAGTGCATCTCGCTGAAGGGGATTTTGCGGCGTAATCCCAGACATATTGACGAGGGGATCACCGGGAAACAAATAAGCTAAAGAAAAAGACAGCGCGGTAAGTACCAACAGCGTTAATATAAATAGTGTGATATACCGCATTAGTGTGCTAATCATGGTAGTTTTTCAACCCCAGCAAACCTGACACCACCAAAGGGGTTGATCTCCATGCCCGCTATATTGCTGCGATAGGCTTGATATTGATAGGCATGGGCGATAGGCACCAATGGCAAGCGCTCGTACAGCAAGCGATTAACTTGCTCGTACAATGCCTTTCGTCGTTCAATATCATCGGTTTGAACGGCCTCATCGAGCAAAAGGTCAAAGTCTTGATTGCACCAAAGCGCTCGATTTGTCTTAGACGGTATTGCATCGCAACTGAGTAATGGCCGATAGAAATTATCTGGGTCTCCGTTGTCAGCAGACCAACCCATTAAAACCGAATCGTGCAAGCCGTCTTCTAATCGTCGCCTGAAGGTCGTCCAATCGTAGGTAACAATTTCGACATTGATGTCGACATCTGAGAGGTAACCCTGAATTAACTCGGCCATTTTTAGCGCGTTAGGATTGTATATCCGCTCAACCGGCATTGCCCAAATTGTCATGGTAAAATCGCGTTCAATACCAGCATCATCCAGCAATTTTCTGGCCAGCACCGGGTTGTATGCGGTATCGTCTGCGTCACTCTGATAGGCCCAACTTGAATCGGGTAGCAATGATTTTGCGCGTTGTGCGCCATCAAAATACACGGCTTCCAATAGACTGTTTTTATCAATGGCGTAAGCGAGTGCGCGACGGACATCTGGATTGTCAAACGGTGGGCGACGAGTGTTAAACGCCCAATAACCAACGTTGAGGCCAGGTTTATCTTTGAGGACAAGTTTTTCTTGCTCTCGAATAACAGACAGTTCTGTTTGTGCGGGTAGTGCCATAGCATCGCACTCGCCAGTAATGAGTTTGGCTAACCGCAATGAGCTTTTGGGGGTGATATCAAAGATAAGGGTGTCTGTAATAGGCTGGTCAACCCAGTAATTTTCGTTTTTGGTATATCGGACAAACTGATCTTTGCGATAGTCGACAAACTTGAATGGCCCAGTGCCAATCGGATAGTCGTCTATATCTCGTGATCGTTGCGCCAAGGATAGCGAGTCAGCATATTCAGCTGACAGAATGACGGCGAAATCGCTGGCGAGGTTAGCCAAAAACGCACTATCTCGCTCATTGAGCGTAATTTCGACACGGTACCCGTTTACCCTTTCCACTTTTGCAATATTTGAGGCTAACCCTAAGCTATCAAAATAGGGATAACGGCCACCTGAAACGTCGTGAAAAGGATGATTAGGAACTCGCCATCTATTGATACTAAATACGACATCATCGGCATTGAAGGTACGCGTTGGCGTAAAGTAGGGCGTAGTGTGAAACTCGACGCCTTTTCTGAGCTGGAACGCATAGGTCAGGCCGTCGTCAGATACTAACCAGCTGCTGGCAAGGCTGGGGGTGATTCGGCCCGACACGGTATCGAATTCGAGAAGTCGATTATACAACTGGTGCGACGTCGCATCGGCCGTCGTGCTCGAGGTATCAAGTTGTGGGTTGAAACTCACAGGGCTGCTTTCCGAACAATAGATGATACCTGATCGAAAAAAGGCCTCATCTTTCTGTGTGCAACCACCGAGCCCGACTATCGCCAACAAAAATGCTAAAAAGCTGGTTGTTTTCACGTTATTTACCGCGATTATTCTACTGACTCTTCACTGGACTCAAGTAGATTGTATTTCTTCAAATATCCCCTGAGCTGATGGTACGTTAAACTGAGCTTTTCTGCTGTCTTTTTTTGATTAAATTGACTGTCTTCTAGCGCGCCGCGAATCATATCTATTTCATATTGTTGTGAGCGCTCTTTTAAATCGATAGGGAAGTTCACGGTAGTAGGCACATCTAGCTTCGATGTTGATGTGTCGGTGACTTCCATTGCTGGCGCCGGAGACGCAGTTGGTGATGAAACAGATTGTGCTGACTCGCTATTGCCCGTCACCCTATCATTGGTTTTCACTCTGCCAACGGGGCGGAATTCACTCTCAAACGGATCGAGAATAATTTCGTGAACGGGTACGTGAGGGTTATTGCAGCGATAAACCGCGCGCTCAACGACGTTTTTGAGTTCCCGAATGTTACCCGGCCAGTCGTAATCCAGCAACGTCGTTTTTGCCTTTTGGGTAAAGCCACTAAACAATTCCATTTCCATTTCCCTTGCCATGTTTATTGCAAAGTGCTCGGCAAGCATCAGTATATCTTCTCGACGCTCTCTTAGGGGAGGAATCGTGATTACATCAAAAGCCAATCGGTCGAGCAGATCTGCTCTGAATTCCCCAGCATCAGCTAGTGCTGGAAGGTCTTCATTGGTGGCGGCGACCAATCGAACATCAACTTTAACGGTTTTAGTACCGCCCACTCGTTCGAATTCACCATATTCGATGACCCTGAGAAGCTTTTCTTGGATAAGACCAGAGGTGTTGGCTAATTCATCGAGGAACAAGGTGCCGTTGTGTGCCACCTCGAATCGTCCTTCACGGCGCTTGCTTGCACCGGTAAATGCGCCTGCTTCGTAACCAAATAGCTCACTTTCCAATAAGCTTTCACTTAACGCTGCACAATTAAGCTTAAGGTAAGTTTGATCCCAGCGTTTACTCAAAAAGTGTAATCGCGCAGCGATAAGCTCTTTACCCGTTCCACGCTCACCAATGACAAGCACGGGTTTATTTAGCGGTGCAATCTGCGAAATTTGTTCTAATACTTCTAAAAAACTGTTTGCTTGACCCAGCAAATTGTCTTGTTGGCGAAACCTGCTCATTAAATCCCTCAAAAATTAGTCATTTCGACCAATTAATAGTGTAGATGAAAACGCGCCGTGTTACGATACTTACATTAAAATTTAAAAGTTTAATTAAATCAGTAGTTTAACTATTTTGCGAAGTTGGCAAGCATATTGAATCTGTTAACTACAAGACAGTAACCATGTAATTAACATTTAGAGTAAGAGGAATTGATTATGGGTATCTTCTCGCGTTTTAGCGACATCGTAAACTCTAATATCAACGCGCTTCTGGATAAAGCTGAAGATCCAGAGAAAATGGTACGACTGATTATTCAAGAAATGGAAGACACGCTTGTTGAAGTCAGGTCGGTATCGGCAAAAACCATTGCGAGCAAAAAGGAAATCATTGCTCAAGTGGCAAAGCTAGAATCAGATGTTGATGATTGGCAGGCAAAAGCTGAATTGGCACTAAGCAAAGAGCGTGAAGATCTGGCTCGTGCTGCACTTCAGGAAAAGAAGAAGAGTGCCGAAGCGGCAGAAGCACTAAAGAAAGAGCTATCTATTGTTGAAGAGCAAATAGGTAAGCTTCAAGACGAAGTGGCACAGCTGCAGGAAAAACTGGCTGATGCAAAGAGTCGCCAAAAAGCAATTATTATGCGTCAGAAGACGGCATCGTCTAGACTTGATGTGAAGAAAACGCTTGATAGCTCGAAAGTCGACAATGCGATGGGACGCTTTGAACAATATGAGCGTAAAATTGACGACCTAGAGTCTCAAGTAGAAGCTTATGATTTAGGTAAGAAAACCTTGCATGATGAGTTTGCTGAACTTGAAGCTGGCGATAAGATAGACGAAGAATTAGAAGCGTTAAAAGCGCAGATGCAATCGAAAGATAAAGCAAAGAAATAATTCGCCTATCAGCACAAATTGGCGGGCCACGCCCGCTTCAGCCGGAATGTATATAGAGGAGGTACGGCATGGAAGAGGAAATCTTAGCTCTGGTTATAGCACCTATTATCATTTTTATGATTATTGTTGCGCCAATATGGTTGATTCTCCACTACCGAAGCAAGCGCCAAGTAAGTCAAGGTCTGACTCAGGAAGAGTATACTGCGATGCAAGATCTTGCTGACAAAGCAGAACAGATGTCTGAGAGAATTCAAACATTAGAAGCGATTCTTGATAGCGAAGCACCTGAATGGAGAGACCGAGCATGAACGAGAAGAAGGGGTTATACAGAGATACAGAAAACGCGAGAATCGCCGGAGTCTGTGCTGGTGTAGCAAACTACTTCGGAATCGAAACTTGGTTGGTAAGAATTTTAACCGTCACAGGGTTCTTTCTTCTCGCAGGTCCTTTTGTTCTGGTTTCTTACATCGCGTGTTGGTTTATTCTCGATAAAAAATCGAATGACCATGTTGGTAACGAGACGTCGAGCTTTGTTCAACATTCCGGAAAAGGTTGGAGAAATAATCAAGATTCAACGACTGGCCAGAAAGTTGAGGTAAAAACGAAAGCGTGGCAAGCGGGAGAACCACCTAAAAAGGCGTTTCACCACATTCAGCGAAATTTCAACGAAGCTGAACGTCGCTTGAGATTGATGGAAAAGTACGTCACCTCGAGAGAATTTCAACTCAACCGTGAAATTAGCCGACTGTAAACACAAACACTAAGATGAAAAAGCAGCGAATAACGCTGCTTTTTTTGTGCCTGTATGGGCACATCAAACACGCTTATAAGTGTCAGGGAATTTAACAATATTTCTTTTTTGGTAAGACCATTTTGGATTAATTTTTATTGTAACAACAACTTACGATCTTGGAGTGGTAATTGCTTAGCTAGGTGTATAACTATAACTAAAGGGAATTAATATGAAATTCAATTCTTTAAAGCACTTAGTCCTCCGTTTGTTCGCCTTTTTTGTCGTTTCGGTATCTTGCAATGCCAACGCTGGCCTTATTTTTGAGTCAGCACAAAATACCGCACCTACGACGGGGAGCGGCTTGGGCGTAGACAACCACTATTTTGCGATGCATCGATTTTTCTTGAATGATACTTACACACTGAGTTCGGTGGGTGGTTATTTTGAAGCAGACCGAAATCGCAACGTGTTCGCCGCCATCGTCGGGCTTAACGATCAGGATGATTTTCCAGACAGTATTGACCTTTCGACACCTGATGTCATTGGTACCACACTGGTTAATATTGGTACGTCGGATGATGATTATTTTGGCAACATTTCTCTAACGCTTCAAAGTGGTTGGTATGCATTAGCATTTGGTGCCGGAAAGTTTGGTGCTGATTCAATGACGGATTTCGATGGTGTCATCTTACTTGATGTTGCCACTGATCTGAGCAACGATTTGCCAATTACGGCTATCAATGCAAGTAATCCATTCAATGTTCCTGAACAATTTACATATCAGTCAGGTGCAACTCGGTTTGTAGTTAATGGACAGTTGACCAATCAAGTTAGCGAACCTGCTGTTGCTGTTCTTTTAATCATGGGGTTGCTGGGTTCGATTCGCCGAAAATCTACCCAACGATAACGTATCTTCATCAATAAAACCGATGGCTATTGCTGTCGGTTTTTTTATATCCCCTCTAAAGCTATTTGGCATGTCACCAATGGTTGAAACCGTATTGGTGTCGGTAGAATCGGCCTCCCACCATTCTTTTATTTTCAATAAATTTGATGCTTCTAGGACAGTTTCGGTGCTTCATATTGTTTGGCATACAGCATAACGCGCTTCATTCGCATACTTTTGGCCGAACGGCGTATCCTGACTAAGCGGAGATAGACGCAGCCTTACATTTTAAGCGGCACATTAACGTCTTGTAGATGCTATGAATTTGTTTTTGGCAGGGTGTACAGCTTCATTTACGCTGTAAAATATTTGTTACATTGAGTCTCCTGCCATGGTGCATTCGAGTCTTTTTTCTTGGTTCATTTTCACTAGACTGTTGGCCATCGAATATCGCCCAAGAGAAGTGAAACATGAGCAAAGGCACCCAGTATCAGTCTAAACAATCAGACGAAAACGGTATCATCCATTGGACAGATGAAGAAAACCAGATTTGGTCAGAATTGTATGACAGACAGATCACCTTGTTGCCAGGGCGAGCATGTCAGCAATATATGGACGGTATTGAATTGCTGGGTATGCCTACGGACCGTATTCCTCAGCTCAAGGATATTGATGAAGTTCTCCTCAAAACAACGGGCTGGCGCACAGCCGAAGTCCCTGCTTTGATCAACTTTACCAAGTTCTTTACGCTGCTTGCCAATAAACAATTCCCTGTCGCTACCTTCATCCGTTCGAGGGAAGAATTCGATTACTTGCAAGAACCCGATATTTTTCACGAGGTCTTTGGCCATTGTCCATTGCTGACCAACGAAGCGTTTGCTCACTTTACACACACGTATGGTAAGCTTGGTCTTGCGGCGTCAAAAGAAGATCGCGTTTACCTTGCCCGTCTTTACTGGTTTACGGTTGAGTTCGGTTTACTTAAAACACAAGACGGCTTGCGAATCTATGGCGGTGGAATCTTGTCTTCACCGGGTGAAACACGCTATGCATTGGAAAGCACAGCAGCACAACGTCAAGATTTGACACCTCTCGATGTACTAAGAACGCCTTACCGTATCGATATTATGCAACCTTTGTATTACGTGCTTGAACAATTTGACGACCTGTTCTCACTCGCTGAGATGGATATCATGGCGCTAGTTGAACAAGCGAAAACGCTTGGTTTATTTGAGCCTTTATTCCCGCCAAAAGAAAAAATTGCGAGTTAAACTGTCGCCCTCACGCGACTAAAAAAATATTCAGATGTAACTAAAGTGTGATATCCTGTAAAAATAACTTTACATAGAGGAAGGGTATGCGCTTAGAGATCAGCTGTCAGGACCGACTGGGCATAACACAGGATGTGTTAGATATTTTGGTTACGCAAAACATCGACTTGCGTGGTATCGAGATCGATAAAATCGGCAAGATTTTCCTCAATTTCCCCAATATTGAATTTTCAGATTTCCAATACCTGATGCCGCAAATCCGTCGCATCGATGGCATTGAAGACGTGAAAACCACGCCATTTATGCCGGGCGAGCGTGAAAAGCAACAGCTCGCAACCATAATGAAAACCTTGCCAGACCCCGTGTTTTCGATTGATGGCAGAGGGAACGTGCTGTTGTGTAATGAAGCTGTATTAAGTGGATTAGAAGTCGATATTAAAGACATCATAGGGCAAGACATTGCCGAGTTAGTCAAGGGGTTCAATTTTGGTCGATGGGCCGAAGCCAAAGCGCCCCAAGCACAAACCGCCAAAGTGAAATTTATTCAACAAGACTATCTAGCGGATGTCTTACCCGTTACCGTACCTGATGGTGACAATGAAGTAGTGCTTGCTGGCGCTGTCGTCATCTTAAAGTCAGAGTTTCGGTTGGGACAACAATTGAGCGTGTTTCATCAAAGCCCCAAAGACAGCTTTGACAGTTTTGTGTTTCGAACGCCATTGATGCAATCGGTAATTGAGCAGGCGAAAAAAGCATCTGATCAAGATGAGACGGTGTTATTGTTCGGTGATGAGGGTACGGGTAAAACCAGTCTCGCGAAAGCGATACACGAGTCGAGCCGACGACATGCAGGTCGATTGGAGATTTTTGACTGTGCTAGTTTGCCGGGTGAACTGCTAGATGCCGCATTGTTCGGGCGAGTAGGTGATCAAACTATAGCGAGTCAACCGGGCATCGTTGAACATGCGTCAGACGGTACACTGGTACTTGAAAATCTTGATGCGTTGTCGATGAGCCTGCAGAAAAAGTTACTAACGTTACTTGAACACGGTGCGTGTTTTCGCCAAGGCGCAGCCGAAGGTATTGATGTTGATGTGCGAATCATCTCAACGACAAATGCCGATCTGGGACAGTTAGTTGAAGAAGGGAAGGTGGACAAGTCACTTTACTATCGCCTGAATGTATTGAGTATCGTTGTCCCTGCATTGAGAGATAGAAAGCAAGATATTATTCCATTAGCCGAACATTTTATCGTCCAACACTGCAACAAGTTAGGCCGACGTCCCGCTAAACTCAGTCGAACCTGTGTAGATTTTCTCAATCAATATCCTTGGCCAGGGAATGTTCTTCAATTGCAAAACGCTTTGTTTCGAGCCTTGTCTCTGTTAGACGGCAATGAGTTGACGAAGGAAAATGTGCAATTACCTAAATGTGCACCCTCGGCAACCTTCATTGATGAAAACTTTGATGGCACATTAGATGAAGAAGTGAAAAAGTTTGAGAAGGATTTACTTCGCCGGTTGTATCCAAGCTATCCAAGCACGAGGCAATTGGCTAAAAAGCTCGGACTAAGTCATACCGCTATTGCAAACAAATTACGCGAATACGGTATCAATAAGACAAGTGTAAACATATAAAAATAGCCACGACAGAAGGTGAAGTTATGAGTCTTAAATTATACGGTTACTGGCGTTCTTCTGCGAGTTATCGCGTGCGCATAGCGCTAAACCTGAAAGGGTTAGATTACGAATATGTGCCCGTCCACTTGGTCAAAGACGGCGGCGAACAATTCGGCGACGCTTATCATGGATTAAACCCTTCTCACTTGGTACCGACTTTTGTCGACGAGGATGAAGATATTATCTTAAATCAGTCGTTGAGTATCATTGAATACCTCGACGAGCGTTACAGTGAAACGACGCCGTTGCTGCCGAGTCATACCTTGGAGCGGGCACGTGTTAGAGCATTGGCGTTAGATTTAGCCAGTGATATTCAACCGCTTTGTAATCTTCGAGTATTAAATCGATTGAAATCAGAATTCAACGCGGATGATGAGCAAGTGAGGTCGTGGATATCCCATTGGACAACGGCAGGTTTTGCCGCGATTGAAGAAAAACTGCAAACCCAAGCTGGTAAGTATTGTTTTGATTTTGACGTGTCCCTAGCCGATGTGTGTTTAATTCCGCACATATACAATGCAAAACGTT
Organism: uncultured Alteromonas sp.; assembly: GCA_963922845.1. Lineage (GTDB taxonomy): Bacteria > Pseudomonadota > Gammaproteobacteria > Enterobacterales > Alteromonadaceae > Alteromonas. The sequence continues at coordinate 23,715 of CAWUJV010000054.1, forward strand.
TTGGGGTAGATTTGTCGCCTTATCCACTGATCAATAAGATTACCGAGAACTGTTTGCAACTTGACGCGTTTCAACAAGCTGCTCCAGAAAACCAACCGGATGCACAGTAGTTAGCGCACATACTCGTTAATTGAAACAGCCACCTGTATGGTCGGCTGTTTCTGTTGTCAGGGGGCTGGATTACTGGTTTTTGATCGGGAGTTCTGTCGTATTTTTGACTTGCTTTAGCGCAAAGGTTGAACTGATGTGGTCAACGAGTGGAAGGTGCGTTAATTTCGATTTTAATAAAAACTCATACTCTTCGATACTTTCCACAATCACTTTGAGCAAATAATCCTTATCACCACTGGTAGTGTGACATTCAACAATTTCATCAATGGATTGCACTGCATTTTCAAAATCCGTAAGTGAATCACCGTCGTGATTTTTGAGCGTGACATAAATAAACACCGACACGCCAAGATTGAGTTTTTTACTGTCTAATAAGGTGACGCGCCCGCGAATAATGCCGTCGGCTTCCATCCGTTTGACGCGACGCCAACACGGCGTATGCGATAAACCAACACGTTGACTGAGATCGGCCATGGATACAGTGGCGTCTTGTTGCAACACGCGAAGTATCTCGCGATCGAATTTGTCGAGCTTCATCGTTAGGGTCCCAAGCTTATTATGATATTTATTATGGAATAAATTCTATTTTAGGATGGGTATCCTAGTCAATAAGGGGAAATGTTAAAAAGTTTTTAATCGAGAGTTGAAGTGTAAAAAACAATGCAAGGTATGTCCTCTGACACTTTCGTTATTATAAGCAAAAGTCACCCTATTAAGAAGAGTAACCATGTCAGTTTTTGATCATCCTGAATTTGACGCCCACGAGCACATTGCCTTTCATCACGACGAGGAATCAGGGCTCAGTGCGATTATTGCTGTTCACGATTCAACACTTGGTCCAGCCCTCGGCGGTTGTCGTATGTGGCCTTATGCATCAAGTGACGAAGCGTTAACGGATGTCCTGCGATTATCAAAAGGCATGACTTACAAAGCGGCGATGGCAGAGCTTGCTTTAGGTGGTGGTAAAGCGGTCATTATCGGCGATGCCAGAGCGGAAAAAACAACCGAAAAAATGGCGGCAATGGGGCGTTTTGTGAACGCTTTGGGTGGCATGTATATCACAGCAGAGGACTCGGGTATTGCCGTCGCAGATATCGAAACGATGGCAAAAGAAACGCAATTTGTTGCCGGTGACAATGCTCGTTATCACTATGCCGGTGATATCCCTGATGGCAATCCAGCACCCGCTACCTCCTACGGCGTGTTTGTTGGTTTACAAGCTGCGGTAAAATACCAGCTGGGCACGTCACTAAAAGGTGTGAAAGTGGCTATTCAAGGCTTGGGCCATGTTGGGTTGAGACTGGCTAGACATCTTCACAATGCCGGCGCTGAGCTATTTGTGACTGATATTTTCCCAGAAGGCATTGATATTGCCGTAAAGGAACTCGGTGCGATTGCGGTGCAACCCGACGAAATTTACTCACTGGATGTTGATGTGATAGCGCCTTGCGCGCTGGGTGCGACATTAAATAATGCGTCAATCGAGTCCATTAAAGCTAAAGTCATTGCAGGTGCGGCCAATAATCAGCTGGCTGAAGAGCAAATCGGGACTCGGTTATTAGAGAAAGGCATTTTGTACGCACCTGATTATGTGATTAACGCTGGAGGCATCATTGATATCTTCCATCAGCGTATGGCGTCGTCTTCAAATGAGGCACTTAAAGCACATTTGGAGCGCATTGGTGATAATTTAATCGAAGTGTTCAAACGCAGCGAAGCCGAGCAAATTGCGACCAATATTGTGGCAAATACGATGGCTGAAGAACGCATTAAAAACAATACTTGAATCTTATCTAGTAAGTCGTCATAATGCGCAGCCTCTTTCAAGGGCTATCTTTGAAATGAGCTTCAATGGTGGGCTTTTGGTCCTCCCGCAATGATACTTTGTGAACTCGGTCAGGCCCGGAAGGGAGCAGCCGCAGCAGGGGACTCATGTGCCGGGATGTGGCTGGAAGCTCGCCACCCAATCCCAGCATCATCCCGTTAACTTGCTTCCTCTGTCCTTGTCTTGGCTTGGTCTAAAAACTTAATCGCTTTCTCGATTGCATTTTCAACATTCATTTCCATTTGTTGCCGTTCGGACTGAGGCAGATAAAACGCCATGTCTACTTCGTAGCGGATATAACGGGGAGGCACTTGATTTAATGCCAAACAACACAAATCGGCAACAAAGTCTGGTGATTTGTTTTTGTCCAGCCCCAATTCAGCTATACGCTCTAACACCAAATGTTCGTAGTAATTGTGAATATCATCATCTAACTTCATTTATTAAACCTTGGCTAAGTGTTTTGAATTTATTGTAGGAGAAAGTTAGCTACTGTGCAGCGTAGTATCAATCTGTTGCTATTTTGTACGTATATCTGTAGTGATACAAGTTTATCATCGTCGCTCATTAAAACGAGCGTGTGTCTCAACGTCGATACTTCCTCGCCTATCTATGAAGCCGCAAAATTCGAAGTTTGCTATGTACGTTTATTTCTCATTTAATTTTGTCGTTCGATATGAATATTCATCAAAACTGAAATTTCATTCATTTGGTGATGATTGTTTGTTTTTTGAACTGTTGGTGTCGGCGAATTATTTAGGACGAGTAAAAGTGTAGACACGGCAAGGAAGTAGAGGAATTTAGCATTCGTATACAGGGGGCAATTCAAGCCGTTTTGATACATCGAATTGGCAAAAATGAGATGCGTTTTCTCAATCGGTGATAATTTAGTCGAACGCACATAGACCCAAGCCGTTCAAAAAAGTTTCAATAAAACCGAGAAAAATTTGAAAAAAAGCGATTAAAGGTTAAAAAAAAGCGTTTTTGTAACACTATATTTACATTCTGGTGGGGTTTTTCCGAAAAAAATACCGTTTATCGCAACTATTCGTCGATTCGAAGTTGCCACTGGTCTATTTATGCGTTTATTATGACCCTAGGGTTACAGCCCTATCGATAAAAATCGCTTTGAGCGATTGATAAAAAAAATCGCAAAGCGATTAAATCAAGCGATTAATAATAAGCACTTATAAAGTGGTCCAGGGAGACAACTCATGTATAAAAACTCAAGGTTGGCTAAATCAGTCAGGCTTGCTTGTGCCTTCGGTACAGCATTCGCTGTTTCGACCTCAAATTACGCACTAGCGCAAGAAGAGGTTACTCCTAACGATGAAGCAGAAGAAACGGTAGAAAAAATCCAGGTAACAGGTTCACGTATCTCGCGTGTTGATCTAGAAGCGACTCAGCCGATTACCTACATCGACGACAGCTACATCCGTGACCGTGGTATGACTAACGCGATCACTGCTGTTCTTGACCTTCCAGGCGTTATCGCTGGTGTGACTCCAGAAATCGGTGGTAACACTGCTGCTAACGGTCAAGCACTTGGTCAAAACACTATCAGCCTATACGGTCTTGGTTCTCAGCGTACACTAACGCTAATCAACGGCGGCCGTTTTATCTCAAGTAACTCTCCAGTTGGTGGCGGCGGCGCGCCAGGTGGCCAGGTTGACGTAAATAACATTCCAGTAGCACTAATCGATCGCGTAGAAGTGATGAAGGTTGGTGGTGCGCCAGTATACGGTGCCGATGCTGTAGCGGGTGTTGTTAACTACATTCTTAAGAAAGATTACCAAGGCGCTGAGTTCTCATATGACTACACGTCTTACAACGGTATCGCTGATGACCGTTCTTTCCGTTCATTGATCGGTGGTAACTTCGATAACGACAAGGGCAACATCGTTCTTGCGTTCGAATACAACAAAACTGATAACATCGCAGCAAGCGAAGTTCCTGGCCTATACAATGACTGGGGTAGCTTCACACCAGCATCTGGTCAAGGTGTTGCAGATGCAGACGGTAACATTCCTTCAAACCAAGTATTGCTAGTACCAGACCCGCGTGCGGGTATCTTGTCGTTCAGTGGTTTGATTTCTCCTGGACCAACTGCTGTTACAAACTTCGGCCTTGGTGCGTGGGGTGACGGTAACTTCTATCAGTTCGACCCTGCAGGTTCTGGTACGTTAGTACCTTACGATCCAGGTATCGCAACGGGTAACGCAGTATGGGCTTCTGGCGGTGACGGTCTAAACCTACTTGAAACGAACACTGCACGTGAAGGTTTCGAGCGTTATAACCTTACTGTTATCGCAAACTACGAGCTAGCGGAAGACTTGAACCTAGAGATGACTATGTTCTCTAACCGTTCAGACGCAGCTAACCAAGGTTACCAAGCACTTCAGTACAACTCAGGTGTATTCGGTGGTTCTGGTGCAGCACTTAACTTCAGCTCTTCGCATCCGTTCCTTAACGATACAGCGCGTGGACAAGTTGAAGCACTACTTGGTGGCCCAGGTAACTTCTACTACCACAGAGGTTGGATCAACCTTGGTCAACGTGAAGTTATCAACGAATCAAACGTAAACAGCTACAAAGCAGAGCTAAGCAGCTTCTTCGATATCGGTGACAAGACGTTCGATTGGTCACTTTCATACCAGAAAGGTATCAGTAACGTTTACTCACAAGACGAAGGCGTAAGCATTCCTAAATTCTTCGCAGCACTAGACGCGGGTATTAACCCAGAAACTGGCGCGATTGATTGTGTATATAACTACACTGCTGATTACGATGGTGGGTTTGTTGCTCAAAACCACGGTCTAACTGACTCTGAAAACATCCTAGGTCCACAAGGTACTTGTGCGCCTCTTGATCCGTTCGGTGTTCCTTCACAGGCTTCACTAGACTACGTTAAGTACAATGACCAAGGTCAAACGCGTATTGAACAGTCTATCCTAGCGGGTTATGTATCGGGTGAGGTTTATGACCTACCTGCAGGTGGTGTTGGTGTTGCTGCTGGTTTCGAACGTCGTACTGAGTTTGCAGAGTTCCGTCCAGACGGTAGTGCTGAGCTAACTGGTTTCAGTGATAACTCTACAGCGGGTGGCTACACCACTGAAGACGTATATTTCGAAGCCGTTGTACCGGTAATCTCTAGCGACATGGATATCCTTGGTCTTCACACGTTAAGTGTTGATGCTTCATACCGTAGCATCGATAACGACCGTGCGGGTTCTGACGATATCTGGGCTGTTGGTGTTAACTACCGTCCAATCGAAGACGTAATGATTCGTTACAACGCGACTGAAACAGTTCGTGCTCCAGCGGTTGCTGAATTGTTCTTGCCAGTTGTTGAATCTTCACAGTTCGCAACTGACCCGTGTGACGCTCGTAACCTAGAAAGTGGTCCTAACCCTGCGGTTCGTCAAGCGAACTGTGCGGCCGACGGTCTACCTGCTGACTTCGCAAGTATCGCGCAAAACGCGTCTCGTCGTGGTTTCACAGGTGGTAACCCGAACCTAGCGAACGAAAGAGCGAAAAGCTTCAACGTTGGTGTTATCTATACACCTAGCTGGGCTGAAGGTTTAGACATGTCATTCGATTACATCGACATCGAAATTACTGATGCAATCGTATCGTTCACGCTTACCAACATCATGGAAGCTTGTTATGACGCGACTGACTTCCCTAACCGTTTCTGTAACCAGTTTGAGCGTGAAGCAGATGGTCAGCTTCCAGCGATCAACGCTTTCCAATCTGGTCAAGTTAACGCTGCACTTCGTAACTTCCGTGCAGCTGAATACCAAATCAACTACAGAAACGACCTAACTGACTTCCCTCTAGTTGGTCAGTTCTTCGACCCTGAGCACGGTAGCTTGTCAATGCGCTTCAGCTTCTACAAGCTAATCAAAGACGAAATCTCAAACACTGGTTTCGACTTTAACGACGATCACGGTGAGTGGGATAACCCAGACGTAATTGGTAACGGTCAAATCGTTTATAGCGTTGGCGACCTAACTACGTTCTTGGATATCAACTTCACAGACCGTACTAGCCGTAACGTTAACCAAACACCACTTCAGTACATTGATGAGAACGGTAACCCTTACACAGAAATTCCTTCTCGTACATTGTTCGACTTCGGTGCGACGTATCAGCTAACAGAAGAACTACAAGTTCGTGCATCTGTACAGAACCTGTTCGACTGGGAAGCGTCACCTAAAGAAACAGCTATCGGTCGTTGGACTTATGGCCGTACTTACAACGTGGGTGTAACAGCTCGCTTCTAAGTTTTAATGACTTAACGCTTAAAAAAGGCCCCTAGCGGGCCTTTTTTGTTTTTGATGGGTAATAAACGCACCTTTCTTTTCCCACTATATTGTCCTCCATACGAACAAACGTCATTCGTCGCAAATTGTGAACTAATTATTCGCGTCTTTAGTCATAATTATCTATTTGTTAAAACAACAAGATTGTTAAGTATTCGTAAACGTCTTTGTGTTTGAATTTTGTACATTAGACGTTTATTGAGATTTTTTTTGATTATTAATTGTCAGACAATATCTGGACAAACCAGTGGCGGTCAGTTTGATTTTTGAACGCAAATGTCGCTAAAGCGCGCAAATTATGGCCTTTTGTTGTTGTTTAATTGTTCAGTTAAAAAAGAAAGATGAGTCAAAACAGTGATTCTAGTGGGGAGACGGGACAGTCACACTTGACTCTTTCTGGTAATCCATGTGACTATATTGAGTTCGTAGGGTTGTCACAAAAGTGTTAACTACTACCTTCAGAAGAAAACAATTGTATTCAGTTTATACGCCCCTTGTTGTTACTTTTCATACAACAGCAACAAGGATTCAAATAAGAAATTTGGTTGGGAACTATGTCCAAAATGAGCAAGAGAAC
>CAWUJV010000055.1:0-29192 GCA_963922845.1 uncultured Alteromonas sp.
TATTGCATTATCTCTTTGATTCTTCGATTAGTGTTGTCAGCACCAAGTGAGATGTTAATCTCTGCACCTACACCTTTGTATTGATAACGTAAAACAAATCAGCAAATACATTAAACATTGGAGGTTTTATGAATATTTTTGAAATGATGCGTTCGGGTGAACTTCACCCCATGTGGTTTGGCGTCATAATACAAGGCATTGCGCTTGCAACACTTTGCTTTGTCTTAGCCAAAAGCAAAAATAGAAACAAGCTAGCCGCTTGTATAGTGGGCTTTGTCCCGGTTGTAAATTATTTAGCGGTGTTTTACTACGTCGGAATGCCGAAGTTAGACAAAGCCAATGCTTGAAACAAGGGTTACGTACTGACGCAAGTCCACCTCTAGCCCTTCGTAAAATGGCAATTCCGCCGTTTAAACCCATAGAGTGAAATGCAAAGGGAATCAATATTGAGCCAGTCTAGGGCGTCTAAAACCAATCTATATCGGTATAAAGCTACACAATTATACAATTTAGTTTTCGACGTTTGATCGCGATTGGGTAAAATGTAGCTAAGACTAACGGCATTCAGTCAGCAGCGTAATCAGTACTGTCTAGGGTTAGAAAAAGAGAGCATATATCCTCACATAATATAGCTTACCTTCGTCTAGTCGCCCCAATACACTCGCAGCTCAAGTATTCTCACAAGGGTTTTCATGAAACGTAAATTGCTTCCGATTTTAGTTTTAATCGTCATGACAACAGGTTGTGCTAGCACATCAAAATCTAATTTCGCAGATGATTTTTTTGATGGCGCCATATCGAGTGCCGAAAGAAGAGATGCGCGCTTACCCAATCGAGAGAGAGATACCAATAAAGAGCTAAAACAAGATGCCGCTGCGGGAGTAATAACAGCAACATTTAGCGGCATTTTAGACTTAATGTTTTCATCGGATGATGACTGATTGTGACGTTTAGTTGAGTCGGATTACTCGCCATATTTGTAGATATTGTATTGCCCAGTATTGATAAATGCTTAAATATTGTTCTAGATTCCAGTCGACAAAGTACTTACTCTTTTAGCCCAATGGATGACAGGCTTGGATAATTTCGTGTAACACGGAGGTAGCGAACTGGTTACGTTCACTCAATCAAGATTCCAAAACATTTTTAATCGCGTGTACTGTGCGGTGCATCAATACGCTTGGCTGATATTGTCAATGATAGTTGTGCCTATCACACTGGGGCTGGATGTGTATTGGTTAAGCGTTCAAGTCACACTGATTTTTAGCCTATCGTTGCTCTGTTTGGTGACGGTTTGGTTTGCCTTTTTCAACCGGGGCGAAATCAAAATCACTGAGTACGCATTTGAATTAACGGATGCGGAATTACGCTACATTCGATACGATGTAAAAAAATGCATTCGCCTAGACGATTACGATGGCTATGACATTAGGTATCGCTTCCCACGCACTATAACAATAAAGAGTAAACAATTCGAAGACATTGAATTTAGCTATTACACGTTTTCCAGTGTTCAACGAAGAGAACTTTTTTCTCACCTTTCGGCGATAGATAATCGCTTTACAACCTAGTCAAACAGTAAATTAAGGAAGGATTTGGCTTTTTTTCAAGTGACGTTATTAGGTGAAAACTTCTTTGTAAGGTGTGAAAACGAGACGAGACGTCTCGGTTTTTACACTACACGATGGGTAAAAGCAGACAGCGAGAAAGAGGCAGAGAGCAAAGCTGTGGCTCTCGTTAGAAATGATAAACATATTCGAGATTTACTCGAAGAATCGCCAGAACCTATTCCTGAACCTATGATTTATCTAGAAAACATAAATAGTGTGAGTTGGGTCAACTACGTTTACCAAAAACCAGGTGCTGGCTACACATTTTTCCCAATGGATAGCGAATAAAAGTGCCCCCTTCGACCTTCCCTAGACTATTCGCTTTCGCTGCCACCCTACTCGTCCTGCAAGTAGTATTAAGTGCTGTTTTTACGCTTAGTATTGGCAGCAACGATGTCTCTTCACACTGGCTGCCAAATGGCCTACTCGATGTAATGGAAGCCTTGTTAACCGTTTTCACTTATGGTTATTTGGCGATACAAGCGCAGGCTTCCCCTTTTAAGCAAGCGTTCGTATTCTGTGTCATTTATTGTTTTTTGACGTTTGTACTGTCAGTATTTTTATATCTTGCGTTAAGTGTAACTACAGAACCATGGTAATTGGCGTACTCATTGGTACTACACTGTGTGGCAATGGTCATTGGCACGGTGCTAGGTTCACGGGCAAAATCTCGCTTCCCTCCTAATTCAGCTAGATCCTGACTTACGTAGGTTTGGCTTGATCAGTAAAGAAACCACTAAGAAATCTTATGATTCATGATTTTTTTCAAGGTTTTGTGAACAAACTGAGCATTTTATCGTCTATTAAATTACATGATGAAAAAGGAATTTCGATGAAAAAATTAATGCTACTGGTGTCACTCGCTTTTGCCGCTACTCAATCGCGGGCAATTACAATTGAAGACTGTTCCAATCTCTTGCCCGAGGGCTACAAATTCAAAATCAACATGGAAGCTGATATCGATACAAGCAAACCCAATGATAAAGTTTCAGGTATGATAAAAGTGATACCGCAGCAAGACATTCCCGACTATTTGGCGTTTGACGAAAAGCCATTTGTTGAATGCGTAGTACAGTTGATCAAGGTGAACCGATATCGCGACCAATAAAAAGAAGGGGATAGCGTGAGGGATTCCTTACATCCTAGTTAGGGTATCCCCCAATATTATCGACTCGACATCACCACCTACGTAAAACGGCTGCCTATGACAATGAAATTGCTATCAATAACACTGGTTGCCTATCTGATTTTTGTTTTAGCAGTGCTTTATGTTGGACGACGTTCAAGTTCACGAAAGACCGTTTTTGTCAGTGCGACGCTCGGTGTATTCATTGCCAATGTCTTAGATGTCACTTTCTTGTGCCATGTATGTGATATCACTCAAATAGGGTTTGATATTGCGTTATCTTTTTGTCTATTCATAACACTTTTGGGATTAAGCCTAGGTTTTAAACGAGTATGTTCCCTATTTAGACTTAGACGTTAATCCATCTTTGCATACCTCGTATCAAACTCCTTCCCCACGCTACCCATCGGTTATCGGTTTCAATTTCACGTTGTGTGGTTTATGGTAATCAGAACGTTAATTAATTGAAATGGCTCACTAATTTTCACCTTTAAGGGCTCAAGGATGCATTCATAATGCGACTGACTTTATTTCTTATACTCCTATTGATACATACATTGGCGACAGCGACTGAAGCTATTAACGTTGGAAAAGCCTATGCCATTGATTCAAATGTCTTAAATGAAGAACGGGCATACTACGTTTATTTACCCCCTTCTTACGCCGAAGAAGACAGAATGTTTCCGGTCATTTATCTTTTAGATGGCGATGAACACAGATTCAAAGGGTTTGTCGGTATACTCGAATCACTGAGTACCAACACGCTGGACAATCAAGTACAGCAAGCTATCGTCATTGCAGTTCCCAACACTGACCGCTCGCGAGACTTAACCCCGTCAACATTACGCGAATGGACTTTCAAAGGACGAGTGCTAGATACCTTCGAGACCTCAGGTAAAGCAGACCAATTTACCCTTTTTTTAAAACAAGAACTCATTCCTTACATTAACGCTACCTACAAAGTATCGGGAAAAAATGTACTGGTTGGAGAGTCATTCGGTGGTCTGTTTGCTGCCAACAGCGTGCTGAAAACCACAACGCTATTTAACGACTATATTATTGTCGACCCCACGGCATTATGGGATAACGACTACCTTAATCGCACGTTGGTAGCGAATGGGCCGGATAAGCCCTACCCTGCCAATGTGTTTTTTGCGTTTGCCAACAACAGTCGCCTCGGTGAGATTGGTTTGACGAACTATAAATGGGGCAGTGGCTTCGCAACAGCGTTATCCAGTCGCCAAAGTGTATCGGTAACCCAGCGATATTTTGAGAGCGAAACACATGGAACGGTTGCACTACTTGGTTGGTATTATGGCCTTAAAACACTGTTGCCAGCAACCTCACAGTAGCATCTTGTGTTAACGCAGCCAAACCACGATCAATTCAACATTTGCAGTGACCAATAGCACTGATCGTGTTGGTGAACCAGTATTGATGGAGTGCTCAAATGAAACTACTCGCCAAAAACAATGAAACACTGACATTTCGTCGTCTAGAGAAAGCTGACGGTTCACAGCTTGGCGCTTTCTTCGATAGGCTCTCTGCTGACACAAAAAGCAAGTTTGGCCCACATCCGTTAAATCTGGAGCACGCCAACACTGTTCTATGTGCCAATATTGATGCCGATAATGTGATGAGATTTGTTATCAGCACCAACAACAAAATTGTGGGTTATTTTATCGTCGATTTTAATCACTATCCCGATGAAGAAGCGCGCTACAGAAGTTATCAAATTGCGTTGAATTTTTCTGCCGACCCCGTTTTTGCACCTTGTATTGCCGATGCCTATCAAAGCTTAGGCATTGCCAGCCAAGCCGTCCGCGCGCTAATTGAAAATCTTCGGGCTCAGAACCTCAGAAGTTTGGTCTTGATGGGAGGGACGCAAGCGCCAAATTTGAAGGCCCGACACTTTTACAAAAAACTGGGCTTTCAAGAACTCGGCGAATTTTTTACAGAGCACAATGGGCTTAACAATATCGATATGCGACTAATGTTATAACCGATTAACGTATCGCTCGGCGCAGCTGCAAACCACGCCCGTCAAGTTACGTAAAAATAGCGCGCCGCTGTGGTATATCAATCGTCTCTATTGGGCATGCGCTGCTTTGTTAAAGGCACGTATCTGTTCTACGAAGCTGCTCGCCAAGTCATTTGGAATAGGAATGGTTAAGTGGTACTGAGCAATTTGCCACCCCGCGTCCGTTAACACCAATACGCCCGTTCCACGGCACTCACCATAGCTTTGATTATCCAGCATCTCGTCAAACCAGGCGATAGTGCCATTTGCGTCTACCGTGACATGCCTGTCACGTGCGTGATATGTCCAACCTCTCCCTTGTGAAAAATAAGGTTGTGCAAAGGTTTGAAATTGCGATTTAGTCCAACGCTCGCTACCGTCAGTACCAATGAACACGGCGTTAGGTGTCATCAAGCTAAAATAGACATCACCGTTTGCATCACTTGCCGCTTGATGAAAACTATCGAGAACCCCTTTCACTGCATCACTTGGATTTGCCCATGCGTTAGCGTGCAGGAGGCTTATAATAAAAACAGCTTTAATTAATGACGGTCCAACGGTTGAGAACATTCGCATAAGTACCCTGTATTATTTTATCTATTTTCAATAGCCGTTATAGTGACACAAGATTCACTATATTAAACACATTATCATCCGCTAACTTAGGCGTAACAAAGGAATGACACTAACCTATAACAATATTGAGATCACGCTAGTTGATGAATCTGAGGGTGTTGTCAATGGTGAGGACGTTCAGTCTAACTACACCGAAACCGTCATCAAAAATCTGTCTTACAGGCCGTCGGCAGCCATAGGGGTAGTCATGGGTGATACTCGCTCGCCAATAACCTCTTGCCTGGTTGTTGGCTTTGGTGGTGCATCTGTACTGAATTCCAATAGCGCGAGTGTTATTCAAGATATTCTCTGCATTGGCGTTGGTGATTCGCTATTTGCGTTTTCGCTCCCAGCATTGAAACAGATTTGGATTCAACAAGTAGATCTGGCAACGTGTTTTGGTGTGTTCCCACTTAATAGCGAGCAAGGCTGGATTACTTGGGGTGAATTTGAGGTTTGCCGTGTCGATCTGAACGGTAATATGGTCTGGACGACGTCTGGTATGGATATTTTCACTGAAGACTTTAAGCGTAGTGACGACACTATTTGGGTCACTGACTTCAATGGGTTAAGTTACGAAATCAGTATTGAGACGGGCGAAACCAGATTAATCTCGGATACCCATCTGCATAGATAAGTGATCTAGCGTCAATACAGGTGGGATGGTCAAACGGGTTGTCAATTTTCTTGTCGGCAAGCGTTACTGGGCCTCTCTAACACTGAGGCCCGACAACTAAAATATCTAAACGGTAAAGACGCGTTTATTTTTCAACAGATAACACGTTGCTTTGTGCACCAACACCTTTATTGTTACTGATGCTTGGCTGGTCTGACACTGGCCTCAATGTCTTCCATTTGAGTAAGATTAGTAGTACGCCTAGCTCTGCAATGGTGGCAAAGATACTGGCTTCAGGCCCAAATTTTCCGCCTGTAACCCAGACACCAACATCATTGAGATTTGCGACTAAAAGTCCTTCTTTTTCGAAACCACTTACTCCTGCGCCGTAAATACGGCCCATCACAAAATTCCAAGCAAAGTGAATCCCTATTGGCATAAACAAATTTTTGGTTTTATAAATTGCATAACCCAATACCAGCGATCCCAAACCAAGGTTGATTGAAGCAATCACTTTTGTAATGCCATCCATCTCTGGGTTGTCCCAATGCCCAATGGCAAAGAAGGCCGCAATAATCAGTTGAGCCCACACTATGCCAAGTCCGTTTACCAGTCTTTGAAAAACAAACCCTCTTAGCAGTATCTCTTCAAACGTCGCGGTTAGAAGGACCAAATAGCCACCAGCCAATAAGGTTGGGATGACGATGGAATCATTAAATTCGAAGCTAATACCGCCAAATAGATAAATAGCGCCCATGATAAAGGTGAGCTGCACTGAAGCGAGAAATGCGCCCAATAAGAAAAGTGACAGTGAGCGACCACTAATTGACAACCCCATATCACGAAAGCCCTCTCGACGCGCCTTTAAACAAACAAAGGAAACGCAAAGAATTAATGCTATAGGTATGAGTTCCAAACTGTATTCAGTTGCTCCTGCATTTTTGAAAGTTGATCTGAGAAATCCGTAGATTGGTTGTGTGATGGCAACTAAAAGTACGAACAGAGCAATCCACCAACCATTTCTTACTTCTCCATCTGCATTTTTCATTAGCCATAATAGTTTTTCGTTGTTTTTCATTGTTTTACTTCCCGTTGTAAAAATCAGCATAAAGTGGCAATAGTTATGCCACCAAAATAAAACAATTAAATTCAACAAGTTAACCTAACATGGCGACCTTCACTTTGTTCTTATCTGCCAAAACTTGGTTGAATTGACCATAAATCAGTCAACTTATTTGGATGATTTATATAGATTTTTTAAGTTTAACCGTGACGTCATACCAGAATTGATGAAGCGCTATTGAACATCAATATTTTGGCTATTGGGTTCAAAATCACGTTGCTTAACACGCCCCTACGCTTATACTCCACGCACAACGAACGCCTTTGGATATCACCATGACAAACCCAGCTATCGCTTTAATACAAGAGCGAATCGATTCCTTAAATCAAATAGACCAATTTTCATCGCAAGAGGAAGAAGCCAACCATATAGATGAGCTTGAGCAACTCGACAACGCCATCAAGCAACTCACGTTGTGCCAAGCCTTTGGCATCAATGGTGATGCAGTGATCAATGCTCTACCTGAAACCGGAAATATTCATCACTGTTACCGCGTTGCCGTCGATAATGGTTCGAACCACATTGGGCAGTGGGAAGAAGTGAAATTCAATAATGAACGCATTATTTTCGCGGCAGGAGACTGCATTGTCCGTGTTTAATCCATTACTGCGGACGCGTGTGATCGGCCAACCTCATTTGCTCTTTTTGAGCATACTAATACTCGGCTTGTCACCCTTCGCCGATGCGCAAACGTTATTCGACCCAAGCCGTCAGCGCGAGATACCTGTCGACATTCGCTCAGCTAAACACCAAAACCAATGCAGCGTAAAAACGCCATGCCCTGTAGCATTTATTAGTGCGGGCTATGGTGTGCCCCATACTCAATATCAATTTTTGTCTAGATTGTTCTCTGATCAAGGTTATTTAGTCGTTGCTATCGGACACGAATTACCTACCGATCCGCCTTTATCCGTTACGGGTAAGTTTATTGAAACACGCGCTGAAAACTGGATACGTGGAAGCCAGACACTTACGTTCGTCAAAACTGCGCTCGCACCTCGCTATCCTGCATATAACTTTGACAGAATTACCTTGGTTGGCCATTCCAATGGCGGTGATATTTCGACTTGGTTAGTGTCTGAATCGCCCGAATATATCGAAGCATTAATAACGCTTGATCATCGTCGCGTGCCCCTTCCAAGGGTTCATGGCGTTAAGATGCTATCAATTCGCGCCAGTGACTTTCGCGCAGATGAAGGTGTGTTGCCCAGTGATACAGAAAAGCAAACGTTTGATATGTGTATTGTGACACTGCCCGATGCGCGTCATAACGATCTGTCTGACTATGGTCCCAAATCACTGCTAACACAAATTAGCATGATCATTGACAAGTGGCTTGACCAAACAGTGTGTCATGTATGAATTGCAGATAACAAAAAGCCGGCATAAACCGGCTTTTTTGAAGTAAACTGTGTGCAAAACTTATTTTTTATACTGTTTAAACAGCAGGCCGATATAAACGATTAACGTCCAAAATGGTGTTAACGTCATAAACGCTAAAATAGGGCCAACCTTTTTAGGTGCGGGTTCTAACACATTAATAACGGCGTACCCAAAACAATAAGGCAACACAATGAACGCCAACATAAATAAGCCGAATCCCATTGCCGAAGGTGTGGTGTTTTTGAAAAACAACAGTGAGGACACAAAAAACACCCCAGCCCAAAATATCGCAGGTATATTAATAAACATACTTAATTGAAGATGCCTGATACCACTCTCGCGCCAAGCATGCTGCCAGTATTCAATGTTAAAGAACAATTGATGTACTTCGCCCGTTAACAGCAAATGCCACAGTTTTTCTGATGGCTCTTCCATATTCGACAACCAACCAACAAAAAGCATAATTGTCGGCAACGCCAGCAGGCAAAACACAACACTGATAATTTTAATAAAACCTGTGGTTCTGACCATGGCTTTTTGTCCGTCCCAAATTGCAAAAAAGACCTGCTTTGCTAACCAGTTAGCCGCATTGTTGCTCTCTCGGCGTCGGTCTAGATATTCTTCTTCCATATCACCGATGAGTTCATCTCGGTAAGCAGGATTGGCGAGTCGGTTAAGTAACCAAACCGCTAGTTTTGGCATCGCGCCTACGTAATCGGGTTGTGAGTGAGTATTAAGCATAACGACCCCCTTCCACTTTTAACGCTACGCCTTGCCACATCGCATCCATTGCTTGCTTAGCGTGTTTGAGTGCCGACTTGCCCTCAGCCGTCACGGTAAAGAAGCGCTTTGGTCGCCCTCCCCGTTGTGCCGTCGACTCACCGAGTTTAGATACCACTAAGCCTTTTTTCTCCATCCGCTCTAACGTCGAATACAAGGCGCCAAGTGCCACATCTCTATCTATTTCAGCTTGCAACAGTTGACGAATAGCTGCACCGTAGGCATTGGACTCTAGGCGTAATAATGCGAGTAATACAATATGTTCAAACTCGCCAAGTGTCTTTTGATTCATTCCTGCCTCCTTAATTTTCCTACAATGTAGTTTTTACTTATTCTGGTTGCAACGTCTATTCCTACATTGTAGTAATTTCAACGCATACATAGGTATATAAAATGATAACGTAAAACACTGACTGAAATGGGGTGTAGATTTATTGTTTGGGCGCTCGTTTGCCGTTTTTAACCGTTGCCATGCCTAATCTGATACCCTCACTGGGATCTATCGTAAACTCCTCTAACTCATGGGTTTCGCCATTGGTGCCGGTACTGCGAAAAACAACAGAGAGCATAATATCTTTGACGGCCTCGCCAGTATGAGCAAACGTGGCATCGACAAAGTACTCACACTTTTTTGCATTGATATCGATAATAAACTGATTGTATTCGTTAATTTTGAGCGTAGGCATCAGGCCTGTTTTGCCCTCAACATCCAACGTTTCACTCGAAGAGAGATATTCCTCCACCAGTTCGTTCACCGCGGCTTTAAATCGACCCTCATTTTCTGGCGTATCGCAATTCAAGTGGGATGTGCCGCAACCTGTTAGGACGAATACACTCGCTCCAATCACCATCCCATAGATACACCTTTTTCCCAGCGGTCGTTGCATTTTTCATTCTCCAATGAGTTAAGTCGACAAGTGGTATCACTGATCACTTTGAGTGCCAAAGTGAAGTAGGCTAGCACAAGTTGCGTTGCGAATATCGATAATCTCAGAAACTGATAGACGCCACAGTGAATAACCTTGTGCTTTTAGTATTCGCAGTGACTACCCATCACTTGTCTGTGGCACCAGCGCTCTGTCCGACAAAGCGCGAAACGACGAAAAACTGATCGACGGTATACCAGATTTTTTGTCATGCTTGGGATACGTCGTCTATTATTTTGTAGTCGTTCATTAGCACATTAAAGTAACAAGCTAACAACAGTAAACCAGGTTCTTAATAACAATAAAAAGAGTCAGGAAGACGGAATGAGTAATGCATCTACATCACAAGCCAATCAACTGCTAACCAGTCTTGGCGAAATTATCTCTAACATCAATACCTTTACGACGATTCCAGAATTACTTAATTACCTTCAAACTGTCTTACACAATACATTGGGCACCAACTCTGTTTGGCTATTTATCGTTCATGATGACCACCCGTTGAAGTTTAAACTTATCAGCGCTAGTGGCAGTGCCGCACAACATGGTTTCGATAACTTTCGTGAATTTGATGCCACCGATGATGTAATGATTCAAACCGTATTGGCGTCAGACAAACCTTTATATGTTAAGAATGCTTTAACTCACCCAACTACAGACAAGCGCATCGTCGAACAATCCGGTGCCCGTTCCCTGTTGAATTGCCGGGTCACGGTTGATCACCAAGTTGTTGGCATTTTGGGCACGGGGACGCATTTTGACGAAGGGCATATTGATTTGAGCCAAGAACAGATCGCTTTTTTCACTGCCATCACTCAAGCTGTAGGTATTTGTTTGGATAAGTTTGCTCATCAAAAAGATGCTCAACTAGATTCACTTACGCAAGTATTCAACCGCATAGGGCTGCGTTCAAGAGCGGACAAATTGCTCTCTTTGAGCAAGCGCCATTTCAAGAAACTGGCCCTTCTCTACTTTGATTTAGATAATTTCAAACCAATTAATGATACCTACGGCCACCATGTTGGTGACAAGGCTCTGAAAGCCTTCGCTAACTGTTTGATGTCATGTGTCCGAAGCGCCGATATCGTCGCCCGTGTTGGCGGTGATGAATTCGTTGTATTGCTTAGCGATATCAAATGTGAATCCGATGTTGATCGCCTATTGCACAACCTAATGGATAAAACCGCCACGCCATTAATAGACGACATGGCGCAGCCGCTACTTTATTCTGTAGGCTGTGCGTTTTACCCAGATGAATGTAGCACTATCGATGAACTCATTCGCGTAGCGGACTCAAAGATGTATTGCAAAAAAGTCACCGCTAAACCAGTCAAAAAAACCATTTAATGCCAGACAAATGCAACTTACCTAAAACAGTTAAAAAGGCTGCGACCCAAAAGGTCTACTTAATCCTTCAGCATCTTAATCAATGCTTTGCCTAGTCGTACGTTCAGAGCACCTGCGGCAACGGCTTCCGCCGAGTTTTCAACAAACTTAGCGCTGAGAGAACCACTGATTTGGTTGGTGATTTCGTCGGTTGCGATGTCAAAAATACTTTGTGCAGCGATGTTCTCTGCTAACACGCGAAATAACTTCCAGTTGCCAATCGTGGCGGGACGCAAACCAAATACAAGTGCAACTCGTCGGATGGTTCGTAAGCTCACCCAAACAATTGACAGGGTTTGAATCAAAGCATTCGGACTAATAAAACTGACCGTCCCTGCCATCATAGACTCTTTTTTAAGTATCTCATTCGCTTTTCGCTCAACCCCCTCAATGACTACACTGTTGTAGAGCCCTCTTATTTCTTCGCTAGTCATGTCAGTATTTAAACTGCCTTCAAATTGGCTATAACACCGCCATGCGTAGCTGTCTTTTGTAAAGCGGCCTGCATGCCGTTTGAGCGCTTGACGCAATACGTGTTGATCATCGACGTTCTCAAGCTGAGCGATTGATACATGAGGGCTGACAAACGCATTAACTTGCATATAGCCCCTGAACTCTCTTGTCATCAAAGCTATTAGGCAGCCAACAAATGCGATGAGTAAACTACCCAACAAGGACGCTGATACGGGGTAGTCCGAGAAACTATCGATGATCCCCTGCACTGCAGAGAAGACCGAAAACCCCAGTAAAAATACAATGCCTAGCGACAATGTGGTTAACCACAAGCCCGGACCTTTGTTGCGAGATTCATGGTCCCATGGTTCGTCAGGTAATTTGGATGGCATCGCAATGCTTTGCGGCCGTTGACTAACTGGCGTCTGAGTAATTTTAGGTCGATATTGTGTTGGGTTTGGCATTGTTGCCTCCTAGTGCGCCAGTAAAAACTGAAACAAACGGTCTAAACCACGCCCATTGAGAATGCGAGCGAGATAGTCTTCAGGAACATGGGCATCTAAAGTAGGAAAGTGCTCGTCACTCGCCATATCTTGTAGCTTGGCAGGTATCGATTCAAATTCAGCTTCTACATATTGCCCGTCAGATGTCACGAAGCGCAGCGCGTCTGGATTACTCCCCTTATCCGTTGCTTGAATAGCCGACACCAAGAAATGCTCAAATGACACTGACTGTTCTGTAAATTTAGCGCGAGCGCCCTCCGTCAATTGTGTCAGCAATTGCAACATGTTGTCTTTTTGGCTCTCGGGTAGTAAGTCCATCTTGGTCCCGACGAAGGCCACTTTAGCGATAGCCTGTTTGCGTAATACCTTGCGACTAAACCAGTTTGGGTTACCGTACACGAAGGTATCAGCTAAATGACTTAACGTTTCTTTGAGCTGATACAAGTGCTGTTTGCTATGGTTAAGTCCAGCAAACAAATCAACCAAGATGATTTGCTTGTCACACTCTTTAAATGTGTTGGCTTTTAGCGTGGCCAACCAATTGGTTTGAAAATATTCAAAACGTTCAGCAAAAGCGACATACCACGGATGTGACACATCACTGGTAATCTTTGCAGGCAGAGGCGTAAAACCCGTTGATTGCCAGTCGAACCCCGAGCCTTCCAATAAAAAGCTTCCGGGTTGCAATAAAGACAGTCCAGCCTTTTTGGCGTCAATAAGATAGCCTCGATACACCTGGACAAGTTCTGATATTGCAGAGGCGGTTGGCGGTTGTTCAAAATCATACTGCCTGACAAACTCGTGCCATTGCTCCGCGTACGCCAATTGTGGATCACTGGCTTGTTGTGCCCACGCAGAATCCGACCACTGTGTGTAAGTCTTATCCAACATTGGCAAGTCGGTAATCCATTCGCCGGGGTAATCAATGAACTCAAAAACCACATCGGTATAAGGCAATAGATACTGCTTTAGCCGATGGGTTTGCTTGAGCCTCACAACGAGCTTAAAACCATAGACAGTTTCTGTTGGTGCGGGCCAACCACCTGCGGCCAATGATGCAAGGTGGGCATCAAGAGGGAAAGGTTCATGGTCATCCAGAGGCTCAATACGCATGGACTCAACCAGTTCAACCGGAAGATAGTCTAACAAAGGCAAGCAATTGTAATGTTGTTCGCTGCGGTATCTTAAAATGGTCATCAAACTAGTAAACAACATAGACTTACCGCTGCGACTCAGGCCGGTAATCGTAAATCGATGGGTATCTTTTAAAAACCAATCATCAAGCTGCGCCGCGCCGACTTTAGCAAACGCTTTTACTGGCTTTTTGATTTTGTTCAACAGCTTGATCATATCATCCTATTCATTGGGTTGTTGCGCTCCACAATAGTAGACATAGTAACGTCACGGCTCAAAAACAATGTGTGGTTACGCTTTGTTACACCTTTATTCATCACTTCTTGGATAGACACGGTTACACTGCGGTAAAAAAACAAGTAAGACCATGACATTTTCGCTCAACAAAGCAAATCGTTCGGACATCCCGTATCTCTTGGCACTCCGATTGGCCACTATGGGACCGCATTTCAAGCAAGCCGGTATTCCATTAACTGAACAAGAGCATTTGGATATCGTTGAAGAAGCATATGATTGCGCGCACATCATCTATGCCGCTGGTCAAAAGGCAGGGCTACTCAAGTACCGTGTTGACGATAACGAGACACATATCATTCAACTGCAAATTGACCCGACGAAACAAGGACAGGGATTAGGTAAATCAATTGTGTGTCACGTCATCGACGCGGCGAAACCAAATGATGTCACACTGAATGTGTTAAAACAGAACCCAGCAAAACAGTTATATGAACGCTTAGGCTTCGTTATTGAAGGGGAAGATGCCTATGAGTTTCACATGCGCTATCGACATAGTATAGAGTGAAAACGCAGTTGAACCCTGACTGCACAGACCGATATAGTGAGAAAAAGCGAAAACGCACAAGAGCTCTCCGATGAATACCGACACGCGAAAAGAAATTATTGACACCAGTTGGGCGCTACACAGCCTAGTAGAGTCGAGTTACTTAGCTCACCCTGCCAAAAAGGGCGAAGACGCTTGGCTTGATAAACAACGCCTCTTATTGGCAGATATGGCATTGCACTTGTTGCAGACAGCGGTGAATCCAGAAGGGTTCGACAAAAATAAACTCACCAATAACGTACATGCCATAATGACAATCGCGGATCAATTTTTACCACAAGCCGGATTAAAGCAAGCAACCGCAAGCCTTTATTCCCAGAGTTCGGTAGATACCGACAAATAGATAATAAGCACGCCTTATCGGCAACAAACTCAACCTCACCTTATAGGTCTAGGCTACGGAATTTGAATATGGAAATCGAGAAAAAAGACATCAAACCCATCTGTCCCCATTGTGAAACGGAAATCGATAGGTTGATTGAAGTGAAAAGGGGCTGGTTTGCGATCAACCGAGTATTCTGTTGCCCCGAATGCCACAAAATCGTCGGGATGACGGCAGGAGCACAATAGATGGTCGTCGTATACGGAATCAATACTCAGCTCAATCCGATTAAAAAGCCACTATCAGACGCGATTCACTTTTGCATGCAGCAGGTTTTAGGTATGCCCGAAGACAAGCGCGCACAACGTTTTATTCCGTTGGACAAAAATGATTTTTTCTACCCCGGCGGTAGAAGTGACGCTTATACTGTCATCGAAATTAATATGATGTCAGGTCGACAACCCGAGACGCAAAAGCGCTTAATCAAGGCCTTATTCGAAACTATTGAAACACGCGTCGGCATAGCGCCCATCGATGTCGAAATCACTATTAAAGAACAGGCACCTTATCAATGGGGATTTAGAGGAATGACAGGAGATGAAGTCGCGGACCTAACCTACAAAGTCAAGGTGTAATGCCAATCCGCATAGATAAATGATCGCTCAACGTGAGTATTCGAGCTAGGTGGCAAGGCTGTTCCATGAAGCTCTACTGTGCTCAAGGAAATGGAGCTAACATAGTCAGCTAGCTCGAAGGCCATGCCCAAGGGAGAGTGAGATAATCACATGGGCCAAGCCCGGTTATGATTGGCAAACTAGTTTTGCCCAACGTGCGGGTCGTCACTGCCGGGAGTCAATGACGATGAGCACATGTACATACCCGTAAGCAAGCTAGACAACGGCACAGAAAAAATTAAGATCAAGAAGCATTTATTTTCCGATTCTCGCGGTTCGTGGGAAAACTAAGTAGGTCGACTATGAATAAAATTATCACGTTAGTATGCATTGCATTTTTCTCACTGCCGACATGGGTTAGCGCATCAGAGGACGACATGAACAACACATTAGACGCTTTAAAAAACTATCGCATCAACAGTGAAAAAATGATCAGTGCTGGGCTGCCAAGTCCACAACAGTTTGCGTTGTTGCGCCAAGCTGGCGTGCAACATGTCGTTGATCTTATTCCAGGAGATAGAAGTGAAGAGCGCCAACTTATGGCCTCGCTTGAGCTTGACTATCACAATATCCCCGTTGATTGGGAGCATCCTAAACTGACTGACTTTCAACAATATGTCGCGACAATGAATGCCAACCTTGATCAAGAAGGCAAAACATTGACGCACTGCAAATTAAACTGGCGTGGTGCCGTGTTTACCTATCTATATCAAGTGACTCAGTTGGGTATTGATGAGACCCTAGCAAGAGAAACATTAGAGGCAATTTGGCAACCTAATGAAACATGGCAAGCATTTATCGACGACGTTAAAGCGCACTACAACTATTAGTTCATTGCCACACTCTGTGCATTAGGGCAAAGGGCCATGTCGAGTTAGTGCACTATGATAAATATCACACACTCGCGTACTGCGTTTAAGGCACACTTCTCACTATCCTCGGTATCGTTGAAGCGTTGACTAGACTCATCGGCAACAGTGCCGACGCTTTTTCTCTTTAATGGCCTAATAAACAAATAAAGACAGTAACTGAAGAAGCAAATCAAACGACTTTCTCCCCATCAAAACGGTAATACCAATCAGCATCGAAAAATGGTCTACCCGTATTGGCATAATACTGATGTAACAATCATCTATTAGGGTGAAAACATTAATAAAATAAAAAGGGATATTTTTATGCGCTCACTGCTTTGGGCAGCGGTTCTAGTTACCGGCCTCAGTGTCGTTACCAACACTTATGCTGAACACACGAACAGCGATGGCAACGCGTTTGCTAAACACTATTTTGACGCGTGGAAAGCCACACAGAAAGTGGGTGCTACCGAACAAGCGTTAGACGCTTATTTGGCTTTGTTGGCTGAAGATGTCGGTCATGTACATGCACCTTATGACAATGACGATACACGCCATAGTAGCGGTAAGGCAGATATGCGCGAAGGGATGCGCTATTACCTTGGATCGCATGTCGCTTACGAGGCAGAACTTCTTGATGTCATTATTGGACACAATGTCGTAACGATTAAATATCTTACTCGCAGCGCTGGGGTTCATCCACAAACCAAGGAAACCTTAAAGTTAGAATACGAAACCGTTGAAGTACTGGAAATGGAAGATGGCAAAGTAGCAGTAATTCGAAAATATGAGGCTTAAATCGTGCAACAGGTCCGCTCTCGCGGACCTGCATTTTTCTATACCGTTCGCGTAGCAATAGCTGGCGCAATGCCCGCAGCTTTTTTTGCTGGACCAAAGGCTGCTAACAAACCCACCGCCCACAACACAAGCATGCCAACGGGTATGTAGGTCCAATTAATGGTTTCCATTTCAAAGCTATTGACCAATATGATATTGAGTCCCACTGTTAATACTGCACCCAATGTCACACCTACGGTACTGATCAGGAAATTTTCCACCATAAAATAGCGAATGATGTCCACCTGACTTGCACCAAGTGCTCGGCGAGTACCGATTTGTTTTTTACGACGACTAACGCTGAAACTGGCTAAACCGACAATCCCTAACCCAGTCACTATGGTTAATATCACCATTACCGTAGTCAGTATTTTGATCATCGCTTCGTGCTGACGATAACTGCGTTCCCGTGTTTCCTCGACAGAGTTCATGTTGCGAATAATCCGTTCTTTGTTGCGTGAAGCGAGCATCTCTTCAATCTGAGGCATCAAGGTGTCTCTCATACCAGGTTCAGTACGAATGAAGTAACGAGTCGACGTGAACTCCATGAGTTCAGGTACAAGCATGGCCTGTTCAAGGCTATTCCAACCAATCCAAGGCGCCTGCAATTTGCCGACGATACCTTTGATTAAAATAGGTTGTACTTCGCTGATGTAAATCGTTTTGCCCACCGCTTGCTGCCAAGGAATATCAGGAAACAAAGCTTCGGCAAAGGCTTGAGTGACAATCCCTGAGCTCGCCCATTTACTGTCCGATGGTTCACGCCAGCGGATATCTGTGGCTGAGAAGTTCTCACCCGCCAGTAGCTCAAGGTCAAGCGTGCTCAAACCATGCTCGTCAACCATATAAATCGCTGCATTTTGCCCGTCTTTGTCTTCTCCGGGCTCAGTTTGTAATGTCATTGACCAGCCGCCTCCACTGATGGGAATGGCATTAATTTGAATCGCATCAACGACGCCAGGGGTTTGTCGTATCACGTCCAGATCTTCAACAACCACCGATTTGGCGTTAAAGTCTGTCGCAAACCCAGTGCTGGTTAGATAAAAACTATTGGCCTCGTCTACGCCGCTTTCCCTGCCCATCAATGCACTTCTCTCATTGATGATAAAAATGGCGTTAACGATAATTGTCATCGTGACGGCGATTTGAATTGCAATCAGCAGTGCCCCAACTTTATTGCGCATCATCGCGCGTAAAATAGGGCCAATTTCTAATCGATTAAACATAGT
This sequence comes from uncultured Alteromonas sp., assembly GCA_963922845.1. Classification (GTDB taxonomy): domain Bacteria; phylum Pseudomonadota; class Gammaproteobacteria; order Enterobacterales; family Alteromonadaceae; genus Alteromonas. The sequence goes on from CAWUJV010000055.1 coordinate 18,430, forward strand.
GTTGATTCCCTATTGTGTTTTTAACTGGCTAGTAGGCGCGATATTGCACGCTCGCCACGTTGGATAGAGTCCCGCGGCAATACTGGACACTAACGCTAAACCAAATGCGATAAGCACCAGTGTCATGTCTAACCCGACAAGGTTGCGTACAAACTCACCATACAAGGTTTTAATTCCCTCTAGTCCCAGTAAAGCAAGTCCCAGTCCAGCAATCCCGCCAGCAATGCCAATGCACGCCGTTTCGATAAGGTATTGAATAAAGATATCTTGTTTAGATGCACCCACGGCGCGTCTTAGTCCTATCTCTGACGCCTTGCCGTTAAATTTGGCGAGCAGTAATCCAATCGTATTAAGCAAGCAAACGACTAAGAACATAAACGAGAGCCACATCATGATTTGCGCGTCATCAGCAACTACTTTTTCGTACGCCAGCCAAGTCATCACATCAGACAGGCGATTGTTGAGAGGACGAGGAAACCGACCTAGTGCTTTTTGCTCGTTGACGTAGTTATCGAGAAAGTTCAAGTACGCCAAGCGTTCGCTTTCAGTGGGGAGCTCTACCCAGAATTGGTAGTTAACACATTCAGAGTTCAAGAATGCTTCGAAGCCTTCACCTTCAGGTGTTTTCCAACAATTGACGTTACCGCTGCTATTGAGCTCTAGCGGCTTTTTCAGCTTGAACGGCATGAACACGTCCTCGGTTTCGTCAAAGGCCCCCGTGGTCACATCGTAAAAACGAGGAACCAACACCCAGTCATCCAATACACCGACGACTCTAAAGGTTTGGCCAACAATTTTTATTGACCGCCCTACTGAATTTTCACCACCAAATACCCTGTCATTAATCCGTTTACTCAATACCACGACTTGGCTGAGGTTATCGTCTTCTTCACTTGTCCACCCAGACCCATATAGCATTGGCGCGTCAAACATGGGAAAAAAGTCGGCAAAGGCTAGGCGAATGCTCGCCATGAATGGCTTGGCATCACGGTCTTCTGGCTCAATCACGCCGCCTGAAGAAGCAATCGCTGACTGACGAAAAGCAGGTTTTGCTGCCATCAGATTATTTGCCTCGGTCCAGGTTATCTGGTCAGGCGGGTCGTTGGGGTCGCGAGCGGCATCATATGGGCTCCAGCTATCCAATTGGACGTAGTACAACTGATCACTTTTGTGTGGAATGGGATTGGCGGACATCAGGTACGTCACCGTTATGGTTGTCATACACGCACCAATACCTAGCGCAATGGCTGTGACCATCAAACTCGACAGGACCGCGTTACGCCGAATACTCTTAAGCGCTAGTCGTAAGTAATATGCAAACATACTGCCTCCTAGCCATTCGCCATTTGTTGCACAGGGGCACTTTCAGGCGATTCGCTGACCTGTCCATCGCGAACAAATATGTTGCGTCGACACTGCACCGCCAAGTCCTGATCATGCGTTACCATGACGATAGTCGTCCCCTGCTCATTAATGGATTGCAGTAACGACATCACGCTATTGGCCATTTTGGTATCGAGGTTACCTGTGGGTTCATCTGCCAATAGAAATCGAGGTTCTCCCGCCAATGCCCGAGCAATAGCAACGCGCTGTTGCTGACCACCGGATAGCTGAGACGGCAAATGCTTCATTCGATTGGCTAAACCGACCGTATCCAAGCTGTGCTCGATACGTTCTTTACGCTCAGCTCGACTGAAGCCGCGGTATCGCAAAGGCACGTCAACATTGTCAAACAAGTTAAGGTCTGGAATCAGGTTAAAGCTCTGAAAGATAAAACCGATTTTTTCATTTCGGACTTTACTTCGAGCTTTGTCAGAGAGATGACTGACACACTCTCCGTCTAGCTCGTATGTACCGCCATCAAAGGTTTCGAGCAGCCCGGCGATATTGAGAAAGGTCGTCTTGCCTGACCCCGAGGGCCCAGTAACAGCAACAAAATCCCCCTCATCGACTTGCAGGTTAAAATCTTTAAGCGCATGGGTTTCGATCAAATCTGTACGAAACACTTTTTTGATATTCGACATAGTAAACATAGTGTTCTCCTGGTCAGGGCAAAGTGCCAATGACGTGTTCTTGTTTTATTGAGTAATTAGCACTTGCTCAGCGCCATTGAATTGATCGGTGGCCGATACAATGATGGTATCGCCTACGTTCAATCCAGCTAAAACTTCGACGTTGGCTAAGCTTCTGGCCCCAGTTTTAATCGCTGTGCGATAGGCGATATTGTCGCGAAGGACATAGGCGATACGGCCACTGCCACTTTCTAAAAATTGACCTCGCTGAACCATCAAAACATCAGCTTTGTTTTCCATCAGCACGCGTGTGGTAAGACGTTGATTCTGGCGTAACCCGGTTGGTGGAATAAGAGCGTTGCCGTTTTGATCTAGGGTGGCAAATCGCACCCGCCCCGTTACCTGATTGTTTTCGATCTCAGGCGAAATGGTAACGAGTTTAGCAAGGTGCGATTGGCCATTGAGCGTGACTTCGGCATCCATACCAATCGAGAGATCATCGGCATATGATTCGGGAATTTGCACTTCCAATTCGAATTCGGACAAATCAACGACACTGAGAATCGGTTGATTTTTTGTGACCTGATTTTTCTGCTGAACGGCTAGGTTTCCCACCAAGCCATTCACGGGAGACTTAACAGTAAGCTCGCCGACCTTTCGGGCCAGCTCTTGAACTAGCAAAGATTGACGATGAGCTTGAAGTTCTCGAGTTTGAATCTCAAATGCCAAACTCTCGAGATTCAGTTGAGCATCTTGCTCGGCGTGTTGATGAACAAGCTTGGCATTTTCAAGGTCATCTTGGGCCTTTTCAAAATCGATTTGGCTGATCGAATTGCTCTGATAAGCCTTATCTGCGCGGCGTTTTTCTCGTTCGGCCGCGGTGAGCGCCACTTTGGCTAAATCAACCGCTTTTTGATCCTCCAAGCCCTGCTTTTTGGCTTTGATGCGCTCTCTGTCCAGTGCCATTTTCAGTTCATCAAAGCTAGCTTGTTCTTGGTTCAGCTGATTGGTCAGTTCTGGGCTTTCTATAACGGCTAGCACTTGGCCCATGGTAACGGCGTCACCGGCATCAACTTGGTAGGTAATGGTACCTTGTGCCGTACTGTAAAGACGCGGACTGACGGCGGCCACCACACGCCCTTGAACCGATAAGTCGCGAATAAAATCGCCTCTTGCCACATTTGCCAAAAGCAAACGATCTCGTGCAATAGACATATCCGCATTTGACCAACTCGTTACAGCAGGCGCAAACGTCGCAAACAATGCCCCCGCCGCAAGCACGAGCGCACCTATGACAACAAGGCGTTTTTTTGATTGAGGTGGCGCAAGAACCGTGTCCTGTCCACTCGTATCTTCAATTTTCATCGTATTTCCCTGAGAATAAAAAACAATCAGAGATCTAGTCGCGACGAAAACGAAAAGAGTTTAAATGGGCACTAAATTTTTTTGCATTGACCGACAATCACGTTTAGCCAATGGCAACAAAATCGCGTTTAGGCGTTTGGGGACGTGTTATGGTAAGTACATGGAAGCAGAATCAATCCGGTCAGTGCATAGGACTTCATCATGACTCCCGTTCGTTTTCTTGTCAGCTTGGCCATTATGTTTGTCGTGATTGTCTGCATTTTTCCGTCTACAACAGAACAAGCGCAAATCCTCGATGAAGAATTACGTCAATACTTTTCAATCAGTCGGTCGCATATCGCGTTTCACGATGCCACTTTGTTTGATAACAACGCGCATTTGGAACTGTACTATCAACCGGGAATTATAAAAGACGTCGACTATTCCCCAACAGAAATACGTGCTATTGGCCAAACGTTGCGCCCCTTTATCATAGGCGCAGTCTGCAGTAACCCTGTATTTGAAGATGCATTGAATAGACGGGCATTCAAATATGTCAGTGTGAATGTCATTTACGCTACGCAACGACAGTCTAAACGTCAGTTGTTCAATATCATCATTAAGCAGCAACGATGCAAAAACTGGTCGCCTTGATGGTCCTGAAAGAGACGACTATAGTTTGATAAGTGCAGTTTCAAGGAGGGAATATGCCGTTTTCTCAAACTCAAGCGATCGAAGCCTACAAAGCCTTAGAAAGTAAACAAAAACCGTTACTTACCTTTATTGGTGCCTGTATTGGCTGTGTGCCTGCAGCAGCGCTTTTTATGCTTTTGTCGAGCCTAGAAGGCATTTTGGTATTTTTGCTACTCACTCCCTGCATTTTGATCGGTCTCATGGCTCGCTTGGTCGGTCGTTCTTACCATATTAAGCCCCGTATCCCCGTGGGTATTCTCGGGTTAGTGTTCTATTGTGCTGGCGTTATTGCACTTCATCTGCATCCCATGCTACTGATGCTGGCTCCCTGCTGTTTTCTCATTGCCATTAGCACGGCAAAAGTGGGCTTAAGTAGACTGGAGCGATTTGCATTAACTCAAGTGGAACTGGGTTACTTGTCTACGTCTCATAACAATCCGCGTAGATAAATGGTCGCTTTCATCCAACTACCCGCAAACTAAGCTACACTGAGAGTCGATATTAACTGACTCGTTAACAATAGGGTAAATGAATGTTTGAACACATATTGGACTTCTGGTTTAGAGAACTGACCCCAGAACACTGGTGGGCAAAAGACGAGTCATTGGACAACGTTATTATTGAAAGATTTGGCGTTTTGCACGCGAAAGCGGTAAAAGGTGAATTATTTCATTGGCGCCATTCGGCAAAAGGAAGTTTGGCCGAAATCATTTTGCTCGACCAGTTTTCGCGAAATATGTTTCGTGACACGCCTCAAGCATTTGCTTACGATCCAATAGCACTCACTCTTGCCCAGCATGCCGTGGACAAGGGCTTAGACTACGAACTTTCGCCTGATGAATGCTACTTTCTTTATATGCCTTACATGCACAGTGAATCAGCGATTATTCACGAACACGCGTTAACGTTATTTGCTGCGTTAGGCAATCCTCAGGGATTGGATTACGAACAACAGCACAAGGCAATCATTGATCGATTTGGTCGGTATCCCCATCGCAACGACATTTTAAATAGGCCATCTACCGATGAAGAGATCGCCTTTTTACAACAGCCCGGCGCGGGATTTTAATTAGGCCGTATCAAACTTTGGCTTATTGATAACAATCGTTATCACACCAAACGCCAAGATTAACATCGGGTACCAACAGTAAGGCGAGATAGCGAGGGGAGATATACCGGCTATTGCTGCAGCGCTTAGCAACTGTGCACCGTAGGGCACCAACCCTTGAAATCCACAAGAAAACACATCTAGCAAGCTAGCGGTCCGCCTAGGGTCGACGTGATATTCCTCATTTAAGTCTTTGGCGATTGGACCTGCTGCCACTATGGCAATCGTATTATTTGCAGTGGATACGTCGAGGAAACTGACCAATCCTGCAATGCTGAATTCTGCACCACGTCTGGATTTAACGCGCTTGGTCAAGGTATTGATCAACCAAGTCATACCGCCATAGCGATGCATCAGTGCAACGATACCACCAATTGTGATGGCTATCATTGCGAGTTCCTGCATCCACCCCATCCCTTTTTGAATACTTTGTAACATGGTTAAAAAGGTGAAGACCCCCTCAAGCATGCCCACAGTAGCGGCGGCGGCAATACCCAAGGCCAATACTGCAATCACGTTTAGCCCTGCTAACGCAGAAATAATAATGACCAAATACGGTAAAATACGAGACAAATCATAAGAGGCGGTTTGAATCGACTCGGCGCTGTTTACCTCGACAAATAACAGCATTGCCAAGGTGACAACAGATGCGGGAATCGCGATGCTCAGATTGGCTTTAAATTTATCAGTCAACTTAACGCCTTGGCTTCGAGTGGCGGCGATAGTGGTATCCGAGACAAAAGACAGGTTGTCACCGAACATTGCGCCCCCCACCACGATACCTAACGCTAACGGTATTGGAATCCCTAAGCTTTCAGCTAATCCAACACCGATTGGCGACAGTGATGTAATGGTGCCCATCGACGTTCCCATCGCGAACGAGATAAAACAACAAATCAAAAACAACCCGGGCAAAATGAGATTGGTAGGTACAAATTGCAGGGCCATATTTACCGTGGCATCCCGGGCGCCTATATCTATTGTTAACGCGTAAAAGGCGCCTGCTAGTAAAAAAATAAAAACCAATAGGATAATGTTTTTCTCGCCGCCGCCTTGGCAAAACAGTTGGATTTTATCGCTAGTAGTGAGTTTTTCACCTTTAGGGTTAAGGAGAAGTGCATATCCCGCACTAATAAAAAACGCGACCAAAATTGGCATAGCGGTAATCGTGTCGGTTACAAAGCCAGTGGCAACAACCAGACAAACAAACAATAGAATGGGAGTTAACCCCCAAAAATTAGCACTGGATGTTTTCTCCACAGTGACTCCTCACACGATTTTTTGTAATAAAACGTGAAGCTTAATGACTACTATAGCGATTACAAGAATTTAGTTAGCTGATTCGGTTCTAATCAACAACGCATTCTGTGATGATATGGCAAGGCGTGTTGTCTCTATTTATTAGTGTATAGACAAGTAATACCAAGCGATTAACGAGAAAAGTATGACTGAAGCACTCTTCATCTATGGCACCCTAGGTCCGGGGAAGCCCAATGAACACATCATGCAAGAAATTGGTGGTGAATGGCATCCAGCCAAAGTCAAAGGCCATCTCGTGAATGAAGGCTGGGGTGCAGAACAAGGCTGCCCAGGGATCATTCCGTCATCTGAGGGAGAGTGGGTCAATGGTCACGTGTTCGTATCGGAAAATTTGGCGCGGCATTGGCAATATCTCGATAGTTTTGAAGGAGAAGAATATCAGCGCGTAAAAGTAAACGTACTGAAACACGATGGTGATGTATGTATCGCCTATGTATATGCGTTAAAGCCATAACTGAGTGAGGGTATGTTGCTGACACTTCGCCATTATGTCAAAAAGCGCAATGGGGTCCCCATGGGACACCGTGACTCCTTATCGAATATGCTCAGGCGTTCATTGGGAGCAAAATCTTTTGCGCAGTTTTGGCTTTACTGGAATCCGATTTGGGGCTATTACTTAGCCCGTTACATTCAGCGCCCATTAAGTCGATACATGCCCTGTCAGTTTGCACTTGTCGTCACCTTTTTGGTCAGTGGTGTGCTTCATGACGTGGCAATTATCCTCGTAAAACAATCGTTGTACCTAGTATTTACCCCGTGGTTTGGCGTTATGGCCTGCGTGATAGTCCTGACTGAGGCTATGGGCTTAACCTACTCCCGATTGCCTTGGATAGTCAGAGCCTTGATCAATATCACTTTGGTTGGCATGAGTTTACTTCTTGTTGTTTGGACTGGCCTTTCTATAGGCTAGCCCCTGTCACTACTTCTGTTTCTTGCCTTTGTGCATTGTCCGACTGCCGAGCTAATGATAGCCTTGCCCGCACATACTGATTGAGGGCAATAGAATGGAAGCTGCGTTTTGGCAACATCGATGGCAAGTTAACCAAATAGGGTTTCACTTACCCAACGCTAATCCACTTCTTACAGATAACATCTCTCGGCTTGAATTAGCACCCAACAGCAAGGTTTTCATCCCGCTTTGCGGTAAGACCCTCGATATACATTGGCTACTTGCTCAAGGCTTTCGCGTTATAGCAGTGGAGCTTGTTGAGTCAGCGATTGTTCAACTTTTCAGTGAACTGGGCATAACGCCAAGCATAACGAAGCAAGGTAAATTCACCCTATTTGAAGGGCCAAACATCGAGGTTTGGGTTGGTGATATATTCGACATTGACCACCGCCAATTAATAGGCATCGACGCGATATACGACCGAGCAGCACTGGTAGCATTACCCGTCGACATGCGTACGAGATATGTCGAGTTTATTACCTCCCTTTGTCAATTCGAGGCCTGCCCGATGCTGTTAGTGTCGTTTGATTATGACCAAGCTGTGGTGGGTGGCCCACCATTCTCTATTGGTCAGAACGACGTTGAACACTATTATCATTCGACATTTGACATAGACTTGATTCAAACTGCTGACGTGGAAGGTGGTATGAAAGGAAAATGTCCAGCACTGGAACACGTGTTTGTCATGCGCCCTAAAACAAGGTAAATGCGTCATAAAGGTGCAGTGGTTACACCTTTGCAACACATTGTTTACTAAGACGAAAAAAAACGTAAAGCTGACGCTACCCAGTGGGTAAGTCATCTATTTTCACCTTGCTCCCCTTTGATGTCAGTCACCGAAAACAGGTCTATAATCGCGCCGTGTTCAATTGGTGGCCCTTTTCATGCCTAAAAATTCTCATAGCCCGATAGAAGATCTTTTCGCACTCTTGTGCGCTGGCTTATTTGTGTCCTTCGGTATCTACTTATTTGAGGCCCGCGACCTCATGGTCGGTGGTGCAGCAGGTTTGGCGTTGCTTGGTACCTACATGAGTGACTTTAGTTTCGGTGCACTGTTCTTCGCAATCAACCTACCCTTCTATGCATTGGCTTGGACTCAAGTGGGTAAACGATTCACAATCAACACATTTATATCGGTTACAACGGTGTCTGTACTGTCTGAGTATGTACATCTGTTTGTCGATATCACAAACATTAATCCAATCTTTGCAGCAGTATTTGGCGGCTTATTGATTGGTGTAGGTATGCTGATCATGTTCCGTCACGCCTCAAGTTTAGGCGGAATAGGCATCATGGCGGTGTATTTGCAAACACGCTTTGGTATCAAAGCTGGCGTCTTTCAGCTTATCGTTGATACCAGTGTTTTACTGTGCTCTGCTTTTTTCGTGTCTTGGTATTTGGTGTTGATTTCAGTATTGGCAGCATTCTTTTTGAATATGGTGATCTCACTTAATCACCGTCCAGAGCGCTACACCCTGCCCGTTAGGCAAGTGACCGAAGATGCCGCGCCGGACAATCTACAGCCACAAAACTAGTACTAATCTGTATCAATAAACGAAAAAGCCCGGCATTGCCGGGCTTATCAAATACTATAGCGCAGGAGATACGCGTTACTCAGCAGGCTTAGGCGCCGGCTTCTGTGCAGGTCGATTGACGACTGCTCCACGGTTAACTCTAGGTCGAGAGTAAGATGTACGCATCACAAAACTCCTATATTAGTAACCACTCCATGTGAAGCTGATTCATTCCTTGTCCCCTTGGACAGACCGAACTTTAGCGTACTGGTCGGACTTTGTCTTGTTTACTCTGTGAATAAACACGAGCAAACACTGAGCAAAACCTGTGGATAACAACAATATGCAATTCAAAAACATAGACTTAAAAACATTTAGAACAATTTGTTAAGCAATCGTCATAAATATGTATAAAAACTGCATAAAAAGCAAAACCCTTACTGAGTAACCTCGCGAATAGCGCTTTCCATTTGAGAGTAAAACGGGTTCCACGTCAGTCTTGCTACTGGATCGTCGTCATGCGTTGCGCCCCATGCGCCATACCAAACGCGTTCCGCTTGTTCGCATTCTGCAACCTTGGATTTCAAGACTGTATTTTCACAGTAACGTTTCTCTCCCGTCATACCGTAGTAATCATTGTCCTTGGCAAAAAGGACACTCATATGGGATGAAGAAACAATCCTGTCTTGAGGTACTGCTGCCGGAAATGATGCTATCCAAGGTGCGATAGGAGGATCATCACCAAACCACAACATCTTTTTTCTCGGATGATGAAAGTAGTCATTGACCAACGCGTAGGTACTTTGGGCATCAATGACACTGTCCTGTTCACTCATTACCACTAGCGCGGGTATGTCTATGCCATTTGACTTAATTAAGTCTCTCACAGCAATGGCGCTTTTTACGTAAGCGTTGGCCCCATTGACGGCCGAAGACTGATATCGAGCTAAGTTGTTTTCTTCAGATCGCCATCCCCAATCAGTAACACTGGCGACCAAGGGTGTGAACCGCTCAAGAAATGGCGCTTTTGATTTAAAACCCGGTGAGAACAGTAACAAACCATCCACGGCACCGCTCTCAATCGCAAAGTGAGTAACTAAGTTTGCCCCCGTGGAGAACCCTCCGAGCCAAACGGTCTCATAATGGTCGACCAAATCTTGTCCATAGTGATCGACTATCCCCTGCCAATCACGGTAATCGGGCAACATCATATCTTGTGGTTTGCTGCCGTGTCCGGGTAACAGTAGCACTTGGACATAAAATCCCATTTGCACCAAACTAGGGGCGATGTCTGAAAACGAATAAGGTGAATCTGCAAGCCCGTGAACTAGCAAGACCGCTTTGTCACTATCGGGGTTACCCAGTGAATAAGGTGCGTTCATTTGCAATTCTTTGTCTTCGTCGTCAGAGATAAACTGGCGATGTGTCTTTAACCAGTTTTTTGATACTGCGGCATACTCGTCAAACGAAGATTGAATGTAGGGGTAGTAATCGGGACTCTGGTCCAAAGGTGTGTAAGCCGTACGAATACTGCATGCAGTCAATACAGTCAGAAAAGCAAGAAGCAAAACAACGCGCATAATATCCCCAATGAATCCTATTGAGACAAGTTTAACGCGCCAAACCAAAAAGTAAACTAATCAGTGTAACTAAGTGTTACACATCTGCAATGCGTGGGACGCGTGGCGAGACTCGAGTCATTAATTCATAAGAAATTGTGCCGGCACACTGCGCAATGCGGTCGATACTGATGTGTTTCCCCCAAAGTTCGACCGAATCGCCAATCTGTACGTTTGGCACGTGGCTGCAGTCAATAGTGATCA
>CAWUJV010000056.1:0-28836 GCA_963922845.1 uncultured Alteromonas sp.
CAAAAAAGCAGGCTTTTGCCTGCTTTTTTGTTATCCATTAACTACGCCTAATCGTTTTCATCTTTCAATCGCACGTATGCGCGATACTTTTTCTTTAGAATCTTATCAATGTACTGTGTAAGCTTTATCTTGTGACTTATCGCGTCATCAAGCGCGTCAACCAGCTCCCCTAGCATAGCTTTGTAGTGCTCGGCATCCTTGATTTCATTACCGCTTGGTGTATAAGCGGGTTTTACGCCACCAGCGCCCTGTGCGTGCTCGCTGCTTTGCGTTTCTTCGGCGGATTCGGTGACAGAGGGTGTTTCGGGTACAAACATCTCTTCTTTAACTTCGTCAATCACGGCGTTAACTGACGTTTCATCAAGTGATTCCAATTCTTCCAAAAAACCGTATAAAAGCACCCTGTCCATCAAGGTATTGATTTTGCGCGGTACGCCACGAGTGAACGTATAGATGGAAGAGAAAGCTTCATCAGAAAACAATGACGTACCATTCCAGCCAGCTTGATGCATGCGATATTCGATGTACGATTTCATCTCATCTTCAGTCAACGGAGCAAGGTGACACGATGCCACAATACGCTGCCTGAATTGTTCCATATTTGGCGCACGCAAAATCGGTTGCAACTCTTCTTGACCCAACAAAAAGCTTTGAAGAAGAGGCTTACCTGCTTGTTGGTAGTTCGACAACATGCGCAACTCTTCGATGGTCTCTAGCGGCAAGTTTTGCGCTTCATCCACGAGCAGTAATGCGCGCTTCCCTTGCTTACTCAAATCAAACAAGAACACTTCCAAGTCTTTGAGAATGTCGGCTTTGGTTTTGCCCGCCACATCCAGTTCGAACTTTGCAGCAACCATCTTCACCAACTCGTCTGGATTGAGTTTGGGTGTCACAATTTGCGCAGCAAAAATATCGTCTTCGATATCAGCAAGTAAACTGTTAGCAATCGTCGTTTTACCCGTGCCAATGTCACCTGTAATAACAATAAATCCCTCTGCCTGTGACAGGCCGTATTGAAGATACGACATTGCCCTTTTGTGCCATTTACTCGCGAAGAAAAACGCGGGATCGGGCGTAAGTTGAAAAGGTTTCGAGTCAAGTCCGTAATAACTTTCGTACATGTTTACTGCGCCATTTTTATCTTACTGATTAGCTTACCTGAATCTCTCTACAGGAGCTATGTTATTAATCTACTTGTTTTTCGACAATGCGTTGGATGATACCCGTTGTCGATACACCTTCTTCAAAGTGCAGCACTTTCACCTGGCCACCGTTCTCGATGACGTCCTTTCCGCCAGCGATGTCCTCTACCTTGTAGTCGCCGCCTTTCACTAATACATCCGGCAACAATTCACTGATAAGGCGCTGAGGGGTCTCTTCAGCAAACGGAACCACCCAATCTACTGCACTTAACCCAGCTAACACAGCCATACGACGCCCAACCGCGTTAACAGGGCGACCTGGACCTTTTAATTTGGTGACAGATTGGTCGGTATTAACCGCTACAATCAAGCGATGACCGAGTTTTTTCGCCGCATCAAGATAAGACACATGCCCCGCGTGTAAAATATCAAAGCATCCATTGGTCATCACAACGGTTTCGCCTCGTCCTTTCGCTTGTTCGATAGCGCTTTTTAGCTGTTCTTCGCTCATTACCCCGCCATCGAGATGGGGAGTTTGTTCACCTAACGCCAGTGCTAGTTCCGTCGCAGACACCGTAGATGTACCTAACTTGCCCACCACAACACTTGCTGCCAAGTTAGCCAATACACAAGCATCAGGTAATGACATACCTACTGCCATCGAGACGGCTAAAGTTGACACGACGGTATCCCCCGCCCCAGTGACGTCATATACTTCTTTGGCTTTGGCGGGTAAATGGAATACGTCCTCTTGTCCTTCAAATAAGGTCATACCGTGCTCTGAACGGGTTAGCAGTAGAGCATCAAGCGACAACTCTTGTCTCAGCGTCTCGGTGACTTCCCGAAGCGCTTGCTCTCCTTGAACGGGACCTTTTACGGCAAACAATTCAGCCAAATTAGGTGTAATAAGATGAGCGTGTTGATACTTGGAGAAGTCAGCCCCTTTGGGATCAACAAGAACGGGTTTATTCAACTTATTCGCCGCCTGAATGAGCGCTTGAGGGTTAGAAAGACATCCTTTGTTATAGTCAGATAACACCACGAGATCAGCTTGCGCCAAGTGCTGTTCGAAATGGGCTTCCAGCGCCGTTTTATCGACATCACTAAAGCTCTTTTCGAAATCCATTCGCAATAATTGTTGATTGCGGCTCATTACTCTTAATTTGGTAATCGTATCGAACCCATCAACCGGCACAAATTGACATTCAACGCCAAATGATGACAATCGTTGCGAGAGAATGTTGGCATTGTCATCCTTGCCACACAAACCGATGAGTGTGACATTAGCGCCAAGAGTTGCAGCATTGATTGCGACATTAGCCGCACCGCCGGGTCGATCTTCAGCATCGTTAACGTTTACCACGGGAACAGGCGCCTCAGGTGATATACGCCCCGTTGCCCCACTCCAGTATCGGTCGAGCATTAAGTCGCCTACAATGAGGATATTGGCTTGGCTAAAATCGGGTAAATTCATAACTTTAGGGAACTGTATTTAAATTGTCGGCAAGTATAACAGCCAATCACATATCAACGCCATCAGCGCAAACAGATTGGTACCTTTACCTCATTGAAAATCGCCTGAATCAATTTTATTGCGGCGTAACCAATGACCCTAATCGACGGCTCAGACAACACCGGGGTGATATCACTGGCGGCGCTAAAGCCCTGAAAGGAAAAGCCCCGTTGCGCTATGTGTTTGTGTACCGCGTTGCTTCAAAAGCGACAGCGATGCAAGCGGAATATTGGTTAAAACGCCAAACACGTAAAACCAAGGAGCGCATTATTGCGGGACGTCACCCCCAATTTAATGACACCTTTGTAGGGCTGGCAGTGACGTCATTTTTCTGCGATGAATAGGCAAGGTCAGAAAAGCTACATTGGCCTTAGAAACCCAAAATACCGTTGATCAAGAATGCGAGACCCAAACTGATAGTCAGTTCGACGCACGCTACACCCACGTTTTCTTGTTGGTCTATTTCTTTATCGTAGTCCATGCCGAATAGTACGATGCGCTTGCTAATACTCACCAAAATACTGAGCGCAATAGACAGTGCCACACTCACCACTAACCAGCCTGTTACATTACTGACATAACCACTGGGACTATACACGAGTAAATGGCTTGCACTGGTGACAATCACAGCCGTCCCAATCAAGTGGCCCGCGTGTTTAATGGCCAATGCCAACTGACCTTTTGTCAACGCCTCTTGGAAAGACGAATTTTGATTGTCACGAGCGTAACGCCATTCATGGATTCGTGTCGCTATTATCAATACCGTTTGTACCACTAGAAACCCCGACACCACACCAATAATCGCGTTAACATCGGTTCCCTGAACCCATTCAACCGTACTGGCGAGGATGATCGAGCTCGCGACTAAGTTAGCGGCATCCGCAATCGCCACACTGTGGTTTCGGTTGAGGACTTGCTCTTGGGTATCCATCTTATCGAGGACCAATTTATCTTGCGCAAAGCGACCAAACTTAACCAAGATTAATCCCACCACGCCAAATACCGTCATTCCAACGGCAGCTTGTTCGAGTCCATGACCAACGTGTCGACCAGCAACAGATGAAATAACAATCGTTAACGCGAGAATACTGCTCGCCACACTAATGCCAAATGCAAAATTGTCCTTTACCCCTAGTTCTTCTGTTACGCTATTTTTACTCAGTACGCCGTTCAACCACTTGATGAGAATGACGAACGCCATCGCTATCGCAATTTCGACTAGTAAATACAGGTGTAATTGACCCGGTAAACTATTCAGTTTTACCAATGCATCCATAAACGTGAAGTCCTCTGAGGCGTGAGTAAAGGCTGGAGCACACTGCGTAGTTGTGCCAGACTAGTCGCCTGATATGTCTAAAAGATTGAATTCTCTCTATTATGCCTGCTGAATCAATAAAATCTATCATCGAAGCGCACGGCGAAGAACTTTGGCGACAATTACCTGAAAGTATCACCACTGATAGCAGTATCATCGCATCCAAAAGCAGTGTGGTCTTGGCATTGGGTCAGAGCGCGTATCTGACTAGCCAGTTTACTCAATATCCCACCAGGCTCCGCACCCTGATAGACAAACAGTGGCACACTCAACCACCGACTCAGTCACCAGCAGATTGGTTAACTGACCAGCTAACCAATGTAACCAATGAGCAAGGGCTCGCGTCAGTCCTTCGCGAGTGTAGACATTTGTATATGTCCAGTATCGCTTGGCGAGATTTGACCAACCGGTTGCAGATTGAAGCATCACTTAGCGAGGTTTCCGAGCTAGCAGACGCTCTAATTAATGCAGCTTATGATTGGCTTTATAACGCGTTAACCGCGCGTTACGGGCAGCCTATGGGTAGTGAAGGCCCTTTACCTATGCTCATATTAGGGATGGGGAAACTCGGGGGCAAAGAACTCAATTATTCGTCGGATATTGACCTCATCTTTGCTTATCCTGAAAAGGGTGACACGCAAGGCGGTCGTAAATCGATTGAGAATCAACAATTTTTCACTAAACTCGCGCAAAAACTCATTGCGGCATTAAATACCATTACGGTTGATGGACAAGTCTACCGCGTCGATATGCGACTGCGTCCATTTGGAGAGAGTGGTCCCCTTGTTGCTTCGTTTGCCGCATTAGAAGATTATTATCAAGATCAAGGGCGTCATTGGGAACGCTTTGCCATGGTCAAAGCTAGAATACTCAATCCCGATAATCATTACGACCAAGAGCTCGATGCCATTCTTCGGCCCTTTACGTTCAGACGTTACCTAGATTTCACGACCATTGACGCTTTGCGCAATATGAAATCGATGATAGCCAGTGAAACCCGACGCAGACGCTTAACCAACAATATCAAACTGGGTACCGGTGGTATTAGAGAGGTCGAATTCTTCGCGCAGAGTTTTCAGCTGATTCATGGTGGTAGAGAACTCAGGCTACAACAAAAATCGCTGAAATCGACACTCTTAGCCTTAGCAGAGCTTTCAATCATTCCCCAGCAAGATACGGCGGCGCTTTACGACCATTACTTGTTTTTAAGAAAAGTCGAACACACGCTCCAACAATGGAATGACGAGCAAACACAAACCTTACCCGAGGATAAATATCAACAAAACGTGTTAGCGCACGTGTGCGGATTTGACAATTACGACACTTTCTTCAGCGCATGCAGCATATGCTTACAACAGATTAACCAACAGTTTAGTCAACTGATTGAAGACACGGTCGACTCACATAATGATGACGATTCACTTTATCAACAATGCGTAGATGCGTGGCGACTGGGCCTAGACCACGATGAATTCGTAACACTTTTCAATTCAAACGAAGTCGCGTGCGGCGCTGAAAAACTCTTTGACTATATCAATGCCTTCAAATCAAACTTGAGTAAACATCGAATTGGCCAACGCGGTGAAGATACGTTAAACAAGCTCATGCCAGAGGTGTTGTATGTATTGCTTACCGAGTGTGCCCATCTCGCTGACACCGTGTTGCCACGTATACTCAGTGTGATTCATGCAGTAAGAGGACGTACGACCTATCTGGATCTTATGTTTGAAAACCCCAACGTACTTCGTCAGTTATTCAAGTTGTGTAGTCGAAGTCAGTGGATAGCTGACCAAATTCAGCGTTTTCCTCTTCTACTCGATGAACTGCTCAACCCCATCTATCTCAATGATCAGATTGTAACGATTGATGAGATAAAGGCGGAATATCGGGGAGACCTACAACAGTCTATGCTACGCATTGACCCAGACGACATTGAAGCCGTAATGGATACCTGGCGCCAATTTAAACTGACGCATCAACTAAGAATTGCCGCAGCTGACATTTCAGGTTCGTTACCCATAGCCAAAGTCAGCGATAAGTTAACAATATTAGCCGAAGTTCTGTTAGAAAATGTCGTCCATCATGCTTGGATGCATTGTGAAAACCGATACGGTATCCCAGAACACCTCTCAGACAACCAAATGGGTTTTGCAATCATCGGTTATGGCAAAGTCGGCGGTTGGGAATTGGGATACGGTTCAGATCTCGACCTTGTTTGTCTGCACAATGCGCCTCGTCAAGCCAATACAACAGGTAAAAAATCAATCAGCGCCCAACAGTTTTATATCAAACTCGTGCAAAGAATATTGCATCTAATTAGCACGAAAACCTTATTGGGTGAGATGTATGAGGTCGACTTACGACTTCGGCCATCGGGAAATTCTGGCCTACTTAGCTGCCACGTAGATGGATTTTTAAGCTATCAGCAAAATGAAGCTTGGACGTGGGAACACCAAGCACTCGTTAGAGCGAGAATGCTGGTAGGCGATGCCGATCTCTCCCAGCAGTTCTCAGCAATAAAACAAACCATTCTCAGTACAGCGCGAGATAAACAAACCTTACTGAAAGATGTGAGTGATATGCGCGTTAAAATGCGCCAGCATCTGCTAAAAGACGGCAATGGGATAGATTTAAAACAAAGCGAGGGCGGCATTACTGATATTGAGTTCATGGTGCAATATTGGGTATTACAACATGCAACAGAACACCCACAAATTACGAATTATTCTGACAACCTTCGATTGCTAGATGCCTTAGCGAGCGCCAATATCATTTCGACTGAGACCAAGCACGCGTTGCAAGAAGCATATCTATCGCTTCGCGAGGCGTATCATCAATTGACGCTTGCCGATGAAAAGTATGCGATGGACTCAGAAACACTGAGTTTGACCCGACAATCCGTGCAAGATAATTGGCGAAACGTGTTTGCGAGTTAATGGACAACATAATACCAATCCTCTGGGATTGGTTTCCTGAGGAAGACGTAGTATTGACCTAGTTTAAATTAACCAGAGCGAACCAGTTTGCAATTATTTTTCAGAAACTTAGATACTTCTGAGGTAACGACCAGAGAACGCTGTTTTGGGCACACATACGTTTGTACTTCACCTTCGAAATTGGAATCGATCGCACTCGATATTTTTTTCAATGAGCCTACAATGGTGTTATCCATCTGAAACTGGTGCTTAATCACGAAGTCTTGGTCTAAGTCCCAGATCACCTGCATCCCTTCTTGTTGTGCATAGGTTGTGATCGCTTCTCTTAATGTGTTGCCCGCCTTAAAGGTTCTGAACTTGTGTTCGCCCACCCAGCGTCCGCTAATGGGTTTGATGTCTGATGACATTTTCTCAAGTGCTTCATCAAGCGGCATGTCTTGATCGGCGAGTTCCAGAACGAAATCGCCACGTTCATCCTTAATCGGATCGGTTGAGGACATTCTGAATTCGCGATAAAAGTCAGACAAGCCTTTAGACACAGACTTTTTCTCTTCTTCCCCTTCGGGTTTTGGGCGTGACTCATTTTCCATATTTAAGCTAATGATAATGCCCGCCACTATGACCAAAGCCAATGCCATACCGATATGCTTTGCCCAAAATAAAGCTGGAGAATAATGCTGTTGCTGTGCCATGTCTCTTACCGCGCGCCTTAGGACGTCTGTTTTATTATAGTACAGTCACTAGGTTACGCAGAAAATGTGAGCAGTACAAGGTTCAGTCATATAATGACGAATCTGTCTCATTTGGCCGAGTTTTGAAGCGTTTGTGCATCCAAAGATAACTCTCAGGTTGCTCCTCGACGGCCGCTAAGATGTGCTGGTTCAACAGCGTCAACGCCGCTTCATCATCCAAGTCCCTCAAGGCATCGAGCGGCGGAAAGAACTTTATTTTATAGCCCTTTTTAGTGTACTGCGACGTTAACAAAATCGGAACCGCATTGGTTCTGCGGATAAACATCATCGTTGCCGTCGTTGTTGCCGTGGTATCAACACCACCAAACGGAACAAAGATACTTTGTGCGCGTCCGTAGTCTTGATCGGGTAGATACAGACACAATTCGTTATCGTCAATAGCAGACAATAACGCTTTTGCCGCGCGCTTGTGAATCATGTAGCGATTTGAACGAGCCCGCCCGTGATATTGAAAATAGTCCACCAACTTGTTGTTGTGCTTGCGATAAAACGCGATAGATGGGTGGGTATAGCCCAAGCCACGACAGGCCACTTCAAGATTCATATTGTGTAGCGCCATGCCGAAAACGCCTTTCCCTTTGGCTAATCCAGCTTCGACATGCTCGAACCCTTCAATTTCAAACATGCGCTTGATACGCCACGACGGCCACCACCAACCTATTGCCGTTTCAAAAAGCGCCATGCCTGTTCTTCTTGCGTTCTCTGTCACGATGGCTTGTTGCTCAGCGTCTGACAAATGGGGAAAGGTAAGCTCTATATTGCGTTTTGCCACCTTCGCCCGCTTTGGCACAATTTTGACGATGAGGTGACCTACCCCCGCTCCTAAGGCTCTAATTAGTGGTAAGGGTAACCATGTAATCAGATAGAGAATGGCCGCACCAAACCATACTGGCCAGTACTTAGGGTGCAAAAACTCGGTTGAAAAGGTGGGCGGGGTAATTCGATTTGACAACGTTGGGTTCCATCAAGACTAACTACGCGTAGTTTACTCTTGATTTACAAAGAAAACACCATCTACCAGTGGAATGAAATATCAACATCACAATAACAGAGGTATTTGGTATGTTGTGTTTCAATAGTGCTTAGCGATGTAGTGAAGCTTTTTTTCAAACGCCTCTAAGTGTGACGGCGCATCGTATTCGTAGTGATATTGGTTGTGGAACCCAAAACTCAGTTTCACCTGAGCATCTTCAATGTATACGGTATAACCGTCGAAATCCGTATACGCTAAGATACCCTCTAAGCGATACTGCTC
The DNA here is from genome assembly GCA_963922845.1 of uncultured Alteromonas sp. Classification (GTDB taxonomy): domain Bacteria; phylum Pseudomonadota; class Gammaproteobacteria; order Enterobacterales; family Alteromonadaceae; genus Alteromonas. Next base: position 8,914 of record CAWUJV010000056.1, read on the forward strand.
GTCAGATACCTCACCATGAGTTCTCACCTTGTCAAATACGCTTAATAAAAACTTACTGTCTAATTCGTTCTTCATCACTGACATCCAAACCACGTGCACCAATGATGACGCCATCAGTACACAACACGCCCAGGCCTCTCAAATTGCTTTTGCTTCGAAGAAAGGCCCATAGGTTTAATTGAAATTGTAGCGAAACCCGAGATACGCGGCGTTGATACTCAACCCATCTTGGCCTCGAATATGCTCAGCTTCCAATCGAACCATACTGTTCAGTCCAACAAAGAAATCAAAGCCGAAACCAACCACACCGGCCACACCACCTTCGTCGTAGCGGCAAATCGCATTGCCATTTGCGTCTGCGCCGCCAATTTCGCCTAATGCACACTGACCATCAATAGCAAATTCACTGCCCTGAACATCAACATTTAATACGCCCAACCGATAAAACAGTTCACCGGTTTTGTTCCCTGCTTTACCTAAAACGGATAGAAACAAGGCATCGGCTTTTCCTCCCTCGACGTCGTCGAGGTCATCAAACAACTGCTGATAGCCTGCTTCAATATACCATTGGCGGCTTAACTCATGACCCAGTGCAAATTTATAGCTGACATTTTCAACGCCAATTTCACTGTAATCCGCATCGGCATAACCTGCGGTAACCACACCGTACATTTTTTCCGTTGCATAACTCGATGTACACACTACGGCCAGGCTCGCCGCACAACAAAACTGCCTTAAATTCATACTGCTATCCTAAAAAAAGTATTCAAGTGAGAAGCTCACATGATCGTCCCGACGAATAAAAAACAGGGGTTCATCTGGGTCATTGGAAGAGAAGAAGTAAGCGTTTACTGACCACCTCCAGCTGTCGCTCATTCTACTCGACGCCTCTATAAATCCGCTATAGGTTTGCTCATCGTCGTAATCCTTAACGAAACCGAGCAGCCATTCTGTGCCATCGATATCGTTTAATACAACACGTGTACCAAACATGACATCATTTTGCCCTGTCGCAAAGAAGTTATTGTTTCTTTCGTCAAATTGGTACTCAATCAAAAAGCCTAAATCGTAGTCACTGCCCAATACACCTACCAGTGTATATTCTGCGCCGGCTACCGCAGCCCAAAAGTCCTGACTCTGTCCCTCTCTATATATGGCTTCTAATTTCCACAGCCAAGCACCGTCGACTTTGAGTACATCGAGTCCAGTTTGTTTTATTTGAGCGTATAGCGGGCGAAGGCCCGTAAGCTGTGTACCTGTTTCATCGAGCACCGGAATCAGTTCAGGTTCACGTGTCGTGCCACTGAAATAGGACAATCCCACTTCCCAATCATCAATGCTATGTTGCCATCTTAGCGCATAATCAACGTGATTTTCTTCATCTGAAGATTCGAAAATTGGGTTGTCGACATCGATTGCAAAGGGAGGCCGTAGACGGCCGTTATCATCAGCAAACGTACGCTCTCGAAAATACGGGAGGACAAAACCACTGAACGTTCCCCAATCCGACACATAACTAGCACTGACCATTGGCTGGCCAAGCTTATCTTCGCCATCTATCGCTTCAACGCTGTCAGTTTGATTGATAATATCAACTAAGTGCAACGATTCCGTTTGTCCCCAGAACACTTTGCCAACACCGGTTTTAAATTCCCAGTTGTCACTGACATGTAACCACATCAGCTCTCTTATATCGCCATGAGACCTCTCATCGTCCTCTTGGTCCCAGCGATAAAAAGGTTGAAACGTTAGACTATCATCGCCGTCGTTCCATTCCATGTAGACTTGCGGCTGGATAAAAACTGAACCTTGGCTTCTGATTTGTCCCGGATAAGCAGGATCTTGTAGAAAATAACGTTGCTCGATACCTGCGGAACCATCAATCTCATATTCTACGGCTTGCGCAGTTGCACAACTCAAGCCCACTGCAGTTATCAAACTCAAACGAACAAACAATTATCTAGCCCTCTTTAAACTATTTTTATTAAAATCAGACTCTTGTGCACCCACATCAAACTCGAGTTCCTCCGTCACCAATTCCGTCGATTTACCCGTCTGATGATTCTCCATATAGCTCGTCATAGGACGCCAATACTTGTCGAGATAAAGCTTATGTTCTTCCGCTGTAAGGGTTTTAAGCAGTTCGTTTTTTCGGTCAAAAAAATCGACGCGATGTACCCTGTAATGCGCTTTATCAATGTAAACCTCTTGGCGCGTATAACCTGAAAACTCATACACGGGAATTTGCTCGACAACGTAAACGTCCATTCCTTGATGGACATCATCATGGAGATACTTGTAGGTAAACTTTTCTACCTCAAACGATGTCATATCCTCAAAGGCAAACTCGCTGCCCACGAATGGTCCTGACTTATTCTTCGTCGCAATGCGTTTTACGCGCTTTAAGGCGGGCAAATAGATCCACTGTTCATCAGGCGTTACCGGATGCGAAAAACTCAGAAAGGCCGTACCTTTAATATCCCCAGGTGAATTGAAAACAGTGAGAACTTTGTCGCCGTCGTCGACCATTTCCAGCGACGTGATTTTTAAGTCTCGACTGACTTCCTTCCCACGAGCATTGCGCAAAATCATCGTGACTTTAGCTTCTGTACTATTCCAACCAATGTCTCTCGCTTTGCGTTCTTGTGCAATTCGTAGACCCTCTGCCTCATTGGCCAAGCCAACACTGCTAGCAAGAATTAGGCTAGCTAGCGTTGCGCAAGACGCTATCTTAAGTTGTTTCAACATGGTTATTATCTCCATCTGCTAATTGTCCATCCCTGTCTAACCACATCAAAAATGCAGGGAGAAATAAAAAATCGACGACTAAAGCACCAACAATTATGATTACGGTCAATAATCCCATGTCAGAGTTTAGCGCGAAATCGGATAAAGTGAGCACACCAAAGCCACACGCCAACACAATTGTTGTCGTTGTTAACGGCTGACCTACCCCACGGAAAGTAGAAACAACCGCATCTTTGACTGCAAGCCCCTTTGTTTTAGCTCTTTGATATTTAGATAAAAAGTGCACTGAATCATCAACAATGATACCCAGAGTCATGCTAAGCACAACAGATAAAGCCATATTAATCTCTCCCGAGACCAAGGCCCATAGACCGAAACCTAAACCTGCAGGGATTAAATTAGTTAGTAGACTTACCATTCCTAGGCGGAAAGAACGCAGTGCAAACACAATGAGTATGGAGATTAAGATGAGCGCAAGCAAAGTGCCCCAAACCATACTCTCCATATTCGCTTTGCCAATATGCGCGAACATCAGCGCTGGGCTAGCCACCTCCATTCTTGTATTCGCAGCGATCTCAGAAAAGTGCTCTTTAGCACGCGCTTCAAACTCAGTCAGTTCTTTACTGCCGAGGTTATCCAAAACAGCAACAATCCGCATGGCAGATTTGTCGATATCAACCTGGTTGTTAACGTCCAGTCCATAAGGCAGCGACATTTCATAGAGAAGCAGGTATTGCGACGCCAATGCTTGCGATTCAGGGATTCGATAATACGCTTCATCATCGTACTGCATATTTTTACTCAAACGCTTCATCGTATCGGAAAAGCTCAACACGTGATTAACTTCAGGCTGTTCGCGAAGCCACTGAGCAAATACATCAACAGCTTGTAAAACCTTAGGTGCGTTTACGCCATTATCTTGTTCGGTATATATAGCGAAATCGATATTCGACATACCACCAAAGTGCTCCTCTTGGACGTTAATGCCTTGCCTAAATTCGCTCGATTCGTCAAAGTACTTTACCGCAATATCGTTGAGTTGATTGTTAAAGGCGAGTACACAACTTGCGGCCAAAACGATAACCGAAAGCGGCAAAATTTTTCTGTAATGTGCTGTGACCATGAGACCAAGCCCAACGTATTTGCCGGAATGGGTAGCCTTAAGTTTAGTCGGGGGAATCTTTAGTAACAAAATTGGCAAGACACACAAAGATACAAAACATGCGAGCATAACGCCAAGTGCCGTCAGATTACCAAGATGAGATAAAATTGGCACTTCAGAGAAGTTGAGCATCAAAAAACCAATAGCCGTAGTGATGCTAGTGATTAAAATTGGCCGTATGTTAGCGCTCAAACTCTCTTCCAGAGCTTGGCGGCGATCAGATATTCTCTGTAAATTTTGCGCATAAGCGACGATAATATGAATACAATCTGCGACGGCTAACGTGGTGACGACAATCGGAACGTTAACGGTTGCGGTACTCAAATACATACCAAGCCAGCCCGCGGTGCCCATCGTGATAAGAATACAGGTGAACACGACAAATAACGTCGCCAAGGCCGCATATATACTTGCTGTTAATAGTCCAATCACAACAGCAATAACAACAAACATCATCGGTAATAGCGTTGAGCTATCTTTTTTCGCAGCCGTCGCAAATGCTTCGTTCATTGCGGCGACACCAGTAAGTGAAATGGTATGCTCGGGGTAGAGCTCAAGCGCTTTTTGTTTTAACTGTCGAGCGAAAGCCATTACTTCAGCAACATCTTGCGTTTGGTCTCCATCAGGTAGTTGTAAGGTCACATCGACTACCGTGGCCAACCCATTGGCGGTGGCTAACCGACCCGTAATCTCGGGCGTCGAAGATGCTACACTACGCACATAGGCACTAACCTCATCAGTAATGTCAGATTCGTCATACAAGGATTCAACAATTAATTCATCATCATCGGCATAGGTATGTTGATAATTGGAGAGCGATTCGACTCTCACTGAGAATGGCAACTGCCACGCCTGTTCAGTGAGAAACTCTATGAGATTCAACGTCTTCTGTTCGTATATATTGCTACCTATTGGCACAACGACAAATGAAACGTTGTCGCTTTTATTGAACGTATCTTGCATCTCCTGATACGCAACGCGCTGAGGGTTATCGTCCTTGAAAAAGACTTTGTAGTCTCCTCTAAAATAAAGGTTAGCAGTACCTATACTGGTGACCACACAGAAAAACAAAAACAAGCACAGTGTTAGTGTAGGTCTATCAATGGGAGTGTGAATCCACCTGGGTAAAGCGTGCATAACGATTCCTTATCATTTCAAACGCGCAATTGTTAATAAATATACGTGATTTAGTGGAGAACACGACAGCCGAATAAAAAACTGTGCATAAATCAACCAGCGCAAAGTGTTCAAATCTACCCGCCAGCGTACTACTGAGACAAAACACAAAATAAATTTATCTTATTAACAGTAACTTAACAGTTAATTTGATCTTTTTGAAATTTGATGTAGTATTAACTTACACAACTGGTCAGATGAGCGGATGAGTAACATGAGTATCAGAACAAGCCTAAAGAAAGTACTACCTCCTATTTCAGTAACCGAGCAAGAAGCCTTGGATGCTGGAGACGTTTGGATTGAATCATCCATCTATCAGGGTAAACCTGACATGGATGCGCTACGTGCGCTTCCAAAAGCAAAACTAAGTGCCGACGAACAAGCCTTCATGGACGGCCCAGTTCAACAACTACTAGAAATGGTAGATGACTTTGAATTGGGTAACGGTAAGCACATCCCGCAAGAAATCCTTGATTTCTTGGGCACAAACCGTTTCTTCTCAATGATTATTCCTAAGAAGTTCGGCGGTCTAGAGTTTAGCCCTTATGCTAACTCAACTATCGTTTCTACTATCGCCGCTAAAAGTGGTGCGATCGCAGTAACGGTAATGGTACCTAACTCGTTAGGTCCAGGTGAGCTGCTAATGCACTATGGAACGAAAGCTCAGCAAGAGTATTGGTTACCTCGCCTTTCAGTTGGAAAAGACATTCCTTGTTTCGCTCTTACTAGCCCTGAAGCGGGTTCAGACGCAGGCAGCATCCCAGATGCAGCTATCGTTACTAAAGGCGAATGGGAAGGCAAAGAAGTTATCGGTCTATCTGTGTCTTGGGACAAGCGCTACATTACGCTCGCACCAATCGCCACGGTTCTTGGTCTTGCGTTCAAAGTATTCGACCCAGAAGGTCTACTTGGCGGCGAGCTTGAACTCGGTATTACCTGTGCATTGCTGCCAAAATCTCACCCAGGTGTTGAGCTAGGCAATCGTCATGACCCAATGGGCGTGCGTTTCTACAACGGTACAACACGCGGTAAAGATGTATTCATCCCAATGGATTTCATCATTGGTGGTCAGCAAAACATCGGTCGTGGTTGGCAGATGCTAGTAAGCTGTCTTGGTGCGGGTCGTGGTATTTCACTACCGGCTATGGGTACCGCTTCAGCGCAAAGCGCGCTAAAAGCAACAGCAGAATATTCATTTGTTCGTGAACAGTTTGGCTTGCCAATCGGACGTTTCGAGGGTATTCAAGCACCACTTGCTGACATCGCAGGTAAAACCTTCCTCGTTGAAGCAATGCGTGTACTAACAACAGAAGGTCTGGGCCAAGGCCTTAAGCCATCAGTTGTAACCGCCATTGCTAAATATCACATGACAGAAATCGGTCGTGATACGTGTAACTCGTCAATGGACGTGCTTGCTGGTAAAGCCATTCAACAAGGCCCACAAAACACTTCTGCCAACATGTATGCCTCTCAACCTATCGGTATTACGGTAGAAGGTGCCAACATACTGACGCGTAACCTAATGATCTTCGGTCAAGGTGCAATGCGTTGTCACCCGTATCTGAAAGAAATGGTCGACTTGATCCACAGTAACGAAAAGAGCGCAGACAAGGCATTCAACAAGGTGCTTCGCAAAACTATCGGTTTTAGTGTGAAAAATGCGTTCCGTAGCTTGGGCCAAAGTTACTTGCCATTCCTGCGCGGTTCGAAAACGACATTGCCAGAAGTACGCAAGTACGAAAAACGCGTTAATGCACTTTCGGCGAAGCTTGCACCATTGGCTGACTTGTCTCTTGCGGTACTAGGCGGTGATTTGAAAAAGGCAGAGCTATTATCTGCGCGTCTAGGTGATGTAATGAGTTTCCTATACGGTGCGATGGCAGCAATCCGCTTCTACGAGACGCGTATTGAGGACCGTCAACAAGCACTTCCTTACTTCCAGTACGCAATGGAGTATTCGCTAGGACAAGCTGAGAAAGCGATTGTTGCTTTCATCAATAACTTCCCGAACACACCAACGCGTGGCTTGATGCGCCTACTCACCAATACCTACGGTAACGGTGCGAGTGAAATCAGTGATGACTTAGTCCGCGACTTGGCAATGGCGTCTATGCAAGATAACAGTGCTAAAGCGCAGTTGACGCATCTTATCAAGCCGATTGCAGGTGACGGTCATGACATCAATGAACAAGCATTTAAGGCTAAGCATGCCGTTGCACACTTACTCGGTAAGGTACAAAAAGCATTGCGCAAAGAGCCGGTCATCCCGTTTGTGTCACTTGAAAACGCACTTAACAAGCTAGCAGAACGCGGTGTAATCACGGCTGAAGAAGCCGCAGCACTGCACGATTACAATGAAAAACGTAAGCTTGCGGTTCGCGTTGACGAATACACATTCGACCTTGAATTATGTGACGCTGAAGGCAAACCTCTTGTTGCCGAGAAGGCTGAAGCTGAAAAATCAGCAGCTTAAGTGTTATCCCCTTTGAAAAGGCGGTCCAAGACCGCCTTTTTTTATGCCTATTAGTTTGCAACCCGTTCCTGTCTACACCCTAACTTTAGTTGTATAACCTCTCACATTGCGGTATTTTTCAATCATCGGTTCGAAGTTTAACCAGTGAGATCCCGCTTTTAAATGGAAGCCTCTGACATCTGCGAAAAACGCGCTTGTGTTGACCATCTTTACGAGAATATTTATGTCAGCCTAGCGATGACGATTCTGTGCTTCAGTGCACTGGTATTTGGCTTTGGCCATGAACGCGGAGAGGGCAACAAAATCCTGTTGTGGGGTATCATGATGGGTATCATGTTGTTTCGCTTGTTTGACACGTTTTACTGGCAAGCACGGCTTCAAGGCAAAGCGTTTGATCCCGACCCTCCCCTCTTTCGATTTATTATCGCTACCACAGGCACCGCGTTAGTTTGGGTCGCTTACACCCTGCTGTTTTTCGCGAATATGTCGACGACCGAACTGGCGACAACACTGATATTAATGTCGACTATCGCCGTTGGTGCTTCAAACTCCCTTGCCGCCAACCAATACTTAGCCATGCTGTATACCACACTGATGGTATTGCCCATATCATTGCTGATTGCATTTGATAGCGGGGATGACTTTCGCATTATTGGATATGTTGGTGTTGCCTATTGGTGTATCGCCATCATACTCGTTAATCGTTCCTACGGAAGCTTCAAAAGGCTCGTTGGGCTCCAAGCTAAATCTGATGTGCTAGCTGAGACAGTCGAAGAAGAGCAGCATCAAAATAAAACACTCGTACTGGCACTGAATAGCGCTGAGAATGCCTTAGAAGCAGCCAAAGCCAATCTTCACGAAGAAGTAACACGACAAACAGACCAGATACATCGGCTATCCAATCGCGATCCGCTAACGGGCCTGATGAATCGCGGAGGCTTTTTACGCTACTTCACCAGTTTACTCGATGATCCAAGTAAACCATCAAGTCGTTTCAGTGTGTTATTTATTGATCTGGACGGCTTCAAACGTGTAAACGACACATTAGGTCACCAAGTCGGAGATCAGGTACTGATACAAGTCGCTAAACGCTTATCCCGATACTGTGAACCCGACCACATAGCGCGCTGGGGCGGCGATGAATTCGTCATCGCACTGCCTTATGCCAACAACGAAACCGCAACCGCCGTCGCCAATGCCTGTCGAAACGGTGTAACCGTCCCCCTAGAAATTGATGACAAGCAAATTTCACTCGATGCCACTATTGGTATTGCAATATGCCCTGAACATGGCAAAACGGCTCAAGCGCTCGTCGAACGTGCAGACTTAGCGATGTACGAACAAAAACGCAATCAACGCGGCGCTATTGGGTTATTCAGTGAGACAATTTCACAGCGAGTAAAGCACGAACAAACGCTGATGGAGGGGCTTCACAAAGCCATTGCCAGAAACGAACTGTCTTTGATGTACCAACCGATATTAAGTTCAGACGGCCATCGTTTGGTTGCTGTAGAAGCTTTATTGAGATGGCGGTTTGAAGGTCAGTTTATACCACCAGCCACATTTATACCCTTGGCCGAAAAATCAGGATTGATTCACGATATCGGTAGCTGGGTGTTACATCGCGCTTGTATTGATGCGTCTCAATGGCAATTTGAAGAAACCGTCTCCGTCTCTGTCAATGTCTCCGTGATTCAACTGATGGATGATACGTTTACGCGAACACTTGACCGGGTGCTTGATAGCTCTGGTTTATCGCCCTCTCGACTTCACTTGGAAATTACCGAGTCTGTATTTGCTGATAATCAAGCCACCGTTATACATCAAGTCAATGGTATTAAAGCGCGAGACGTACACATCTCTATCGATGATTTCGGTACAGGTTACTCTTCTTTGAGTCAACTCAACTCCTTGAGTTTCGATACCATAAAAATAGATCGTTCCTTTGTACAGCAACTCGAAGAAGGCAGTGACACGATTATTCGTGCAACAATTTTTATTGCGAAAGAATTCGGTTGCCGCACCATCGCAGAGGGCATTGAAACCAAGGCTCACTGTGATCGATTGCGGGCAATGGGTGTCGATGCGTTGCAGGGGTATTTTTACGCTAAACCGCTGCCCATTTCCGAACTGATGCACTGGTATCTTGAACACAAAAAAACGCCCACCGCGAACGCCCAGTGATAGGCAATAGCACTAAACTGCATTACAATTCGTCGGCACAATAACAATAATGTATTACAGGTAATCAAGGACCCATGGCACAGCTATACTTTTACTACTCGGCAATGAACGCGGGCAAGTCCACCTCCCTTTTGCAATCAGCTTACAATTATCGAGAGCGCGGCATGCATGCTGAGATATTTACCGCCGCGCTAGATGACCGCTATGGAAAAGGAAAAGTTACGTCGAGAATTGGCCTACAAGCAGATGCTCACTTGTTCTCTGGCGATGATAACCTGTATGACCGAGTACTCGAGTTAAAGCAAACACAAAACGTTGATTGCATTTTTATCGATGAAGCCCAATTTCTGAAAAAAGCTCAGGTAAAACAACTCGTTGAAGTTGTCGACGAACTACGTATTCCTGTACTCGCATACGGTTTGCGAACTGACTTTTTGGGCGAAACCTTCGAAGGCAGCCACTATCTTTTAGCATGGGCTGACAAATTATCTGAGCTCAAGACAGTCTGCCATTGCGGCCGAAAAGCTACATTTGTTGTAAGAATGGATGAAAACGGCAACGCTGTAAATGCCGGCGACCAAGTTCAAATAGGCGGTAATGACCGATACGAATCAATGTGCCGCAAGCATTTCAAAGCGCTTGTTTGGAAAGACTAACGCGCCGTTAGCTAATCTACCAAGGCTAGTATTTGTTGTTTGAACCATGTTAGCGCTGGATCGGCGATAAAAGCGCGATTCCAATACAAGTGATTAATTACGGAAGGTAAGCGCAGTGGTAGGTCGGATATATCAAGTGAGCTGCCTACGACCAGTCGCCGCGCCATCGTCTTGGGCATGGTTACAATTGAGCGTTGTGACGCTATCACATTGATTGCAGCCTGATAGGATTGGCATCTCAGCGCGATACGGCGTTGCTGCCCTGTTGATGCCAACGCAATATCCTCAACTGTAGCGCCCCTTGGTCGACTCGATACCGCAATGTGTCTAGCGTTAAAGTAGTGCTGCTCATCAAGTAATGTCTTGCCATGAATCGCTTCCCAACCGACAACACCAAAATCATCCGTCATGAAGTGACAATGGGCGGTGTCATCGCTAACGGGCCTGACCACATCAAGTGCAAAATCGATATCACCTCGAGCTAACTGTGACGACATCTGTTCTCGATCTAGCGACACGCTCGACACGCTGACGTTTGGGGCAACCTGTGCTAGGTGGCCACAAAGTTCAGGTAATACGGATAACTCTAATGACTCACGCATGGCGATAGTAAACTGAACGTCGCTGGTAGAGGCATCAAAGGTTTGCCATGCCTCTAATGCCCTATGAAGTGAATCCAAGGACTGTTTGACTTGGGGCGCCAAACGCACACAAGCAGGCGTTGGCACCATTCGCTGTCCTTGTCTAACAAACAAGGGGTCGTTGAGATGCTCTCTCAATCTTTTTAACGCATGACTGATTGCACTTGGCGTGAGATAAAGCCGAGTCGCCGCATTCGTCAAGCTTCCCTCTTCAAACAACACATTAAATACGCGCAGTAAGTTTAAATCTAATTGATGGAATGATTGAGCTGCTTTCATATTGAATCTAATTCACAACCTATATTGAATTTATTTCATTTCATTCATTTAACTAAGCGTACTACACTCTTTCTATCGAATCTAGACAACGAGAACAGCCATGGATTTTTCACATTCAGCGTCAACCCAAGCCCTACTGGAAAAGCTCAAAGCGTTTATGGAAGAGCACGTTTATCCGATTGAGGATGAGGTCTACGCCTACATGCACGAAGAGAACAACCACGGAGACTGGCGAAAGTGGACGTTACACCCCAAAGTCGAAGCGCTTAAACCTTTGGCGCGAGAGGCCGGTTTGTGGAATTTGTTTTTACCTGATGATGAATTGGGCAAGGGCCTAAGCTGCCTTGATTATGCGCCGTTAGCGGAACAAACAGGGCGATGTGCATTTGCACCTGAAGTATTTAATTGTAATGCACCTGATACGGGCAATATGGAAGTCTTGTATCACTTCGGTAACGACTACCAACAAGAAACATGGTTGAAGCCGTTATTAGCAGGTGAAATTCGCTCTGTTTTTGGTATGACAGAGCCGCAAGTTGCATCAAGTGATGCGACGAATATGGAAGCAAGCATTGACATCCAAGCAGATAAAATTGTCATCAATGGCAAAAAATGGTGGTCAACGGGCCTAGGGCATCCTAACGCAAAAATCACCGTTTTTATGGGCCTGTCTAACCCGGAAAACCCAAAACACGCCCAGCATAGTATGGTGATTGTGCCCCTTGACACACCGGGTATCACAATTGAGCGGATGTTGACGGCATTTGGTGATTACGATGCGCCCTATGGCCATGGTGAGATGCATTTTGACAATGTCGAAGTACCGCTAGAAAACCTGTTGGTCGGTCCGGGCCAAGGGTTTGCAATCGCACAAGGCCGCCTCGGTCCAGGCCGAATTCACCACTGTATGCGCGCAATCGGCATGGCCGAAAAAGCCCTAGAACTCGCCATAAAACGTGGACTTGAACGTCATGCCTTTGGCAAACCAATAATTGAACTAGGGGGTAATAAGGAGCGACTAGCCGACGCGCGAATGGCAATCGAGCAAGCTCGCCTACTGACGCTTCAGGCTGCGTGGAAAATAGATAACCTCGGCGTTAAAAATGCCATGGTCGATATTTCTGCCATCAAGGTTGTCGTCCCTAACATGCTCCAATCGGTTGTCGATATGGCCATTCAGCTGCACGGTGGTGGCGGAATGTGCAACGACTTCCCACTAGCTCGATTTGCCGCTGGTGCGAGGGCCTTGCGTCTCGCCGATGGCCCAGATGAAGTGCATCGTGCTATGGTATCAAGACTAGAATTGAAGAAGTATCGCTAACCATGAGAAAAACAATATTAATCACAGGCGCAAGTTCTGGTTTAGGCTACGAAATGGCACGCCAGTTTGCTCAAAAAGGCTACAACTTAGCCCTTTGTGCACGCCGCTTAGAACGCCTAGAGTCATTGCAAAAAGACTGTCAAGCTATCAATGCTGACATTAAAGTAAGCATAAAAGCCCTTGACGTTAATGACCACCCCCAGGTCTTCAGTGTATTTGACGAATTTGCAGAGGAATTCGGTACCATCGATCGCCTCATCGTTAATGCTGGCATGGGAAAAGGCGCTTCGGTTGGTACAGGCTATTTCGAAGCAAACAAAGAGACCGCTGTGACCAACTTCGTCTCAGCGCTGGCACAATGCGAGGCTGGGGTTGCTATATTCAGAAAGCAAAACGCGGGACATTTGGTCACCATTTCATCAGTCAGTGCAACGCGAGGGTTTAGACGAGCATTAACAGTATACGCCGCCACTAAAGCAGCGTTAACGACCTTAACCGAGGGGATCCGTATCGACCTGATGAAAACACCGATCAAAGTCACTACCGTGCACCCCGGTTTTATTCGTAGTGAGATCAACGAAAAAGTCGAGAAAGTGCCCTTTATGGTGGACACTGAAACAGGCTGTAAAGCCATCGTTGACGCCATTGAGAAAGAAAAAGCGTCGGCCTTTGTTCCCGGCTGGCCTTGGGCTTGGTTGCGCTTTGTCTTGAAAGTAGCGCCCCTCTCTACACTCGCCAAGATGAGTTAAACTTAGGTGTGTTCTGTCGGCGCACGTGTTACGTGTGCTGACAGGCTTCCCCAATCATATCCACAATAGATAAGGGAGTGTCTTGACGTCCCCTGCGGTACGCTTCCCCGCCTTATTCCTTATCAGTAGCAGCATTACTACCACTCATCCGCTATAGACACGACGTCGTCAATAGACACACAGCTGATTGAACAATGCGAAAAGACATGCGACTGCGATGGTATCGAATTGCGTTTATGTCAACAGCATCACCACCTCGATTATCTTGTCATTGTGCCTCTGTGCCGTATAAGACGCACACGCCTTACGACGGGCCAACACCTAATCGCGTTGCCCGTATAAAGAGTATGCTAGAGAATTACTTTTGTACCTCTTCGGTAAAAAGTCGTTTTAATTCTTCTCTACGTTGTTGACTGGTTTCCACTATCGTTTCAAATGACATGTCATCTTCAATGCTCTGTTTGAGGAAATTGTTATCGTTGTCATAAAAAGCATCAGCCATATAGTCAACTTGACCATCACTGTAACCCACGCCACGCAATACCTCTTTTGCTGCAACTAACGCGGAATCGAACGTTTCTCTAATAAAGAAATCAACCCCAAGGTGTCCTAACTCTCGAGCATGTATTCGATCTTTTGCTCGGGCAATGATAATAATGTGAGGGAAATTCGCTTTCAGAAGCTTCACAAGTTTGGTCACAGCGTCTTGGTCATCCATGGCTGCAAGTACCACTCGGCAGTCTTCAACACCCGCTTTCTTGAGTAAATCTAAGCGCGTCGCATCACCGAAAAACACCTTATTGCCAAACTTTCTGACAAACTCTATATGTGACGCGTCAATATCAATCGCAGAAAACGTCGTATTATTTGCGGCAAGCAGGCGCGCCGAGATTTGTCCAAACCGCCCAAAGCCGGCTATCAAAACGGACGGCTCGGATACGTCGATATTACTGTCATAAACCGCTGGGCACTGTTTAGAGTTGAACTTCATACTGTAAAGAATGACCAGTGGAGACGTCATCGCCATCGAGATACCAACAATCAGATTGATGAGTCCCGCCGTTGCCTCATCGAGTAATGAGCTACTTGCTGCCATCGTCATTACAACAAACGCAAACTCGCCGCCCTGAGACAACATCAGTGCCACTCTATTCGCATCCGTCCAGCTTTGCTTTGACATGCGAATAATCGTGCCAATCACCACTGTCTTTAAGAGGACAAGTAATAACGCTCCAGAAATAACAAGTAACGGTTGATTGACCAAGAGTGCCAAATCAAGGTTCATCCCGATCGCAATAAAAAATAGCCCTAACAACAGCCCTTTAAATGGCTCTATTTCGGTCTCTAGTTGGTGTTTAAACGAGCTATCTGCCAGCAGTATTCCCGCGATAAAAGCCCCCATTCCCATCGAAAAACCAACGTGCTCCATAGTCACAGCCGTCAGCAACACGATGAACAATGCTGATGCCGTCATGACTTCTGTGCTTCCATAGCGGGATACAAAGCGCAACACAGGATTGATTAAATACCGCCCAATCGCGAGGATAGCCAAAATAGCGAGTATCCCGACTCCCCAATGAATACCTTCACCAGCCTCTCCCGGTGCTAAGGCAGAAATCAAAACCAAAATAGGAATAACAGCCACGTCTTGCATCAACAAGATAGAAAACCCCTGCTGCCCGGGTGCAGTGCGCAAAATATTTTGTTCCGTCATCAGTTGGATCGCAAATGCCGTTGACGACAACGCCAGTGCCAATCCAACAACGATGGTTTGCGATAAACTCAATGGCGCCACTAACAGCAAACCGCCAGCAATGATCGCGGAGGTGATCAATAACTGGCCGCCACCAGACATTATAATCTGTCCGCGCATCTGCCATAGCTTTCTGGGCTCTAGTTCAAGACCGATGACAAAAAGCATCAAAACGACACCCATTTCTGCAAAATGTAGGATAGTCTCAGGCTCACCAACGAGGTTCGCAACTGAGGGCCCGATGACCACCCCTGCAAGCAGATAGCCAAGAATAGCGCCCAATTTAAGCTTCTTAAACAAAGGAACAGCGATGATGGTAGCTGCAAGAAATACAAGCACTGACTCAATCATAAAACACAACACCTGCGATATAGAGGGAAGTAAAACAGAAGGGTATCAAGCCTGCTTAGCATTCGCCAGTCAGAGCAAACTTATTGGCTTGGTAAAACGCCTCCACACTAGTAGTAGCATGCGTCACCGATGAAACGGCCTCAATAAATCATAAAAAACGATTACAACAATCAAAAATAAACGATATAACTAATTAATAGGAGATGCGATAGTAATGGTGTTGGTTTCAAACACGAAGAAGGAAACAAAGATGAAAAAATTATTCAGTACATTCGCATTCAAAAAAGTCTATCGCGCAACAAAAAACAAGACATGTAACTACAGTAATAATTACTACGGTGATCAAATTTGTAAATCGGTGAAATGAGAAGTGTAGTGACGTTATTCTGCTGTAAGGGCCTTTTGTATCGCGGGAGGCGATAAAAACCACACGTGGCACCAAGGCCCAATTATCGCGAAATTATCAATATTGGACTACGCTTTTTACATTACATTTGCAGTTGTTTATGTCCAATGTTCGATTTAGATCCACTCACATCACTAACCATCACGATGAGTCAGCCAGACCTGTCGACTGAGGACAAATACTTAGCTATTTGCAAAACAGTAGCGTCCATCGTCGACCGTGCAGATAGGGTCAACTTGTGGCAATTTGACGATGAACAATCATGTATCAAGTGTGTGATGCACTACGAAAAACAATCGTCTTGCATAAGTAAAGGACAAGTTTTAACCCGTGCAGACTTTCCCACCTATTTTGAGGCAATACTGGCGAATCAATGGGTTATTGTAAATCATGCGCGTGAGCATGAAGACACGCAGTGTTTTAACGAAGCTTACTTCGTCCCTAACGATATTTATTCTCTGCTCGATTTTGTGTTTCACGACGATACCACGCCCATCGGTGTCATTTGCTGTGAGGCAACAGGAGAACCGACGACATGGTCAGACGCAGACCAGACCATAATCCGGCGAATTGCCAGTATAATTAGGACGAGTTAACCCCTGAGACTATCTCAGGGTTTCACCGACACTAATTTCGTAGGGCAATATGTGCGATTGGGTGTCTTGGTTTAGTAACATTCTCGCGGCTAATGCGCCTTTTTGCTCACTACTTTGACTGACAGTCGCAAGATTGGGGTGGGTACGTTTCACTTCGTCGATGCCATCGAACCCAGTAATCTTTAGCGTTTCCGGAACGCGAATATTCATCCGAGAAGCCAGTTGTAAGACTTCAAGCGCAATCAAATCACTCATACAAATAATAGTATCGGGTAACGGGTGGCTGGTTAATACCTCTTTTGCCGCTTGCGCACTGTATTGACCACCACTTTGTGGAATATGCCAAATCGAGTCATTCGAAATCGTCATTCCCTTGTCTTTTATTGCGCGAAGATAGCCGTCCAATCGGCGATGGGACACCGAACGCTCGACGTCAAATAGCGGCTCGGCATAAATCCGGCACGTAGTATGGGAATCAATTAAACGCAGGCCAAGTATGGCAACACGGTCGCCTTTTTCGATGGCGCGAGACGCCATATCATACGCCGCCTGCTCATTGTCTATATTCACAGACGGGCGGTCTTCAATATTGAAATCCGCGGTGACAACGGGTTTGGCTACTCGCTTTAATTCTTTGCCGAGTTTGTCGTTTTCTGGTGCCCCGTAGCAGATAAAGCCATCAACAAAGTCACTAATATCACGGATGGTTTTGGCATCCCCAGCGTACAATAATAAATGCTTATTGTGTTTCTGTAACTCCGCGGACACCCCTTTGATGAAGGTACTTGCTACCGGGTCACTGACGATGTATTCAATACTATCGGCCAACACCAACGCAATGATATTCGTTTGCCCTTTTCTAAGGCTTTGCGCGGCTTTGTTCGGCCCGTCATAGCCAATTTCCTTGCAGGCGGCCAAGATTTCTTCTCGTTTTTTAGCTGAGAGTTGATCTGGGCGATTAAATGCGTTGGAAATCGTTGCAGTGGAAACGCCTATTTTATCTGCAACATCCTTAAGCGTGAGTTTTTTTATATTCATTCTTGCGTCCTGGCTTGTTAGCCAGTGATTCCTTATGCCTGCCTAGGCTGTAATACACCTTATACCCATTCACATAGATAAACGACTGACTTACAACGCTGTAAGTCTTTAGCATAGGGCGCAGCTTTGGCGTCTTGCTTCATGCTATAAACTATTCGAATTGGTTTTACATCATAACAAGCAAAGCCCGTCCCTGTCATGGTTGTACGGGTTAAATTCATCGACGCCTTCTCGTCATCGGATAAAGTTGACAAAAAAGTGAGAGATTTCAATACAACCTAGCACCGTGTAGAGAGAAATCATGCGTAGAGATGAATTGTGAATCAAGTTAGAAGAAATATTGCAAAATCTGTGCGTTACAGTGCCGCAGATTTAGCCTTTCAACGAACCTACCCGTCACACAAAAACAATGGTGACGAGAGCAAATATAGTCAAAGCCATAATCAGCCACATCAACTGGTCAGCTTCACTAAAGGGCTTCCCCATGATTTTAACACCGGATTGATTGCCAGCGAGCAAGACTACATCGCGTTTTCAAATGGCGTTTTTAGCGCTGACGCACGAGATTTTTGCAATACCCCTCTTGGTCCCGCGACTTACCGACCAGTAAGAGGCAACGCCGATTGTTGGTATTCTATCGCCAACCAAACTATTGCAAACAACGAGCCTCAAGGTATCGCCCTTAGAGCTTGGGAAAGTCAATCCGCTGGGAAGTCTTTTGGCTTACTTGGCCCCGATCCCCAATCGATTCCCATGCCCCCTGCGCCCAAAGTAGGCAGTGCAGAGCTGACCGCTGAACTCGGTGAACTCTACTGCATGTCACTACTGCGTGATGTATCGTTCAAAGACATCGCCGCTTTCACAGCGGGTCAACGCGCCATTGATACGCAAACCCATACCGATTCGGGTATCCCCATAGATGTAGTGATAGATGAACTCATTCAATTAGATTGGTTCAGTAAAAAATGCCTTCGAGGAGTGTATTTAGATGTAAACCAACAAGCCCAAGCCTTGACGAGTGAGGAGATATTTAGATTGCGCAAAGGCGGCCCGATTGGGTCCTTGTTCCGTGGTCCTCACTATGGGGATGCAATTGGCCCAATAGTGTCGCAATTCTTGCTAGCAGGTAGCCACACCAATGTACCACACTCGGGTCAATATGCCCCCTCTGACGGTTACATATTTGACGGAATTCACTGCCTAGACCAGCGCGTCCCCATCGCCAAACCCTATCAAGATTATATGCAAACATGGCAGGACTGGTTCGACGTGCAACAAGGTGCCGATCTGACTAATTTTGCATCATTTGCTCCCAATGGCCAACGGCGATTCATAACCACACCAAGAGATCTCGCAACCCTAGTGCGATATGGGTCCGTCGTACAGATGTTTGCCAATGCCGCCAACCTGATGACGTCACACAATATTCCCAAGGACGATGAACTACCGTATCAAAAACAAAATCACATCGATCACCAAGTCGATGCAGTTGTTGGCAGCGCACTCACCATTAAATCACTCTTGTCTGATGTCGCCAGTAGCGTATATAACGTCCTTCAATTTCAAAAATTCATGATTCATAAACGGGCACGACCAGAAGTCCTCGCCGCGCGACTTGAGAAACAGTTCAAAGGTACATTTGATATCAAGCCACTCAAAATCATGTGTGACAAACTCAATGACATCCTAAAACTAACAGAAAAACACAATGCTCACGCAATCCGAGGCAACCACAGTATGTTGTTGCCACAAGCCTACCCTGAAGGCTCGCCTATGTCGCCGTCATTCGGTAGCTACCATGGTGCGATTGCTGGAGCATGTGCAACCGTATTGAAAACCTATTTCGACCAATATTCAGCGATTGAGTTTGCGGGTAAACACGCCGCCTTTGTTGCATCAAATGATGGGTCAACGCTTGACGTAGTGAGCACGGCGACGGTTCCACTGACCGTTGAAGGCGAGCTCAATAAACTCGCGTCCAACGTTGCGATGTCCAGAATGTGGGCTGGCGTTAATTATTACAGCGATGTACTCGAATCCCTTAAAATCGGGGAGCAAGTCGCTGTCGCCGTAATGCAGGAGAGAAAGCTCGCACGGCAAGAAAGTTTTAAGCTGAGTTGTCCGCTATTCGACGGCTCGACTATCGAAATATAGAGCGAATAATACAGGGTTGAATGCCATATCGGCCCACTTTGGGCGGATATGGCAATAGGAACTTACTTTTGGAATTGTTTCAGAAGTTGGTCAAGACGCTCAGCCAAATCGTTCAACCCTTGAGTTTGGTCTGCAATGGCTTTGACATTTGCCATGTTAGCTTGGCTATTTGACTTAATTTCTCCCATATTCTGATTGATATCGACGATACTGACAGATTGTTGCTCGGTAGCGGT
>CAWUJV010000057.1:0-28628 GCA_963922845.1 uncultured Alteromonas sp.
CTACGTCCGTCGATTGCCAACAGTTTGTAAAAGCGGTAGTACTGCGTTTTATTGCAATACAGTCTGCATCCTCTTGAATTCCGCTCTAGTGATAATTTTAATGTGTTAACTTTTGGGCATGGAACGATAAAAACTAGTTGCGGTTTTCTTATCGATCCGCCAATCCTCGAGCGAGAATACAAGTCGATAAGAATAGCCAGATAATAGGTGTCTCACTTTTTTATACATTGAAAAAATACGAAGGGTGGCCTATTTAACTCTTTTTATCTTCTGACTGTGCATATATATCAGTTAAATAAGAAATGGCTTTTTTATTCCCTTTATCTGCTGATAAGTTTATTAGTGAAACACCTTGTTCTAGATTACCCACTAGTACCTTAGCTAATCCAAGGTAATACTCAACTTCACCTCTAGGATCGAAAGGAAGATCCTCGAGATCGGAAATAGCTAGTTCAATATCTTGCTGAATTGTATTTCCAGTCAACCTCATTACTGATAGGAAAACTGCACTATCGAAATGCCCTTTACTTGCCAACTTGATCAAGTCTCGTTTATTTAGTTCTTGTAACTCGGGATCATTGTTATCAAACCCCTTTCTGAGTAAGTCGAGCTTTGCATTGTAGTGACCAGCATCCGACGCTAATTCCAAGTATTTTTTAGCACGAAGGGAACTCTCCTCTACTCCGATTCCGTTGTCATACATTACTGCTAAGTAATAGCTCGCTTCATGAACTTCGAGTGTCGATAGGTGTTCGAACTTTGAAAAAGCAGTTTCATAATCTCCATTTAAAAGTTCTAAGATAGCAAGTTCGAGCTCAATAAAAACACTTTCTCTTTGTAATTCACTTAAAAGCTCTATTAACCAATCGGTACCGTCATCAGTTTCATAAAAATAGAAGTTAATTTTACTTAGGTTATGTAAAAAACAATTGGAGTTTTCCTCAAAACTACGCAGATACGCACCCTCGACTCTGTTGCGTATATAGCTGGCCAAGTAAGACTTTTCCTCATGATAGAAACATTGTTTTCTTATAAACTCTTTAAGTTTTAAATCGCCAGATTTCAGTCTATCTATATCAACTGCTAAGCTTCTAACATTATTGGAATTACCTAAAAAATTTTCTATATTAGCGGAGGCAAAAACAATTCCACTCAAAAAATACAGTAGAAAAAAATTAAATTTCATCATGTTTTTTTTCACTATTGTCGAACATCCAAAATATATACTAGTAAGATTATGCTGTCGTTAATTTTGTCCAAGGCGGTATTACTGGCCAATGACGATAAGATTACTGACAGTACAATCAATTCTCAAATTGGCAACCCGTAGCACAGGTAGTTCTTGGCGACGGCGTCTTTGACAATAGCTAGTTCGACTTTCCTGAAGTGTTTAACAATCTGTTAAAAGATTTTCTTTACTTTTAGTGGTAGAATCGCCGACCAATTTTTAGACACTCTCCGCGAGAAACCTATGTTCGACATTTTTACTCGCCAGGACAGCAACGTTAAAAACGACGTGTTGTCAGGGATCACGGTGGCGTTAGCACTCGTTCCTGAGGCTGTTGCATTCGCATTTGTAGCGGGTGTAGAGCCAATGATCGGTCTTTACGCCGCTTTTATGATGGGTTTGATTACCTCTGCTATTGGC
The DNA here is from genome assembly GCA_963922845.1 of uncultured Alteromonas sp. Classification (GTDB taxonomy): domain Bacteria; phylum Pseudomonadota; class Gammaproteobacteria; order Enterobacterales; family Alteromonadaceae; genus Alteromonas. Next base: position 1,649 of record CAWUJV010000057.1, read on the forward strand.
GGTCGCCCAGGCATGATCAGTGGTGCAACCGGTGCGATGGCCGTTGTCATGGTTGCCTTGGTTGCCACGCATGGCGTTCAATACCTTTTTGCCGCGGTTATTTTGGCCGGCTTACTGCAAATATTAGCGGGCGTTTTTAGGCTGGGTAAGTTCATCCGGCTGGTACCGTATCCGGTGATGTTGGGCTTTGTAAATGGTCTCGCCATCGTTATCTTCCTTGCTCAGTTAGGGCAATTTAAGATGGTAAATGAGCTTGGTGTGCATACGTGGATGGAAGGCTCGATGCTATACATCATGCTTGGTTTAGTCGCATTGACGATGGCCATCATCTACTTGTTGCCTAAATTGACTACCGCGGTACCAGCGTCGTTAGTGGCAATTGTGACCGTAACCGCGATTGTCCATGGTATCGATTTAGAAGCGCGCACTGTTATCGACTTTGTTCGTGACATGTTGCCAGCAGATCAACGCGATGGTGCGACGCTGGCCGGTGAGCTACCGACCTTTGCTATCCCTATGGTGCCGTTCAATTGGGATACGCTAATGATCATCTTGCCGACATCGGTCATCCTGTGTCTTGTGGGGCTGATTGAATCCTTGCTCACGCTAACGCTAATTGATGAGATGACGGATACTCGCGGTCGCGGAAACAAAGAATGTGTAGGTCAAGGTGTTGCCAACACCGTTAATGGTTTCTTTGGCGGTATGGGCGGTTGCGCAATGATTGGTCAGAGTATGATTAATATCAATTCTGGTGGACGTGGTCGTTTGTCGGGTATTACAGCGGCCTTGGTTTTACTTGGTTTTATTCTTTTCGCTGCGCCATTGATTGAAATGATCCCACTCGCTGCCCTAGTTGGCGTCATGTTTGTCGTCGTAATTGGAACGTTTGAATGGGCGTCATTTAGAATCATTCGCGGCGTGAACAAAGAAGATGCATTTGTTCTTTTCCTTGTCACAGCCGTGACGGTAATCGCTGACCTTGCGATTGCAGTAGTTGTTGGTGTCATTGTTTCTGCATTGGTATTTGCGTGGAAACATGCTCGACATATTGCCGCGTCGACTCACATCGATGATGACGGTTGGAAAGTGTATAAGCTTGAAGGGCCATTGTTCTTTGGTTCTGTGTCTCATTTCCGTGACTTGTTTGATGTAAACAACGACCCTGAAGACGTGGTTATCGATTTTGACGATTCGCGAATTTGGGATTCTTCAGGTATTGACGCATTGGACGGTCTCGCCGCTAAATATGAGCAGCAAGGCAAGAAGCTTCACATTCGACATATTAGTGCTGAATGCCGTGGTTTATTGTCTAAAGCTGGGAAGTTTGTTGAGATTAATGTCAACGAAGACCCACGCTACCGCGTTGCGACAGATAAGCTTGGCTAAATGGCGTCACCAATAGGAAGCATTTGCTCCCTATTGGTGCATTCGGGTCGAAGGATTACCTAAGGCCTTGCGGATAGAAGTCTGATATTGAAGGCTTTTTTAAAAGTGGTCAGGCTGGCACTTAACTTGAAAGACATAACTACTCGTGTCTGGCACTGCGAAACCGACCTCCGTGGTGACAACGTCGTCAGACACCACTAAATACAACAGTTAGGCTATATGCGTAACTGATTAAATCAACATTGGCCATTTGGCTTGAATAGGCAACGAAGCCCACGACTAACAACGGTTAGTCGTGGGTTTTTTTTTGTCTCGGTAAAGGGTTTTTACATGAATCAATCTATCAGTTCAAAACGCGTACTTGTGATTGGTAACGGCATGGTAGGACACCATTTTGTTGAACAGCTGGTTCAACAAAATGTACATGCCGATATCACAGTGCTTTCTGGTGAGCCAAGACTGGCGTACGACCGAGTGCACTTGTCGGAATTTTTCACTGGGAAAACAGCCGATGATCTGGCGATGACAGATGAGCCCACTTACCAGAAATGGGGCATTAACTATGTATTGAATGCCATGGTGACTGAGATTGACCGCGAGGCTAAATCAGTCACCACAGAATCAGGCGAAACCTATCAATACGATACATTAGTGATGGCAACAGGCTCTTACCCTTTTGTTCCTCCTATTCCAGGAAACAGCCAAGAGCACTGCCTAGTTTATCGCACAATCGAAGATCTGGAAGCGATCTCGGCATCGGCCCAGCAAAGTAAGGTAGGCGTCGTAGTGGGTGGCGGTTTACTTGGGCTCGAAGCGGCCAATGCGCTTAAGCAAGCCGGTTTGGAAACTCACGTTGTCGAATTCGCCCCACAACTGATGGGCGTACAGTTGGATGTTGAAGGCGGTGAAGTATTAAAAACCAAGATTACTGATTTGGGTGTAACGGTCCACACTCAAAAAGCAACGCAAGAAATCGTCGCTGGAGAGACATGCCGATACAAAATGAATTTTGCCGATGGCACGGCTCTCGAAACCGACATGATTTTGTTCTCGGCCGGTATCCGTCCCAATGACCATCTAGCTAAGCAAACTGGCCTTGCGCTTGGCGAGCGCGGTGGAATCGTCATTAACAATCAATGCCAAACGTCTGACGCAAGTATTTACGCGATTGGCGAATGCGCCCTTTGGGACAATCGCATTTTCGGTCTAGTGGCGCCGGGATATACCATGGCTCGTTCGGTTGCATCGCAATTGACTGGAGGCGACCTTGAGTTCGATGGCGCAGATATGAGTACCAAGCTCAAGTTGATGGGCGTTGAAGTTGGCTCGATTGGCGATGCACATGGTAAATCGGAAGGTGCACTGAGTTATGTTTATCACAATGAACCTGACGGTGTTTACAAAAAACTCGTCGTTGATGCTGATAAAACCGCGGTGCTCGGTGCGGTCCTAGTCGGTGATACCTCTGATTACGACACCTTGTTGCAATATGCACTAAATGGCATAGCACTTCCTGAAACGCCTGAAGCACTGATTCTTCCATCTAGTGGTGAAACTGTGTCACTTGGCGCTGATGCCTTACCTGATTCAGCAAGCATTTGCTCATGCCACAATGTGACTAAATCTGACATTGTTACTGCAATTGATGGCGGTTGCAGCAGTCTTGGTGACATCAAATGCGAAACCAAAGCGAGCACGGGATGCGGTGGCTGTGCTGCTCTGCTTAAAAATGTCGTCGATAGCGAATTAGAAAAACGCGGTGTCGAGGTATCAACGGATATCTGTGAGCACTTCCCACATTCTCGAGAGTCGCTTTATCACATTATTAAAGTAGAAGGGATTAAGGATTTTGACAGCTTGTTGGCCAAACATGGCAAGGGATTGGGATGCGATATTTGTAAGCCCGCTGTCGGCTCAATTTTGGCGTCAGTGTGGAACGATTATATTCTGGAACCTGCTCACCTTCCTCTTCAAGACACCAATGATACGTATTTAGGCAATATGCAAAAAGACGGTACCTACAGTATCGTGCCGCGTGTGCCCGGCGGCGAAATCACGCCTGAAAAGCTCATTCTTCTGGGTGAAGTAGCGAAAGAGTACAAACTCTACACCAAAATTACAGGTGGTCAGCGTATTGATTTATTTGGTGCGCGGGTTGAACAACTGCCTGACATTTGGACCAAATTAGTAGAGGGTGGGTTTGAAACAGGACACGCCTATGCGAAAGCGCTGCGTACCGTTAAATCCTGTGTAGGGAGCACCTGGTGTCGCTACGGTGTGCAAGATTCAGTGGGCCAAGCAATCGATTTAGAAAATCGCTACAAAGGACTGCGCGCACCACACAAGATTAAGTTTGCAGTATCTGGGTGTACTCGAGAATGTGCTGAGGCACAGAGCAAAGACATTGGTGTCATTGCGACGGAGAACGGCTGGAATCTGTATGTTTGTGGCAATGGCGGCATGAAACCGCGTCACGCAGACTTGTTTGCTACCGACCTCGATGATGCCACGTTAGTGAAATACATAGACCGCGTATTGATGTTCTATGCGAAAACAGCAGACCGTTTGCAGCGCACGTCTGTGTGGATGGAAAATTTGGAAGGCGGTTTAGATTACCTCAAGTCTGTCATTATCGATGATGCATTAGGCATCTGTGATTCACTCGAGTCGCAAATGCAACACATTGTCGATACGTATCAGTGTGAATGGAAAACCACGATTGAAAACCCTGAATCGTTGAAGCGCTTCCGCCGCTTTGTCAACAGTGAGGGTAAAGACATCAACATCCAATTTGTCGAGGAACGAGGTCAGCTCCGACCTGCTACCAAAGTGGAAAAGCAGGCAAAAGAAACGCTCATTCCAGTTGAAGTTTTGTAAGGAGATAGAGGATGTCAAAGGTATCAGTAGTAGCTAGCGAAAACTGGGTCGATGTGTGTTCGGTCGAGGACTTAATCAGCAATAGTGGCGTTTGTGCATTAGTCGATGGCCAAGAAGTCGCTATCTTCAGTGTCCTTGTCGATGGTGAGCAGCGTGTTTTTGCCATTTCAAATTGGGACCCCATCGGTGAAGCCAACGTGCTTTACCGTGGCATCGTAGGGTCAATTGGTGACGATATCGTTGTCGCGTCTCCACTGTACAAACAGCACTTTTCATTAGTATCAGGTAAATGCTACGAAAATGATGACGTCAGTGTGCTTGCGTTAGCAACACAAGTGTCTGAACAACGTGTTTTAGTCATGATTTAACACCAGTGGTAATGTCTGAATGAATGAAGCTAAACCCGTCAATATCGCATCGGTTACGCCGTTAAAACAACCGAGCGTATGTCTAAAACAAACAACGTGCCCTTATTGTGGCGTTGGTTGCGGTGTAGATGTAGACATTGAATCTGATGGGCAAAACAGCAAAGCAGTAAGTTTACGTGGCACGTCAGAGCATCCCGCTAATTTTGGCCGTTTGTGTGTAAAAGGTAGCCATCTACTTGACACCATCACGCCGTCCAACCGTTTACTATTCCCTGAAGTGAATGGGCTTCGTGTCTCGTGGGCAGCTGCAACCGACACGATTGCACAACGGCTACGAGATGTTCTGACGAACCACGGTCCTGACGCGATTGCCTTCTATGTTTCTGGTCAATTGCTGACCGAAGACTACTATGTTGCCAATAAGTTGATGAAGGGATTTATTGGCAGCGCTAACATCGATACTAATTCTCGGCTGTGTATGTCTTCAGCGGTTGCCGCCTATAAAAGAGCGTTTGGTGGTGATCTCGTTCCGTGCTGTTACGACGATCTTGAGTGTACGGATTTGCTTGTATTGACGGGAAGCAACGCTGCTTGGACTCACCCGGTATTGTTTCAACGTATCGAGCGAGCGAAAAAAGCGAACCCCGATATGAAAGTCGTGGTGCTAGACCCCCGAGAAACGGCCAGTTGCGCCATCGCAGATCTACATTTGCCAATAAAACCCGGTTCAGACGCTGCGTTGTTTAATGGCTTGTTAGCATATCTGAATCAGCAAGACGCATTGGATAGCGACTTCGTCGAGGACCACACAAATGGGTTCGATGCGGCATTGAGTGAAGCAAAAGCATGGGATATAAAAAAAGTTAGTGCTTACTGCGATATCAATGAAGTCGATCTCAAACGCTTGTACGATTGGTATATCGAATGCCCTAGTGCCATTACCTTTTTCTCCATGGGCATCAATCAGTCCAATACCGGGACCGACAAGGGTAACGCCATTATTAATGCCCACCTTGCGATGGGTAAAATTGGTAAACCTGGTTCTGGCCCTTTCTCAATCACTGGGCAGCCCAATGCCATGGGTGGCCGAGAGGTAGGGGGATTAGCCAACCTACTTGCCGCGCACATGGACTTTGCCAACCCCGATGATATTGAAAGAGTGAAGTCTTTTTGGAATGCCCCCAGTATGGCACAGCGGCCTGGACTAAAAGCAGTCGATCTATTTGATCAAATGGCGATGGGGAAGATTAAGTTCATTTGGGTTATGGCAACCAACCCCGTTGTGAGTATGCCCAACCGTGAACAGGTTGAAGCGGCGCTTCAGCGTTGTGATACGGTAGTGGTGTCCGACTGTGTTAGTCAGAACGATACGCTTGCGTTTGCGGATATCAAGTTACCTGCCGCAGGTTGGTCTGAAAAAGACGGTACTGTGACCAACTCGGAGCGTCGAATTTCTCGTCAGCGCGGTATCTTGCCATGTTCTGGCGAGGCTAAACCTGATTGGCTCGCTATGTGCGAAGTGGCCCAGAAACTAGGGTTTGAATCAGCCTTCGACTACCATTCACCACGTGAGATCTTCCTAGAACATGCGCGCTTAAGCGGTGTTGATAACGATGGGTCACGAGGCTTTGATATCTCGGGCTTAAGCCAACTTTCAACGCGAGAGTACGACCAATTACGCCCTATTCAGTGGCCCGTAAATGCATCTCACATTGATGGCAAAAAACGTTTGTTTTCGGATGGACGTTTTTACACGCCAAACGGCAAGGCCAATTTTATTGCCATTTCGCCCAAGGCCCCAGCACAACAAGTATCAGACGCTTTTCCTTATGTTTTAAACTCTGGTCGCATGCGTGACCAATGGCATACCATGACTCGCACGGGACTGGCTCCCGCACTTCTCAAACATACCGACCAAGCTTATTTACATATTTCTAAGCAAGATATGCACGAAGTTGGCGTGAATGAGAACGAACTTGTCGCCATCCGGACAAAATTCAACAAGAATGATGCCGTCATTTTACCGGTAAAAGAAACCACAGGGTTGCGGGCAAAAGAGGTGTTTGCTCCTATTCATTGGTCTAAGTCTTGGGGAAGCCATATTGCGCTGGGACAAAGTTTCTCGGGCGCCCATGATGGAGTATCGGGTCAACCTGAACTCAAGCATGGCGCTGTGTCGATAACACCCGTTAAACCCGCGTTACAAGGCTATCTCGTTGTCAAGCAACCACTAGACAAATCGTTGATCCCTGCGAGTTTTGGTGTCTGGTCACTGGTGCAGTCTGCGAGCTACGTGGCGTACCGATTTGCATCAGACCATACTCTTGCCGAGTGTCGAGCTGATGTATCGGGGTTGTTGGCTGGTTTAGGTGAGCTGCTTGCGCTAGACAGTGACATAGCGAGTCGAAAAATCGTTTGTCACAACGGTCAACTAACAGGGGCGGTATGGATGGCGACGTCTCTTCCTAGTATTAACACTGAATGGATTGAGAATGTGTTTGCAAGTGAACAGGTTACACATCAAACGATGAGTGAACTGCTCAATCTCACACCCGATGATGATTTCCTCAAGGGGCCGGTGATTTGTAGCTGTTTTAATGTGAGGAAAAATACCATAGTAAACGCGATTACCGAGGGCTGTGAATCGGTAGAAGCGCTTGGTCATCAACTTAAATGCGGCACCAATTGTGGTTCATGTCGCTCCGAGCTTGCTCAAGTATTGGCGCAAAGCGCAGTGCTGAGTGAGTCTGAGTAGGAGATTTTATTATGTCAGTGACACTTAACCCACAATTACTCGCTAAGCCTTTTGCCAAGATAAAAGGCGTGCTAGAAACATTTCTGCCAAATAATAACGACACCCATTTCAATGCCGTTGATAGAACGACATCTTCAGGCCAAGTCTACATAGTGGGTGCAGGCCCAGGTGATGCAGAATTACTGACGTTGAAGGCGTATCGGTTGTTACAAGAAGCTGATGTGGTGCTATTTGATTGGCTGGTAGACGAGTCGGTTCTCGCGTTGATACCTCGGCAAGTTAACAAAGAATTTGTGGGTAAACGCAGCGGTAAACACAGTATGCCGCAGCATGAGATAACGCAGCGAATGGTGTATTTGGCCCAGCAAGGTAAACGCGTAGTGCGTTTAAAAGGGGGCGACCCAGCCGTATTTGCAAGAACGGTAGAAGAGACAGATGCGTTGACGGCTGCGAATATTCCTTTTGCGATTGTACCGGGTATTACGACAGCATCGGGTGCGTCAGCCTATACCGGCATCCCGCTCACAGAAAGGGAATGTGCTCAAGGTGTTCGACTCATCACTGCCCATCAAAAAAATGCGGACGCCGAACCTAATTGGTCTCTTATCGCCCATTCCCTGCAAAATGAAACGGTCGTGTTTTATATGGGATTAAAGAAACTTCCTATGATTTGTAACGCGTTACAAGCTCATGGTGTGCCTCTGACGTTACCTTGCGCCGTCGTCGATAGAGCCTGTTGTCCTGAACAAAAGCTGATCACGGGCACGGTATCTTCTATCGCCGATCAAGCATTGCACGCAGATTTACAGGGGCCGGCACTGTTAATTTTCGGTCACGTTGTTTCGAAAAAACAAGCTATTGACACCGCAATGACTCAAGCGTTGGGGCAGATCCATGGCGTTTAGTGACTACATTAAAATCATTGGGCGCGGCAAAAAAGGCAGTCGTGCACTGACGCGCGAGCAAGCCTTTGATGCGATGAGCAAAATTCTCAACGGACAGGTTAGTGGTGATCAAAGGGGCGCATTTTTAATGCTGTTGCGCGTTAGAGAAGAAACCGTAGACGAGCTATTGGGTTTCACCGATGCTTGTCGTGCAGTAAAAATTTCATCGTATTCTACTTTAACCGCTGATATCGATATTGGTTGCTATGCGGGCAAACGTCGCCATTTGCCTTGGTACTTGTTGGCGCTAGCTTGTCTAGTGCAAACAGGGCAAAAAATTTTCATTCACGGAACAAAAGAACAAGCGTCCGCCCGAGTTTTCGCTAGCGACGTGTTGCCAATGCTTGGGCTTGATATTGCTCTTGATGCAGAGCAAGCACAAACGTCTCTAGATACGGTCGGCGCAGCCTATGTTGATTTAGCCAACATCCACCCCCAACTGCACCAATTAATACTGTTGCGTCAGGTTTTTGGTCTTCGCTCGTGTGCGAATACGTTAGCCCGATTACTGAACCCAAGTAGCGCGAACTTTTGCGTTCAAGGGGTGTATCACGATCATGTGGATGAGCGACACCACGCCATCAATCAACACTATGATGCCAAAGCGTTGTGTTTTAGAGGAGACGCTGGCGATCCAGAAATCTCTCCGGAAAAAGACACTGAATTATTTTTAACTTCTACCCAAAATGCCGTAACAATACCCAGCGATGAAAAAGGGTGGTTCATGAAAGATACCATGGACAACCCTCAAGTATTGTTAGATGTTTGGCGTGATGAACGCCAACACGACTACGGCGTGCAAGCTATTCTTCGTTCATTAGCCGGCTATTTAATGTTGACGAAGGCCCTTGATAGTCATCAAGCAAGGATTCAGGCCGAAAAAATGTGGTTGAGTCGAAAACGGACGATATTGCCATTTGAGGCACTCTCCAACACTCAGATAAACGCGGCTTAGGCCGCGTTTTTTATACTCATTGACCAAGGTAAATAGTCGTTTAGCGTGAGTATTAGAATGATGTGTCCAATGAGACCGCACAGCCCTTTACTGCTGCGTTGTCGCTAATTACAAAGTATGGTGCATTGTAGAAACGCTACGCGTTGATCTAAGCGTGTTGGTATAGGATTCGATTGTGAATTTAAAGGGTACAGACTTGTCGCTTTTATATGGTGACAACACCATAACAGTGCAGGGCATTGTGCATTGCACAATAACGACACAAATAGTGTGCTATTGGTGTGTTAAAACGTTGTTAAGTTAATGAATTTAAAGAATATTTAATTTTGGCATCGATAATGCAAAACAATAAACAAAGCGGTATTGCTGTTTGAGTACCGATAACAAATAGAAAACAAAACGACTACTGGTGTAAAAAGCCAGTAAGGCAATGTAGCCCACTCAGCGAATGCTCGCCATTCAATGCTGGTGGGCTTTTTTTTTGGCTGCGAGGAAAGGCAAATGAAAACAAATACCCCTTTATCTAGGGTAAAACAGTGGGTTAAAGCCGCAAGTACATCGCTTTTGTTAGCGACTGCACCTGTAGCGGTAAGCCAGCTTCAGGCACAAGATATTGATTGGCCGGAAAAGGAAGAGCTTAAGTTTGGTTTTATTAAGCTAACAGATATGGCGCCTTTAGCTATCGCATACGAAAAAGGTTACTTCGAGGACGAAGGGCTATACGTTACGTTAGAGGCTCAAGCGAACTGGAAGGTGCTATTGGATCGAGTTATCGATGGGCAGCTTGATGGTGCGCATATGCTTGCGGGCCAACCGCTTGGCGCGACGATAGGTTTTGGTACACAAGCACACATCGTTACTGCATTTAGTATGGACTTAAACGGTAATGGCATTACGGTTTCTAATGATATTTGGGAGCAAATGAAAGCCCATGTACCGCAAGAAAACGGCAAGCCTGTTCATCCGATAAAAGCAGACTATTTAAAGCCTGTTGTGGATGATTATCGAGGAAAAGGTAAGCCATTCAAAATGGGCATGGTTTTCCCTGTTTCTACTCACAACTATGAGTTGCGCTATTGGCTTGCGGCTGGCGGTATTCACCCAGGTTACTACGCACCACACAAAGGTGATACGTCAGGTCAAATTGACGCGGAAGCCTTATTGAGCGTTACTCCACCACCTCAAATGCCAGCAACAATGGAAGCGGGCACTATATACGGTTATTGCGTTGGTGAACCGTGGAATCAGCAAGCGGTATTCAAAGGAATCGGTGTCCCTGTCATTACTGACTACGAAATCTGGAAAAACAACCCAGAGAAAGTGTTTGGTGTGAGTAAGGCATGGGCGGATAAAAACCCGAATACGCACTTGCGCGTTGTCAAAGCGCTCATTCGTGCGGCGATGTGGCTTGATGAGAACAACAACGCTAATCGTCCAGAAGCAGTGAAAATCTTGGCGAAAAGCGCGTATGTAGGTGCTGATGCTGATGTCATTGCAAACAGCATGACAGGTACATTTGAGTACGAAAAAGGCGATAAGCGCGAAGTGCCAGACTTCAACGTATTCTTCCGCTACAACGCAACATATCCGTATTACAGCGATGCTATTTGGTACCTAACGCAAATGCGTCGTTGGGGACAAATTTCAGAACCAAAATCAGATACGTGGTTCATGGATACAGCGAAAAAAGTCTACCGTCCTGATATCTACGCTATTGCTGCTAAAGCATTGATCGCAGAGGGTAAAGCGAAAGCGGCAGACTTCCCTGACTTTGCAACTGAATCAGGATTTAAACCACCTCAAACCGAATTTATTGATGAAGTAACGTTTGATGGAACTAAGCCTAACGAGTATTTAGAGAAGTTCTCTATCGGCTTGAAAGGTAAAACAGTGCTGTAGCACTGAGCTAAAAACGTGAGGAATTATCTATGAGTAAGTCGGCACAAATTGTAACTTCAATAACTAACTTGAATGCACAAAGCGTAAAACGAAATTTGTTTAATGTGGGGCCGACTTTTCTGTTGCCTGTCATTGGATTGTTGTTATTCCTCGCCTTGTGGAATGGTGTGGCCAAAACGATTGATACGTCGCTTGGCCAATTTCCTGGCCCAGCTCAAGTCTGGGAGCAGGGGAGCACGTTAATCGATGAGCACTTTGCTCAACGAGACAAAGCTGAAGCTTTTTACGAGCGCCAGCACAAACGCAACGAAGCTCGTTTAGCAAAAGATCCAGACTATCAACCAAAGGTTCGCCCTTTTACTGGTGCCCCAACCTTCTTTGACCAGATCTGGACTAGTTTGTATACCGTCATGGTCGGCTTCGTTATCGCGTCTTTGATAGCGATTCCAGTGGGTATTTTATGTGGATTGAGTAAGTCGGCGTATACCGCGATCAATCCGCTTATACAATTGTTCAAACCGGTTTCACCATTGGCTTGGTTACCTCTGGTGACTATGGTGGTAAGTGCCGTCTATGTGAGCGACGACCCAATGTTCTCCAAGTCGTTTGTTACGTCGGCATTTACCGTTTCTTTGTGTTGTTTATGGCCCACGCTTATCAATACGGCGGTAGGTGTGTCTAACATCGACAAAGACCTAATCAATGTCAGCCGAGTATTGCGTTTGGACCAGTTTACTCATTTGCGCAAAATCGTATTGCCCGCTTCGATTCCGATGATTTTTACCGGTTTACGCCTATCACTTGGTATCGGTTGGATGGTGTTGATTGCGGCCGAAATGCTTGCGCAAAACCCTGGTCTAGGAAAGTTCGTCTGGGATGAGTTCCAAAATGGAAGCTCAGAATCTCTGGCAAGAATCATGGTGGCGGTACTGACGATTGGTGCCATCGGATTTGTACTTGACCGCGGTATGCTGAGCATACAGCGATGGGTAAGTTGGGATAAAAACAGCGCATTGCGTTAATAGAGGAATCAATAATGAACAGAGCACATTTAGAACTGAGCCAGGTTGGTATTGATTTCCCAACCCCTAAAGGTCCATTCACCGCGTTAGTAGACGTGAGCTTGAAAATCAAAAAAGGCGAATTCGTCTCACTGATTGGTCACTCAGGTTGCGGTAAGTCAACGGTATTAAACATTGTTGCTGGTTTGCACGAGGCAACCACAGGTGGTGTGTTACTCGATGGAAAAGAGGTGAGGGAACCCGGTCCTGAGAGAGCGGTGGTATTTCAAAACCACTCTTTACTGCCTTGGCTGTCGGTGTACAAGAATGTCGAGCTTGCGGTGAAACAAACGACCCGCGCTCGCAACAAAGCGGAAACCCGTGATTGGGTGATGCACAATTTAGAGCTGGTGCACATGACCCACGCCATCGATAAGTTGCCTAGCGAAATATCTGGTGGTATGAAGCAGCGTGTTGGTATCGCCCGAGCATTGTCAATGGAGCCTAAGGTATTGTTGATGGATGAACCGTTTGGCGCACTTGATGCGTTGACCCGTGCACATTTGCAAGACTCATTAATGGAGATTCACGCTAATTTGGGCAACACCGTCATTATGATTACCCATGATGTTGATGAAGCGGTGTTGTTGTCCGATAGGATTGTGATGATGACCAATGGCCCATCCGCCACTATAGGCGAAATTCTCGAAGTGGATTTGCCGCGCCCGCGTGACCGCATCGCGTTAGCGGATAATCCACAATATAACCATTATCGTCATGATGTACTACGCTTCTTGTATGAGAAGCAAAAGAAGGTCGAACCCGTCAATACAAAAGGGAAAAAAAGCGAAGGAAGCAGCAGTAAAAATTCTGACGCGGCATAAAAAGCAAGCTAGCAACGACTAGCGTTATACTCAGGCATAGTAATGAAGATGGCCTCACACTTATGTGTGGGTTAGCCAAACTCAACCAAAAATTAGGGAACACACATGAAAACAACGAAATTGACTAGCTCAATGTGTTTATTGGCAATGTCTGTAGGTGCGGCACTTTCACCACAAGTGCAAGCGGCTGAAGACTGGTACAAAGCACTTAGTGACTTCACTGCATCAGCGGATTTTCGAGTTCGATACGAAAGTGCTGAGCAAGACAACGCACTTCAAGATGCCGACGCACTAACGCTGAGAACACGTATTGGTATTAAGACTGGCACATACAACGGCTTTTCCGCTGTGGTAGAAATGGAAGACAACCGAATTATGCTTGGTCAAGGCGACTACACGGTAGGCCCTTCAGGTTATAACCCTGGTGTTTACTCTGTGATTGCTGATCCTGAGTTTACCGAGCTCGATCAGGGCTTCGTGCAATACAAAAACGAAACCATGACATTCAAAGTTGGCCGTCAAGTTATTGCATTGGATGATCACCGTTTCATTGGTCATGTCGGCTGGCGTCAAGACCGTCAAACCTTTGATGCTGCGACAGCCATTTATGCACCTAGCAAGGATTTGTCGGTGCAGTATAGCTACATTGACCAGCGTAACCGTATCTTTGGCGAAGATGCCGATTTAGACGCAAAAGATCACTTAATCCATATGGTTTACAATTCTAGTATCGGTAAGGTGACGACATTTGCTTATCTTTTGGAAGTCGATAACGACACTGAAAACAGCCTAGATACCTATGGTATTAAGCTAGACGGCAGTTACAAGACGGACAGCGTAAAATGGCTATATACCGCTCAGTACGCTACACAAACAAGTGAAACTGCAACAACAGACTTTGATGCAAACTACTATCTACTTGAAGGTGGCGCGTCATTCTCTGGTATCACCGCTAAATTGGGCTACGAAGTATTGGGCTCGGACGACGGTATGTACGGCTTTTCTACGCCACTGGCGACGCTTCACAAATTTAATGGTTGGAGTGACCAATTCTTAGCAACGCCAGCACAGGGTCTTGTCGATATGCGTTTAACCTTGTCTACTAAAGCGCTAGGAGGAAAATGGCTTGCTGTGTTCCATCAGTTTGATACGGATGAAGATACAGCCGATGTGCAAGATCTCGGTAGCGAATTCAACATTCAGTACACCACTAAGATTGGTGAGCATGTTAATGCAGCGATTAAATACGCAACTTATTCGGCTGACGATGCAAAAGTCGACACGGATAGATTGTGGATTTGGTTTAGCACGAAGTTCTAAGTGGGTTGAGAGCGTCACCTAATGAGGTGACGCTTGATATGTCTATGACAGATTTTGTAGGACTTGTTCTTGCCGGTGGTGCGTCCAGCCGAATGGGAACTGACAAAGCCGCCTTAGTACTCGAGAATCGGAGCTTACTAGATAGAGGTAAGCACTTACTTTCTAGTGTGTGTGACAATAATGTCATCATCGCTGGCACACCTTTTTCTGATATCAATGAGCCTACTCCGTTTTTAGGCCCCGCTAATGCGATTGTTCAATCAGTACAACAACATCATTTATACCTGCATTATCGATATCTCGTTGTTATCCCCGTTGATATGCCCTTGCTCAAACCCCAGCTTATTCAGACGCTGCAACAGCACGCGCGGTGTAATCAAAATAGTGTATATTTCGACCATTGTTATTTGCCTTGTGTGATTAATCTGCATCAACTTGCCCGTGTTTGCGCACACCAAGAAGCCGCGTTTTGGCACAATATGCCGATGCGAAAACTGTTGGCTTATACGCATGCACAAAGCATCAGTTCAAAGCAGTGGGCCAGCGCACTGAAGAATGTGAATACGCCCAAAGAATGGAATCTGCTGGTAGGCTAAATCAAAAACGCCCTCTGTAGAGGGCGTGTTGTTGTCTGATTGGCCTAGTCTTTAAGGCGACTTAGCCACACGATAAGGTCAACCATATCATCTGGTGTCATATCGCTTGTAAACGTTGGCTGGTATTTACCGTTGATGATAAACGTCGGTACGCCTTTGATATCACCGCGGTATTGCGCTAGCAATTTGTTGTTTTTCTTAACCATACTATTGACGCCAAAGCTTTTGCTCATCTTGTCAAAGTCAGCGGCTTCTACACCATTTACGATAAATAAGCTGCGAAGATCGCTTAAGCCTGCAACTGTGGCGCGCTGCTCATGAATATACTTGAAGACGGCTGCATTGAACTTATCTTCTTGTTTAAGCGCCTTAGCAATCGCCATACCGCGTGTCGCTTCGTCTTGAATCGCAGGGGTTGTGAATCGCAAGAAATTAACGTGTACTTTATTGAACTTAGTCCCCGAGTCTAATTTGCTTTTAATTTGTTTTACGAGGGGTTCAAAACGGTAACAATGAGGACACCAGTAAGAGAAGAACTCCATCACTTCTGGTTTTGCCGTTGCTGGGTGGTCTAACACGACATAATGCTCACCCTCTTTGTACTTCTCAACCGCACATGCTTGTATCGGTAGAAGCAATGCCATAAAAAACAATACTGCTATTTTCTTCATCATCTAAATTTCCGTTTGGATTGTGTTATCAACGACATTAACGTCTGACATAGAATAATGGGGTTAGGTTAACACAGCCTTAACGACACTGTGTAGTAGGCCGCGTTAACTAAACGGTATTCGGCGTTGGATGTCAGTACCCCAATTTGAGCAAGGGTTCATCCAAAGCCGCCAGTTGTTCTTTTAAAGCGAGTATTTGCTGTTCCCAGTATTTGTCTTCGCCAAACCAAGGAAACGCTTTAGGAAAGGCCGGGTCTTGCCATCGGTCACTGAGCCAAGCCATGTAATGCACCATCCTCATTGCTCGTAAAGGTTCTATCAGCGCTAACTGAGCGGTGTCAAACTCATGAAATTCTTCGTAAGCTTCAATAAGGGTGTCTAACTGGATTTGTTGTTGTATGCGATCGCCACTGAGCATCATCCATAGATCTTGGATAGCAGGCCCCATACGACAATCGTCTAAATCAACGAAGCTAGGCCCATCGCGCCATAAAATATTGCCGGGATGACAGTCTCCGTGTAAACGGATGTTAGCGAAATCAATATACCTGTCTTTCGTCGCATTGACCAAAGGCTCGAGTATGGCAAAAAACGCTGTTTTGAGCGTGTCAGGGATAAGTGACGACGCGTTGAGCGTCTCAACGGGTGTGTCTAAATGGGTGGTTTGATTTAAAGGGGGACGATGTTGAAACGCGTTGGTACTGGATACGTTGTGAATTCTGCCAATAAAACGCCCCATCCACTCTAGTTGGTCTAGATTATCCACCTCAAATTCTCGACCACCAACGGATGGAAAAACAGCGAAACGGTAATCGTCTATCGTGTGGAGTGTTTTTTCATTAATAACCGACGGGGCAACGATGGGTATTTCTTGCGCTTGAAGCTCAAGGGCAAATTGGTGCTCTTCCAATATTTGCTCATTGGTCCACCGCTGGGGACGGTAAAATTTAACGACGTAGCGGCGCCTATCATCAGCGAGGAACTGGTAAACACGGTTTTCGTAGCTATTTAGCGCAAGTAAACCCGATTCGGGATACAGTCCAATGGACTCTATCCCGTCGAGAATGGTATCGGGGTTTAAGCCCGAGAAATCAAAGTCTGACAAACATGCCTCCTAGCGGTAGAGGAAGCGCGTAGGCTCTTCAACCTCTACTACATTGCCTTTTTCATCTGTAGTGGAAACATGGAAATGTATATCGGTGACACGTTCTGTCAAGTTATATGGGTCAGTTGCGACCGAAACAGGCAAACTAAATACCTCGCCACCCTTCACTGTGACCACGGTATCGCCAGTAAACTCGTATTCAGGTAATCCATTTACACTAAGGGTATAGGTGTGCGTTTGTTGTGATTTATTGAGAATTTTAATGGTATAGACATTCTCAATAAGACCTAAGTTTGTCTCGCGATAGAGTGAATTACGATCTCTAATGATATCGATCTCTAACGGCACACGCATCATGATGTTAGTGACGAGCAAACCCGACATAATCAAAAGGACAACAAAATAACCTATCAATTTGGGTCGGATGATGTGCGTCGTACCGCCGGATAGTCGCTCTTCCGAAGTAAAGCTGATCAAGCCTTTGGGGTAATTCATTTTTTCCATTACGCCATTACACGCGTCGACACACGCACCGCAGTTAATACATTCGTATTGCAAACCGTTGCGAATATCGATCCCCGTTGGGCAAACCTGAACACACAAATTACAATCAATACATTCACCAAGCCCCTTGTCCGCGAGTGCTTCATGAGGAAGTTTGCGAGGACGAGGCCCGCGCTTTTCACCGCGATTGGGATCGTAACTTACAGTAAACGTGTCTTTGTCGAACATGGCCGATTGGAAGCGCGCATAAGGACACATATGCGTGCACATAATTTCACGCATAAATCCCGCATTGCCATAGGTACAAAAAGTGAAGAACAACACACTAAAACCTGCCCAAAAACCACTTTCGAAGGTGAAAAAATCGAGAAAAAGGCGGTCAATGGGCGTGAAATAGCCAACAAAGGTAAGTGATGTCAGCAGGGCGACAATTATCCAAGCACTGTGTTTTAAGCTCTTGCGCCAAAACTTGTCAAAGTCCATTGGCCGTTCGTCTAGCTTAATACGTTTGCTTCGATTTCCTTCAATCTTTTCTTCAAACCACGTATAGATGTACGTCCAAGTCGTTTGAGGGCACATAAAGCCACACCACACTCGACCTGCGAAAGTAGTGACCAAAAACAGACCGAAGGCGGCAACAATGAAAATGTAAGCAAGTAGAGTGAGGTCCTGAGGCCACAATGTCATACTAAAAATAGTAAAACGCTGATCGACAATATTGAGTAACACGGCTTGGTGGCCGTCATATTGAATCCAAGGAATGACGGCAAATAACCCTAAAAAGAACAGCCCAAAAACGCGCCTGAACCGTTCTAGTGGACCTTGTACAGCTCGCACATAGATACGGCTGCGGGAAGAATAGCGCTTTTTGGACTCTTGTTTGTCCGATTCATGAATTTTTACCGGTGTAACAGTCTTAACCGGAATTCTCTCGTTCATAACACGACCTTTTTACACATCATTTTGTGGGATCGGAAGCAGTATACTGCATCGGCATATAAGTCTTTCTTAATATAGATCAATGGATCGCACTGCTTCTCATATAAGTGTATCGCGTTGCACGAGATTAATCATGGGCAGTTGTATTTATTAATTGCTATATCCAGGTATTAACGCGTACTCTGTAAAATAACTTAGTCTTTGTTTATGCTTGTTATTGTCACGTCAAAGAGGAATAGGGGTCATGTTTCGCGGTCTAGTTATTGTACTTGAAATAGTGGTGCTGCTTTTTTTATTGCGCTCGCCTTTCGTACAATATTTTTTTGCCGATGTACAAAAAGACCTTTCCGATTGGTTAGTTGAGTTGTCGCAAATTCCTGAAAAGGCTGAGCTCAACGAACTCAAATCCCGTATCACTCCCAATATTCAGGCGATGAAGCCGTTCCAGAAAGACTATTTATTTGGCGTGATGAATAGTCGAGAAAGTGTAAACCATTTCCATCAACTATATTGTATAAAGGGTGATAAGAACCCGTATGTCTATGGTGCCTCGCTGCGCTATGTATGCTCTGAAATATCGTCAACGTCATTGATCGGAGCCGGATCAAACTGATTCAGTTTCAGTTAATGAAACTTTGCTAGGGTTAGTGTGGTCATATAGACAGTAATCACTGTTTTGTCGTTTTGGAGAATATGATGCGTAAGTCACTATTAGTTTGTGCTGTAGCTCTTGCCGTTTCCTCAACAAGTTTCGCTGCCGAAGAGGCAGGCCGTGTAGAAATTACATGGGAGGAACCTAAATCCTACACCGATATCCGTCCGAGTAATGAAAGTCGTAAGGGCTTTAGAGATCGCGTCTTTCATAATATTGAAGAACATATGGAAGAGTTGGCCGAAGATTTACCTGAAGGCTATACCTTAAAAATGACGGTAACGGATGTCGACTTAGCCGGTCAAGTTTGGCCAAACCGTTTTGTTGGGGTAGGACGAGCTGCCGCAGCTGATGTGAGAGTAGTGGATCGCCTTTTCATCCCACGTATGGAGTTCAGCTATAGCTTAGCTGACGCTCAGGGTAACGAAGTTAAATCTGCAGAAGTCAATCTCAAAGATATGGCGTTTCAAGACAGAATCGTCAGACGTCGCCATACTGACAGTTTTGTCTATGAAAAAGCAATGTTGAGTGAGTGGTTTGACAAAGAACTCGATGCGCTTATCGTAAAAAACTAACTCCCTCCGAAAACCCAGTTGTGCCTAGACTGACTCAGATGGTGGGCATCTGAGTTGGTCACCTTCCATTCACGCTTTTAAATTCTATTGTTGACGTTATTTTGCACACTTTGGTGTATCGATTAATACGTTTAAAAATGACGTATTGATTGTTGTTTGACTGATTTGTTACGGGTAAGTGTCACTTGTTCAAGTTTTTGCTTACTCATTGCTAAAGTAATCTTATTTATTGATTTTAAGTGTCTGAAATATTTACTTTATTAAAGTTTTTTTAAGATTTAAGTCAATTCCTTGCTGTGTTAACAGAACCTTTAAAACTGGCTGTACTATTAAAACAGGGAGCACGAGGGTATGTTCGTTAATACGTCTAAGAAGCTGTCAAAGCTTCGATTCACACGCAGTAAAATGGCACTAACGCTGTCAGCGGTTCTAGCCACTGGTTCGTTGAGTGCAAATGCAAATCTCTACACTGAAACATTTGATGATCCGGCACTTAACGGCAAAGGCGCATCACAAAATAGTATCGATATGGATGGTGTCACGGGCTGGACGATTGACGCGTCTAATGTGGCATTAACAGCTAGTTCAGACTGGTTTAGAGTCAACAATGGCAAATTCGAAGGTCGTGATCTGGATGGTGAGGGTGTTTGGCTATCGGATACTATCGATATTTCTTCTGCGACTGCATCAACTTTAACGGTCATATTAGAAGAATCGGGTACACACGAAGATGATGACTATATCGATGTGTACTACAAAGTGGATGATGGTGAATTCCAACTAGTACAAACTGCACAAAGCGGTGGTGGTCACACTTTGGTCGATGACTTTACCAGCGCAACGATCACACAAGCTATTCCTGCAGGCAGCACGCTTCAAGTGCGTATTACAATGAGAAATAACGCTGGCAGTGAATATTTGCGAATTGATGAAGTCAGCGTAACGGCTGACGGCGCGACTGACGGTGGTTCGGGTGACGGCTCGGGCGATGGAAATACGGGCGGTGATGGCAATACGGGCGGCGATTCAGGTACGATTGAAAACGCGTGTTTCAACTGCCCATCGTTGACGCCAATAAAGTCGATTTCTGAATACGACGCGTCTGTCTATTACTCGGACATTGATACTGCAATCGCTCAATCTAAACCTGCGGCAGAATTGCGCGCGATTATTCACAATACCATTTCTCTTGATCATAAAGTTCTCACATACTCAGAAGTATGGACGGCGTTGACAAAGACAGATGAAGATCCCATGTCGGCCGACAATGTTATCTTGTTCTACAAAGGCGATTCGCTAGCTAAATCGAGTAACGGTAGTGGCTCTCAGTCTTCTAACCCAGATAACTGGAACCGTGAGCACGTATGGGCAAAAAGTCATGGTTTTTCAAGCTCAAGTACGACGGCATACACGGATATTCACCATTTAAGACCTACGGATATTTCAGTAAATGGGTCCCGTGGGAACCTAGATTTTGACTTCAGTGATAACGCTTTGTCAGAAGCGCCAGCAAACCGTGTAGACGCTGATTCATTTGAACCTCGTAATGCGGTTAAAGGTGATGTTGCGCGAATGATGTTCTACATGGATACCCGCTATGATGGTCAAGACGGTGGTACACCTGACTTAGTTCTTGTTGACCAACTCACTAGCACGGGATCCCCGACATTGGGTAAACTCTGTACGCTACTTCAGTGGCACGAAAGCGACCCTGTCGATGAGTTCGAAGCGAACCGAAATGACCGCATTTATGAGTTCCAAGGTAACAGAAACCCATTTATTGATAAGCCAGAGCTTGTTGATCTTATCTTTGCTTCAAGTTGTGATGGTTCAACGCCACCACCAACAGACCCTGATACG
Organism: uncultured Alteromonas sp.; assembly: GCA_963922845.1. GTDB lineage: Bacteria > Pseudomonadota > Gammaproteobacteria > Enterobacterales > Alteromonadaceae > Alteromonas. The sequence continues at coordinate 22,943 of CAWUJV010000057.1, forward strand.
CCGGACACGCCAGATACGCCGGATACACCTGACACGCCCGATACTCCGGACACACCGGATACACCGCCTACAACATCGGCTGCCGTATTCATTTCTGAGTACATTGAAGGCTCAAGCTTCAATAAAGCCATTGAGTTATATAACCCAACCAATGCGCCAGTATCGTTGACAGGCTACGCATTAGCATTGTATTCAAACGGGTCTACGTCCGCGGGTACTACCGTATCGCTAAGTGGCACCATCGCCGCTAATGGTACGTATCTTATCGCCAATTCACAGGCAGCCGCAGATATCTTGAACCAGATTACTCCTGAGACAGGTACGACTTCAGGTGTAGCAAACTTCAATGGTGATGATTACGTTGAATTGACCTTTGACGGTGCCATTGTTGATGCCTTGGGCACATACGGCAACCGTACTAATTGGGGTAAAGACAAAACATTTGTGAGAAAAGCAACGGTCGCTCAAGGTAACCCAAATCGCGATGCCAACTTCGACCCAAGTGCAGAATGGGATGAATACAGCCGAAATACGTTTGACTTCTTTGGCGCACATACCTTCGACGGTGCAGAGCCCACAGACCCAACGGATCCTACTGATCCGACTACACCTGCTGAGCTTACGCTGATCAGTGCCATTCAAGGTGACGGTGCAGCGACGCCAATCGCTGGCCAAACAGTGAATGTTGAAGCTGTAGTCACCAATGTTGTACCTGGTTTAGATGGTTTCTTTATCCAAGAAGAATCTTCAGATGAAGACGGAAATGCCGCGACATCAGAGGGGATTTTTGTTTATGCAAGAAATCTTGAGGTATTCCCTGCAATCGGTGACCTAGTAAGTTTGTCTGGCGCGGTATCTGAATTTAGAGACGCAACCCAAATTACCCTTGATGGGGCAGTGGAAATTGTTTCTTCAGGTAATACTGTGTCGGCTACAGCGATGTCTATGCCGTTCTCTGATGAGAGTGTCTTGGAATCGGTTGAAGGCATGCTGATTTCTTTCAGCCAAGAGCTTGTGGTAACCGATAACTATAACCTTGGACGGTTTGGTCAGTTCCAAGTATCGTCTGAAAGACTGTATATTCCGACTAACCAATTCCCAGCAGGTAGCCCTGAAGCGATTGCCTTGGCGACGGCCAATAGTGCCGACCGTCTACTGATAGATGATGGCAATAGCGCACAAAACCCAGATGTATTGCCGTTCCCTGAAGCAGGGTTGAGTTTTGTTGATACCTTGCGTTTGGGCGACAGTGTCGTGAACCCAGAAGGTGTGCTTCACTACACGTTCGGCAACTACAATTTGATTCCTACTGGCGGGTTAACCTTCGCACAAACTAATGCCCGAACGGTTGCGCCTCAGTTTGAAACCGACGGTGGGATTCGTGTAGCGAGCTTTAACGTATTGAACTATTTCAATGGACCTTCATTCCCTACCTCCCGTGGTGCGGATAGCGAAACTGAGTTCATGCGTCAGAACGAAAAGCTAGTCAGTGCGCTGACCAACATTAATGCTGACGTTGTCGGTTTGGTCGAGATGGAAAACGACGGCTATGGCCAAGAGTCTGCGATTGCACAGCTTACCTCTGAACTCAATAGTGTTGTAGGTGAGGGTGTCTATAGCTACGTAGCTTTGGAGGGGCCATTGGGTGGCGACGAAATCACTGTAGGTATAGTGTACAAGTCAGCGACCGTTGCTCCTGTTGGCAACGCCCTTACTGTTGAATCGGTACCGTTTGATTTTGGTAACCGCCCACCTATGATCCAAGTGTTTGAAGATATCACGTCAGGTGAAACCTTCACTTTGGCAATCAACCACTTTAAATCAAAAGGAAGTTGTTCTTCTGCATCTGGTTTAAACCAAGATCAGAACGATGGCCAAGCCTGTTGGAACCTACTTCGAGTAGAGGCGGCACAGGCACTCACTGCATTCCTAAGCGAAAACGCGGAAACAGTGGGAAGCAACGTGCTGATTATGGGTGACCTGAATGCCTATGCAAGTGAAGACCCTATTCTTGCAATCGAAGGTAATGGTTTTACTAACTTAGTCGAATCATTCGGTGGTGCAACGGCATACTCCTACGCATTTGGCGGTGAAATTGGTTACTTGGACCACGCGCTTGCCTCTTCTGCTTTGACTGAGTTTGTTACAGGCACACAAGTGTGGAATATCAATGCCGATGAACCGCGTGTGTTTGATTACAACACTGAGTTTAAATCTGATGAACAGCTAGTGAAATACTATGGTGCTTCTGCTTACCGCTCTTCAGATCACGACCCAGTTATTGTGGAAATTGCGTTCCCAGAAGCGACATTGACAGGTGACATGGATGGTGACGGCGATATCGACATGCTGGATATTCGCGCGTTTTACTACGCATTGGTTCGTGGCGAGAGCTTGAGTGCTGAATACGACTTTAATAATGATGGTGTTGTCAGTGTCTTCGACGTTCGCGCCATGATGCAACTTTGCACGCTTAGCCGCTGTGCAGTGAATTAAGATTAGGAGGAATTAACAATGAAACGTTTGATTTTATCTGCAGTTTGTTTATTGACTTCGTTGACGGCTAATGCCGCCATTATCAACATTGATGTTGATAGAACACAATATAATCTCGGTGAGGAAGTCACGGCAACTGTGTCGGTTAGCGACCTGTCTGACCCTTTCTTCGGCGACATCTTTGTCGGCGCGTTCGATTTTATTTTGAATTATGACGCTAGCGTAGTGACGACGGTTCCGGGGTCTGTTGAGTTCAGTGATAACTTGGGTGATGGTGTTTTAACTAGCGCACAATTCTCTTTGGACGACGGTTTCGGTGGTCTTGCTGTCAATGAAGTCAGCTTCGTATTTGACTTGTTTACGCTACAAGATCTCAGTGTTCCGGTTGAACTGTTTTCCGTTACTTTCTTAGCAACATCTACCGGCATTGCAGGATTCGATCTTGCAGCAGGTTTAAGTCCAGACCTTCTCGCTGATGGTTTGGGGCTGGGTATTCCAGTAACCGACGTGCAATCAGACAGCTTCGAAGTCAATGCGCCTGCTACATTGGGCATGCTTTTGATGGTTGGTGGTTTACTAGTAATGAGACGCCGCGCGTAGTTCATTCTTAGTCATGATACAAAAAGCCCCGCATGAAGCGGGGCTTTTTTTTGACTGGTAGAAAGCGATGACTATGCGTAGTCGAATTCACCTTCAGATACGGCAAGTAGTACGTCCGCATCAGATTGCAGTGCTGCTTTGTGCATATCTTTGCGAGGCAATATCCGTTGTAGATAGAAATCACACGTTTTTTGTTTGCCCGCTGCCAATACAGTATTGTCGCCTTGTGCCGCCTTATCGGCCATGCTCAACCAAAGAATTCCAATCAACATGTAGGCAGAGAAGTTGAGGTAATCACACGCCGCCGCTGCCGCATTTTCTGGATTCAGTGCTAAACACGCTTGAGAGGTTTGATTCCACTCATCGAGCAGAGCCTGCGCATCCGCGCGTTTACCGTCATCACTAATGGCCTTAACCATAGCATCAAAGACGCTATGCGTAGCCGCTAGCATTTGACCGCCATCGCGAGTCAGCTTACGCCCGATAAGATCCAACGCCTGTATGCCATTGGTTCCTTCATACAACATAGCGATACGCACGTCACGGACGAGCTGTTCCATGCCCCATTCGCGTATAAAGCCATGGCCACCATACACTTGCACGCCAAGGTTGGTTGTCTCAAGACCCATATCCGTCATAAACGATTTACAAATCGGCGTTAAAAACTGCAGCACTTTTTCGGCGTTGTCTTTGGTCTCACCGTCGGATAATTTTTCAATATCCATATGCTGAGCGTAAACCAACGAGAGCGCTCGACAACCTTCAACCAACGACTTCTGCGTAAGCAGCATTCGCGCTACATCCGGCTGATAGACAATTGCATCTGCCTTGCTATCAGGCTGTTGCACACCTTGTGGTGCTCGTGATTGCAAGCGTTCACGAGCATAGGAGAGTGCGCCTTGGTAAGACGCTTCTGCAGCACCTAGGCCTTGCAGACCAACTTGGAAGCGAGCATCATTCATCATAGTGAACATACACGCTAGTCCTTTGTTTTCTTCTCCCACTAACCAACCGGTTGCGCCATCGTAGTTCATGACGCAGGTAGGGCTTGCTTTGATACCCATTTTCTTTTCAATGCTGCCAACAGAGACCGCATTCGCTTCACCAGGTTGGCCGTTTTCATCTACCATGTATTTAGGCACGATGAACAAGCTGATACCTCGTACTCCAGGTGGTGCATCAGGTAATCGAGCCAAAACCAAATGAATGATATTACTGCTCCAGTCTTGGTCACCCGCGGTAATGAAAATTTTGTTGCCCGTAATCTTATAGCTGCCATCACCTTGAGGTTCGGCTTTTGTGGCTAACAACCCTAGATCGGTTCCGGCCTGAGGTTCGGTCAGGTTCATCGTACCTGTCCATTCGCCAGAAATGAGTTTTGCTAAATACGTCTGCTTCAATTCCTCTGAGGCATGCTTAGTGACGGCGAGAATGGCACTTTCTGTCAACATAGTCGTGAGACGCCAGCTTAAATTAGCTGCATTGAGCATCTCGTGCACAGGAACCGCCATAGTATAGGGTAAATCCTGACCGTCATAATCTGCCGAGCCCAGCATAGCGTTCCAACCATTGGCTACGTAGTCTTGATATGCACTGGCAAAGCCCTCTGGTGTACTGACGTTACCGTCAACCAATTTACAACCTTCCTCATCACCTTCACGGTTTAAAGGGGCGACTACGTCTTCGGCGAACTTAGCGCCTTGTGACAATATTTCACTTGCAAGTTCGAAGTCAAAATCGCCAATACCAAGTTTTTGGTAATGTTCATCGATTGACATCCACTCTTTCAACAGAAACTGAAAATCCGCTAGGGGAGCCTGATACTGAGGCATGATGCGCTCCTTTTCAAACAGGTGTTTAAATTGACTGTATTATATGCATAAAAGCGTTTTTAAGAGTAGTTAAATACGCTATTCAGCGTACTTATGTTCATCTCACTACTAGAAAGCTTAGGTTTATGCTGTAACTTGACGCCGGTTAGCGTCGCCTGCGAACACAGTTCATGATGGAAAGGGCTCAGGTTTTACATCCATCACACAGCACGGAGCATTACGTTCTAGTTAGTAACAGTGTAGACCTGCTGTTTATTTAGCGCTGACAAATCCGTCACGAATTGGGGTAAGGTCGTCTTTGTTTTGCAACGCCTTATTTTCAAAAGTAAAAGGGTCAATTTGGTAGAGGTAGTTAGATGACGATAGCGTCCAACTTGGCAGTGCATAACCTTGTGGGAAGTGTTCAAGACCGTTGTTGAACACACAGTGGTATATCGCAAGACCATCTTTTGCTTCGGTGAGTAATTGAGTAACTTCAACATTCATACCTGTGTGTTCCCACATGGCCTGATGCGCATTGCAGGCGGGCGTATCGGCATGACTTATCGCGCGTTGGGGCAAATACAATTGACCTTGATGTTTGTTGCCAATCAGCACTACGCCATTGGGCGTTTTGGCTAGACATGCCACCCGAAAGGTAGGGCCGATGGGTTGAGCAATATTGTTTGCTACTCGACACATCGGAGGGGCTGGTGGTGCATCTGTGCAGCTAAAAAGCGGTAAAACTACTAAAATAGCTGTTAAAAGAAATTTGTTGC
>CAWUJV010000058.1:0-27285 GCA_963922845.1 uncultured Alteromonas sp.
TTGTAGAAGTAACGGCTATCTTTTTCGATAAGTTTGTCTATTTGTTCAGAATAGGTGCGACCATTGATCACGCCAATTTGCATAGGGCGATCTTCAAGTAAATTTGCCAAGGATATTTCGTTGTCCCATGGAAGCGGTGCCGTAACGATTAGGCGATTTGGTGCATAAACAATCAGTGGAGCCTTTGAATAAAGGGCGATGGCTTCGCGGGAAGGCGATCTAACTTTGTTGTACAGGCAAACGTTTTTTTGTTGCTCGATTAAACGCCACTCGCGCTCTCGGCTGGCTAGCTGGTAATCAAATATATAGCGGTCGTTGAGTGTATCGGTGATGTAATAAACGAAACCCGATACTAAGTCAGACTTTCGTTGATCGTTAGGGAGTAAGTCCGTTGCTATAACGATTCGTTGTTTCGCTTCCAATGCACAACTGACCATTATCAACATGCCAATTAGCAGCGTTCGCATAGTTATTTCACATGAATTAGTGTTATGTGTGGGTAACGTCAACACTCTGTGTTTAAAAACACTGAGTCTTTATGAAACTATAGTCACTAATATGTGAAAGACAATACTGTCACCAACGAGCACGTCAAAGACTTCTCGCTAGTATAGCTTGCTGCCCCAACCGAGTTTGTTACGCAGCACGTTAAAGTAGTTGTATCCCTTCGGATGCACCAGAGACAGGGTATCAGCACTTTTCTGAACGCGAATCTCGTCGCCGGGCAATACCGATAACACAATATGACTGTCACAACTGACCTGAAGGCTATCGCTATTAACCTTGGAAACCCGCATGTGAATAGTGCTGTTTGCATCCACCACTATCGGTCGGCTACTGAGTGTGTGTGGAAACATGGGCACTAAGGTCAACGCATCAAGCTTGGGCATTAAAATTGGACCACCACCTGATAACGAATAAGCGGTTGAACCAGTCGGTGTCGCAACAATTAAACCGTCTGAACGTTGGCTAAATACAAAATTTTCATCAATATAAACTTCAAACTCCATCATGTGAGCCACTTTACCGTGGTGGAGTACAACTTCATTGACTGCGGTACTGCGGCTTTTGAGCTTTTCATGCCGGAAGACCGCAACCTCTAACAAAAATCGCGTTTCTACAACGGTTTCGCCGTCAAAGATAAGGTCAAGCTGCGCCTCAATGTCGTCTGGATTGATATCAGTTAGAAAGCCCAGATTACCGCGATTCACGCCAACAACGTGAATGTCGAATCGCGACAGCACTCTTGCGGCACCGAGCATATTGCCATCACCGCCAACGACAATCGCAAGATCAGCGCGTTTACCTATAGTGACTAAGTCACACAGTTCGTGGTCATCGTTATCCATTTCTTGTGCAATAGCATCGTCGACTAATACAGTACAACCACGTTGTTTAAGATAGCTTGCAAGTTGATTGAGGCTATCGTGCGCCCCTTCATGTGCAGATTTGCCAATAAGGCCAACAGTTTGGTAACTCATAAGAATGGGAATATGTCGATCATGCGAAGACAGTAGCACATCTGGAACGAATTCGGCAAAATTTACTCGTGCGCATTACCGATACGGTATAGCCGTTGTTTATAAAGCACATTTTTACGCAGAGTATGGGGTTGCTGACATCGCCAGGCTATACGATCGACAAGTAACAATGCCTACCCATATTCATAGTAAATCACCGAATCGGTTATATCGCTCATACCTATCATCTTCTTGTTGCTGTGCGCTGTGTTTTAGCCTTTGGACGCAGCAATAATGAAGCCTGCTTTGCAACAACAAGTACTGAAAATAACGACACATTCAAATACAAAGGGAAGCCTATTACTTCCCTTCTAGGTAGTTATCTTGCCGTCCAACCGCCATCGAGCACGAAAGTCTGGCCCGTGATGTTTCTAGCATGAGGGCTAACTAAGAAGAGCGCGGTTTCAGCCAATTCTTCTTCAGTAATGAACGCCTTCTTAGGCATGGGTTCAAGCATAATCTTATTGATGACATCTTCTTCTGAGATACCGTTTTCAATAGCTTGGGCCTGTATTTGCTTTTCGACTAAAGGGGTTTTGACATAGGCTGGGCACAAGGTGTTAATGGTCACGTCACAATCACCGGTTTCCAGCGCAATGGTTTTAGCAAAGCCCAATAGCCCGTGTTTTGCTGCAACATAGGCAGACTTAAAGGGTGAAGCGACCAGCGAGTGGATAGACCCTACATTGATGATTCTACCAAAGTTGTTCGCTCGCATAGACGGCATAAAAGCCTGTGTTAGAAGAGCAGGGCCCACTAGCATAATATTAATCAACTGTTGCCATTTTTCTGCGGGAAAGTCTTCGATTTTTGATACGTGTTGGATACCTGCATTATTGATTAATACATCGACTGGCGAGTCTTTTAATAAATCGGGCAAGGCCGCAACCTGCGCAGCATCACATACGTTGATTTCAACGGCTTGTGCACTGAATCCTTTTGATACGAGTGTATCAACGGCACCATTGGCCGCATCCTTATTGATATCTGCAATGATAATATGGTGACCCTTGGTTGCCATTGCTTCAGCAATACCAAAACCTATACCACTTGCACCGCCGGTGATAAAAACATTCAATGAGCTCATGAGTTATCCTGTTTTGCTGAAAGAGCGTTGATGATATTGGTTACCGCTTTGATTTGTTTGCCATCTTTGGTTGCATAATCAGTGCCAGTGTAACCCCACCAATCCCAGCAAGCTTGGGGGTTAAGCGGCAAAAACATTGACTTTTTAGTCTGCGGATACAAAATGACGTGATGGTTAGTATCTGCCCAGCGGTTGAGCCCTGTTTGCTGCGCGTACGCCGTGCCAACGGCTTCGGCATTTTGGTTACAACCATGGAAGCTGATATGGACTTGGCAAGTTTCTCCTTGCTCACAGACTGCTGGAACGTAGAGGTAGCCCTCGTTCGCAATTGTGTTAGCGTCACTGCCACCCAGAGCCTGTTGGTCCAGTGTAATTAATCGACCTGTGGCCTCATCGTTCGCAGCGGGTTTGGCGTTGAGAATATGACCTAGCATCGCGCCTGCTGCATCGTATTCACACGCGCCGATAAAAGGAGACGTCGATTCGATACAGGTATTGCCTTTATTTAGCGTGGGAAAGACATGTGGAATGGGTTTGTCTGTGACGGCAACTAGGTTTTCGGGTGAAACAAATTGAGCATACTGGGTGATCAGTGCTTGCGTCACACCTTTGTTTACGCGATTGTCACGAGTACCGTGAAAAACCCACACTTTGTCATTACGCAGGTTGGCTGTGTCGTCTATTTTTCCACTTTTTGCCCATTCTGCGATCTGCTGATTCAGCTCTGCCAATGGAATGTCGCTAGCAACTTTATCAACGCACCGCTCCAGTGCGGTTGTGATGCTATTTTGTGCGCAATAAACAGGCCCTGATGCGAGAAGAGCGGCTCCTGCTACCCAACTAGAATGTGCTAGATGAAACTGAGACGCCATAAACCCACCCGAAGATAAGCCGCTGACTGTGATAGCGTTTGTGTCCAAATTCATTGAAGGCAAATCGTCCGCGACCACAACTGACGATATCAGCATGCAAAAGGTAGCACTAGAAACTGAAATTGATTTCAAGGTGATTACTCCAACTCGTCATTTAAAAAAGCAGAAATGGTTGATGCATGAGCACTGATACCGACCACACCATCAAGATGGCCCAGTCCGCCTTGTAATTCTGCATAGCGACTGTTTAATCCTTGTGACAGCGCCATTTCATGGGCCTCTTTGGCTAATTCAGGCATCAATAAAAGATCGTTACTTGAGGGTAAAAACAGGGTCTTGGCTTTTATTTTGGCAAACCCCGACTGCAGTGAATCTCCATGGCCGGCCAAAAATAGCTGACAGGCCCTCACTAAGTAAAGTAAGTGGTTGGGATCCATCGTTTTTGCTCGATTACGCGCACGCTTATACAGCCATGAAACGATACTGTGATCCGCATCGATGTGATGCAGCGGTCCCGCTTCAAGCTGGCTAAACCCTAACTGCGATGCAGTGGCATCGAAAAAGGCGGGTTCTAATGCATTTTGTGTAATCAGAGCCAGTGACGCGGTGAGTCCGTCCATGGGACGAGTTTCTTGAGTGTAATGTCCATTTTTCCATTTCGAGTCTAACTTGATTGGCATTGCCCAATGTTCCAGTGCGGCCACAGTCCATGGATCGCTCTGGCCAACGCCAATAACCGAAATCATTCTGGGGACCCAATTGGGGTAGGCGGCAGCCCAGTCTATCGCTTGCATTGACCCCATTGATGGTCCGACGACAGCGTGAAGTTTGCTGATACCTAAGCTCTCCAGCACCGCTTTTTGGATATTTACAAAATCGCGAATCGTCACCACAGGAAACTCAAGGCCATAGGGTTTGCCGGTTTTGGGGTTAATTGATGCAGGTCCTGTTGTTATTACGTTAGGGTCATAGGCACTGATATTGACCAGGCTATCGACACTGATAACAAAATAGCGATTGGTATCAATTGCTTTACCAGGGCCAATGATTGCATCCCAGTAGCCAGGCGCTTCATCTGCGCTCTTGTACTTACCCGCTGCATGAGAATTACCGGTGAAATAGTGAGTTATCAAAATGACATTGGACTTGCTGGCATTGAGTTGACCGTACGATTCCCAGCCCACTTGCACATCGTTAATAACCTGGCCGTTGAAGGTTTTGAATGAATCGAGGTGAAACCGCTGCTTTTCGACTAGCATCAGGTCATTGGCATGACTTGATGTGCAAGCGAAAAACAAGCACATCAGCGGTAAGAGGAATCCCATTTTTTTCATGCTGAGCCCCTAGAAAACACTAAACAAGGCAATAGCCATCGCCACGCCAATTAAAGGAATAATGACAGTTAGTTTGGCCATTGCCATATAGGCCGCTTGATGCGTTTCGTGACATATCGCTCTGATCGTGGTCACGACATAACCATTGTGTGGTAAAGAGTCCAGCGCCCCAGAAGAAATCGATACAATCCGGTGCAGCTCTTCAGGGTCAACGCCTTGATCCATGTAATGAGGGGAAACTAGCGGCAGTGCTATTGCCTGACCGCCTGACGCCGAGCCTGTTAATCCCGCGATGACGCTAACCGCAACGGCAGCCCCAATGAGTTCATTGCCTGGTAATTGAGTCATGATTTCAACCGCTTGCTGAAACGCTTCGGTGGATTTTGCAATACTACCAAAGCCAACAACCGCAGCAGTATTACCGATAGCAACCAATGCGCCCGTCGTACCAAGATTAATGGCTCCAGCTAAGTTGTGAAAGTGTTTGTAGTTGATAACAAGCAGCGATAATACGCCTCCACCTAGAGCAACGATAAGGGCCAATTGCGCCAGCGTATCGTGAAATGCAAAAGACAACACCAGCACGACTAACAGGGAAATTAGGCCGGTGGCTGGGTGAGGGTAGTCTCTTTCGGGGACGTCAGGGTCGTGACTGCGCGCTTCGAAATGCTCACCGTTGGCGACGGCTTGTTTGATCATTTTGGTTAGCCATGCATAACCAAAAATAGCCATGAAAATCGCGACAACTAAGCTGACTTCCCAACCCGCAAATGGCGAGGTGCCAAGGTACTTTATGGGGATCCAGTTTTGAATTTCAGGTGAACCAGCAGATGTCATGGTAAAGGTGATAGACCCAAAGGCAAGCGCCGCGGGGATAAAGCGACGAGGTAAGTTGGCATCCTTAAACAGGCTTAATGCCATTGGGTAAACCGAAAAAGCTACGACAAAGACGCTCACACCGCCGTATGTCAGCACCGCACACGCTGCTACAATGGCCAATACGGCGCGTTGATGCCCCAGTTTTCCGACGATCCAACGCGCCAGCGAATCTGCGGCCCCAGTGTCTTCCATGAACTTGCCAAAAATAGCGCCAAGCAAGAACATAAAAAACCACGAGGCAATAAATCCTGAGAAACCGTCCATGTATAGATTGACAAAATGTGCGTCGCCAGTAAAAAACGGGATACCGCTTGTCGCTGCCAAAATAACCGCACAAAGAGGCGCAGCGATGAATAAGTTCATCCCTCTGATCGTCAACACAATCAGTAACGCCAAGCCTCCTATGAGGCCAAGTAAACTCAACATAATGTATCCTTAAGTAAAAACCTGTGACCGCAGATCTTCAGGAATGGGTAAAGTGTGCGTGTAAGCCGCTGATTTTCCCATAGTACGATGGTACTACATACGAAGTGTCGTTTCTGTCCTAGAGTAATTTTCGACCGTAAGCTTCACGAAAAAAATAACATCAAGTGATTAAAATTAGGGACACGATATGAAAACTACGCCTCATCAATATCCTAGCTCAAAACGCTCCTTGTGTGCGCTCGCTGTTGGTTTAGCCTTCGCCGTGCCGAGTATTGCTCAAGAAGCATCACAGCAAAACGACGATACTAAACTCGCTGGTCTTGAACGAGTAGAAGTGACTGCCAGACGTACGGTCGAAACGTTGCAGGAAGTACCTGTAGCGATCACCTCGGTAGGTGCGGCAGAACTGGCTGAAAAAGGCATAGCTGTGCTGACAGAAGTGCAGCAATTTTCTCCCAATACAACGCTTCAAACCAGTCGAGGCACTAACTCAACCCTTACTGCCTTTATTCGCGGTGTCGGTCAGCAAGACCCGTTATGGGGATATGAGCCAGGCGTGGGTATTTATATCGATGACGTCTACGTCGCTCGCCCACAAGGCGCGGTGCTGGATCTACTCGACGTAGAACGAATTGAGGTTCTGCGTGGACCACAAGGGACGCTTTACGGCAAAAACACCATAGGCGGCGCGATAAAGTACGTCACCAAAGAAATGTCAGGCGATATGACGTTTAATGTCGAAGGAACTGTTGGTTCTTACAGTCAGCGGGATATTCGCCTGACCGGCCAAATGCCTCTGATTGAAGACAAAGTCTATTTAGGTGTTGGTTATGCCGATCTCAATCGCGACGGGTTTGGTGAATACCTAGAATCTGCGTTGCCCAATCAAGATCTAGAAAACTACAACAAAGATTTATGGGCGGGACGAGTTTCACTAGAAGTCCACCCCACTGAGGATTTATTTTTCCGTTTAACGTGGGACAAGACTGAGGATAAATCCAACGCAAAAGGGGGATTTCGTCTTTTACCAAGTTTGTTAACCGATGCGCCAGTGCCGGATTCCGTGTTCGATTCTTACACCAGTATGCCGACTGAAAACTTGGTTGAACTGGAAGGGTATAGTTGGATGGTGCGTTACAATGTGTCCGATGCTCTGGAACTTAAGTACATTGGTTCACATCGCGAGAGTTACTCACCTACCAACATTGATTTTGACAATACCCCTCTCGACATTTTCGACGTTCCGGCCGAATATGATGATGAAAACGACACCCATGAATTTCAAGCGAACTATTTGGGTGACTCATTCTCACTCGTGAGTGGTTTGTATTACTACGATGGTGAATCCTGCGGTAACTTTGATGCCATTCTTGGCGTGTTGGGGCGCTTGGCCTTCCAGACTCCGGGTTTGACTCGGGAAGTCACTGGCTGTAACAACAGTGAGAGTTGGGCGGCTTATGCGCAGTTAAACTACGACATTACTGACCAACTATCTATGTCTCTCGGCGCGCGATACACGGATGAAGAGAAAGAGGCGATTGTGAATAACGGCCTTATCTTTGACAATGTCTACCCTTCGTCAGGTTGGATTCCAGGGTACGTTCGTCCTGATGGTCAGCTAGTACCGCAGGTACTAGGCGATGATACAGACGGCGACGGCGTGTTAGATGCGCCCAAGTCAGAAAGCTGGTCTCGTTTCACCCCTCGAGTGGGTCTTGAGTATCAATACTCTAGCGATATCATGATGTTCGCCAGTTACAGCCAAGGGTTCAAGTCGGGAACGTTCAACCCTCGAGCAACGATAAATGAACCTGCGGTTAACCCCGAAATTGTTGATTCATTTGAAGTGGGTATAAAAGCCGATTGGTCTGACAAATTGCGTACGAATATCACGCTTTTCTCGTTGGATCACAAAGACCGTCAGTACATCTCGGTTCTTCCTGGCGAAAATACGACAGACTTACAACAAATCTTAGGTAACGTGGGTGAGTCAAATGCTCAAGGTATCGAGGCCGAGATCACCTATGCGGCAACGGATAATCTTGTTTTTGACGCGGCGATTGGCTTTATCGACGCCGAGTTTGAAGAGGTTATTGAAGAAACAGAAAACGGTCCTGTGAATATTGCTGACCGCTTCTCTATTTCGAATACGCCAGATTATACCGCGAACTTTAATGCCACTTACCTCATCGAATCTTCGGTGGGCGATTTTGTTGTCAATGCCAACTATTACTATCGTGACGATTACTCGTTATTCGAACAGGATAACTTACTAAATCAAGATGGATATGGCTTGCTTAACTTTAGCGTAACGTGGCAGAGCCTAGAGGGAGATTGGTATGCGGGTATTCATGCGAAAAACTTAACGGACGAAGAGTACCTAGTCGGCGGTTATCAATTTGTTACGCCTGACCCAGCAGACCCAACCGATATCTCTCGGTATACGCCGGGGCTAGGTGGCGACAACACGTTGATTGGATACTACGGTGACCCAAGGACAGTACACCTTACTGTAGGCTATCGCTTCTAAGTGTGTAAGTAGGTCGGTAACGTGGTAGATTATCGACATTGCTCTTGGTGGTACTGCTTGTCAGTGCCACCTTTTTTTCTTTTTGGTATTCAAAGGTGCGCACGACCACTATGATGCAATCGAAAATACTTATCGCCGATGACCATCCGTTGTTTCGCTCTGCGATGCGACAGGCGCTAAGTAGTGTGGTGGGCAACAACCTTGTCGAAGCCGCCAACTTTGATGATGCGGTAACCGCGCTTCAACAGGACGAAGACATAGACCTGGTTTTTCTCGATCTAAAAATGCCGGGTAATTCTGGTTTAACAGGGCTGACCGAAATCCGCACGCAGTTTCCTAATGTCTTAGTCGTGATTGTTTCCGCTGAGGAGCAACCGAATCTGATATTGCGTGCTATCAAACTCGGCGCAAGTGGATATATTCCTAAATCGTCCTCTTTGCCCGATATCGTCGGAGCGGTAGAACGAGTGCTGGATGGCGAACAGTGGTTGCCTGATGGTATTGACGCAAATGCGATAGAACAAAGTGATGATGTTACGAGTGGATTTGCCCGAAGAATGGCACAGTTGACGCCTCATCAATTCAAAGTACTGCGCATGATGGCTGATGGCCTGCTAAACAAACAAATTGCTTATGAACTCAACATTTCAGAATCTACTGTCAAGCAGCATGCCTCTGCGGTACTGCGAAAACTCGACGTCATTAACCGAACCCAAGCGGGTGTACTGTTCAAACAACTCATGGATACTGAGTAGTGATTATGGTGGCCCGTGAGGGACTCGAACCCTCATCGACTCGCTTATGAGGCGAGTGCATTAACCAATTATGCTAACGGGCCATTTTCTGCTGACCAACACGCTTTTCGTTCAGGTACAAAAATGCCCAGCGTAACTGGGCATTCAGCGTGTGTGCTGTTACCCGAGAGTCGATGGGCTCTCGGATCTGATTCGAGAGTGTTACCGTCGTTGTATTGTCCGAATTTCAGTTGATATTTGGGGCATCGTTCGTTGCTCTGTTGGGTTGATGAGAAAAGCTTAACCGAGTGCTTTATACAAAGACACCGATTTGGGTTGCCAATGTGGCAACCCAGTAAATGTTATGAGTTGGCCAAATGGTTCTGCTTAAGCAGTCGCTTAAGGGCGGCAGGTTTGACTGGTTTGGGCAGATAGAGCAAATCACTGTTTTGGGCGTCTTCTTGAATGGTATCACTGCGATTTGCCGTATTGAGAACGCCGGGAACCTGATGTTGCCACCTTGCTCGCAACATGGTGGCAGCACTAATACCATCTTCTCCGTGATCCAAGTGATAATCGACCAACATCATATCGGGTGGTGTTGGGCATTGTTTTACCGCCTCTTTTCCGGTTTTGGCGTAAATGACAGTGGCGCCCCAATCACTGAGCAATGCGCCCATTGCGTTGGCGACACTGACGTCATTTTCCAACAATAAAACGGTGCGATTCTCGAGCATTTTCTGATGGTGATCTTGTAGTGTGTTGTTTGGTTTAGTGTATGTTTGCTGGCTGATGACAGCATTGGCTACTCGAGGAAGTTCGACAAAAAATCCCGTGCCTTTGCCGACTTCCGATTGCAGCGTGACGGGGTGATTGAGCAAATGACTAATGCGCTCAACAATAGTAAGACCTAGCCCCAAACCCTGAGTGTGCTCGCTTTGCGCGAGACGATGAAACTCTGCAAAGATGTCGCTTTGTTGATGTTCTGGAATACCAGGGCCTGTATCGAGTACGCACAAGGTTACAGCGTGTTCGCTACAACGGCGCACACCAACGACTATTTTGCCAGATTCGGTATAGCGGACCGCATTTGACAACAAGTTTTGCGCGATTCGACGCAACAATTTTTTATCTGAACGGACAACAATGCTCGACCGAACATAGCGCAAATCAACCTGCTTTTGCTGGCTAAATAGCGTGAATTCTCGGACTAGTGGCGCGAGTACGTCATCGATAGCAAAGGCGCTGGAATTAGGGGTCATGATACCCGATTCCAGTTTCGTCATATCCAGCAACATGGAGAGAAGACTTTCGGCATTGCTCAGTGAGTCAACGACGCCATGACTGAGTTCATATAAATCTGTTCCCGCCGTTTTTTGCTCCAACATTGACGCAAACAAGGTAGCGGCATTAAACGGTTGCATCAAATCATGACCGGCTGCGGCAAGAAATTTGGTTTTACTTTCATTGGCCTTATCCGCTTCTTGTTTGGCGACATTGAGTTCAGTAGTTCGCTGAGCAACGCGGTCTTCTAACTGTTCTTTGGACTCAGTCAGGGCCTCCTGAATTTGAATATATTCAGTGATATCAGAGTAGGTCGTTACAAAACCGCCCCCGGGCAGTGGACTGCCGTTGAGCTCGATCACTTTGCCATCGATTTGTCTGCGAACGTATTTGTAGCGACTTCCTTGCATGATGTAATTGACCCGCTTACTGATTTCCCCCTCGACGTCGGCCACTTGGCCCATCAGTCCGCGGTGAATATTGAAAGCGAGTATATCGCGGATAGGTTTGCCCACCGTGATGTAGCCAGAAGGATAGTCAAACATTTCTAGGTAGCGATCGTTCCATGCTAACAATGCGAGGTTTTGATCCAATACGCAAATACCTTGCTCTATGTGTTGTACCGAAGACTGCAACACTTCGTGGTTGAATTGAAATGACTGAGAAGCCTCTTCGACTAACTCGACAAGCTCAGTAAGGGTTTCTTTTGGTGTCTGTGCAATGGCTGAGAGCAATATGCGCGCGCTGGGACTACCAACCTGCGATGCGAGTAGATTTTCGACCCGTCGAACCAAACTTTGACTGGCTATCGCATGTTTGTTTTGCATTGAATTGCTGCTCAGCTGTCGCTGTAATTTCAAGTGAGTAGGCGCGGGCAGTGCTTTAGCTGTTAGGGCCATCAAATCGCCTATTCGTACTGCAAAATCCAATTGAGGTCGTTTGTCGCTTGCCGCCGCAGGAGACTCGCTTGTCGTTGAAGATGGTTTCAACCATGTGACCAGCAAGAAAGTGACGCAATTGACAATTAAGCTGATAAAAAAACCTAAGCCTAATTCTCCGTCACTGGGTACCGGATCAAAGTAATAACTGGACATAACACTGGGATAGAGTAACCAGATTAACCAACAAACAAACCCCGCGGTCATTGCCATGATGGCAGCCAAGGTCGAGCGACGCTTCATATATAAACCAAACAATAAAATAGGGAAGGTTTGCGCGAGAAGGGCAATGGCGATAGTGCCGCTTTTCACCAGTGGTGCGGTCTGGCTGACATTGGTGTGGTACCAATAGGCAATGCTTAGCACAACCACAACACTGACCCGGCGAATGGTCAAAATGCGCCCAGCAGACATGGTGTTACCGGGGTTGTTTTTTAATCTGACTTTTAGCCACAGCGGGGTCACCAGGTTGTTCGATATCATAATGCCCAGTGCTAAGGTCGCCACGATTACCATGCTGGTGGTTGCGGATAAACCACCAATAAAGGCAATGACACTTAAGGTCACGTTATCTTGAAAAAATGGAATGGCAAGGACGTAGACATCCGATTCTACGCGGGTGCCGTCAAACAACATATTCCCCGCCATTGCTATAGGCAACACGAAGAGGCTCATACCGACGAGGTAGGCGGGAAACAACCAGCGTGCGGTGCGCAACTCGCCTTCACCATTTAGTTCGACAAAATTCATGTGAAATTGTCGAGGCAAGATAAACATGGAGCAAATCCCTAGCAAGATATGACTCATGTAAACCCAAGGACTACTGTCGGCTTCCAATACGCGGCGTCCGGCGGGATGCTGGGCTGCTTTTATCATCAAATCCCACAGTCCATCGTACATCCAAAAACACACATATAAACCTATGATGAGAATTCCCATAAGCTTCACAATAGATTCAACGGCGATCGTCAACATCAACCCGGGGTGTTTTTCGGTTAGGCTGAGGGTTCGGGTACCAAATAGAAGCGCAAAAATGGCTAAAATTACAGCAACATAGAAGCCAATACTGTCAGTTAAGGTACTGTCCGCGACAGTAATAAACCGTATGCTCTCGGTAATGGCATCGAGTTGCAAAGCAATGTACGGCGTCACGCCAACACAACACAAAACCGTTATCGAACCGGACAACCAATGAGAGTTTTTGTAGCGAATACCAATAAAATCAGCCAACGAGCTGGCACTGTATTGCTGCGTAAGCCTCGCCATTTTTAATATGACAGAGAAGCCAAACATCATTGCAAGGACAATACCCATGTAGGTGGGGATAAATGCCCAGCCAAATTCAGCCGCTTGTGTCGTCGTGCCAAAAAATGCCCAAGACGTACAGTGAATCCCAAGTGCCAAGGAGTAGATAATAGGGTGTTGGCTACTGTCTTTTAGTTTGCTGTCTCCCCAAAAGGCGAGCAAAAACAACGTGCCCAAATACAGGGCAATGATGGTTCCCACTGTCCAAAGGCTAAGCAAGGCATCTCCGAATTCATTCAACTTAAGTCGCTACCAGCTTACACCATAAATGGTTAGTGGCGGCATAGCACTTTGGTTCTATTCGTTTTTCGTGTGTTCAATCTAGTCGGTTTGGGTTAAACAAAGTAGCGGGCATGCAAGGTGAGTGGCACTCATTTATGGAAATTCAAGCACAGTAAATACCGACTTGAATCGTTGCTTTTTGACGAGTTACGGCTGGGCGTTGAGGTTAGATAGGAGGCGGTAATGTTGTGGTTGAAAGCGAGATACCAACACCCAAACACCGCTATCGGGAAAAAGAGTCCACAAAAAAACAAAGGTTACCCTTGAACCCGATAAAACTAACCCCATTAATAGCTGCAACATCATTTTAGCCTATATGCATTGCATCATTTGTGGAGGATAGCATGAGCGAAGAGCGCGACGTGCAGGCACAAGAAAATCAAGAAGACAATACTTCCGTTGAGATAAACGAAACGGTCGAAACGGTTGACGCTGATAATGTAGAAGTCATTACCGATGGTGATGGTAGCGAAGAGCGAATCTACGAATTAGAAAAAGCGTTGGCTGATGCTGAAGCGAAGATCAAAGAACAGCAAGAAGGTGTGCTCCGCGCACGAGCTGATATGGAAAATGCACGCCGTCGTGCAGAAACCGAAGTAGAAAAAGCGCGTAAATTTGCACTGGAACGATTTGCCGGTGAGCTACTGCCAGTGGTTGATAACCTTGAGCGCGCGATTGATGTCGCGGATTCCGACAATGACGTGGTAAAGCCATTGCTTGAAGGTGTTGAAATGACGCTTAAGTCCTTTGTCGGCACCTTGGAAAAGTTTGAGCTTAAGCAAGTTAACCCTCAGGGCGAGACATTTGACCCCGAGTTGCATCAAGCCATGTCAATGCAAGAGAGTGCTGAGTTCGCACCCAACACGGTAATGGCCGTGATGCAAAAAGGTTATGTGCTAAATGGTCGTCTACTTCGACCTGCAATGGTTATGGTATCAAGAGCGCCTGAAGGTGGCGTAGATACACAAGCCTAACATTGCCGTCGGATTTTTTTCTGACAACTATTGAAAATTTGGGGAATAACCCCACAACTAATGCAGATTAAAAATTAAAGTTTTTGGAGACACACAATGGGTAAAATCATTGGTATCGATTTAGGTACAACAAATTCATGTGTCGCAGTTCTAGACGGCGACGCAGCACGAGTAATTGAGAATGCTGAGGGTGATCGTACAACCCCTTCAATTATCGCCTACACAGGTGAAGGAGAAACGCTTGTTGGTCAACCAGCAAAGCGTCAGGCAGTAACTAACCCTCAAAACACATTGTTTGCGATTAAGCGTCTAATTGGTCGTCGTTTTGAAGATAAAGAAGTTCAGCGTGATATCGACATCATGCCTTACACCATTGCTAAAGCTGACAATGGCGATGCATGGGTAGAAGCGAAAGGCGAAAAAATGGCGCCACCGCAAATCTCTGCTGAAGTCTTGAAAAAGATGAAGAAAACAGCCGAAGACTACCTTGGTGAGGAAGTGACAGGTGCTGTTATTACTGTTCCGGCGTACTTTAACGATTCACAGCGTCAAGCAACAAAAGATGCGGGTCGTATCGCAGGTTTAGAAGTTAAGCGTATCATCAACGAGCCAACTGCGGCGGCGTTGGCATACGGCATGGACAAAAAGCAAGGCGACAACGTTGTTGCGGTTTACGATTTAGGTGGTGGTACATTTGATATCTCTATCATTGAAATCGACGAAGTAGATGGCGAGCACACGTTCGAAGTATTGGCGACCAATGGTGATACTCACCTAGGTGGTGAAGATTTCGACAACCGCATGATCAACTACCTTGTGGAAGAGTTCCAGAAAGACCAAGGTATCGACTTGCGTAAAGACCCATTGGCGATGCAGCGTTTGAAAGAAGCGGGTGAAAAAGCGAAGATTGAGCTTTCTTCTGCGCAACAAACAGAAGTTAACCTGCCTTACATCACTGCTGATGCAACAGGTCCTAAGCACTTAGCGATCAAAGTGACTCGCGCTAAACTTGAGTCTCTTGTTGAAGACATGGTTAAAGCATCGCTTGACCCAGTTAAGCAAGCGTTGGCTGATGCTGATTTGTCTGTAAGTGACGTACAAGACATCATCCTAGTTGGTGGTCAAACACGTATGCCTTTGGTTCAGAAGTACGTGACAGAGTTTTTCGGCAAAGAGCCTCGTAAAGACGTTAACCCTGATGAAGCCGTAGCGGTTGGTGCTGCGATTCAAGGTGGTGTATTGTCTGGTGACGTTAAAGATGTACTACTTCTTGACGTAACACCTCTTTCTTTGGGAATCGAGACGATGGGTGGCGTAATGACAGCGCTTATCGAAAAGAATACGACTATCCCAACGAAGAAGTCTCAGACGTTCTCAACGGCAGAAGACAATCAGTCTGCAGTAACGGTTCACGTTCTACAAGGTGAACGTAAGCAAGCGTCTGGTAACAAGTCTCTTGGTCAATTCAACCTAGAAGGTATCCGCCCTGCACAGCGCGGTGTACCACAAATTGAAGTTACCTTCGACATCGATGCTGACGGTATCCTACACGTATCTGCGAAAGACAAAGATACGGGTAAAGAGCAGAAGATCACTATCCAAGCCTCGTCTGGCCTAAGTGATGCAGAAGTCGAGCAAATGGTTGCTGACGCGGAAGCGAACAAAGACGCAGATGCGAAATTTGAAGAGCTGATTCAAGCGCGTAACCAAGCTGACGGTATGGTGCATGCTACTCGTAAACAACTTGAAGAAGTTGGCGAAGCATTGAGCGCAGAAGACAAAGCGCCAATCGAAGCTGCTGTTGCCGCGCTAGAAACGGCGATTAAGGGCGATGACAAAGCGGAAATCGAAGCGAAGACTCAAGAGCTAATTCAAGCGTCTTCAAAATTGATGGAAGCGGCTCAAGCACAGCAAGCTGCGCAAGGCGGCGCTGAGCAACAGCCTCAAGCTGATGCGCAAGCAGATGATGACGTTGTTGACGCTGAGTTTGAAGAAGTAAAAGACGACAAGAAGTAAATTGTTGTTGCGCTCCGGTTACGTAGGAGCGCCTTCGAAATTCTAGGCGCATCAAGTCATACTTGCTGCGCCTTTGTGTTGTATTAGCAGGTAAAAATCGCTCTTCTGTAAGAAGTGGGGCGAGTTAAGGGTAGGAATAAAGAGCGATATGTCTAAACGTGACTACTACGAAGTCCTAGGTGTAGATAAAAGCGCCGGTGAACGCGAGATCAAAAAAGCGTATAAGAAACTGGCGATGAAGTATCACCCTGACCGCACACAGGGTGACAAAGCGCTTGAGGAAAAATTTAAAGAGATTCAGGAAGCCTATGAAATTCTGACTGATTCTCAAAAACGCGCGGCGTATGACCAATATGGCCACGCTGGCGTAGATCCAAATCGTGGTGGTGCAGGCTTCGGCGGTGGTGCTGATTTTGGCGACATTTTCGGCGACGTATTTGGCGATATCTTTGGCGGTGGTGGTCGTGGTGGCAGGCAGTCACGTGCACGACAAGGTTCTGATTTGCGTTACAACCTTGAAATGAGCCTAGAAGAAGCGGTTCGTGGTAAAGAAGTTGAAATTCGCGTGCCTACCTTGGTTGAGTGTGAGGTGTGTGACGGTTCTGGTGCGAAAAAAGGCACCAAGCCAACAACCTGCCCAACCTGTCATGGTAATGGTCAAGTCCAAATGCGTCAGGGATTCTTTGCTGTACAGCAAACGTGTCCAACGTGTTCTGGTCGCGGTAAAATTATCAGTGACCCATGTACGAGCTGTCGCGGTCAAGGTCGCGTTGAAAAGACTAAAACACTGTCTGTTAAAGTGCCTGCGGGTGTTGATACCGGTGACCGTATCCGCTTAAGTGGCGAAGGCGAAGCTGGTGAAAATGGTGCGCCTCCAGGCGATTTGTATGTGCAAGTGCATGTACGCGATCACGACATTTTTGCCCGTGATGGCAACAACCTCTATTGCGAAGTCCCATTGAGTTTTACTACAGCGGCACTTGGCGGAGAACTGGACGTCCCTACACTGGACGGCAAAGTGAAATTAAAAATTAACCCAGAAACCCAAACTGGGCGGATGTTCCGCCTACGAGGCAAAGGGGTTAAATCAGTGCGTAGTGGTCAGATTGGTGATTTGATGTGTAAGGTTGTGGTAGAAACGCCAGTAAACCTATCGTCGCGTCAAAAAGAGTTACTGCAAGAATTTGAAGCGTCGATGGGCGGTGCAGATGCAGGTCGACATAGACCGAAAGAGCACGGCTTCTTCGAAGGCGTCAAAAAGTTCTTTGATGATTTAACAAACTAATATTGAAAGCGCCCTCTTATGAGGGCTTTTTTTTGCTTTATTATTGCCCAAAATACAGTAAGTAGCGTTTATACTTGTCCTCAAAGACGCACTACTTTGGTCTAAAGAAAAACCGACATAGTGCTAAATATCTAAGAAAACAGACAATTACTCGTATTAAGACTTGCACTTGATGTAACGATTGTTCAATATCGAGTGGTTGCAGTGATTAGCAACGGCGACCAGCGAGGGTGGCTGGCGTAGAATTCTTATTATTTTATACAGGCTATACGGAGACGATTGATGCGACGTCTATTTATCCCAGCAGCACTTGTTACTTCGCTATTATGTGTCGGTGGCGCAACAGCAGAAGAAGCCAAGTCAGAAAAACACGCAAAGGCCGCGACACAATATCGTCAGTCATTGTTCCAACTAATCCGCAGTAACATGGGGCCACTCGGCGGCATGGCGAAAGGGGCAATTCCTTACGACACCAGCGTGATGGAAACTAACGGCCTAAGACTAGAGCAATTAGCGACCATGATGTCAGACTATTTTGATGTCGATACTCGTAAATTCAACGTCGAAACCAGTGCCAAGCCCGAGATTTGGCAAGACTTCAATACTTTTTCCGGTAAGGCCGATGATCTGATTAAAGCGGCGCAAGCACTTCAATTAGCGGCACAATCTGGCAATGAAAAAGCCTATCGTCGTGCCATCGGCGGTGTCGGTGCGACGTGTAAATCATGCCACGATGATTTTAAAGCGGATTAATTTCGCCCTCAATTTGTAAAAGATCGTAACAAAAGGCCTCACCTGTTGAGGCCTTTGTTATTGTTTATCATAAATTTTTTCATTAGTTTCTGATTTTTATACTCTGCTTTATTCCGCTAATAGGAGACTTTTGGCGAGTTTGGCGTGCGATACCCATTTAACGCACTATACTAAAGTAGAGTAACGTCGGGAGCTGTTTAGGACTCGCAGCGTCGTAGGGAGAGCGATTAATGCTAAAGTCGTCAATCGACTACATTGAATTCACAACGAAAGCATTGGAAAGCTTGAGTACCGTTGTTGATGATTTACTCGCAATTACCAGTGCAGAGGGAACAGCGCTGATTCAGCACGGAGACTCTGGGCGTGCTCAAATAATTCTCGGCAAAGAGAGAGATGTATGTCTTTTTGGTGATTTGACATGTGCTCCCGCATTGCTCGCCATGCCGTGTGGGAAAGAGTTAGTTTCCTCCGCATCACAGCCTTTGTTTTCATCACCCTACATCCACATTCATCCTACACATTTTATGAGAGCAACGTGCCTAGCCTGTGATCAAGACAATGAGCACATAAAGCTTATTTTGGTTTTATGGGGGAGCGATGTGTCAAATGAGGCCGTATCATCGGCATTGGAATTAGCGCAACGCCCCATTCAAGCCTTGGTCGACAATCAAAAAGACAACGGCAATAATCAAGCGCAGCGTGCTGCGAGCATGCAAGACAAAATTGAACTGTTGAATGAAATTGGCAGTATATCTCGCACTGGCGGTTGGGAGTTTGACGTTGCAACCCAAGCGATTGAATGGACAGAAGAAACCTACCGGTTATATGGCTTAACACCGGGCCGTAAAATCAGTTTTCCTTTGTCGCTGAAGCCATTTTCTCCCGAAGCTCGTGAAAAAATTATCAAGCACCTCGATGATGCTATCAATTTAGGCAAAAGCTATGAGATTGAAGTCGAGTTTCAGTCTTACGACGGTAGAGAAATGATATTAAAAGCCAGTGGACGGTCTCGCTTTCACGATGGGAAAGTGACTCATGTCTATGGCGCTCTGGAAGATATTACTGAGCAACGTCGTTTATCGGATATGCAGCACAGTTATCTTACCTACGTTACTGCCATACTCGACAATCTCAACGATGCGGTGCTCACCGCTGACCCAAACGGGATGATCATTACAGCCAATGAAACGGTCGAAAAGATTTTCGGTTACACTCCTGATGAACTAATCGGCCAAGATGTCACTGTATTGATGAACGACTATCACGCCCAGCGACATGGTCATTATGTCGAGCACTATCTGCTAACAGGTGAAGACAGTATTTTTGGCAATAGCCGAGAACTCAGTGCTAAACGCAAAGACGGCAGTATTTTTCCAATTGAGTTGTCGCTCTCGGAAGTCGATTTAGACGGTCAAAAGCAGTTTGTTAGTATTATTCGAGATATTACTGAGCGAAAACAAGCGACCGATCATATGTATCGGGTGGCCTATTACGATGAAGTAACCGAACTGCCCAATTTAAAGTCATTGGAACGAGACGTAAAAGAACTCATCATCGAAGCAAAAGAGACTGGGCAAGATTTATATTGCTGTATGGTCGATGTGGATAATTTTGCGCAGTACAATGTGTCGTTTGGTAATGAGACAGGAGATTACATTCTCAAGATCGTCTCTGAACGTATTCAAAACGCGTTAACTGACGACTTTAGCGCCTATCGTGGAATAGGGGATAACTTCTTTATCCTGTATCGCAAATGTGTGGCTGAGCACAAACCCGTGTTACAACAACTTAATAATATTGAGTGGCGCCTTCATACCGATATCATGAGTGAAATGACGATTCACGGACATTCTCATGTTGTGACGTCAGCAGTGGCATCCGCCCATATCAAAGGCGACAGTGCAACCTATGAAAAGGTCATAGGAGTATTGGAGTTTGGCAAACGCCGCGCTAAGTCTCAGGGGCATGGTGGGCGCGTATCGCTTGAAAAGTCGGCTTTTGCAGACTACGAACGCCACAATATGATCAGTCAGTCGTTCTCAAGAGCCATTGAAAACAATGAATTCTATCTCATGCTTCAGCCTCAATATGATGCGAACCACAATATTGTGGCGTCTGAGGCGCTGCTTCGTTGGGAACATGGCCAATTTGGATTTATCAGCCCAGGGGAGTTCATCCCGATAGCGGAAACCAGTGACGCCATAGTTGATATTGGTATTTGGGTGCTAAATGAGGCTTGTCGCTTACTCGCTGAAATGAAAAAAATGGGCGTGGAAACGTCGGTAGCGGTTAACATCAGTGGCCGACATATCGCTCGACCTGATTTCAGTCAAACACTGCTTAATATCACCAATAAATGGGAGATTTCGCCTCATCAAATCATTCTTGAGATTACGGAAACCACCTTGGTAAGTGGTATAGACTTGGTACGCCGCCGCATCGAACGCCTGTCAGAAATCGGTTTTGCCTTTTCGATAGATGACTTTGGAACCGGCTATTCAAGTCTCAGCTATCTTAAAGAGTTACCCATAAAGGAACTGAAAATTGACCGTTACTTTGTCGATGAAATCAACTTTGCTGGCGAAGATGTGCCGATAGTCAACACCATTATCGACATGGCTCATGCGATGGGGGTCAGAACCGTGGCTGAAGGTATTGAGAATGACATTCAGATGCTGTACCTAAAGCAGAAGGGCTGCGATATTTTCCAGGGCTTTTTCCTCGATAGACCTTTGCCGGTCGAGCAGTGGATGTCATTGTTAACCTTACCCCATAAATCAGTCGCAGGTTAACGTGCGATTGATCCTATTTTTTTCGCGATCTAAGCCTGAAGTCTTATCTCAAAATCAAAAATAATCCTCTAGGCTGATTGACAGACCGTTGGTAAGGCAATCAGCTCGGGGGAGAAACACGTTACCAATCCGTATAGATAAATGTTCGCTCAGTGTGAGTATTCGGCCTCGTTGACTACGCACGAAGTGAGAGAATACAGACTTTTACCTCTGTGGCGCCGCTTATTGTTACGCACTATAGCTGCGCGTTGAGCGTAGATCATTTATCTGTGCGGATTGGTATTACCGCCTACCAATACCGTTAATCAGCATAGACGAGTCACTCTCGTTTCAAAGGAGATATGGCAATGGGGTATCAGGCAGAATATCAATCATCAATTAAAGACCCAGCTTTGTTTTGGCAAACGCAGGCCAGAGCATTGCCTTGGTATAAACCACCTTTTACTATTTTGAGCAAAGATAAAAACGGTATAGAACGATGGTTTGCCGACGGTGAACTTAATACCTGTTATATGGCCGTGGATTATCATGTTGAAGAGGGGCGAGCCAATCAAACTGCACTGATTTATGAATCTCCGGTAACTGGCAAAGCAACGCAATACACCTACGAAGCGTTGCAACGAGAGGTGGCACTGTTTGCCGGAGTGCTAAGGGCTAAAGGCGTATGCAAAGGTGATCGCGTCGTTATTTATATGCCAATGATACCTCAAGCCGTCATTGCCATGTTAGCGGTGGCCCGACTTGGCGCCATTCACTCGGTGGTATTTGGCGGGTTTGCGCCTAACGAGTTAGCCGTGAGAATCGAAGATGCCGCGCCCAAAGTTATCGTAACGGCGTCGTGTGGCATAGAAGGCCAGAAAATAATTCCTTATCAACCACTGGTTGCCGCTGCCATCGAATGTAGTGCACACAAACCTGATACGTGCATCGTTTACCAAAGAGATGAGTTGAAAGCACAACTCGATGGGGTTCAGTTTATCGATTGGCAAACGGCTCAAACTATTGCAGAGCCTGCTGATTGTGTCGCTGTGGCAGCAACGGACCCGCTTTATATTTTATATACGTCGGGCACAACGGGGAAACCTAAAGGCGTTGTGCGTGATAATGGCGGTCATGCCGTCGCTCTGCACTATTCTCTAAAGAATGTTTACGATATTGAACCTGGCGACGTATTTTGGGCTGCGTCTGATGTCGGATGGGTTGTTGGCCATTCGTATATTGTTTATGGGCCTTTGCTCAAAGGGGCCACCACACTGATGTATGAAGGGAAACCCGTGGGTACACCTGATGCCGGTGCATTTTGGCGCGTGGCTGAGAAGTACAAAGTCAAAGTGTTATTCGCTGCACCGACAGCGTTTAGGGCAATTCGAAAAGAAGATCCTGAGGGAGCGTTAATTCAAGGCTACGATTTGTCTAATCTTAGTCGTATTTTCATGGCCGGTGAGCGTCTCGACCCACCCACTTATCAGTGGACACTAGAAAAAACCGGTAAGCCTGTTATTGACCATTGGTGGCAAACCGAAACGGGCTGGCCAATCTGCGCGAACCCTACAGGGTTAGGTGAGTTACCCGCAAAAGCTGGGTCATCAACGGTTCCAGTGCCTGGATTCGATGTACAAGTCCTTAATGAGGAGGGCGAATCGCTTGCGCCAAATTCGCAAGGCGCGATTGCGATTAAACGGCCATTGCCACCGGGTTGCTTACCTACTATCTGGGGGGATTGTGACCGCTTTAAATCGTCTTACCTAAACCAGTTTGAGGGATACTACACTTCTGGCGATGGCGGGTATATCGACGAGGATGGCTATGTGTTTATTATGGGGCGAACCGATGACGTCATTAATGTCGCAGGGCATCGTTTATCCACTGGAGAAATGGAAGAAGTTGTGGCGGCACACCCAGCAGTTGCTGAGTGTTCTGTTATCGCGATCCCAGACGCATTGAAAGGACAATTGCCTGTCGGGCTTGTGATATTAAAAGATGGTGTAGTTATTGATGAAGAGGTGCTTGAGGCAGAGTTGATTGCGCGTATGCGAGAACAAATTGGTCCAATTGCGTGTTTTAAACGGGCCATTGTTGTCCCGCGCTTACCCAAAACACGCTCAGGCAAGATACTGAGAAAACTATTGAGGCAACTCGCTTCTTCAGAAGAGGTAATTGTACCATCCACCATTGACGCCCCTGAGTGTGTCGATGAGATTGCTACACTTATGAAGAACAATGGGTTAATGACGAAGACCTGCTGATACTTAGCGGCGTAATCGGGGCGTGTTGGCCTTTGCTCAAATCTTGCAAAGGCCTCTCTGCCTTAATAAAACGCATCAAATTCCGGTGCAGGTGGCGCAATGATAACAAGGTAGTACACCGCCGCCGCCGTAACGATAGCGACCGCGAGGGCCAACAGCCATTTTGAGTGGGGAATGGCCGGCTCTTCGGTTTCTTTTTTACCATGGAGCATGGCGGGTACCAAAGATTGCTTTTTGAATAGCGCATAGAACGCGATAGCGGCGATATGCAGGACGATTAAACCCTGAATAATGGTAAACCCTTGATGATGAAGCCGACTCATCAAGCTTGCGATGTCCTCAGAAACCGCACTGTAATAAGGCGCATCGAGAAAGACATCATCAGTCATAAATAAGCCACTGATAGCCTGCATCAAAAGCAAAGCCAGCATGATGAGCACCATCCAGCCACCGAGCGGATTGTGACCTGCATGATGGTTTGAGTCTGGTTTGAATAACGTTTTTGCGTAATGCGCTGTTTTCACTGGCGAAGACACAAACTGGCTAAACTTGGCATAGCGCGTGCCCAGTAGGCCCCAGATTAAACGAAAAACAATTAACCCTAATGTAAAGTATCCGATGTAAAAATGCCATTGCATTGCATCTTCAAGCCACTCAGCTGTAACCCATTGGGCGGTGATGGAAAAAACCAAAAGCCAATGAAACAAACGTGTGGGTATGTCCCAAATTAGACGCATAAAACGTGTTCCTCCCAAAATGACAACGGACGACTATAATTACGCCAATCAATACTCTCAGATTGTCGAGCAATCAGGATATATCAAGTGACAAATTAACATTAGCGATGAAGACTAATGTAGTGGTAGGTTGCAATCACAATACCATTTGGCAAAATGCCTAGCAAAGTTAGAAATAGAAAAAGTATATGAAAGTAGGAATATTTGGCGCAAACGGTCGTATGGGCCGTGTTTTGATTGAAGCAATAAACGAAAACGAATCCACAGCATTATCATTGGCCACCGTCAGAGATGATTCTCCATGGGTATCGATGGATGTGGGTGAACTTGCAGGTGTTGGGCAGATGGGTATTTCGTGCTCTGCGGTATCGAGCATTTCGGCCGATGATGTCGATGTCATGATTGATTTCACCTTACCTGCTGCGTTTGAGCAAAATTTACAATGGTGTGTGGACAACAAAAAGCCCATTGTCATAGGTACAACAGGCTTGGAAGAGCGCGAGCTGGCATTGTTGGACAGTGCAGCGAACACTATTCCTATCGTATTCGCGGCTAATTATAGTGTTGGCGTAAACTTGATGTTGTCTTTGGTACGCTTGGCAGCAAAAACCCTAGGGGACAGCGCGGATATCGAAATTCTAGAAGCTCACCATAGATATAAGTTGGATTCGCCATCGGGCACCGCTATGGCGATTGGCGAGGCTATCGCCGATGAATTGGGACGAGATCTCAAGCAATGTGCGGTTTATGGCCGTGAAGGCAAAGAACCGGCACGCGAACATGAAACTATCGGTTTTGCGACAGTGAGAGCGGGCGATATCGTGGGTGAACACACCGCGCTATTTGCGGATATTGGCGAGCGTTTTGAAATCACGCACAAAGCGTCAAGCCGCTTA
Organism: uncultured Alteromonas sp.; assembly: GCA_963922845.1. Classification (GTDB taxonomy): domain Bacteria; phylum Pseudomonadota; class Gammaproteobacteria; order Enterobacterales; family Alteromonadaceae; genus Alteromonas. The sequence continues at coordinate 24,891 of CAWUJV010000058.1, forward strand.
ACCTTTGCCCGTGGCGCCGTACGTGCCGCGCTTTGGCTAGGTGATAAACCGGCTGGGAAGTACGGAATGCCGGATGTGATTGGATTACAAATCTAGACTAAATAGTCAGATTTTTTATAAAGATAAATGCCGGCATTTAGCATTTACGCTTATCAATAAGTCATGTAAATGTGTGTTAGGGAGTGAAATTCGCCTAAAAGGTCTATTTTTGATATTTTTGTAAAAGAAAATTAGACCTTTTTAAATTATCAGTATATAATCCGCGGAATTTGCCAAAATTTTGCGATATCCGGCCCTATATCGCTGTTTTATTAGCTGCAAATACGTTTGGTTTCTGTTGTTTTTACACATTAACCGCTGTTTTTTTGTTGGGTTTGAACAATTTGGTTTAAACACTCGGTTATCCTTACTATCTGGAGGTTGACTTGGCTAATTCCGCCCTATTGGTGTTAGAGGATGGTTCTGTATTCAAAGGTACTGCTATTGGTGCCACTGGTACCGCCGTCGGGGAAGTGGTTTTTAACACGTCCATGACTGGCTACCAAGAAATACTCACTGATCCCTCTTATGCTGAACAAATAATTACACTTACATATCCACATATCGGTAATACCGGTACCAACGAAGAAGACGTCGAGTCTGACCAGATTTGGGCCAAAGGCCTAATCATTCGTGATCTCCCTCTCATTGCTTCAAACTTCCGTTCTCAACTCTCTTTATCTGATTATCTCAAAGCTAAAAACGTCGTCGGTATCGCGGACATTGATACCCGTCGTCTGACCCGAATTTTACGAGATAAAGGTGCACAAAACGGTTGTATTGTTTGCGTTGATGATGTGACAGAAGCGCAAGCGTTGGATCAAGCGAAGGCATTCCCAGGATTGAAAGGCATGGATTTGGCCAAAGTGGTATCAACCACTGAAACTGCAGAGTGGACGAGCAGTGTATGGGAATTAGGTAAAGGTTACGGTGAACTTGAGGAAACCAAGTATCACGTTGTCGCTTATGACTTTGGTGCCAAGCACAACATCTTGCGCATGCTGGTAGACAGAGGATGTAAGCTTACTATCGTACCTGCACAAACTCCTGCTGCTGACGTGCTAGCGATGAACCCGGATGGCGTATTTTTATCAAACGGCCCGGGTGACCCTGAGCCATGTGATTACGCTATTGCGGCGATCAAGACCATTGTTGATACCGGCCTACCAGTATTTGGTATCTGCTTAGGCCACCAATTGCTGGCACTCGCTAGCGGCGCTAAGACGGTCAAGATGAAATTTGGTCACCACGGTGCTAACCACCCGGTGAAAGACTTAGACCGCGATGTCGTGATGATTACGAGCCAAAACCATGGATTCGCCGTTGATGAAGCGTCATTACCGGATAATTTACGCGTCACGCACATTTCACTGTTTGATAAATCGTTGCAAGGTATCCACCGCACAGATAAGCCGGCGTTTAGCTTTCAGGGTCACCCTGAAGCCAGCCCTGGCCCCCATGATGCGGCGGCACTTTTCGACCACTTTATTGAATTGATTGAAGAATCTAAGCAGTAGGAAATAGCCCAAGATGCCAAAACGTACCGACATTAAAAGTATTTTGATTATAGGCGCTGGTCCTATTGTAATCGGCCAGGCCTGTGAGTTTGATTATTCAGGCGCCCAAGCATGTAAAGCGCTTAGGGAAGAGGGTTACCGAGTGATCTTGGTAAACTCGAACCCAGCGACTATCATGACTGACCCTGAGATGGCTGACGCTACCTATATCGAACCGATTCACTGGGAAGTGGTTCGCAAGATTATTGAAAAAGAAAAGCCAGATGCGATTTTGCCTACGATGGGCGGTCAAACTGCGCTCAACTGTGCCCTTGACCTTGAAAAGCACGGTGTGCTTGAAGAGCTTGGTGTAGAGCTTATCGGGGCGACTGCTGACGCTATCGATAAAGCTGAAGACCGAGAGCGATTCGACAAGGCGATGAAATCGATTGGACTTGAATGTCCTCGCGCAGAAATTGCACACTCGATGGAACAAGCCAAAGACGTGCTTACCCGAATTGGGTTCCCTTGTATTATTCGCCCTTCGTTTACCATGGGTGGTACAGGTGGTGGTATCGCCTATAACATCGATGAGTTTGAAGAAATTTGTCGCCGAGGTTTGGATTTATCGCCAACGAGCGAACTCCTTATCGACGAGTCTCTGATTGGTTGGAAAGAATACGAGATGGAAGTGGTTCGCGATAAAGCAGATAACTGCATTATTGTTTGTACCATCGAAAACTTTGACCCTATGGGGGTTCATACGGGTGACTCGATTACCGTTGCGCCTGCTCAAACCCTGACAGACAAAGAATTCCAAATTATGCGAAACGCTGCCATGGCAGTATTGCGCGAAATCG
>CAWUJV010000059.1:0-27058 GCA_963922845.1 uncultured Alteromonas sp.
ATAGCAGATTGCCTTATCGCCAGAAACTGACCAGTCTTGCTTGGCTAGTGGGGCATGTAGGATAAGTAAGGCAACGGCGGTAGGATTGCGGTTAATCAGATCACGGGCAAGGGTGTGGCTTCAAAAATATATCGAGCCAATACTTCTCACGCTCGAAACCGCGAAGTAGCTTCGCTTAGCATTACAGCGGGGTATAGTCGTCCAATGGTATGGGTTTGGCGACGCCATAGCCTTGTGCGTAATCTACACCCAGTTTACCCAATTGGGTCATGACACTCTCATTTTCGACAAATTCTGCGACGGTTTCCATGCCCATGGCTTTGGCAACATCCTTGATTGATGACACCATGGCCAAATCTACATTGTCAGTGAGGATGTCACGGACAAAACTGCCATCGATTTTGACGCAATCCACCGGTAGTGATTTGAGGTATGCGTATGACGAAAAGCCACTACCAAAATCATCTAACGCAAATTTGCAGCCCATCTGACGGAACGTCCGCATAAACTGCAGTGTCTCTTCAAGCTTGACGATAGCCATGGTCTCGGTGATTTCGAAACAAATTTTATCATAGGGAATCGCGTACTTTTCAAAGGCGTTGAGCACAAACAACTTCAAATCTCGGTCAGCCAAAGAATGGCCACTTAAATTAATATTGCAGCGCTGCAACTGTTGGCATTTATCAGGGTTATGACTTAGCCACTTAAAGGTGTTTTCTACTACCCAACGGTCGACCTTTGCACTTAAATCGTAGCGCTCCGCCGAGGGTAAGAATGCATTGGGCGGCACGATGTCACCGTCTAAGTCCATGCGTAACAATATCTCGAAGTAATCACCATCTAGCTCGCGGTTGAGCGGGCGGTAATGTTGGTAATACAGGATGAATTTATCGTCTTGTAGCGCATCATTGATATGCGAAACCCAATTCAGTTCTTGTTCATAGCGCTGCAAACTCTCATCATCGGCGCGATACCGATGAATTTGGTTGCGACCCATATCTTTGGCGACGTAACATGCGGCATCGGCCATACTAATAAGTTGCTCTGCAGACCCATTGTGACTTGAGCAATCAATCAGACCAATACTTACACCTAGAGTGAAGATGCGGTTTTCCCAAATAAACCGATAGTGGTGAACGGCATTGAGCAAACGCATGGCAATAAGGTAAGCCGCGTCCTCGTTTTGTCTGGGCAACAACACGGCAAACTCATCACCGCCTAGTCTGGCCATGATTCCATTCTCTTGTACGATATTTTGAAGAATCTGCGCCAACTCCTTAATTAACGAGTCGCCTGCTTTGTGTCCACACGTATCGTTTACTATTTTGAATCTATCGAGGTCAAGATAAAGTAACACGGTAGGTTCAGTCTCGTTGGGCATGCGCCGAATTGCTGCGTGTAACTGATGTTCGAATTCTCGACGATTGTAGACGCCTGTTAACGGATCGTGAGTAGCCAAATATTCTAAACTAATACTCGACTGCTTCTTTTCGGTAATGTCAAAGATAGAGCCGTATAGGTAACTACTGCCCCCTTCCGTTCTCATTTGACATGACAGTGAGAACCAAAATTCAGCGCCGTTTTGCTTTAAACCTTTTATTTCTCTACCAAGTACAACGCCTTTCTCAATGAGTTCACCAAGCAAGATGTCTCGGTCGTGGTTGTCGGCATAAAAATCAGATGTGCTTCCCACCGATGCCAGCATTGATGCTTCGTCGTCGTAGCCGAACAACTGGCACATCGCGGGGTTGATACTGATGAGTTCGCCGTCTAGTGTCGACGTATATAACCCTTCAGCGGAGTTTTTAAACAGTTCATAGAAGTGATGTAAGTCGTGTATTTTTTGCTTTTGTTCAGTTAGCTGATTGCGATGTGACAAACGCTCTGAGACGGTGATCGCGACGACAAAAGACAACATACCCAATCCAAAAAGGCCAATGATGATCGTTCGGTCCGAATTACTGCTCGCCTGAAAACCCAAAAAGTCATTGATACTGACGCAGCCAGCAAGAATTAACAGTGCCCAGCCGATAAACAACAAGCGTTGTGCCGTAATATTGTTACCGGTTGAATAGTACTGAGACGATATGACTTGGCTGAGAACTGCTAGTGGTGCGATGATAAAGCTGATTTGAATATAATCGTAAGTGTTACTCACAAACGCCGTGATAAACAAAATTGCCGGAAACAAGTAATTTACAGACTTGCACCACTTGGGAATCGTTGGAATTAGACCGTGGTGCAATTTCGCCATACTGCCGAGCATGAGTGCGAAAAACAGTAAACTTAACGAGGCGACCGAAACGGGGTATTGCGTAGGTAAGACAATGAACCCTTCTGTGGTCAGTACGGTTAACAACATCAATACGCTGGATACCGCAAACCAGAATCTTACCTGTGTCCGATTTAAAAGATAGGTGACTAAAGAGTAACCGCACAAGATAATCAGCGCGCCGACTAAACTGCCCAACAAGACAAGATAGCGGCGTTCATGGACTACCCTGTTTTCCTCGTCCCAGAGCGAAATAGGTGCCGTAATCATACCGGCATCACTGATGGCGACTAAAATGCTTGCTGCCTGACCTGGCTTCAACGTAAAAGGGAAGTGGAAGCTTTTAAAATCATGGGTGTATAAGCCTTCAGCTTTCCACGTTCCAGCATTATACGCGTTTAAAATACGCATCCGACTATCAAGGACATACACTTCAACGACGTCTAACGTTGTATCTTCAATCGATAAAGAGAGTGACTTATAAGTTGCACCGGCATTTTTTAAATTGAGGCGCATCCAACGTTGTTGGTCTTGAGCGATAGGTTGATAAATTTGCGGCTCTGGCCAGTCGAAGAAGCGCAGGTAAACGTCAGAATAGGAGGTTGCGCTTGGCACTAGGGCGATATCCGCGACCGAATATAAATCTTGGACGATAAAGTCGTCTTCAATAACAAGTTCAGCAGGAGGCAAACTGGCAGATTGAGACGTTGCTACACGGGCAGATAAAAATGCCTGTTTGGTGTTATCGACGGTGTTAAAAAGAACAAACGCCATCACAACGAGGCATATCAACAACACGTATTTCACGCTGTTTAGCGCCATTAATGCAGTCCTTGTACTTGTCGGTTATGCAATCATCACAACGACACTTCGTTGGGTAAAATGCTGCAAAGTAGCGTTACTGATCTGCTTGTACGAGAGGCGTGCACGTGCAAGCAGCACTATCTTATTATGGTGTCGTCAAAGGACGACCTAGTTTCTCTATATTGTGCTGGTGGGCGAATAATTGCAAATTCAATTGATCACAAAATGTAAACGTCTCAACTCAATCGTCATCATTTATCTGTGCACACTGGTGTCATAGCGTGCTTTGAACGTTTTTAGCGTGTCACTACTTGCCGACACGGGGGCTAACCAAACACTTTCGCACAGCCATTCAACACACAAATGCATTTCATAAGAAGGGTGTATCACACTGATTTGAAAGCGATCGGCGCCGATATATTCGTTGTCTAAGTCTGCATCGAGTAGAGATGCGATGTTTTGACTGAGGTGGCGGGCTCTCGCTAGTGTAGTCGGTAGGGGAAGCGATAAAATAATATAGTCGTCGTGATACTCCATCGACTCACATAGTTGGTTAAGAGATAGCTGCTGCATGATGTACTCGTAGACAGTAAAACGATTAGCCTTCCAATGTGCGCACGCTACCAAATTGCAGAGAGATTGGAAAGCGCACAGTATGGCTAATCTAAATACATGTGGTGTGCGTACTTACTTTGTTGTGATGATTACGAACCAGTAATGTTACTAGGATCATTGCGATACAGTTTAAACCCAAACGCAACGAGGTTAATGTTGTACAGGAAAGAACGCGCTCAGTATAAAAGGATAACGATAAATGATCATACTGCACCACCTCAATAACTCACGGTCGCAACGCATTTTGTGGCTGTTAGAAGAACTTGGCTGTGAATACACCGTCAAAACTTACCAGCGAGACAGCCAAACTAACCTTGCTCCGGCGGCGCTGAAAGCTATTCACCCTCTAGGTCGCTCTCCGATTTTGACCACGCCCTATGGTGAGATTGCAGAGTCAGGCGCAATCATTGAATACTTGGTGAAATATCATGGTAACGATACGTTTTCATTGCCAACAACGCCACAAGCCGAGGTCGATTATTGGTTTTGGCTGCATTTTTCTGAAGGGTCACTGATGCCGCCTATGGTTGCCAATTTGGTGTTGAACCGGGCAAGAGAAAAGGCCAGTGGCTTCCTGATCAAAGGGATCGTTAACAAGTTAGTTGATGGTATTATTGACGCTTATTTTGGGCCAAACCTCAAAAGTAGTTTGATGTATATCGAGAGCTACCTTTCAGAAAACGAGTGGTTCGCGGGTGGGCAACCAAGTGGTGCGGACGTACAAATGATTTTCCCACTGGAGTCATTAGTGGCAACGGGCAGAGCGGACAATATGCCTGCTATCAAGGCGTATGTTGAGCGTATTCACGCTAGACCAGCATACAAACGCGCATTGGAAAAAGGCGGGGAATACGCTTACGCGTCTTAAATCTCTCTATTTAGATAGCCGTCTATCAACTGGATAAAGGCGTCGCCATAACGAGCCAGTTTAGTTTGGCCGACGCCGCTGACCTCAAGCATAGCCTCACTTGATGTGGGTTGTTTTGACGCCATATCGGCCAGCGTTGCATCGGAGAAAATCACAAACGGCGGTACGTCGTTTTCCTCAGCCAGCGCTTTTCGCAAGTGTTTCAGTCGTGAAAATAACTTCTTGTCGTAGTTGGTGGGGGCTGTGTTTTTCTTTTCTGGCTTAAAGGTTAAACGTGGCGAAGCCAACGACAAGGGGACTTCCGCTTTGAGTATTGGCCGTGCGGCTTCTGTTAGTCGCAACGCCGCAAACGCCGTTATGTCGACTCTCAACAACCCTTTGTGGATCAGCTGATTGAGAATTGAATGCCAATACGAATCTGACTTGTCTTTACCAATACCGTAAGTGCTTAATTGATCGTGTCCCGCTTCTGTAATTCGTTTGAGCGCTTTACCTCTGAGAACATCAATAACATACTGAGAACTGGCTTGTTGTTGCAATCTCAATACGCAGGATAACGCCTTTTGGGCAAGCTCCAAACCGTCGATCTCTCTGGGCGGGTCGAGACAAATGTCGCAGTTGCCGCACGCAGTACCGCTGTACTCTGAAAAATAGTTGAGTAAGACCTGACGCCGGCAGGTTTGTGCTTCTGCAAAGGCTTCCATCGCGGCAAATTTTTGCAACTCTATTGGGGTTCGTTCAGATGACTCCCCTTGCTCTATCCACTGCTTTACTCGTGCACCGTCTTTCTCATCGAAAAGCAACAAAGCTTCGGCTGGCAAACCATCTCTTCCCGCTCGGCCGGTTTCTTGGTAGTAACCTTCGACACTGCGCGGTACGTCATGGTGAACCACGTAGCGGACATTCGATTTATTGATGCCCATACCAAAGGCAACCGTCGCCACCACGATATCAATCTTGTCTGTAAGAAATTGACGCTGAACATACTCGCGTTCATCGGCAGGCATGCCTGCGTGATAGGCGGCGCATTTTAGGCCTTGGCGGTAAAGCTTTTTATATAGATCGTCGACTTTCGCCCGGCTGTTGCAATAGATGATGCCGCTGCCATCTTGTTGTTTGACGTAATCCAAAACCTGATCAAAGGCCTTGTACTTATTCATCACTCGATAGCGAATGTTAGGGCGGTCGAAACTGCCTTTAAACACATAGGGGTCGTGAAGTTGCAACTGCTCAATGATGTCTTGCTGTGTAGCGACATCAGCAGTAGCCGTTAATCCTACGACGGGCGTTGAGGGGAAACGCTGTTTGATTCGACCCAAGTTTCGGTAATCATGCCGAAAATCGTGCCCCCAATGTGACACACAATGTGCTTCGTCCACTGCAATCAAACTGATTTGGATCTGGTCGACTTGATTTAAAAAATAGTGCTGAAGTAGTCGCTCTGGCGATACGTAGAGCAGTGACAAATCGCCGTTGCGCAATGCCGATAGTGTTGACTGTTGCGCCTCTTCATCCAACGTAGAGTTTAAGTAGGCAGCCCGAACGCCTTGTTCTTTGAGCTGTTCTACTTGGTCTTGCATTAGGGATATCAAAGGTGACACGACAATGGCGGTACCTTCAAGGCAAAGTGCAGGAATTTGATAACACAGTGACTTGCCGCCTCCTGTGGGCAGTAAAACCAGAACATCTTTGCCGGCGATAAGATTGTCGATGATATCTTGCTGCCCCGCTCTAAACTCGGCGTAGCCGAACGTGCGCTCGAGCACTTCTTGTGGAGAAGGCAAAGCGTCTTGGGTAAGGCTTGTGGCTGATTCTGCTGGGGTAAGCGTCGCGCTAGTCATTGTGGTCGAATTTTACGTGTTTTTAGTCTGTGAAGCACGCGAATCAACAGATTTTTTATCGTGAATGATTGCGGTCGATTACTTTTTGTCCGCCATGCTCAATGACGATGTAAAACCTTCCATTGTCAGTGTTGACGTATGTCGCATTGGGGCAATACCCACCCGATGAACTAACGCCTTTACAGCCATCTACTTATCGCTTTGTATAAGCGCTTGAGCTTACAGATAAATTAGCCCAAAATCGGCGTCTTTCGCGATAACTAGGTGATGTACATGTCAGCAGCTCAAGCTGAAAATAATGATACGAAAGTCGGTGTGTTTTCGGCAATTGCTGCCTATACCATGTGGGGCTTTGCGCCAATGTATTTCAAACACTTAGACAGCTTGTCGGCGATGGAAGTATTGATGCACAGAGTGGTGTGGTCCGCTGTCGTGTTGGTATTGTTGATCATGGGTTTGCGACAATTCGACAAAGTTACCAAAGCAATTCGTTCGCTCAAGGTGATGGCTATTTTATTGGCTGCAGGTTTACTACTTGGCGCCAACTGGCTGCTCTTTATTTGGGCTATCAACAATGATCACCTGTTGGATGCGAGCCTTGGCTACTACATTAATCCGTTGATTAATGTGTTGTTGGGCTATGTGTTTTTGCAAGAGCGACTGAGGCGATTGCAGCTTGTCGCCGTTGGTTTGGCTGCCTTAGGTGTGATTGTTCTACTTGTGTCTTTTGGCCAATTGCCTTGGATTGCCCTAGTCTTGGCCGTCAGTTTTAGTGTCTATGGTTTACTGCGAAAACAGGTGTCAGTTGAAAGTATGCCTGGATTGTTTATTGAAACGCTCATGATGCTGCCTATCGCCATTTACTATTGGAGTATGTTTGGTACCCAGGCCAGCAATATGATGACAAATACGTTGTCAGCTAACGTGTGGTTAATTGCGGCAGGTGTGGTGACAACTGCGCCATTGCTGTGTTTTACGGCCGCGGCTAGACGTATTCGCTATTCAACCTTAGGCTTTTTCCAAACTCACAACAGAAAATTTGTAATTGCGTGAGTGAGTGAGTGGTTTAAGCAAGATAGTCAGGAGTTAAAGAAGTTTCTTAGGATTACAAAATGCGATTACAATATTTTTTCATGGATATTTACAAAAACTGTCACGTAAGAGCTTTTTTCAGATTACAAATATCTAAGTTTTAGTCATAGTACCAATCGAGAATTTACCAACATACGATTTGATAATCGGTATCACTCAGGACACGCGGCCGATATTTTCGACAATCGTTCAGATCACATGTTACTTAAATGATTTTTTGCTGAAATCACCTTTGAAAATAATTTTAGCGCACTGACATATGACTTCAGTGATTATTCCTAAATTTTGAGTCATGGAGAAAGAAGTGTCAGTACTATCAAACTCACCATCTCTGAAAAATAAGGGCTTTTCAGTAAAAAAAGCCCCCTTGGCATTAGTGATTACCAGTACTTTTGAGATACGCACTCTTTCACTAATTCAAGCGTTTCTTGCGTGACCTCTCTCGCAGCCATTGTCCCCTTTTTGAGTGTGTCAATCACCGCATCTTCATTATTTTCATACTCCTTTCGGCGTTGTCTTATTGGTACCAGAAACTCATTGATGACTTCTACTAACATTTTTTTGACTTCAACATCTCCAACGTTACCCTCCCGATAACGTTGCTTGTATTCTTCCGTCCAGCTTTTATCATTATTGAATGCGTCATGTAATTCCCAAAGTGGATTCCCTTCTACATGACCTGGGTCAGTAGCTCGCAATCTGGTTGGATCCGTATACATTGACATGATTTTCTTTTTGACAACATCCGGATCATCAGAAAGAAATATCGCATTATTCAATGATTTGCTCATTTTTTGTAAAGAGCCATCAGGACCAGGGCCATTTAACCCAACCAATCGGTCTACCCTACCTAATAAAGGTTGTACATCGGGGAAAATTGACTTCTCCTCAGCTCCTTCAAAAACAAAATTAAACTTTCTGGCAACCTCCCTAGTCATTTCAATGTGGGGAAGCTGGTCCTTACCAACAGGAACCAAATCCGGTCTAAACGCCAAAATATCCGCAGTTTGACCAACAGCATACATTGGAAACCCAAAGGAATAAGTATCACCCAGCCCTTTGTTCACTATTTCATCCTTTAGTGTCGGATTCCTCATCACCTGATTAAACGGTAGCAACATTGCAAAATAGAAAGTTAGCTCATCGATTTCAGGCACTTCACTTTGTATGAACATATTTGACTTGTTAGGATCAATCCCTGCTGCTAACCAATCAGTAGCAACTTGCAACGTGTACTCTCTGACCTTTTCTGATTTATCTAAGAGAGTAGTAAATGAATGCTTGTTGGCCAGAATAAAGTAACAATCATATTCAGACTGAAGCTTTAACCTATTTTCCAAAGTTCCGGTGAAATGCCCAAGATGCAGAGGCCCTGTTGGGGTATCTCCAGTAAGTAATCGTTTTTTTTGATAAGACATATATCTACTCAAATAACCAGTTATATTAATTGTGTGTTTAAAAACTAAAAGATAACAAAGTTTCGCACGCAGCTCTCATTTTTTCTGGAGAACAAGACAAACTTAACCGAACATAGCCGCCGGAATCTCCAAAAAGGCAACCAGGCATTACTCCTAACCCTTTGGCAAGGCAATTCTCGAAAAACTGCAACTCATCTACCGGGGCTTTTATATAACAAAAATATCCACCTTGTGGCCTTATCAATTCGTATTTATCTGAAAGAACGCTCGCCACATAGGCAGCATTTTTTCGGTGAAGATCCACGTTTTCAGATGAAGCCCCAAATCTTCCGTGCCTCGCAATAGCTAATTGAAACGCTGTTGGAGGACAGGTGTACAACATTTGATTTTTGTTTATTAATCCACCATGCGCAAAAATTGGCGCGATAACATATCCGACCCTCCATCCTGCCGCTCCATGACTTTTACTAAACCCCCTCAGCACGAAAACGTTATCCATCATACCCAACGGACTCGGTGAATGCTCTTCTTCTGAAGTATGTAAATAATCTCTATAAACTTCATCAGAAATTAAAGCGACTCCTGAATCGTCCAGCCTATTGCAAAGCGCCTTAAATTCGGTATGACTATATACAACACCTGTCGGGTTGTTTGGTGAACAAGTAATGACCGCTACAGTGTCTTGAGTAATATTGCTAATTATCTCTTCTACAGGTAACCTCATATTATAATCAGAGTGAACAGCTCTTACTGAGTAGCCCAATGACTCGGCAATTTCACGATGCTGAATAAAGTATGGTTCAATTAATATAACGTTTGAACCTTGTTTATATAAAGAGGCAAGTGTCACTGTCAAGGCTCCAGTAACACCCGACGTAATAATCGGTGGCGCTATATCAACCGACTCACTTTGCATGATGAAATCTTTTAACGAGTTCCTTAGTTCCTCGACCCCAGCGGGCGGAGCATAGTTATTATGCCCCTCTGATAGAGTCCTTATCGCCTCTCGTTTTAATCCTTCATCAACATTAAAGCAGGGAAACCCAAATGCGAGATTTACAGGAAGGTCAGATTTGATGAGCGAACTCAAAATACCAGCCTTAATGTCTCTGTTTTGTGCAATATTCAAAACACTCACCTCACTTGGTTGGTTTAAGGTGAAAAATATAGGTGCTCTGTACATCTAACGGGATGACTTCAATAAGTTGCCAACCACACTCCGTTAGAAGCTTTTCCCATTCATCTCTAGTAGGGATATACTTATTCATCATTGCATGCGTCAATCTGAATCCCTGAGTGAATATTGATGGCGAAGCTATATCCTCTTTAATAGTATCCGCCAATATAAAGTGATTGCACTGAGCAAATACTTTCCTTAACTTTTGAAACGTATTCTTGGCTTGTTCTTCCGGCCACATGTCGTGCCCCATAAAGCACATTGACACAACATCCGGACAGACACCATTCAAATTATGCTCGCTTATATCACTAACGTCTTGCTGGTAAACCTGAGTTCTGTCTGCCATTCCTGCACGATCAACATTTTCTTTTGCAAGATTTACAGCAGCGGCATTGATATCAAATCCAACACAATTAAGCACCGGATCATTTTTACCAACCTCAATCAATCGGGTTCCAGCCCCGCAGCCTAAATCAATATACGAACTGGAAACTAGATTTTTAATAAACGGAAACAGAACAGGATCAATATCTCGAACTCCGATCCGAGAGCTACCACTAGCTATAGATGAACCGTCGATTTTGTTAACATCAGGATTTCCCTGTACGGAATGAGCAGACGACAACATCGAACCATATCCAAGCATTAACCACTCGAAGTATCCAGAATTCTCATACCCACTTGAAAAATTGATGCCTTTAGTTACGTCTAAATTGTCATCAACAATGACAATGCTATCCATGCTTAAATTGTCACATAGTTCCTTCAATACTTGTACTGGTGCATTCTGTTCTTCGCTAAAAGTCTTCAGGTTCACATGAGAGCATTTTTGTATTGCATCTAAGAAACCAACTTTAGCAGCATGAGCCAATGAAAAACCTAACACACAATCGTTGAACTTATTATCCCACATAACGCCTACCCCTCGATTGAAAATTAAAAATACCCTTTTGCAATTGATAATCTCAAGTCGCGTAATTAAGACTATGGGTAGTGCAAAAAACAATCAATAGAACCTGTAAATAAATTGCGTTACACTGTTTTTACGTGACGTCGGTTTCGTGTCAACACTTTCGCAGAATCCAATTTTGGTTCAAATACACGTGATATCGCTATCAGCGTAAGCATGTAATAGTGAATAACGTCGATAATGCACTAGTTTTGCCATTTCTTTATAAGATTTGGCTGAGTTCGTGACACGTTAAAAACGTAATTTTCATCATTAGCTTGTAAACTCGGATAAAAAAATGACAAAAAATAAAAAGGAGCTTGGACAATTTTTAAAAAAGGCAAGAGGAAATATTTCTCAGGTTGAATTGTCAAAAAAAATTGGCGTTTCCAATAAGACTATTTCTGAATATGAGAGAGGTATTTTTGGTACAAATGATATCCCAGATAAAAAAACATTATACAAGATAGCTGCCGCAACTGATGTTAAAGCTATCGATATGTGTGCTTTGGGTGGAATTGAATACGACCCTATGATGGCTGGGCAGGCCATTAAAGAAATAAATGCGAAGTTACGGATAGATGAAATTGATGATTCAATAGTTCAAGCTTTCGACACATTGTCCGAATTAAGAGGAGCAGCCACCCCAATACTTAAAGTAGGAATAGTTACAAGTAACAGGATATATGAGAAGTTTGACAGAGCTATATCAGAGACTATTTGCGGCCTGATTAACTACGAATGGAAATGTGACATCGTCACTCATGATTCTTCTCAGAGTCAGATACAATCACTTTTTGACGTCAATAACAGATGCCATGTAGTCATGGGGATCATGGAGTCATTACCCCGAATAAGTAGAGGCCTAAAATTCATTCCTTATCCAGGAGTCGAGTACCGACTAAATATAATATGCAATGAATTTGCAAAACAGCTAGATTGGATTGAGATTCAAACTAAGCTTACGGATATAACAGTAATAGTTGCCACTAACGATATAGGGCATGAGTACATTAGTGCTTTAATCGGAGCAGACTCGTCAAACATTTTTACGGTTGACAAAAGAACACCAACGGCAATGGTTTCAAAATTTGAAGAACTGAATGCACTCAGACCCAAACAGCCAGTGATCATTTGTACTGGCGATGATATATGCAGTGACATATTAGATCTCGCTCTATCCCCAACATTTTTGCTTACCGAGACAGATCCTAAGTCCGCTTCTACTTTGCCTATGTTTAGAGTTGGAGCTTATATAAGGCAACATGACCAAGAATGGCACGAACTGCTAAATACAGCGGTAAAATACGCAACTAAATTTGCCAGTGTGAAGCTCGCTGAAATCTACAGTGATTTGTTAATTGAATTAATCCCCAAAAAAGATCCCTATTCTCATAAGTTTAGTTTTGGTCGGATTTGCAAAATTAGTGAGCCAGATAACGACGTTTTTATTGAAGCGATAAAAAGGACAATTATTAAAAAGTGCCCAAATAGGCTATTCGCTAGAGAAGATTATGAAAAAATAGCAAATTACGTTGTCGCACCAGCAATTAATGAGGACAAAAATGCTTAAGTACCAGTTTTGCTTTGAACTTGCTTTGGACACAAGCCAAAGCAAACTAACATTGTTGTGCCTATAAAGTAGGTTTGGACGCTACCAAGACTACAATGACCCATGCTGGCTTTCCATAAGTTTTATCCGATTATAGTAGTAATCGCTAAAATTACCAATAGTTCTTGCTAAGTTTTCAATGTCTCTTTTTGTCTTTTGTAGCCCCCTACTGAGTGAATGTCGAATGACCGATTTGGCCGTGGAGCAGTCTGTCAGTATGGGTCTAATCCTTTCTGTCAGAGAAAGGGGCAGGTGTGAGCTACTACACTTTACGTGTTGTACTTAACGAAGCGTTTATTGAATATTGGAACAACACAATGACTACACTGCGTCCGCAATGGGTATAACGTAAACAGACCGATCTGGGTTTAAACTAAGTTCAATTTGAGGTTGGGAATCAAAGCGAAGCTCTACTGTGAATTCTTGAAGCTTAAAGAGATTACATACGATTTGTACTTCACGTCGATTCTGGGGATTCGAACAGTTTTTTAGATAGAAACGCGCTCCAGTAGCCCAAGCTTCATGCCTTCGATGACTTTCTTTGCTTGCTCTGTGCGAGGAAAATGCCAAATATCTTTCACGAATTATCTAAAAACAAATAATCAAAGGTAAAAAGCAACTTTATACTGCTGTTTTACCCACTCTTTTGTTGACATGAAAATCTCCAATTTTTTGATTTTGTTGTAGAATTTTAGACAAATAGCTATTCCGCTTGAGTGAGTTGCTGCAAGCCTTTGTGATAGCTCTCAGTTCATCTGAACTACCAACGATATGGATCTCAGCCTCCGCTCTTGTGATTGCAGTGTACAACCACGCTCTATCAACGATCTTACCTTGCTGTAGTGCGATTATGGTTCTAGGAAATTGAGAGCCTTGAGCTTTATGTAGAGTTATTGCATAACCCAACTCCATGCAATCGAGCACAGATGACGTGACATCAACCATATCACCAGTATCCAGCGTTACTTCACCGTAATTTTCACCCGAAGATTCAACACTGGTTAGTGTGCCTAGAGAGCCGTTTTGAATGCCTTTGTCGTAATGGTTTTGCGTAAATAGAATCGCATCATTCAATCTGAGGTTTTGAAAGAATCTCTCACCGTGCATTTCGAGCTCAAGTCTATTTCCATTAGGGTTGACGGCTTCCTGAGTTAGTTTATTTATGTCAGCAACGAGTGCTTTGGTCGGTGCCATAACACGGCTGTTTTCAGGTGATTGCTGATACAAGTCACAACAGACTTGAGCAATGCCGCTCTTTGTCGTTTCGTGGAAGTGAATAGCGCCCGTACTTAGTTTCTCAGGCACGATGCCCTGATTAATGAGCTTGGAGTATTCGGGAATGCCCGTTGAGCCTTCCTGACGCTTAACGATATCTAACATGGTGTTAGCAATGGCTTTAGACAGAACGATATCAGCAAGTACCTTACCGCAACCGATGGGCGGCAGTTGGTCGGGATCGCCAGTAAAGATAATACGAACCGATGGATGAATATGGTTGACCAAGCGATACATGGTTGGCAAGTCAATCATACTTGCTTCGTCAATCACCAATAGGTGCTTTTGTTTTTCAGAGGTTGGCTCAATAGGATCTTCTCGTAATAACTTGGCGATTGTTGAGGTAATGAATCCTGTAGACTCATGCAGACGCATGGCTGCTCTGCCGCTGAGCGCAACAGCGTGCACTTCAAATCCCATTTGATGGTAGGCTCGAAGTGCGGTGCGAAGCACCGTAGTTTTACCTGTTCCAGCTCCGCCTGTAATACAGCTAACTGCATTGTCTAGGCATGTCATCACTGCTTCGGTTTGCTTTTTAGTTAGCTGATAGGGCAACTCTCCTGCTGCTGAGCAATATGCAGAGTCAGCATGTTCGTCATAAAGATTGTTTTGTTTGGCAAGCGCTTTTAGTCGTTTGGCAACGACATTTTCCATCAGCAACTGTGCAGTTGGGTGATAGGTGCCAGTGTCGGGGTTTAGAACGTACTGTGCTTTGTTGTGACCTGCTTTAAACGCTCCCGCCACCAACTCTTTGTCCTGAATCAGTTTGTTTAAATGAGGGCGCAAACTCGCTTGTGTTGTATACGTGTGGCCTTTTTCGATTTCTTTTCGAAGGACAGCTTCAAGGGCAGCGCTGAGTCTGCGATGGTCGCACTTTGTGATTTTAAACTGGTCTATTTCGCAAAGTTTATCAACATCCGCAAACGACATCCCAAATCCAATCAAAACGTAAGGATTTTGCTTGATGGCTTCAATACAGTCAGTTCCATGGTGTTTCAATAAACGCTGCTGCACACTCGCTGGTATTTTGTGCTCGGTCATCCAATTGCAATTCGCCAAGTTTGTATATTTGGCGTAGCCTTTGAGCAGCGCATTGATTGAATCTTCACTGAGAACCTTTTTAAGCTTTTCTCTGGACTCAAGGCAATTTTTGCTCACAGTGGAATGAAAGTTTCTACCCAGCAGCTCCCACAACGCCCGAGCTTTGCTTTCACCGATGCCTCGGAAGTCTTTTTCTTTGGCAATAAATTGAATGAGTTGTTCGCCATGATTTGGCAGGCTGCATTCGATATGTTCTGGTGATTCATAGGTGTGCTGGCGCATAATAAAATCGCCGTTCTCGACCTCGCCAATGAGCCGTTCACCTCGGACAGACCAATATTGTCCTATTGCTGGAAGCACAGGTATCGCGTCTGGAGGAACCTTGATTGTGACAAAATACTTGCCACTATTTATTTTGTATGAATCTTTCCTTACCGGAACGCCACTGAAAATGACCAGCTTGTTTGTGTTGAAGGGGATGCTAGTTACACGCAACCTATCTTCATGCAATGATTCGGTCATCGAGGCATTAGTCCCATTTCTGAGATGGTTTCTGATAGTTCGCCGAAACGCTCTAACCGTATCTCCAATTCCTTAACTTTCGCCTTTAGCTCAATATTCTCCACCTCCAAAGCGGACAGGCGATTTGATTCATGAAGCCTCTTGCTACTGGTGTTGTCGTACTTCTTCGGCTGATTTTTATTTTCTTTTGCTGCGTCAGTTAATGTTGGAAGTACTCCTCGACTCCTCAGGTCGTCTTCAAGCTTCTCAAGTGTCTTTTTAAGTGATGGATTTTGATTAAGAGCCGATTTTCCAATTCCAGTTGCTTTGGCAATTTCACCCCGATTCAGCTTACCCCTGTGAATAATTTGCTTGAAATCATCATCCGACAAAGTCGCGCTCCACATTTGAAACGTCTTAAGGTTTTCTTTTGCTTTTTGTTGCCCACTAGCCATTGCTTTTCTCGTTTTTAATTCGACGGATTGTCGTATGAGACACGTCGTACTTTCTAGCCAATTCGACTACGCCCATTTTTGACGCTTTGATTTTTTTTCTGGTTGCATCGTCAATTGTTTTGGGTCTCCCCATGTGTTTGCCTTCTTTTTTTGCCCTTTCACGCCCTTCGGACGTGCGACTAACAATTAAATCCCGTTCAAGCTGAGCAAACGTGGATATCAAGTTAATGACTGCTTTGGCAAGCGGGCTGTCAATACTTGTATCAACAACGCCGTCGAGTGATTTGAGGCTAGCGCCTTTACTGTGGATATGCTCAATTGTAATGAGGATTGACTTCAATGAACGGCCAAGTCTATCGAGCCGAGTTACAACAACTGTGTCATTTTCACGAATGTAGTCGATGAGCTGAGCGAGCTTTTGCTCACTGTGCTTGGACACCCCGCTTTGCTTACCGTGGAATATTTTTTTACATCCAGCTTCTCGCAATTTTTGTAATTGCTCATCAAGATTCTGATCAAGAGTACTGACTCTTGCGAATCCAATATTTTCATTCATGAATTGAACCTAAGTTAAAACTTAAGTTCGAGTGTAACGCTGCGTGAACTAAAGTCAATAATTTAAATAAAGTTCGGAACTAATCTGGAAATTAGATTTATGTTCGGCCGTTATCGTATCTTCAACTTCTTTTGCACATCCAAGGGCATGACACCCAACAATGTGTCTATAGCCCTTTTGGCTAACTGAGCCTCAAGCTGTTTGATTTTATCACCACGCACTTGTGCTTCTGTTTTAAGCTCTCCTTTGCTTCGAGATTGCAACCCATTGGCAGCTTTTTCTAAGCGAGCATCTTTTTGCTTGGAAAGCGCATTGTTGATGTCGTTAAACATTCCAAGCGCTTGCGATGCAAATAACGGATTAGACAAAAAAATCATGTTTGCATGACTTTTACCACAGGCTTTTGCAACCTCAGTTTTAGAAAGGGTGTATGCGCTTTTCGAAGAAAAAGCAGACTTCTTTTTGTGTGTTTTTATGTACTTTTGCTTTTCCTCTTTTAAAGACATCATCACATCATATGCTTTACCCGCAAGTGGGTCACGTTGTGCCCACACAGGCTTCGTGTTTTTTTGTTCCTGGTCGTCAATCGGCAATGAATCTAGGATATTCTTCTGTGTCATTATGCAACCCCCTGCTGTATCTGTTGCTCAACGATTTGAATAGCATCATTAAGGTGTTCTATGACTTTGTCGTATTTGTTTGTTTTTTCATTACGCTTTAACTCAGTGATGCGTGTTAATGCATTTCGCACAACGGTTAAATGAGGTAATTTAATGAACAGAGGGAGTTCGGGATTTGTGCACGCATCCACGTCGATTTTCACAAAAGCGACAATTCCAGGTACATTTGCGCCGGTGATATCTGCGTTTGTGCACCCCAAACAAAATTCAGGCGAGGCACGATACCGCTGTGGAACACCATTCTCACTGCATTTCGCTTGTCGCTCTGCACCTTTTCTGAGTATGCACGTTGACCACGGATTTGCTTTGATGGAAATGACTTTTTCACACACTGCATTTGTCAGTTTTTCATATTCTGCTTGCGTTTTAACCTCGGTATACTTGACGGCTTTGGACATATATCTATCGAACTTCCCAGCAAACTCACGTCGTTCATCGCCTGACAGGGTCTCAATACGCTCCCTAACAATATCTGAAATAACAGTTCGTGTGGCGACTTGATAAACGACCTTCGTTTCTTTGTCGCGCAGATATGCCGCAAAGAACCGTTCGTCAATGTGCTTAAAGTTAGCGCGTATAAATTTGCCAATATTCCCTCTGTAACGCCTCAGCACCGCCTCGGCCCACATGTGGCGAAATGCGTGCGGCGTCGGATAATACAAACCATCCTGGAGCTCAGAACGCGTATTTCTTACGGTTGACTGAGATAACGTACCGCTTGCCTTATATTCTTCTACCAAGTGGGCTTTTGTTTCTGGACTAAGGTGCTTATCGAGCAATCTTGTCTTATTTGCAACAAGCTCATTGTTGATATATTCGATCAACACATTTAAAGAGCGTTTGCCTCTACTTCTGCCAAACACATCTAATAGCGGCTGAGATTCACAAAGCACTTTTTTAAGACTTTTTACGTTGCGCGTGGCTGAATTTTCTCCAAACTGTCCCGCGAGACCAATTAACTCTTGTTGTAATGTTTCGGAAATCACATCTTCATCTTTGAGACGCAATAGCTCCTCATATCGATCAATATCAACAAAGAGCTGATAGTTGTAAACAAAGGCCCTCCAATTCTTTTGAACGAAGATATAGATGAAATCTCGTCTTATTTGGGAATCTGGTATTAAAGCGAGGGACGATTTTATAATCTCGCTGATCTGGCGAATTAGAATCACACTTGATAGCGTAACTTCTCTCTCTAGCAGAGTTTTGCCAGATGTTTTTTGGACGTTCCATTTTATGTAATGGCGCAAAGGCAGGTAATTACTATCCAGAGTATCAATATTCGCGCTCGTTTTTAACGCTGACAATGGAAAGTCATATTCACTTTGCCGCCAGCCAGTGTAGGCCAGCAACGCGGTCACACCCGACGCGTGCACGTCATCAATTAGTCTCCGCAGAATCACTACAGGTTTATCTGATACAACGCCGGCCTGATTGATTAGACAGCTATTAACTTGTGCCAATACCTTGCTGACATTATCGACCGTTAACGGATTTCTGACGGTGACGTCTTTGCAGACGGCATCAAACTCTGAAAGTGTTAAACGATTGAATAAATAGTTGGAAGATTGGCTCGATTGATATTCTTCGAAGATGTCATTGCGGGGTTTCGTGTCGTCTTCGAAAAGACGAGTGTATTGCATAACACGAATAAATTCGTGCGTATCAAATCGCGCTGAGTCAAGGTGGCAATACGAAGCAATGGTTTTAAGAGTTTCTTCGGTAAATGCTACAGATTGCTCAATAATCGCATTAAATCGTTCGCAAAAAGCTTTTACCACGATGTCGTAACAACTTACACAGCGGTCAATTAGAAAGCCGCTTTGTGTAAAGGTAAAATCTTGTGGTAACACCCCCATTAACGTCTGTGCCATAAAAGACTTGAGGTAACCCTTACCAACCTTCCCAGCAACTTGTTTTCTTTGCTTCAACTCAGTATCAGCGCGCACGATTTCTTCAAATAAGTCCTCATCTTCGATAATATCGCTCCACACTGCGATATAATGCCAATACGTTTCAAATTTTGTTGCGCAAAAATCGATGTAATGACGCCCAACATCCAACGTCAGGAAATTAAAACTTCCCCCTTTTTCGAAATCACGAAGAGACATATCCAATGTCGCCAAGCATGTCTCGTCAAGCAACTTGTTGTATTTAGCGCGGGAGATTTCAGGAATAGGCGATGCTATATTTAAAGCGTTGGCAAGGTGAACTAAATCCGTCAATGCTGCCAAAACGTGGACGAGTCGAGTTTGGTAGCTCGACGCATTGAGACGTTTGCAAAGTCGGCCCTCGCGGGCATCGAACAACATGAGCAGTGTAAAGTACTCCTGCATCTGTGATTCATTAAGCGTATCCGTGCCTTGCTCCTTTAATAACATAAAGAGCATTAATACAGACTCTTGTAAACCTTTGTGACTGGCATGACTCGTTTTACCACGCAAAACTTTGATTGTTATGAGTTTCGCCCACTCAGCAATCGATAAGTTGATTTTTTCACCTGCAAACTCAGCATTCAGGGAAGGTCTAAATTGCGTGTAGTCTTTAGTATATGGTGTGAAGTCATGAATCACTTGAGAGTTACCTAATCGTATATGCCAATGCATGTCCTCAAATTTATTGTGTGTGTCAAACAAAGCAAGTTGCTGATTTGCGTCATGCAAGAAGGCTTCTTTTGCTTCACTGAGCTTATGAATACGAGTGACACTAGTTGACATTAAAGCCTCCAACATGTGGCGTAAATAAAGGGGGTAAATGCGATTTATACTTGGAAAACATGGCCTCGCCTTGTACAACCGAGTCTTTTGAAAATTTGCGCTGTGAAAGTAAATTCTCCATCCATTCAACTGTGGGCAACAGCTCATAAAATAGGAATTCAGGCGAATTTTGTGCGATAGCGTTGTGATGCTTGTCCGCTTGAGCTATGTAATGCTTGATGCGCATCACTGACTCGGGGCAATCTACGATGTATCTCGTGTCGGGTATATCATCATTGACATTTAAAGGGCTCATACCTTTATCTGATATCGAGATATTTTTAACGTCGCCGCTATCCCGTTTGGATATTATTTTTAACACGGCTAAGACCTCATCTCTTCTGCGTTCTATATGCTCTGTCGCATGTGTGAAGTCACTGTTGTATTGAAGGCGATCTTGTTGTACGGAGAATACATTGACTCGTAAATCATTCATTATTGCGCGAGTGATTCTCCCGCAGTTATTCAGCCATTCTTCGTTTTGCTCTGATAGATACGAATGACGCTCTGTTTCATTTGAATGAGAGTTGTAGTTAACCAGTTTAGACGGGTCAAAATCATCCGAATTTGCATGAATACTACTATTTTTAACTGCTTGCATACCAAATGTATTGCTAGGAGACTTGAGTTCGCATAGCTCTCTTTTTCTCTGATTGCCATTACCCAAGGAAACCAACGCAAATAGACAATCAATAAAGACGGGGGAAGCGTTATTCTTTTCCAGAACCGCCTCGACATCACGATACACCGACCCTTTTTTCATCCATCTAACCAAGCGCCCAAAATCACCAGTTTTTGCAAGTGTTAAACCTTGCAGCCCTTCAAACAATGCAAGTGGCTGGTTAGCATGTAAGTTTCGGTCACCAGTTCGGTCATTTAAATAAGCCAGCACAGCTTTCCCATCAACCTCACGTGTGTTGAGAGAAGGATGAGAGTGTTTGAACTTGGCTCGTGATTTCCAATAAGTGCACTCTATAGATTCAACTGTGCCATTTTGTCGCTCAGCAAATCTAAAATCTGACAGTCTTAATTTGTTGATATCAGTCGGTTGCGTTGCTTGCATAGCCATCAACCAGTGGAATAGAACATGCTCTGCATCACAGCTCGGGACTGCTTTTACCTCTTGCGAGTGTGCATAATCTATCAATGAGCTGACGAATTTTGCATCAAATAACCAGCCTGACGCGGGTCTTGAAAAAAAGACATTTTCTGTTTTCTTTGTATTCGTATTTGTTCTAATTTTTGTAAATTTGCGCTTTTCATCCGTTTTTAAAGTGCAGAAAAGCTCTTCTTCAATATCTAGGTTTATGGCTGAGTGGCTGTAAATAATTAAATCCATTGCCATATCGATTGCGTTTCTCTCGACGATGGGCGTTTTCTGATATTGACGCTTGAGTGAATTGAACCAATCTCTGTATTCGCCGATGCGTTTAACAGATGAAGTTTTGTCAGTCATCAAGTCGGTGAAAGCTAGACTCTTAGGTTGAATATTTTGCGCTTTAGCCCAGTCGATTATGGCGTGCTTCGCTTTATGTATCGCGAGCAGCGCAACAGCCGTTGTTAAGCGCATTGATTGTACTAAAAGGCGCGGCGAAGCGAGGCGGTTAAAGAGTGCATTCCCCACGCCAACATCATCTCGGCGTAACCATGTTGATTGTGAAAAATAGTTCGTCAAAGTAACTTGAACAGTATCATCTGCCGGTGCTAACTTTGTGCGTGCGAGTGTTTTTAGCAGCTCAATCTCGTCCACGCTAAGCTCTTTCATAAAAGGGGCAAAATCCAGTGACTTTTTTATTAAAGCTCGCATACCTCTTAACCCTGTGCTTTGTGGTGAGATCCCGGGATTTTGTTCAAGACGCCACGCTTCGAATTGTTTAAGAGCCTTATACTTGTTAACTATTTGCTCTACGTTAAGAAATTGCATGAACATCGGCAGCGTCCGATGGAGATACTCTCTGCGACTGACAGGCTGATCATTATCAAAGTAAGTTCTGTAGTACATGGTGTATAGCGCCTTAAAGATTAATGTCTTCGTACTACATGAGGTGTCTATAAGCGCTACTTGCCTATCTTTATTCGCTTTCTTCACATCTGCCTCTTTAGGCAATAAAAACGAACGGGTATCCGTGTTAAACGGCGGCTTAATAAATCCTACTTTCTCTCTGTTAAGTCTCTGTATTTTTCGTTGTACATCTGCGTCCATTAGCCACCCCTTTTTTCAAAGTTGCGCTTCATCTTACAACTGTGGATATATCTGGACGTTGTAACCGCTGTGCCACGTTTGTCATTAATTTTGTGACCAAGCAATCTAGCAACAAGCAGGTAGGGAGCAGAGGTGGCGGTGACATTGTCTATTGCAATGTTGTGTTGTTTGCATGCCTCATCGAATTTGTCGGTGCCAAACGTGTGGCGCAAGCAGTGATATGTATGATCTTTTTCGAGTTTTTGCATTTCAGGATCGGGTGGGGATTTCTCGTACTTTTTAAGCAAGCTATCTCTATTCTCGCGAAATAACTTATCAACTAAATGCGTTTTTACGTCACCTCCATCTTTTGTGATGAAAAGCGCCTGATTTTTAAACTCTGGGCGCTCTGTTTCGTAATATTCCTTTAAACCCTCAAGCACCGTGCGATGTAAATAGACTTCCCTAGACTCACCACCTTTTTGACGCTTAGCTTTGCTGTATTTTCCTTGCAGATAATAGGTAAATTCTGCTTGGTCAGGATTCGTTTTTAAATCATCAAAAAGCGAAAGGAATCCTTTGTGGCTCTTTGTCCCGATTTTCGCGTCATTTAACCTCAATCCTTTGATTTCCTTGGCGCGTAAGCCACACTCATAAGCCATTCTAAGAATCATTTCATCTCGTTTGCACTTTGCATTCCTAATAAGCTCATTGCGAAGTTTTTGTGAGAGATACTTCACGGCAGTGCGTTGATTTGTATTATCCGCTGCCAATGCTTTTAACTGAGGCGAAATTTGAATATGTTCAACGGCATCTATTAACCCCGACGCCATAAGGTAGTTGTAGTAAGCGTCTAATGCGCCTTTTGCCTTGACTAGCTGCGGAAGACTCCGTTGACGGTTTTCAATTAGCTCATTGTTCAAATAAATATTAAGGGTGTCAGCGTTCGCGTTGTGATGATGATGCACCGAAAGTGAAGCATCGGCTTCAAAATAAAGCTCGATCCATTCTAGGTAGCTTCGAAGCTCATTTTCGTATGTTTGGATTGTTAGTTCCGACAGGTCACGCAACACCAGTTTTTCTTCAAAGGACTTCTCAGTTAGTGTGTTGCGCAAGTTTTCTTTTGAATACGATTTTCCAGTTGTATTTAAAAAACACGAAAACAAGGTCGGGAGTACGATAGGGTTGTATTCCGAATCGAAATACACATGCGCATTGTGATCGTGAGATTTTATTTTCTTAACCATACTACAAAATTGTAAAGATGATAGTGGTAATAAGAATAGTCAAAAGGTGTGTAAAAAACAAGCCGTGATTACAAATTTTCCGATATAGCATGGGTTACCAGTTTTTCCAATACATAGGGCCAAGTTTGATGTTTGTGTTGGCGGTGTGGCTTTACGGTGAACCGCTGGATCAAGCGAGATTAGTTACGTTTGGCTTTGTATGGGCTGCACTGGCGTTGTTTAGCTGGGATTCGTATCGGTCTTACAGGCAGGCAATGCGCTAATCGTTTTACTTCGCTGCGACGTCGCGGGAGTAATCACTGGCAATTCGGTTGCGGCCACCTTGTTTGGCTTCGTACAACAGTGCATCCGCTTTGGACAGCATGCTTGATATCGTCTTGGTTTGCGTGGTGGTGATACCAATACTCGCGGTCACGTTAATTTCATTGCCATTGTGGCGTACCGGTACATTGGCAATGTGTTGGCGGAATTTCTCGGCTCGCAGTAAGGCTTCTTTGGCTGTGGCATTATCGAAGAACACACAAAATTCTTCGCCACCAAAACGGGCAACGTGCGCATCATTGAAATCTAACACCAAACGTTTGGCAACCGATTTCAGTACAGCATCACCGCCATCATGGCCGAAGGTATCGTTGATTTTCTTAAAGTGGTCTAAATCGATAATTGCCATGGCAGAGGGTGCAGAGGACTTAGACTCAAAATAAGCGTTGGTTGAGTGAAAGAAATAGCGTCGATTGGGTAAACCGGTTAAATAATCCGAGTTCGCCCCACGCCTAATCGTTGCGACATTCTCTATCATTTCCAAGTTTTGCGTCATACGACACAAAAACTCTTCATAACAATACGGTTTACGCAAAAAATCATTGGCGCCACTTTTAAGAAAGCGTGCAGAAAACAAATCTGTGTTTTTCTGAGCTAAGCCAATAATGGCCATTTCATCTTTACTGTAGTGCTTGCGCAAATCAGAAACCAACTGCGGCGCGGCGATATCTTCAATTTCGGCATCTACAAGACACAACTGGATATTTGGGTGTTCTTCCAATGCGGCTTTGGTCTCTTCGCCAGTTGTTGCTTGATACGTCATAAAGTTATGACGACGCAATAGCGAAATCATTTCCGTGCGGCTTTTTCGCTTGGGATCGGAAACCAAGACGCCAATCGACTTGTTTTTCTCCAACCTCGCTAGTAAGCGACTTAAGTAATCATATACTTGTGCATTTTCTTTGGGGATATAGTCAACGACTTCTCTGGCCAGCACTGAATCACGGGTGTTTGCATCCATTCGTCCGGTGATCACAATCGTGGGGATATAAGCTTCAATAGCAAAATCGATGGCTTGGCCATTGGGTGCATCAGGCAGGTGGTAATCGACAACCGCACATAAAAACTCTTCCGGTGCACTGGTCGAAAAGATATGTTGGGCCTCGACCAAAGAAGACGCTGAAACAGGGTGTAGCTTCGCCTGTTTCACGAGTTTTGATATGAGTTTCATACTCATTGAACTGTCTTCAATGACTAGAACTTTTAACATCTTACCCCTGCTCAACTGATTACAAATTAGGCATGCTCTAACTTAGCATAGGCTAGCATTAGCCATTTTGGGCCTAAATCGTCGAAATTTACCTGAATTCTTGCGCTATCACCGCTACCTTCGTAGTTTAGAACCGTGCCGCCGCCAAACTTCCGGTGTTGTACCCGTTGACCCAACTGGAATCCGGTTCCAGAGAAATGTTCGTGGGATGTTACCCGACTAAATCGATTTGGCATAGGGCGAGATACGGTATTCTTTAGTCTAATCTCTTCGATACAATCTGTAGGGATCTCACGAATGAAGCGCGATGCAGTGTGATATTTATCTTGACCGTATAGTCTACGTGTTTCCGCATAGGTGATGAAAAGCTTTTCCATCGCACGCGTCATGCCGACGTAACACAGACGTCTCTCTTCTTCCATTCTGCCGGGCTCTTCATTGGTCATCTGGCTTGGAAACATGCCTTCTTCGACACCGGCTAAAAACACCATTGGAAACTCCAGCCCTTTGGCGGTATGGATAGTCATCATTTGCACAGCGTCTTGATCCGTTTTGGCTTGCGTTTCTCCCGCTTCAAGTGAAGCGTGTGCCAAAAATGCGGCCAGGGGGGTCATTTCATCTGCGTCTTCTGGCACCACAAATTGCTTACACGCTGTGACGAGTTCTTCTAAGTTCTCTATTCGAGCTTGAGCTTTCTCTCCGCGTTCGGCTTGATACATGGCATACAAACCCGATTGGCGAATGGCGGTATCAGCTTGCTTTTCCAACGCTTCATTGTTGATATCAGCGGTAAGTTCGTTAATTAAATTTATGAAACTTTGAAGTGCGTTAGCTGCTCTGCCTTTTAATGCGCCTTCTGAAATAAGCATACCGCTCGCCTGCCACATTGAGCATTGGTATTGCTTGGCGGCTTCTCGAACTTGACTCAGTGTTTTATCACCTAAGCCTCTAGCGGGTGTGTTGACGACGCGTTCGAACGCCGCATCATCCTGTGGATGATTGACCATGCGAAGGTAACCCAAGGCGTCTTTTATTTCTTGGCGTTCGAAGAAGCGCAACCCACCGTATATACGATAAGCAATCCCTTCGTGTAGCAGGGCTTCCTCTAACACCCGAGATTGGGCATTGTTTCGATACAAAATGGCGCTGTCTTTAAGTGCATTACCTGCACTTAGCCAAGTTTTAATTTGACCCACAATAAATCGCGCTTCATCGAGTTCATTGAATCCAGCATAAACCGCAATAGGTTCACCGTCGCTGCCATCTGTCCACAACTCTTTACCTAGGCGTCCATCATTGTGGTCTATAACGGCGTTCGCGGCTTTGAGGATCGTACCGGTAGAACGGTAGTTTTGTTCCAATCTGATAGTGGTGGGTTGGTCGAAATCGCGCAAGAAGTGCTGTATGTTCTCGACGTTAGCTCCACGCCAACCATAGATAGATTGGTCATCGTCGCCGACGATCATTATGTTGTTGTCAGTGCCGCACAACAGTCTCAACCAGGCGTATTGAATGTTGTTGGTATCCTGAAATTCGTCAACCAAGACCGCGCGGAATCGGCGTTGATAGTGTGCCAACAATTCTGGGTTTTTGACCCACAACTCATGCGCTCTAAGCAGTAGCTCGGCAAAATCGACCAGGCCTGAACGATCACAGGCTTCTTGGTAGGCGGTATAGATCTCGCGCATTTTAGTTTGTACTGCGTCGCCGTGAGTTTCAATGTGCTGTGGGCGTAGACCTTCGTCTTTGTTGCCATTGATGTACCACTGGATTTGCTTGGGCGCCCAGTGCTTTTCATCTAGGTTCATACTTTTCAGTACGCGGCGTACCAGCCGGTATTGGTCGTCGGAATCAAGAATTTGAAAATTCTCAGGTAGGCCAGCCTCTGCGTGATGGCTGCGCAACAATCGATGGGCGAGTCCGTGGAAGGTGCCTATCCACATAGTATTGAGACCGCGCCCCATTAAATGCTCTGCTCTACCGCGCATTTCTTTGGCCGCTTTATTAGTGAATGTGACCGCTAAAATACAATATGGCGCGATGTTTTCGACTTCCATTAACCATGCAATACGGTGCACGAGCACACGCGTCTTGCCGCTCCCCGCACCTGCGAGTACTAACATGTTTGAAAGTGGCGCTGCCACTGCTTCACGTTGTTTATCGTTCAAGTCGTCAAGCAGTCG
>CAWUJV010000060.1:0-26472 GCA_963922845.1 uncultured Alteromonas sp.
AGAGGGTATTGGTGTGGCCTTGGCAGAGCTGGTTATGCTCCTGGTTGTGATCCAGGCCCACGCGGGTTCGAGCCCCGCAGGTCACCCCAATACCCTTTTGTCTTTTTCTACGCCCAAAAGTGTAGTGGCATTATTGATTCGCCGGAATCAATGGTTTCTCTCTAATGATGGGCTAAACGGGACTAAAAAGATTCTGATCGTGTAGAGACGAACAATGCTTACTTTTTACCTGTTGATAATTGACCAAAACGGCGATTAAAGTTAGCAATTCGGCCTTCAGCTTGAACCACTTGCTGTTTACCCGTGTAGAACGGATGGGATTTTGAGGACACTTCTACGGTGTAGTAAGGATAGGTTTTCCCCTCTAGCTCAATGGTGCGGTCGGTTTTTAATGTTGAGCCTACGATGATGTATTCATCGACACTCGTATCGTGAAAAACGACATCTCTGTATTCTGGGTGTATTCCCGGTTTCATTGCTTAACCTCAAACTGTGATAATGTAACTTAATTTTTTGAGAATGATAATGGTTATCATTTAAATGTCAACGCATGAAATCAATATTGTTGTTTATGAGGGCAGCTGACCACGCCAATGTCCCGTTTCCATCTCATCTTTTACTACGTCTTGAATCACTTTCAAAACGGCTAATTCGGTATGTTGCAATGGACGAGAATTGGAATAAGCCGCATACACGACTCGTGTCATGTTTGGTTGCGTAATCTTGTAGGTTTTTACGAGGTTTTGTAGTTCGAGATGAAACACTGCTGACGAGGGCAATATCATTACACCTTCACCCTTCATGACTTGTCTCAGCCCTGTCATTAATTGTCCCGAGTAAGATTTACTGTGATGTAATTCAACGCCGGTTTGTGCTTCGTAGTGATGAATTAGTTTGCCAAGTGCATCTTTAGGACCTGGGGATAAAAGTTCAAATTGACTGATTTGCCAAAAGGGCACTTCACTCTCATGAGCAATACTGTCGTTTACAAGCGTATTGCATGGGCTTGATACCAAATATAGCTGCTCGGTGAGCAGGGGACGCAAACGCATCGCATTTGAGTTGATCCCGTGTTCATACGTTAAGCCCAAATCGACTTGTCCGCTTTCTAACCACCCTTGGACCGAATAAGAGGGGCCCGTGCTTAAAACGATCTCTATTTGCGGATAGCGACGCTGAAGCTGCTCGAGCAATGGCAGAGAAACCACATTACCGATTGAGGGCAATACCGCGACATTCACCACCTGCGGTTGAAGTGAAACGTGCTCCTGAATGGCCGCTTTGGCGTCATTGATATCTTGGACGAGCGTGAGTGCATGTGGCCAAAACACCTCTCCGGCGGTGGTCAAGCTGATGCCCTGATGACTTCGGTTAAGGAGCGCTACGCCAATCTCTCGTTCTAAGTTAGCCAACTGCTGGCTTACACCGGGTTGGGCAATATCTAGCTCTCTCGCAGCCGCGGCGATACTGCCTTTGTTGACCGTAGTAATAAAATAATGCAGTTGCTTTGAGTTCATTCGCGATACCAATAATAGGGCGGTTATTTATGCCATGTAATATTTTATTAACGCTTGTAAATATATGAATTTAAATGTCTTTATTGATTTTGGCAGCAAGCGTCATGCCAGTTGGCAGGGGAGATTGAGTGTGTTTTGTTAGCAAGGTGTTAAATCGAAAATGTCAAAAAACATTTTTGTCGCGTTGGTATGGCGAGTAGGCCTAACAATTCAAAGTGTACAGCCGAGTTATAGTAAAACCTTATACCCCACCATATTCTTTTTTCTTTCGCGTCAAATGGCTTCTCAATAATCTGAATTTGATTCGGTGAAGTCGTCATAACAACAATAACTTTCCATTTCGCCTGATGTATTGCGTCATAGCAGTGCATACGACTTCCCAAAATGAACCGCTTGGCTTCGACCCAGTTGGTAATCAAAAATAATTACAGGGAAATCACACATGAGAATAAGCACACTATGCAAATCAGTCTGTTTGGCGTTAGCAGGCTATTCCGTTGTCACCATACCAACACAACAGGCATTCGCAGAAGAGGCCATTGACGAAGACGTGGTAGAGAAGATCGCCGTGGTTGGTGCTCGAGGGGCGCCGCGCTCTGTCGCGAGTTCTCCGGTTCCGGTTGATGTGTTGTCTGCAGATGACATCACATCTACGGCGTTTTCCGACATGAATGACGTCATTTCCACCTTAGTACCCTCATACACTTTGAACCGTCAGCCTATTGCCGACGGTGCGACCTTTATTCGACCCGCTCAGCTTCGTGGCTTACCAACAGATAAAACGTTGGTTTTAGTCAATTCAAAAAGGCGTCACAGAGCATCATTGGTGCAAATCGGTGGTTCTGGTGCGCAAGGCCCTGACTTGGCTACGATTCCCATCGTGGCAATCGCCAATGTAGAAGTCTTGAGAGACGGCGCGGCCGCTCAGTATGGGTCTGACGCCATTGCAGGGGTCATGAACTTCCAGCTGAAAGAAAACACGGAAGGCGGTATTTTTACTGCGGAAGTTGGTCAGTTTTATGAAGGCGATGGTGACCAAATCACGATTGCAGGTAACACAGGTTTTGCGCTAGGAGATGATGGCTTCTTGAGCGTTTCTGCTGAATACGTTGACTCAGAAGCAACGTTCCGCGGCGAACAATACTGTGAAAGTTGGTTCTGCGTTGACGATCAATCCGATCAATACATTGCTGATGCGCTAGCCATGTCACAAAGCGTACACGGTTCCGATGTAGTGCAACCATGGGGCCAACCGAACGCCAAAGCCGCAAGAATGTTCTTTAATGCAGGCTACAACATTAGCGACGAAATGGAATTGTATGGCTACGGTAACTATTCCGACAGCGAGGGTGATGGGTCTTTCTTCTATCGTTATCCGGGCAACGGCACCATCGAAGATTTGCGCCTTGAAGACGGTTCAATTTGGAGCCCACTCGAATTCTTCCCTGGTGGCTTCACACCACGATTTTCAGGTGATGTGACAGACTATTCGTTTGTCGGTGGCTTAAAAGGAATGTCTGGTGATCTGTCATGGGATATCAGTGGTCGCTACGGCTTCAACGAAATTTCTTACACCATTGAAAATACCATAAACCCGTCAATGGGTAATATGTCTCCGACGTTGTTTAAGCCTGGTGACTTGTCTAACGAAGAAGTTCAGTTTCAAGCCGACTTTGTGTATGACTTTGAAACCTTCACATTAGCGTGGGGGGCAAGTTACATGGATGAGACGTATGAGATTGAAGAAGGCGACGTGAATTCTTACACGGCTGGGCCATATGCCACGCAAGACCCTTGGGGTTTCTGTGATGGGGATACGCCAACTGCCGCAGGCGCTGCCGTCATTGCAAATGGGTCAACACTGAACTGTGCTGATTCAAGTGATCCCGTTTATCGCGTAGTCGGGGTGGGTTCTAATGGTTTCCCTGGATTCTCTCCTGAGTTCTCTGAAGACTACAATCGTGACTCTTATGCAGTATACACCGATATTTCTGGTGATATTACTGACGAGTTGTTTGCGCAAGCTGCGCTGCGTTATGAAGACTATTCTGACTTTGGGTCAGAACTGGTTTACAAAGTTGCAGCGTTTTACCAAGTAACGGATGAAGTGGGCATCCGCTCTTCTTATGGTACAGGCTTCAGAGCGCCAACACCGGGTCAACAAGGTACAACAAACGTATCGACCCGTTTACCTAACGGTTTTCCTGTGGCAACGGGACTATTCCCGGCAGGTGGACCTATTGCTCAGGCACTAGGAGCGAACCCGCTTGCGCCTGAAAAATCGACGAACTTCACGTTGGGTTTGACGGCGACTTACGGCGACTTCAACATCACACTTGACTACTACCACATTGCTTTGGAAGACCGACTCAATGCCGTGTCAACGTTAGATGTATCTACCACAGTCGTAACGGACCCTGATGCATCAGGTTATCAAGCGTATCAAAATTTCTTAGCGCTATCTGGTGCGGGCGTGGTTGGTGCAGAATCTATCGGTGGCGTGTTCTTCTTCCAGAACGCCTTCGATACGGTGACTGAAGGTGTAGATTTGGTCGCGACTTACACGCTTAAAAGTGATTACGGTGTGACTACCTTTACCGCTTCAGGCAACTACAACACCAACGAATTTGATTCTGACCCTAGTGAATTCTTCAACTTAGAAGATCAATTCGATTTTGAAAATCAAGATCCGAATTTGCGAGGTGTTTTGTCCGCTCGACATGAAGCCGAAGACTTCGACCTGTTATTGCGTCTCAACTACTTTGGTGGATATGAAAACTCCAATGGAATCGCACGCAATGATGAAGGTGACCCAATTGGCGTATCGCAGATTCAGGAGTTTGATCCTGAAGTGATGTTTGACATCGAAGCGACGTACCACATCACTGAGGACTACTCATTGACTGCGGGCGTACGCAACCTGTTCGACAACTACCCAGATCCGGGTGAGATTGGTGAAACGTGTTGTGGGCGTATTTACCGCTCCGACTCGATAGTGAGTTGGCAGGGGGGATACTACTACGCCAAGTTTATCGCCAGATTCTAATGCTGTTCAATCCCAAAAATGTTGCCCACTGTGCGAAGTATCGCTCAGTGGGCAATTGTGTTTCACCTGTTTATCAAGAGGTCTTCTAGCATGGAATTAGAACTGGTGTTATTTGTAATGACACTGTGTTTGGCCGGAGCCGCCGCGGGCATAACTTCCGGTTTGTTTGGCAATGGCGGAGGATTCGTCGTTGTCCCCGCTTTACTTGCTGTCTTCCCTATCTTTACTCCTTATTCAGACGAATTAGCCCGTGTTGCTATCGGCACTTCACTGGCGTCAATTGTCGTATCCAGTACTCGCTCCGTCATAGCGCATAAGGCGAAGGGCGCCGTCGATTTTGAGGTATTGAGAACATGGGCGATTTGGCTAATTTCAGGTTCGATAGTTGGCGTGTTAATCGCGCAATATTCTAGCAGCAATGCCCTTATCTATATATTTGCAGCTGGCGTCTTGTTGTATTCCATTTACTTTATATTCCCCGACAAAGTAGTGCGCCCAGGCGTCTACTTTTCTATGCCCACTGGGGCTGGGCGGGCGACCATGGCCTTTGTACTCGGAGGGTTCTCAGCATTACTTGGGATTGCCGGAGGTACGCCGACAGTTATTGCAATGGTGATGTGTCGGAGAACCATTCAAGAAGCCGTTGCGACAGCCGCGGGAGTGGGCTTTTTGATTGGGCTACCCGGTGCTTTGGGGTTCTTGATAATGGAGCAATCGCAGGGGGCCAACTTGCCCTTTGGTACGGTGGGTTACGTCAATTTGCCCGCTTTAATCGCGATCAGTATTGGTTCAATTTTTACCGCACCGATCGGTGCAAACATGGCGCACAGTTTTAGTGAGCGCAAACTCAAACGTTTATTCGGAATTTACTTGGTGATGGTATCGATTGTGATGTTCATCAAAGCCGCATAAAAAAAGAAAACGAGGAAACGATAATGAAACTAAACTCTTCAAGAAGACAATTTATGCAAGGCGGTATTGCAGTCTCAGCCCTTGCAGGTTCTGGCATCATCACGCATGCAGGGATGGCTTCGGCTGCCCCAGCAAGCCCCATGCCTGCATTTGGCCCTGCAGCGGGCATCGCCAAGCTCAATGCCAATGAAAATCCCTACGGCCCAAGTGATGTAGCGTTGAAAGCCGTTGCCCAAGCAACCAGCGAAGGCGGCGCGTATTACGCTTATAATGCCGCTATGTATTTGTGGGACATGATTGCTGAAAAACACGGCTTGTCCAAAGCAAACATTGCTATCAGTGCGGGGTCTAGCCCTGTGTTGTCTTATGCGGCTTTGTTTGCGTCAGACAAAGGTAAGATCCTTGGACCAGATTTGTTTTGGGACACAACGTCAAGAGCGCCAGAGAAACAGGGAAAAAGTGAAATCGTAAGGGTCGCTAATACCTCCGAGCTGGATATCGATTTAGACGCCATGTATGCGGCCATCGACGATTCTGTCGCTATGGTGCACGTGACCAACCCCAACAACCCTACAGGGAAAATACTTGACCCGAAAAAGCTTGAAGCATTTTGTATTAAAGCATCGAAAAAGACACTCGTCTTGGTCGATGAGGCCTACAATGAACTGACGGATGATCCGCCCAAACACAGCATGATTCCATTGGTGAAAAAAGGGCACAACATTGTCGTTGCGCGCACTTTCTCGAAAATATACGGTTTAGCGGGAATGCGGGTAGGGTATTTGATTTCATCAGAGCCAAATATCGAGCAAATTAATCGCTTTGGAATGGGGGCGTATACCCTGAATCAAGCGGGTCTTGCGGCGGCAATTGCCAGTTATAACGACGAGGCTTTTTTGCAGTTCTCTAAAGACAAAATTGTCGAAGCTCGAAGTATGGTAATGGATGCGGTGAAAGCCAACGGTTTGACCGCGTTGCCCAGCAGCACCAACTTCGTTTATGTGAACTTAGGTAAAGGGTCAGACGCTGATATATTTCAAAAAGCCATGGCAGCACAAAATGTGATGATTAGAGGTAAGTATCGCACTTACAATCAATGGTCTAGAGTGAGTATGGGTAAAATTGCAGATGTTCAAATGTACGTCGACGCATTGCCTAAAGCGCTTGAGACCATGTACAAGCAGATCAAAGCCTAGGCTGTCTCTTTGAAAGGAAACGACGTGTAAGTATGGGGTAACGTTTCGCGTAGATAGCGTTTAACCATAAGGATGAGGTTGGCAACCGCTGACCTCATTGGGTTACCCGGACAAGTCGCCCGTTTATGCTGCAGTAAACGTGTCGAATACTATTTCAATACTGATTGACTCCACTTTCGCAAAAAAAGTGTTCGGTGCTGACCAACTCGAGTTTTCTTTTCAAGCCACAATGATTTAAAACCTTGGCCCGAAGCAGCTCAAAAAAATGTGCGCGACGTACACAATGTAGCGATCATTCTCGCTATGACGTGACAACGAACTAAATCAATCTGTGCTGAAAGTGTTTAAAAGTGGCTTGGGGTTGACTAATTCATTCTGAATTAACCCTCAGTTTAATCACTGATTCTTGGTCTATGCTTCTTATTACTATGATTAACGTTTCAGCTTAAGGTCGCAGTGGTAAATGCTGATTTCAGTGTCTGATATGCTCAAGATGATTGTGGCAATGGTTTTCCTTGCCAGCTTGATTGCATGTGTTGGTCACCATACTTTACTTTCAAGCAACACTCCAACGATACCGAGATTTGAAGAGGTATTACCTACTGATACCGATTTTCCCGTAAGCGTACCTAAAGGTTTCACGTCTCGTCGCGGATACTTGATTGTTAATGAATCGAATACCCAAGATGCTCAACGAACCATTTCCCTTCCTGTGATCATAATCAAAGCGAGCAGGGCGGATAAAGACAAACGGCAAGCTCCTATCCTCAAGTTGGCGGGCGGGCCCGGGATTTCAGGACTAAATGCTGCGGCTTATCCCAGTGCCTATCCTTGGACCTCGGACCGAGACTTTATCGTTATGGGGCAAAGGGGAACGGAGCATGCCAAGCCTGCATTGATGTGTCCAGAGTATTTGGCCGCCTTGGCATCAGGCAATAATGCAGCAGACCAGAAAGTAAAGGCTGCAAAGACGTGTAAACAACGATATAAATCCTCGGGCGTAAATCTATCTGCGTATCACTCCAGTGCCAGTGCGCAAGATATAGAAGCACTGAGAAACGTATTGAATGTAGAAAAACTGTCACTTTATGGCGGTTCTTATGGTACGCGGCTAGCGCTCACATATGCTCGAGACTTCCCCAATAGCGTCGAATCGATGGTGTTAGACTCACCGATGCCACATACCGCGAACTATGATGAAGAAAATGTACAGAATTTTCGAGAAGCGATAGAAGTAATCACCACTGTATGTTCACGAAATGGGCCTTGCTCAACTCGTTTTCCCAATCTACAAAAAAGGTTCGATCATGCAATTGACGCGGCTAGACTCACTCCGTGGAATATTAAACTCAACGACGAAACGCAACGGGTAACCGACAGTGACCTTGTATCACTTTTGAATCCAGCGTCTCCTAAAAAATCCCTCGAGATTCCAAAGATAATGGATGCGATCGCCAATCGCGATTTACAACTGTTGACACCATTGCTAGCAGAGAGTCAGCGTTTTACGCGTTTTGCATGGGGTCAACGACTATCTATTTGGTGCAGCGAAGCTGCGTCATTTACCGGACATACAAAAAGGCAATCAAGGGCTGATTTTGCGTCATTAGAAACCAGGGTTGTAGACCAAGAAATATGCGAAATTTGGGATG
Source organism: uncultured Alteromonas sp. (assembly GCA_963922845.1). GTDB lineage: Bacteria > Pseudomonadota > Gammaproteobacteria > Enterobacterales > Alteromonadaceae > Alteromonas. The sequence continues at coordinate 8,324 of CAWUJV010000060.1, forward strand.
TTGACAAGAGGCCTGCTCAAGAAAAAGCTCCCACCACGTCATCTGTGCCGACTCTGGTTATCGCAGGTCAATTTGATCACTTAACGCCACCACGGTGGGGAGCAGACATAATATCAACGCTCGAGAATAGCTATCTTGCCGTTATACCTTACGGCGGCCATGTCGAAACCAACAATTGGGGAGGCGACGGATGTGCAATGAACATCGCCAACGCTTTCTTTAAAGATGAACGGCAGTTTTTGACGAACGCCGCTACGTCGGTGTCTTGTCTAGAGGCGCGTCAGAAAACAAAGTTCAATATGGACTAACTCCTTTGCTCATCGGGCTTGGTATGGGAGGCGTATTTTCAATTTATCTATTCGTCTGCTGATTGATTACCCACTGTATGGCATCGACAATCATCTGAGGATTGTCATGGTGTATATAGTGAGAGCACGCCTTACATACAATAAACTTGGATATAGGGGATTGTGAGGCAATGTCACGATGCATTTGTGTATAAAGCTCGCTGACTTCAATTGACTGCTGGTCTCTGGTCTGTGATGCACTGAGCACAACTAATGGTACGTTAGGGAAATGATTTGTCGCGTTGATTTGAGAATGTGTCTTAGCAAATCCTTTTATTTCTCCTTCAACGGCGCTTGGCAAAAATAGGCTTGCCCACCCGGGAATACTGGATGGCGGATCGCAATAATCTAGGTTTGCTGCTTTGCAATGTTGAGGGTATTTACTCGAATTAGGGTCGATAAGAATGACGCCGGCCACGTCTTCTGGAAACGATTTGGCATAAAGTTCCATGTAACCCCCTCCTAGTGAGTGACCGATCAATATGTAAGGTGGTGTGGCACCGACACTTGCTAAAAGTGCCCTTAGTTCTTTAACAATGATCGCGCCGTTGCGTTCGGCGTGATGGCTTTTGCTACCACTAAATCCAGCCCGGTTATACGTAAAAACATTGGATATCGTCTCTATATGGGTCACGAGGGGCTGCCATGTCGTCATATCGTCACCAAGCCCAGCTTCGAGAACGACAGTGGGTTTGGTGGTTTCAGACAAATAATAGGTATAGCTGCCGTGCGCCGTTTGTGCTTGTTTTGAATTGGGCAAAGTAGAACAAGACGACAGGCTGCAAAACAGAAATGTCATTAAGGGAAGGGCGATCCAGTATTTCAAAATAATCCTCAAAAGTCCGTAGATGCGTGTTAACACCAACCCACATAGAAACACGCTCTGCTCAAACAGCGTATTGGCCTTTTGAGCAATCAACGCCCAGAAATATGCGGAATTACCAAGGTAAAGGCTTATGACCCGTGCCTTTGGACGCGGCCTGCGAATTCGCCGAAGGCGTTACGGTCATTGTTATTGCTGTTGACACAACTAGCGCTTCTTAGACACGCCATGTCATCTCGCTCCGATACTCTCGTTGGGCGAGGTTTTTCTATGCGGATTGGTATAAAAGACCGTTGCGATGATTAAAAGTTCGCTTTGATTTTGCTGATTTTTTTGATGGACTTGTCAAATTTGGGCAGTCGACTACCCAAGCGCTGAAACGAACAAGAGAGGGCATGCCTCTCTTGTTTCGATACTTAAATTGTCGTGCGGATAGTACGATTAATATCGGTCGTAGTTGCGTTCTACTTTTTCATCTAAATAACTTGGAATGTCTAGGTCGACTTCTCTATTTAGAATAATACTACCACCTACTTTTACGCCTTCTTCAATTTTTAGTGTCGGCTTAGAAGAATTGCCCCAGCGACTGTTTTGCTCTTCATAAACGATGTTGCCCTTGACCTCTGTACCGTCTTCCAGCGTGATGTCGCCATTAACCGTTTCAATATCACCACCAACTTTAGCTTGTGCTAGGTCGATGTCACCGTTAACGGTTTCAACGTCATCACCGATTTCAGGCCCTTTGCCTAGGTTTATGTCGCCGTTCACAGTTTCAATACTGTTCTCGACAACTAGATTTCTACCGGCTTCTATATCACCATTGACTGCATTGGCTTCTTCGATGACGACATTGTCACCCATTTCGATTCCACCGTTTACCGTAGATATTTCCTCGGCACGTACGTCGTTACCTAACTCGATGCCGCCATTAACGGTTGAAAGCTCGCCGACTTGACGACCATCTTTAATGTCAATGCCGCCAAACACACTCGATACATCACCATCTTCTGCGTGTCCACCTACGTGAATGACACAGCCAGATAGGCCAAGTGCCATAGCGATAAACATTGGAGGAACGATTGTTTTTTTGATCATGTTGATATCCATAAGAGACCTTATTCATAGTTATTAGTTGAGTCGCTCACTCTGCCCGAAAGGTTTAAAAGCGATTTTAAAAAAACTGCTATTTATGAGGCAGGGACTATGCCATATATTTAACTGTATGAAAAATATGGATTTTTTATGAATTTTTAATTTGATGAGGAGGGTGGGGTTAGCTCAATTCACTAATAAATAGTCAATTGAGCTGATTTTGATGATTTACTGATCAAGAGGTGTGTTGAAATCTTCTGATAACTCAAAATCGCCCTCTACAGAGACAATCTGGTTTTCTTCAAAATTGATAATCATACGTTTTTCGAAATCTTCACCGCGTTTACGCATACCACGCTTCATTTTGTAAACGTAGTACCATGTATCGTGATCAAAGGCGTCTTGAATAACAGGGCGACCAAGAACAAACACAACTTGCTCTTTAGTCATGCCAATGCGCAATTTTTTTACATCGCGATCATCAAGAAAGTTTCCTTGTGGCACGTCGATGCGGAAAATCCAATTTGAACAGCCCGCAGCGGTAATAGAAAAGATAAAAAGGAAACAGAGTTGGTACAGCTTCATAGCGTCATTACATCCAGTTGATCGATATTAGTCAACGCAGGCCTATGCCCGTGCTTTTATTATGTCGGCAGCGAATGCTACCTCAGTCAAGTATGACCAATCAACTGCTTATTAGTTCGATTCAGCGCTTTTCAATAATTCTTTTGCATTGGCAATCGCAGAATCCGTAATCTCATTACCCGCAAGTAAGCGTGCAAGTTCATCGACTCGCGCTTGTTTAGTGAGTGGCAACATTTGTGTTTCTGTACTTTTGCCATCGGTTTGTTTGGTCACAAACAGTTGGTTGTGTGCTCGCGCTGCCACTTGAGGTAAATGCGTTACGCAGATCACTTGGTTATCATCCCCCAAATCTCGCAACAACTGCCCAACCACTGATGCTGTTGGCCCACTGATTCCAGTATCGACTTCATCGAATATCATGGTAGGGACATCATTTTCAGACTTTGTGATGACTTGCACCGCTAATCCAATACGAGATAATTCACCACCAGACACGACCTTATCAAGCTTATCTGGCTGTTGCCCCGGATTGGTTGAAACCAATATACTGATGGCGTCTTGCCCCTTAGAAGACGGTTGAGCATTGTCATTGAACTCAACGGATACTTGGACATTGGCGTGAGGTAGGTTCATTTTTCTTACCTCTGCTTCAATTTCTTTACTCAGAGTATTCGCTGCTTTTGCTCTGGATTGAGACAAGGCTAGTGATGCTGATTGATAATCAGACATTGCACTAACGACATCGTCTTCAAGGGTTTCGAGTTTGTTTTCATCCTCATTTAGCGCAGCAAACTCTTCGGCCAATGACTGATGAAATTGATACAAGGCTTCAGGTTGAACACCGTGTTTCCTCGCAAGGTCCATTGCCAGAGAGTAGCGTTGTTCCACTTGCTGCAAGCGTAACGGGTCTATTTCCAGCTGTTCGCAATAACTGCGCAGTTCATGGGCGGCTTCTTCAATTTGTATTGCCGCCTCACTTAGCATAGCTACGATTGGCGCAAGGGCTTCGTCGTGTTCTTGAAGTTCGGCTAATCTGTCTGAGCTTTGCTTGACCACTGAATTGGCATTAAATTCATCATTGTCATAAAGGTGATAAAAGCTGGTTTGGGCTTGTTCTAACAAGGTTTGACCGTGGCTCAAACGTTTGTGTTCTGCTTCTAAGTCTTCAAATTCCCCTTCTAAGATGGCGAATTCATCCAGTTCCGCAACTTGATACGACAACAGCTGATGACGGTCAGAGCGCTGTTGTGCCTCTGCCTTTAAGCGGTTCAATTCTGACGTGAGCGACTTCCAATGTTGATAACAGTCTCGTGTTTTATTAAGTAGTACCGGATGATGTGCTGATACGTCAACAACATGCCTTTGATAGTCTTCTTTTAATAGTTGTAAGTGGGTGTTTTGGCCGTGAATGGCTAACAGATATTGACCTAATGTTTTGAGTTGCTGTAGCGATACTGGTGTACCATTTACAAAGGCTTTAGAACGACCTTCTTTGGATACTACGCGACGAACAAAGCAAGCCGACTCATCGTCTTCTTGGGATAACTCGTGGTCATCCAACCACTGCGCAGCCATAGGAATATCGTTTAATGAGAAATGAGCAATGATCTCTGCTTTTGCTGCATCGTGGCGAACCGCGTTAGCATCCGCTCGTTCGCCCAAGCAAAGACTTAACGCATCAATTGCTATCGACTTACCTGCACCGGTTTCACCAGTGATCGCCGTCAGGCCTTTTTCAAAGCTGACGTTGAGCTGTTTTACAATGGCAAAGTTTTTAACGGACAAGTGCACTAACATGACAGTACTCAATATTTATACAGTATGCATGTAAATATATACAGTATTTTGGTGATGTAAAGACCGAATTGTTGAATTTTGTTTTTTACTGAGTTCGCTGGTGCAAAACTTAACTCAAAAACAGATGTATCAACTCAGCAAATCCGTTAACAATTTATACAGGCTGTCCATATCGATTGGTTTGCCCAGATGCGAGGTGAACCCAGCGCTAGATATCGCTTAACGTCCGATGGCATGACATTCGCTGTTAACGCGACTACAGGAAGAGTGAAGCCCCGTTTGTTGATTTCCTGCATCGCCTCTACGCCATCCATTATGGGCATTTGTATATCCATAAACACGACATCAAAATCGCCTTTCATTACTTCATCTACTGCCATCCTCCCATTTTCGACGACCACAATGTCAGCTTGGGTTGGTTCCAGCATCGTACTGATTATTAACTGGTTAATTTCATTATCTTCGGCAATGAGTACCCTTTTACCCAAAAGGGTAGGAGGAGTTTGCGCTTCGACGTTACGTTTCGCATTTTGGATGATCCCCTGAGATAGAGGTAAGGTGACGCGAATTTTAGTTCCGACACCCAAGGTACTTTTTACATCAAGGGTATCAGCCATCATTTTAATGAGGTTAGCGGTAATGGACATGCCTAAACCCGTACCACCAAATTTTCTTGTTGTCGAACTGTCTGCTTGTACGAACCTATCAAAAATTTTTGATTGCGCCTCTTCACTCATCCCAATACCAGAGTCAATAACTTCAAAACAAATTGAGGTTTGCCGTTTACGGGTTTAGTTTTTACGACGATGTTAACCGTACCATTTTCAGTGAACTTAACGGCGTTAACATTTTGGCTTTTAGGTGTGAAACAATGTTGGCGTTGGCTCTGCGCCAATGCGTAAATATCTGGTGACGTCACTGACAAAAAAACAGTGTTGGTCTTGTTGTTAAATAGTATTCGTTTTCCATATCAATGCTGTGCCATGAATTGGCAAGATTTTTGTATTGAATCTAGTTAGTTTAAGTAACAACAATATTTTGACGGATACTATGCTTCCTACAAAAACACTGATCAATAAAATCGAAAACCTGTCTAAAGAGCTCTCACCACAGCAGTTAACGCACTTTCTCGATATTCTCGATGCGATGGCAGAAATGGTAAAAGAAGCGGGCGAAATAAAAGACGTGCAATCAATACCGTCCGTATCTGAGGTTACCGCATCATTTCACTGAATAGGATGTAAACCGCAGTGACACTGTGAGTCACTGCGGTTGTATTCTTCTTTCGATCACGCTGTCCCTTTACTCGCAAACCTAAGATCCTAAAAGGTTATCCCGGTTGTCTCGCTGATTCTGCACTTTGCCTCATTGATGTACGGATTGTTACAAATCCCATTGTAACTGCAGCACTGCGCCCGTTATGAATTTGCTAGCCTATATCCGCTTTTTAATAAGTGCACTATTTCACATTGTAAAACAACCTAGGACTAAAGAGGCCTCAACCCCATGACAATCCGAATTTTTGCCGTACTGCTAACCATCCTGAGTGGTCATTTGGTCGCGGCGGATTTTAAACCCACTGAACAAATTATTCTGGCTCAGCAATACGCTATTGATTCTGACGTAATGGGCAATAAACGTCAGATTTCCGTCTCGCTACCTGATGGCTATGAAAAGGGTAACCATCGCTATCCTGTTATCTATCTATTAGATGGTGGTCAAAATCTTCACCATGCGGCAGGCACACGAGATGTACTGGCACGTAGTGGTGATATCCCGCCGGTTATTCTCGTGGGGTTGAAAAGTGAAGATCGCAACCTTGACATGACACCATCTCATGTTGACGGCAATGCTAAAAGCGGAGGAGCCAACGCCTTGCTGAAGCATATTCAACAAGAAGTCATTCCCTTTGTTGACGAGCAATTTAGAACCAACGATTTTCGCGTTTTCGCTGGGCACTCGTTAGGGGGCTTATTCGGTGCTTACGCGTTGTTTGAAGAGACGTCCTTGTTTGATGCACATATTATTGTTGCACCCGCGCTATGGTGGAATGAGGAAGAATCTATTAAGCGTGCCTCAGTGTTTTTTAATGGTACGCAGCCGCTCAATAACAGTTTGTTTTTCGGCATTGGCGTTGATGATGGCTGGGGGATGAGACAAGAACTAACGCGATTTGTTGAACATGTGGAAACAAGCAATCGACCAGGGTTGCGATTAAAGCATGAAGAATACGAAGGAGAAGGGCATATGTCTGCGGTGCTACAAACCTTCTATCACGGCGTAAAGTTTGTCTTTGCCGATCTAAAAATGCCTCAAAGTTTAGCGCAAAACTTTTCTGTAGAAGGGTTCCTAAACCATGAAAAAACCATTCAACAAAAATATGGAACGTCAGCGCGCCAATCCCAAGAGGTGTATGTGTCCATCGGCTTTGCACTGCTTGAGCATGGCGACCCAGACGGCGCTGTCGCCATTTTTAAACGCAACGCCCAAGCCTACGAGACTAATCACTATTACAGAAATCACGAGTGGTTGGCCAATGCATATGAAAAAGCGGGAAACACAGCTGAGGCACTCAATGAATATCAACGGGCACTTGAATTAGCGATTGAAACGGGGGCCGCAGAGCAAGAAAGCTATCGCCAAAAAATAAAGGCACTTAGCGATTCACCAAATTGATATTGTTTGCACATTTTCTTGTTAACAATGAGACATGGCGATATTTGTGAGATAATTTCTGGTTCAATGTCGCCTTGTTTCAGTACTCATTCTGATGAGTCGGCATTTGAAACAAATGGAATAGTTTTAGAAGAAGGCTTGTGGTGTTGGTAAAGTGTCGTTTGAGTATTGTTGTCAGTGTTTTCTGGCTATTGATGTTGTCTGCGGGAGCGTCCGAATACACTCGGCCAGATGTAATGACATTTTCTGCTATTGAAAACAATCAAAGCTCTAATGCAGTTTCAGGAATACTAGAGCAGGCTTATGGCAATCTAGGCATTGATGTCAATATTCTTCGTGTCCCCGCTGGCCGCGGCCTTAAACTCAGCAGTTCTGGGCAAGTTGATGGCGAGGTAGCCCGTATCGCCGAAGTGGGCCAGAAATACCCATCTCTTCAGCGCGTAGACGTGCCTTTGTATGTCAGTAGTGCGTCAATCTTTGCAAAGTCTGGCAATGCTGTACATGTCCTATCACCAGCAGACTTAAAAAACCAACAAGTGTTGTGTATTCGAGGGATTTTGGCATCGGAGTTCGTTGCCACTGCGTTGGAGTTTAGCTGTGTTTATGCGAAAGATCAGAAGCAAGCGTTGGACATGCTAATACATGACAGAGTGTCGATGATCCTCGGTTCTCAATCATCAATAGAGTTGTTCCTGGGGGATTTTAAGGAACACAACATTACGCCGGTACTACCTGACATATATCAAGTTAAACTGTATCACTATGTTCATCAAAAGCACCAAGCGCTTGTACCCGATATCACCCAAGCACTAGAGAAACTAGGGTTAAAACGCTGATAAAACCGACGTGTATGTGTATTGTTTATACACCGTATTTTGCCAAAAACGTATCGACAAACTCGTTTTTAAGCCTAGTTGTAGTGGTCTCATCAACTTGACCTTGAATCATCGGCATCCAAAAAAAACAGCTCGAAAACATCGACCAGAACACTTGTGTGGCAAGCTCAATGTCTTCGATTATCAGTTTTTTATCCGCAACCGCTTGAGTCAGCCACTGTACAAAACCATCATCTCCGTTGTCAGCATTGGCCATTACGCTTTCTGCGATAGTGGGGTGAGTCAGTAACACACCAAATGCCATGCGCATAAATTGCATGCGATCTGGCGTTGCCAAGAGGTTAATTTTTAAATCTGCGAATTGATAGAGTTGCTGTTTTAAGTCGATGTCTGCGCGATAGGGAATGTGCTTTTCGGCCATGTTACTTTCGATAAACTGTTCAATTACTGCATTGAACAACAGCTCTTTACTCGAGAAATGATTGTAAATGGTGCGCTTGGACACTGCCGCAATATCGGCAATATGGTCCATGCTCGCTCTATCAAAACCGGTTTCAACGAACGCACTAACCGCCGCTTCTAGAATGGCTGCACGTTTTTTACTCTTATCTCGTGTTTTAACAGTCAATCGACACCTCTGGGATAAATTTTACACTGCCTAGTGTAAATAAGCTTGATCTAATCTTCAAGTTAGATTAGCTTAATTACACGCGCTGGTGTAGTTAATGAGTGGGTTTTTTGCAGAATTTAAATGTACCAGAAAAGAAAAGCGTTCTGATGACGGGGGCATCGGGGATGATCTGATCTCTCGTCCTTAATCAGTGCCTACACGACGATTCAATTGAGCATGTCATCGCGTTAAATCGATGTCCATTAAATATCACTCACGAAAAGTACAACGAGTACATTGTCGCTGACTTCAGTGATTTGTCGAAGGTCGCTCACCTGTTGAGCGATATTGATATTGTTTTCTATTGCCTTGGCGCATACACGGGTCAACTTGATAGACAGGCGTTTTACGATGTAAATGTGACGTATCCAAAGGTATTGTCAGACACCTTGACATCCATCAATCAAAAAGATGTTCGCTTGTGTCTACTAAGTGGAGCAGGCGCTGATCGTTCTGGCAAGTCGCGATTGAGTTTTGCAAGAGACAAGGGCGAAATTGAAACCTATCTTGCGTCCAAACACAATGAATTTTACGCCTTCAGGCCGGGTTATATTTATCCAGTCGTACCGCGAAAAGAACCCAATGTCAGCTACAAAATCAGTCGGTGGTTATACCCGCTGATTAAAATGATGGGAAACAACGCTAGTATAACCTCGCCCCAACTTGCGACGACCATGCATCATGTTGGCCTAAATGGTACCGACCTCAAAATTCTCGAAAACCGAGATATCTTCCATTATTTTTGCCATCACGTTCAGTCACCCTTGGTCAACGGCGCATAAATCGCGCCGTTGACCTTACAATCAGAACTTAGTTTGAACCCGCTCTCAATACCATAAACTCCACTATATCTTTTGCTGTGGTAATGTGACTCGTATCTGTGTATAGCTGTCCGTTTTGGCCAGAGTGATGACCGTGGCCAATGATGTTCAACATCACTGAGTCGGTATGTCCCGGTGTCACGTGTCCTTCGTAAATCAAGGATGGTTGACCGGACGAGCCTGAGCCACTGTAGATCGGATCATCTGGATACTTGTTTTTGTGATAATACGCGTTGAAGTCGTAAGAGCGATTGATTTCAACTAATACACGATAGGCTTGTGACTGAGGGTTATCTAAAAGAAGCAGGTGGTCACTTTTGGGCGTCGCAGCAGTACGACCGTCAAACTCAATGCTGTCCTCTTTTGGCACATACAAACCATCTTGTGCTTTCACGCCGCGTTTATGAGACCAATAGGGCAAGGTTTCTGGGCGTCTCACTCGACCCTCTCCCTGTTTGGCGGAATAGAAATTTGACGTTGCCACTTTGCCGGTTACATAGAGCGTTTTTACGTAGTGGCCTTCTGCGTCCTCAAGCCACACTGCCATTTGTGGTGTTGATGTGTAAGTGAGTCCCCAATATAAAGGCTGGGGCTGAGATTCATATTCACGCCCCGCTTTGATAAACAAAGACAATTTGTTATCGGTATGTTCTGCGGGCAAAAAATCGATGACAGTGTAGTCACCGTCGGTGACTTTGCTCGCGCCACGGATGTGTTCGCCCAGTGCGATTAAGGTAACAAAGGGAGAGATTTCACTGTCTACCCCCCAAGAAACCAGACCTATTAGCGCTGTTGTGGCAATGAATACCTTTTTACCAAACTGTTTTTTAAGGTGATTTTTGTAAGGCATCCAATTGTTGTAAAGATGTCCAGATATCATCACCAGAACGATGACGGCTGACCACAAATGCAGACCAGCGGTAAAGTAGCTGTACTCGGCAACATACATCATGACGCCTGTAACCAGCAGTGTGAAAAAACTGAGAGATACTGCCACGGTAAAAAATATTCGTTTATTCATTGCCTTTGCTCCTTGATTCAGGCTCATAAATACTGCCTACTAGGGTGTTAGTAAGAAGCCGCCGGTGTAACACCGCGGCGATATCTACATGATGTCAAAGACAAATATGGACAGAGAGTGACATATGTCACGATGTGGCGAATAGGAATCAAAAACGTGCAAAAAAAGCGAGTAGAGTGGCTTATTTACGCCGTCACCTGGTCTGTTGTATTACTGACGAGCTTTACGTATTGGTACAATGATGACCCTGAATTCCAGCTCCCAATGGACGTCGTTAATGTCGTTTTTGTGTTGTTGATGTTCGTTGGATTTGGTTTGGGAATGCATTTCATCTTACGCGCTCAATATTGTACGGATGAAAGCACTCAACAACGGGATCAAACTATTGGTTTTGCTCTGTCCTTACTTTGTTTTTGCGCACTAGCGACGGTCATTTATTACCTCATCTTAGGGTTACTCTTCGCTGCCTTTGTCTCTACCTTTGTGCACTACCTAAAGCCCCGTTGGGCTTGGACGTTAGCATTGAGTGCGCCATTGATAGCGGGGAGTTATGATGTGGTGTGTAAGGGAATACCGTTTTACTTCACCACCAAATTATTGTTTGTGTCGTTCAATTGCATTGTGCTGCAGTTTGGATTTAGAGCAGAGTCAGAACGGCGTGCACGGCAGCAAAGTGAACAATTACTGCGAGAATTATCAGCCACACAAAGTCTGCTAGAAAGTACTGCAAAACGAGATGAAAGGATGCGAATTGCTCGAGATATTCACGACGTCATGGGACACAATCTAACGGCACTAAGTTTACAACTTGAGCTAGCGTCTCATCTAGAGGGCGACGCTGTGCAAGAGAAAATCAGTGTGGCTAAAACATTGAGCAAGGATGTGCTTCAACAAGTCAGGGAAAACGTGAGAGAGTTTAGGGCCTCAAGCAAGATAGCACTCTCTGAAGCGATACGGGCTTTGGTAGACAATCTGCCGACATTGACTGTCGATTTGCATCTTGATTTTGATGAAAATGGGGTAACGACTCGTCAAGCAGAAGTCGTTTTCAGGTGTATCCAAGAGTCGATAACGAACGTGCTGAAACACAGTCACGCTGATCATTGTGAAATTCGTGTAATGTCGTCAAATCAGCTGTTACATCTGACCGTTCAAGATAATGGTGGAAAAGACGGCCAACGTTTTAAAGCGGGGGGCGGGATGTTAGGTATGCAAGAGCGCGTTCAGCTCATTGATGGCAACGTAGTGTTTAATGTAAATGAGCGGGGTATGTGTATCGAGATGACCATTCCTTTGCATTTAGTGTGCTGAAGCACTGAGGGTTTCGATTTTATGATCAATATCGTTGTTGTCGATGATCAGCATCTTATTTTAACTAGCCTCTGTGCAATGTTGGCGCTGAACGATAATTTCACTATCCAAGCACAAGTTAGTGATAGTGCGCAGGCCGTAGAGACGATCGCAGCGTGTAAACCCGATGTATTGTTACTCGATATTCGCATGCCTAAAGTCGATGGATTGCAGATTTTAGCGCAGTTAAATCAAGCACAACTCCATGTGCGCACCTTGGTTTTAACCACCTTTGATGAGCATGAGTTGGTGTTGAAGTGTTTAAAACTTGGCGCATCAGGTTATTTAAGAAAGGACGTTACCGTTGAGGAGCTGACCAGTGCGATTGAGGCAATTCATGCAGGTAAACAGTGGATCCAACCCGCAGTGACCCAGCAGCTCAAAGCAAATATGCCTTCCGTACCGGTCAATATACCGCGGGTCGATGAACTCACTGATGGTGAATTACAAATACTCAGATTGATTGCTGCAGGTTTTTCTAACAACGAAATCGCCACTTCACTGCACAAATCACCGGGACGAGTCCGTAATGTAGTGACATCAATACTGGATAAGCTACAAGCAAGAGATCGCACGCAGGCCGCGCTGAAAGCGCTAGAACTTGGGCTTGTCTGAGTTTATCTTTACTGAAATTACAACAAAGGAACGGTCAATTGAATAAGGCGATTCGTGCATTTTTTTTCATCACTGTAATAAAGTGTATTGCGTTCATCCCATTGGGATTGGCATCCGACTCAATATCTTGCATCGACGGTTTTTGTGAAGACGTACCTATTGGTAATGTCGATGGTACGGCTTTGTCATTGAATATTGCCTTTCCAAAAGAGCCAACGTCGACAACAAGACCCGTTGTGGTATTGATCCATGGTGGAGGCTTTATTTCGGGCGACAAAGCGTCGAAAAATCGGCAAATTAAAAAGTTAGCAACGTTGGGGTTTGTTGCCGTGAGCGCAGAATATCGCTTGGCACCTGAGCATCGCTTTCCCAAGGCTATTGAAGACATCAAGTTAGCCATTCGTTTTTTAAAGGCTAACGCAAAACGTTACCATATTAATCCTGAACGGATTATTGTGAGTGGGTCGTCGGCGGGAAGCTATCTGGCGGTAATGGTTGGCGTAACAGGTAATGCTGAAGGATTTTCTGACTATGGCCTTTATACCGAATTCGATGATACCGTTCGTGCCGTTGCAGCCCAATCGGCACCAATTGGTAACTATACCCTTGAAAAATATCGCAATACAGCAACCGTTAAGCGATTGTTAGGAGACGAGGGGAAGATTAATTTACGCTCGCTTACGGCAATGTCCCCTGTCACTTACTTAGATTCAAACGATCCTCCTCTATTTTTGTCACACGGTGACCAAGACTCAATTGTCCCTATAGACATGAGTCGCGAATTTGTTAAACAGCTCGATAGGATAGGGCACCAGTATCACTACCATGAGGTCGATGGCGGTACGCATAGTTTATCGAAGTCAGCACCTCAACAAGCACGTAAAGTATTCAAGCACTATATTCAGTTCTTAAAAACGTGGGCGCGATAATTGAAATATTTTTTGGTTTTGAGGAATGGTTATATTTGGTATCAGTGCTGTTCACTGTGAACAGCTTTAAAAGAGACGTGGCTACCTGAGCACCGCTCTCTTTTGTCAACATTAAGTAATATTGATTGACCCACCCGTATCGTAGCCGTTATTGATATTTACGCATCGGTAAAAAAGGGGGGTATTAGGCAAGGACGACATTTCCTATAGTGAAGTTTTTTAAACGACAAGTGACGTACATTGGGCTTTTAAAAACAAGTGTCATATTACTGCTTTTGTGTACGCTGGTTAGCGTCACGGGTGGCGTATTGCTACTCGAGTTAATGAGTCATTTTCAACTGTATTATTTTATTAGTGCGCTTGTACTTAGCGTACTGCTGCTTATCGGGAAGCAATATCGGTTTCTTATCGTCGCAGTGTTGGCGGTGACGTTAAGTGGTGTCCAGCTGATACCTTTCTATTTTGACGCGGCGGAAACCAACACTAAACAGAATGGCCAGCCAGTTTCGATATTATTGTCAAATGTATTGACGTCCAACCAAGACTTCCCTGCATTATTTGAATACATCGCAAAAGTTTCTCCCGACATCGTCGTCCTTCAAGAAATTGATAGTCTATGGGCTGAACATCTCCGCTCATTGGCAGCTGATTATCCTTTCCAATTGATAGAGCCAAGAAACGACAATTTTGGCATTGCGTTACTCAGTCGCATTGCGCCAAAACAGGCAACGACAATTTCGCTAGGTTCGGCGGGTCTTCCTTCTATTTGGGCCGAATTTTCGATGCCTTCAGTTAACTTTACCTTGCTCGCAACACACCCGTTACCACCGATTAATACGCAGTACTATCAATATCGCAATGAGCAGTTGCAGGCTGCAGCAAAGCATTTATCGATGCAACGGGGCCCGAAGATATTAGTTGGAGATCTTAATATCACACCGTTTTCTTCAGAATATCGAGATTTGGAATCAAGTACTGGATTGACGAATACTCGCTATGGTTTTGGTTACCTCGCGACATGGCCGGCGGGTTTACCCGTTTTACAAATCCCAATTGATCACGTGCTTGTGTCAGATGAGATAAATGTCGTCAATGTAAACGTTGGGCCAGATATTGGTTCGGACCATTTGCCCATTTTGGCTAAACTGGTTTTTTAAAACCTAAGGGCAAAGAGAGTGAAAAACTTTTTACTAGGTTTATCGTTTTTAATTGGCCTGCTTTTGATGGTGCCATTATTTCTTTGGGGCTATTTTACCCTTGTGAAAACGATTGACACGGTAACCCAAGGTAACGCTTATGGTTTTGTCATAGGCGAAAACAAACAGCAAAGTTACCAGCGTATTAACAACTTAGTGAGTCGACAACAGATTAAAGGGTTTGATTTCGCCAGAAATCTCGAGCAATCAACGCTTGCTCACCAACCTCAAAAAGTCGCGCAAGTGGCAGCGTTATTTCATCGCTGGGAAACGTGGATTGTCTACACGGATTCTGCCCAGTCCAGTCGTATTGATTTTCATTTTGAAAACAATCAACTCGCCACCATCAATGTCATCGAAAAGGGGAAGGTAGTTCGTTTAGAACAGTGGCCGCAAATACAAGCAGACACGTCGAACAGTGTCGTCTTGAATATGGCCTATTCTCAAGTTTATGCCATGCTAATCAAGTTAGAACAACACTACCCAGACCTTACAATACATGCCGCTACTTCGAGTCGCAGGATATTGCCAAAACGGATGACGTTAAAAGAGTATGGCTTGGTTGCTGACCTCGACATTTGGCACTTACGTGTTAGCGAAAGGTTTTTCTCTAACAGTATTACTTTAACATTCAACCAAGATGACAAGCTCATCAAGGTTCATCGCAACAGGATTGCATTCGAGTTGCCTTAATTTGAGGCGGGCACGCGGTTAATCTTAAAAATTAATTAGTCATACTAGTTTTTTTCATTGTGCAAAATACGTGTTTATTGCCATTGTACATAACTAATTTACGCACAATGGTGAGTAACAATGGAACGTTTAATCGGTCGGCTATTTCTTGGTCTCGTATTTTTTTTTCTGGTAATTGAGGCTGCTTTTAGTTTAGAGATCAATAACCAAGACCTTCGAAATAAAGCAAGACTTTACGGCGTCATCCCCTCGACGATGCCGGGAAGTCAAAGCGACACGCCTGAGATGATTGCGCTGGGGCGTGAGCTGTATTTTGAAAAAGCGTTGTCAATCAATCAAAGTCAGTCCTGCAATACTTGTCATAATATCCTTGATGGTGGGCAGGGCGTCGACAATTTAACCGTACCCGTGGGAGCGTTAGGCAAAACCTTACGTCGTAATGCACCCTCTACATTTAATGCCGGATTTCAGTTTTCTCAAAATTGGGACACCAGTGCGTCAACGTTGGTTGAGCAAGCCAAAAAAGTGTTGCTAAACAAAGATGAAATGGCGATGCCATCTGAGCAAGCCGTTGTTGAGCGACTCAATAATCGCTATCGGCAAGCATTCTCAACAGCATTTCCCGAATCGTCCGACGCGTTGTCTTTTGAAAATGTGGCAACAGCACTCGCGGCTTTCCAGCGCACATTGATCACTCATGATAGATTTGATTTATTCATCGAGGGGGACAATGACGCTTTGAGCGCACAAGAAAAACGTGGATTCTTGTTATTCCAAAACAAAGGGTGCGCGTCCTGCCATAGTGGGCCGTTGATGGGAGGCCAATTCGCCATGAAAATTGGCGTGGTCGTTCCTTATCCCAACACTAAAGACAAAGGTTTAGCGGAGGTGACAGGTCGAGACGCTCATAACTTTCTATTTAAGGTTCCCATACTTCGCAATGTAGCCAATACGGCGCCATACTTTCACGATGGTGCCGGTGAAACGCTGGAAGAAGCCGTGTTCTTAACTGGATGGCACCAGTTGGGGCAAAAAATGACCACTAGTGAGGTGGGTGATATCAGTGCGTTTCTGAGAAGTTTGAACAACATAACCCCTTTCAATTCAACGGCTTCATTGCATGGTTCCAGATAAACCGATTACTATGTAGGGGGATGATGCAGTTTGAACCTGAGATTATATTGGAACGACGATACATGCGAAAAAAACGTTACCTTGTGCTTAAGCTGTGTCTAGCTGTTACATTGATTGGTTTCATTTTACCTGAGCCCCGCACTATTCCTGTGAAAGGGGCAACATCATCTGATTGGCATGCAAACACGTTTTGGTTTGAACCCTGGGGACGCTCAGGCGTGCACAAAGGCGTGGATATTTTTGCCTCAGAGGGAACAAAGGTGGTCGCGTCTACACCTCAATGGGTTGTGTACCGAGGAGAGTTTAGTCGTGGTGGCAATGTCATCATCGCACTGGGGCCCAAATGGCGGTTTCACTATTACGCCCACCTTGAATCAATCGATGCAGATACTGGGACATTTGTTGCAAGTGGCGAGAGTTTAGGCTCGGTAGGAACCACAGGGAATGCTCGAGGAAAACCTGCGCATTTGCACTATTCCATATTGAGTTTATGGCCTCATTTTTGGTTAATGGATAACAGTCATCAAGGGTACAAAAAGGCATTTTATCTCGATCCGACCCTCTATTTTTAAGTTATGATGTTGGTTCATTTCGATTCCCCTCTTGTTTGGTGGTTGTGACGCATAATGGAAGTACGCAAAGGTTTAAAGAGCGATGGCCGTAACACCTATTTTATTTGCCTTTGGAGGATTGCCGGGCGTAGGAAAGAGCACGCTAGCCAAGGCGCTAGCCAGATCTCAATCTGCTGTCTATCTTCGTATCGATACGATAGAGCAATCGCTTAGGTCCGCTGGGTTTAAAGACCTGTATGACGAGGGATATCAGGTCGCTTTTGCTACTGCTAGAGAAAACTTACAGTTGGGGGCAAGTGTGGTTGCCGATTCGACGAATCCGGTCGTAGAGTCTCGTCAGCATTGGCAAAAAGTCGCAGAGCAATCAGGCAGTAAAATGATTGAAATACATGTTGTTTGTTCTGACCCAAACGAGCACCGAACCCGAGTTGAGACTCGCGTCACGGATGTGACGGGATTGGTGTTACCAACATGGCAGAGTGTCGCCAGTCGAGAGTTTGATGAGTGGCCGAGTGTTGATATTACGTTGGATACCGCAGGACAGACGCCAGATCAAAGTATCGCCGCCATGCTAACAACATTAGCACGCTTGGAGGTAGGGATTTAAAGGGAATAGCCTAGTGCGTTAATCGTGTATTCTGCTTCAATTAAATGAGCCTCAGCGTGTATACCCGCTATTGCCATTGACCGATAGTCAGACGTTTTCATTAGCTGGTCTATGTCGTCCAACAGTTGCTGACCAATATCAGAACGTGAACAAGCGAAAAACCCCTTCACCGGCAAACGGGCTTCACGAAGAGGATATACAAAAATTTCGGTATTGTCGTTATCATCTTGCTGCCGACTGCGGAACACCGAAGAATACTCAATGATTCCGTCTATTTTGTTTTGCAACAACATATAGTGTAGTCGCTCCGCTTTTTTACTCCCTGCTCCTTTGTAGAAGTAACGGCTATCTTTTTCGATAAGTTTGTCTATTTGTTCAGAATAGG